>NZ_VATA01000001.1 GCF_005870025.1 Poseidonocella sp. HB161398
TTCCTGGATTTCCTCAAGGAGCTCGACCGGCGGATGCCCGAAGGGCAGGACGTGCATCTGGTCATGGATAACTACGCCACGCACAAGACGCCGAGGGTCAAGGCGTGGCTGGCCCGCCGTCCGCATTGGCACGTGCATTTCACCCCGACCTCGGCCAGCTGGCTGAACCAGGTGGAAAGGTGGTTTGCCGAGCTGACCCGCAAGCAGATCCAGCGTGGCGTACATCGCTCGGTCGCCGAACTCGAGGCCGATATCATCGCCTTCATCGAAGCCCACAACGAGGAACCCAAGCCCTATCGCTGGCACAAGTCCGCAGACGAAATTCTCGCCTCAGTGAAGCGCTTCTGCCAAAAGACCGTATGTCAGGGACTTTAGATTCAGGTGACTAGGTACAATTTGACGTTAGTGGAGAGCATGATTGACCAGCAGTTGACGCGCTGGTCCGTTTGCAAATCTAGTATTTTAGTTTCCATATCAGGCGTACTGTCCTGTGTTACTGCGTTCACTCTGTCGGGACACAGGAGTGAGCGCAAGGCTTGTCCGTCTTGGAAAGTGATTTTTGCTCCATCGACGGTTCGTTGCATAATTGCGATCATGACCGCTTTGGACCCGAAAGCGTGGAGCGATGCAGGAGACGCGACCCTGGGCGCTACGGCCGCTGTCTGCGTCTTGAAGCCATTCGTGGAAGGAGCAGCGAATGTCGGCTCGGCCGCCTTCTCGATCAATGCTGCAAGGCGCACGAACGCCCGAAGTGGGCTCGGAACGAATCGAGGGGCACTTGGCACGAATGCCCAGCAACGGGTAGAGGGTACCATGCTGGGCCAAAATTCCACCCAGAGGCAATGCAGCGCTGTCAACTTGCAATGGTTTTTCTACCAAGCTTCTTGGATACCCAATTTAAGCGGTCACGCTTTGCCGGGGGCGATCAGGGCGGCGCGCGCCGCCTCGATCCTGGCCAGGGTCGCCGCCGCCAGGCGCTCCAGGTCTGGGCGCAGGGTCTCGGGGATGTCATGCGTCCCGGCAGCCCATCGCTGCATTGTGCGATTGGCCGGTCCGCCGGTCAGCTCGCGCAGATCGCGGGCCAGGGGCGTGACCCATTGCGGGCCATAAAGGGCAATGCCGAAGGCTTCCAGCTCCTGGCGGGTCATGTCATCCCCTTGCGTCAAGGATTGCGGCCCCAAACGTCGCCAGGGCTCGGCAGGTGGTCCCAATCATGCCGCCTGTCGTCGTGAAAAAGCGCAACATTCAGGCCGACTTCGGCACAATAGGACAGGCATGTCCGGCCGTCCAGAACGCCCGCCACAATCTCGATTTGCCCGACCAGATCAGGGCAGCCGCCGAAGGGGTCGCGGTGGCGGATCATGATGTCCACGGCCGCGCAGCCCCGCACCGTAGCGCACCCCCGCCAGCGGCTCCAGGCGGTGAAGGCTTCGGGGTCGGTGCCGCCGATGCCGCCCAGGGCAAGAGCATTGTCGGAAGGCCCCGCATCCGCGCCCCTGGCGCGCCTAGAGACAATCTCCAGGAGCAGGGCGCCGGGGGCAAGCCCGGCCCGGCGGGCCGCATAGGCGCGGACAAAGCGGCGCTCTGCGGCGGTCAGGGTCCAGCGCATCAGAACGGGCCGCGGGCGCGCATGGCCGCAAGCTGGTATGCCCGGGTTTCCGCCTCGGTCGCCGGGCGGTTTTCCTCCACCTGCCAGCCCCCGGCGCAGCACCGGCACCGGCCCTCTTGGCGCTCTTCCGTCCTGAAAAGGGGCGCCGCGCATTGCTCGGTTACCCATTCGCGCCGCTCTTCCCGAATGTCGCCCGTCCCGGTTCTCAGCTTCCCATGGATCAGAAGCTTGCGGCGCAGTTGCGTGCAATATGCATGTGTCATGTGTCCGGCCTCCCTTGCCGATCCCGGGGCGGCCAGCGCCGCCCCTGTCGCGGCTCACGCGGTCAGGCGGGCGATTGTGTCGTCCAGGCTGGCGACTTCCGCCTTGACCACATCGCGCCAATGCATGGCGGTGCCAAGCTCGCCCTTGCCGTTCCGGCAGTCGGCGGCTAGGGCTTCGGCATCCGCACGGGTGAAACGCGGCGCCTTCTCAATCGGGCAGACGGCGGAGCCGGTCGCGCGGCGGCGGCCCTGGCCCGCGCTTTCGAAGGTGAAGGACAGCACCATATCGCCGGGCATCACCACAACCCAGGAATGGCTTGCAATGGTGGTGCAGCCCTTCGGTGCAATCATGTCGCAAAGCTCCGCGCGGCGGGCCTGGAAGTCCGCAACCCAGAAGGCCACAAGCGCGGCCTTGGCGGCGGTTTCGGTGGTGCTGGTGCTAGTGCTGGTCATGTCTCGGCCCTTTCGCCGTTGCCTGGCGCGGCCTGGTGCCGTCGCCATATGTCGTAAAAATTACGACATATGGCGGGCCGGTCAAGCCTCTTCTTTCAGTCGAGGCGGACTTCCATTAGCGGGATGTCCGGGGCGGAGGCGATCCCGGCGCCGCTGGACCGGAAGAACGCCGCGTCGATTGTGAGCGTGTCCCCGAAGCGGACCGGCATGGCGTAGGTGAAACCGCATGTCAGCACGGCACCAGGGGCCGGGGCGCTGTCGAAGGTGACCCGCCCGCCGGTGGCGGACAGGCTCCAGCCGCTGGTCAGCTCCGCGCCGTCAACAGCGATCCGCAGGGATGCCAGGGACGGCAGGGCCACCGGCCGGGCGTAGGGCTGGAGCGCGCCGTACACCTTCACCACCTGGAAGGTGACGGCCGAGCCGTCGCCGGTGCCCAGGGGCTGGTCCAGCGGCGTGACGGGCTCGGACGGCAGGCCGGACCGCCAGTCCGTCCAGTCGCGGAAGCGGAAGCTATGCCGCGCCCCGGCCGCCTGTTCCCAGAGGGCGACCACGTCGTCCAGGTCATCCGCCCGGCGGATGCCTAGCCCGGCCTGCCAGGATCGGCGCGCATGCGCCCATCGCTGGTTCCGTTCTTCGTGGCCGCTCTCCAGCGTCACAACATCGGTGCGCCGCTCGCGGATGGACTGGCACCCCTGGGCGACGTCGCGGGGGAAGTCTAGGTCAAGATGCGCCATGCGTTGCCCCTATCAGCTCGCCCGTTCCGCCAGGGCCAGGCCGCGGCGCATTTCGGCCGCAATCTGGGACCTGGAGCGGCGGAAGCCCTCCACGTCCGGGGTGGAAATATTCATGGTCAGGTTGACGGCGCTGCCGCCCCCGCCCCGGCGCGTGACTTCCACCTGTTCCCCTTCGGACAGGCGGACGACCGCGACGTTGCGGTCCACCCCTGCCCGGCCCCGGACGGTGAAGGCGCCGCCGGTGTTGAAACCCAGGAGGCCCCGGACCCAGCCCCAGGCCCCGCCGCCGCCAGCACCGGCGCCGCCGCCGGACAGGCCGCCGGAAAACGCGCTGGACAGAGCATCCGCCCCGGCCGCGGTCAGCCTGTCGAAGGCGGTCCCGATGATGGAATCAACCTGGCGCTGCGCCGCGTCTTCCATGGACCCCAGGAAGCCGCGCCAGGTCAGGTCCCCTTCCCGGGCCAGCATGGTCAGCGACCCGGACACATCATCCGCCAGCCCCTTGAAAGCATCATTCGCCGCGCCGGTGGCGGCCTCGGTCGGCTTGACCATATTGCCGTCCAGGAGGCTGAAATGGTGCCCGACCTCTTCCACCAGGTCCGGGACCCAGGAGTTGCCCACAACCTTGTCATAGAGCCAGGCAAAGGCGCCCTCTGCCTGGCGCACCAGGTCAATCAGCATCTTGAACGGGGCGATTGCCGCCAGCAGGGCATTTGCAATCCCGGTCGCCATCAGCTTGACCCAGCCCGGCAGGGCTTCGAACTTCTCCCGCAGCCCGGTCCAGATTGCGGAGATGTCGTCGCCGAAGGCCAAGTCCGCGGCGCCAATGGCGGCGATCCCGGCGACGGCCACCGCGACGGGGGCGCCTGCCCGGCGTGGTGGCTGTCGTCGAGGATGGCGATTTCGCCGCCGTGGTCGCCGAGGGCGAGTGGGAGGCGGTGCAGGCGATGCGGGCGGCACAGACCGGCCCGTTCGAGCGCCCGGGCCCGGCCCTGCCTGCCGCGGCGGGCGTAGAGGCGCTTCTGGAGGCGCCGCTGCGCGAAATTCCGGTGGGCCGCAGCCCCGCCGGATCCCAGGATCCGGTCGTCCGCCTTGCCGCGCGCTATAGCCGCCCCTGGCTCAGCCACGGCTCGATCGGCCCCTCCTGCGCGGTGGCCTGGGCGCGGGAGGGGGGGCTGACGCTCTGGTCGTACAGCCAGGGCGTCTTCGACATGAAGCGCGCCATCGCCGAGCTCACCGGCCTGACGCCGGAGAAGGTCCGGGTGATCTTCACCCCCGGCGCGGGCTGCTACGGCCAGAACGGCGCGGATGACGTCACCGCCGAGGCCGCGCTGATCGCGATGGCCCTGCCCGGCCGACCGGTGCGGCTGCAATGGATGCGCGCGCAGGAATTCGGCTGGGAGCCCTGCGGCGTGGCCGGCGTGACCGAGGTGGAGGCCGGGCTCGACGCGCACAGCCGCGTCACCGGCTGGCGCTACCGGGTCTGGAGCAATCCGCATGACGCCCGCGCGACCGGCGCCGGGGGCTTCGTCGCCGCGCAGCAGATCGCCAAGTGCTTTCCGGCGCCCGTGCTGGAGCCGCTGCCGATGCCCGCGGGCGGCGGCGACCGCAATGCCGATCCGATCTACGATTTCGCCGGCATGGACATCCGCTACGAATTCGCCGCGGCGCCGCTGGAGCGCGGATCGGCGATGCGCTCGCTCGGCGGGCAGCTCAATGTGCTGTCGATCGAGTCGATGCTCGACGAGCTGGCGCTGGCGGCCGGGGCCGATCCGCTGGAGGTCAGGCTGGCCAATCTCCCGGACCCGCGCGGCATCGCGGTGCTGCGCCGCGCGGCCGCGGCCTTCGGCTGGGAGGGCCGGCAGCGGGGGGACGGCTATTCCGGCGCCGGGCTGGGGTTCGCCCGCTACAAGAACCAGGGCGCCTATTGCGCCGTGGCGCTGGAGATCACGGTCGACCGCGACAGCGGCCGCATCCGGGTCGGCCGGGTCGTGGCGGCGGCGGATGCCGGGCAGATCGCCTCGCCCGACGGGGTGCGCAACCAGATCGAGGGCGGGGTCATCCAGTCGCTGAGCTGGGCCATGCTGGAGCAGGTGGCGATGGATCCCCGCCAGCGCATCTCGCTTGACTGGGGGCGCTACCCGATCCTGCGCTTCGACCAGGTGCCGGAACGGCTCGATGTGCATCTTCTCGACCAGCCGGGCGCGGCCTTTCTGGGCGTGGCGGAGGCGGCGCAGGGTCCGGCCACGGCGGCCCTCGCGAATGCGCTGGCCGACGCGACGGGGCTGCGCCTGCGGGACCTGCCGGCTCTCGCCGCGCAAGCTCCGCGCCGCCCTGCGCGGCCGGGCAGCCTGAACCCGCAGCCGTGCAGGGCCGGCCGGACCCTGGCGGCAGCCGCTCCGCTGCCCGGCGGCAGCGCCGGAGCATCCTGCCTTCTCCTGGGCCGCCGCCGGAACCCGCGCCCGCTGCTGTCCGGGCGGTCGGCGGATGGCCGGGGTCCGGCGGCGGTCGCGTGGACAAGATGGCCGGAGACCGGATTGCCAGGGCGGAGCGACCGGCGGGCAGAGAGCCTCCGCTTGCAGGCGCCCGGCGCAGGGTCCAGCCGGAATGGCGGCCTTCTCTGGGGGGCATTGCATGTCGGCATCGCCAGGAGCGCCGCCCGATCCACCCGGAAAGCGCTGCCTTCGCCGCGGGGGCGGTGACAGGCCTCGCGGGAAGCCGGAGCGCCGCGGCCTGCGGATAAGACGCGGGCCCGCGCCGCGCCGGGACTGTCGCATGGCTGCGCGCCAATCCGGCGGCCGAGGCCATAAATAGAGCCCAATCTACCGGGAATACGACCATCGTCCAGCATTCGGGATGCGGCGCAAAGCGCCCGCTTCACGGCGGACGGCATTGGCATATTCTGCATATTGGTTTACGATGTTAACAGAAAAAATTCCAACTTACTTATATGTTGAATGAAAGGGGCTTCCATGCAGAGAACGCGTCCCGAACGGATTCCGCGCGCCACGTTCAGCGCGGCCATGGCGGTCCTCCTGGCGACACTGGCGGCGGCCGTCTTCGTCGCCGGCTCGGTGTCCGTGGCCGTGCGGAATTCGCAGGAGGAGTCCCAGCGCGCCATCATGCTGCGCGGCTCCGAAGCGGTGGCGCTGAGCTTCAACACCGCGCTGAAGCGGGAATGGGACAGCCTGCATGCCGTGGCCGCGAATATCGGCTCCTCCTCGCCGGACGAGATCGCGGATTTCATGGATGCCGTGTCCGCGACCGGCGGCCAGGTCGCCTGGGCCGGGGTCGCCTCGACCGAGGGCACGATCATCTCGGGTTCGAACCGGCTGCGCGAGGGACAGGATGTCAGCCAGAGGCGCTGGTTCCGCGAAGGCCTGCGCCGCCCGAATGTCGGCGGCGTGTTCCGCAGCGCCTCGCTGCCGGGCGGCACGGATGGCGAGCCCGAGGCGCTGCTGAACCTCTCCACGCCGGTGAAGAATGCCGATGGCGAGACGATCGGCGTGCTGGTCTACGGGCTGCGGATGGCCTGGGTGAACGGCTTCCTCCGCCAGGCGCGCGAGCAGCTGGGCATCGACATCGTCGTGCTGGACGATGCCGGCGACACGCTGGTCGACACCCGCGACGATCCGCAGTCCCTGCCCGAGGATGTCATCGCCAGCGCCCGGCTGGGCCAGATGACCGCCGGGCGGTTCAGCATGCTCGACGGCGGCACCGGCGCCTATGCCTACAATCCCGACTTCATCCAGCAGGGCCTGCCGGACTTCCGCTGGAACGCCTTCGCGGTGCTCGACAAGAGCCGTCTGACCAACGTCCTGCCCGACCTGATCCGGAACCTGGGCGTCGTGGTGACCGTCGCCGCGCTCTTCGTGCTGGCCGCCGTGACGATCTCCATGCGGCTGCTTCTCGGCCCGATCGAGAGCCTGGCGGACACGGCGCGGGAAGTGGCCAAGGGCAATTTCGCCTTCCCGGTGGAGACCGCCAGCTCGCGCGAGGCGGCGACGCTGTCAATTGCGCTGGCCAAGATCCAGGTCGAGCTCGCGGGGCTGCGCGTCAACCGCCCGACGAGCCGCGGCAAGGGGGCGCTGAAGCTGCTCTTCGACCGCGACCGGGACGCAACCGCGCCCGGCACCGCCGCGGAGCCCGACGCCCCCGCCCCGGCCCGGCAGGGCTGACCGGGGCGCCACGGAAAACTGCCCGGCGGCGGGATGCCGCCTGACGGCTGGGGCGTCTCGAGGGCCCGGTCGGGGATCTGCGGGCCGCAGGGAACAGCGCGCGGCCCGGCACGGGCCGCCGCGGATCCGGTCAGACCCGGCAATTGACGCTCAGGCGGCCGGCATGGCCCGTCAGGCCGCTGCCGAAGGCGCCGTCACGGCGCAGGCCGTGGGTCGGGGGTGCCGGCATCCAGGATCTCCGCCCCGGCGCTGATGGGGCCGACGGCCCCGGGCTGCGCCACGTCGCTGGCGAAGGAGCCTGCCGCCGGATCGGCCGCGGCGAAGCGCTGGTCCGGTGGACAGGCTGACGCCCGCGCGGCCGTAGAGCCTCAAGGCCGCGCCATTGCCCGGCACACAGGCATGCCCCGCCTCGATCGCAGCCGCCTCGCTGTCCTCGACCTCGACGGAGCGCTCGCCCGCGCCCGTCTCGGCATGGCCGTCCGACCGGGTCCAGATCACGTCGGGAACCGTCATCGGCACCAGGCAGGAGGCGCCGACTCCCCGGCGGCAGCTTGCCTGCAGGCAGCGCTGGCCGTCCGACTAGGCGCCGGCGCTGCCGCAGCAGTCCATCACCGCGGCGAAACGGCTGCGCGCCAGCTCGACCAGGCTGGCCCCGGGAGCGCGCCGCGACAGCACGTCGGCATAGCCGCCACCGGCCGCCGCCGTCTCCAGCGCGCCTCGGACATCGCGGCATCGCCGCTACGGAACGCCTCGCCCAGCGGCTGCGCGCCGCGCCCGTGGCGCTCGTGGCTGAACCTCTCGCCCGGGACGGCCAGGATGAAGCTGTCCGCGCCGAGGGTCTGCTCGCAGGTGAAGAGCACGGACTCGATGCTGCGAAGGCCCTGGCGATCCCCTCGCCCGCGGTCGGGAGCGTTCTCTCGGCGTCGCAGCGAACCGAGAGCGGCTAAAGCCGGAGCGTGACGCCGCGCGCGAGCTCGCGCAGGTCCGAGATGCCGCCGGCGAAGTCGACCGCGACATGCAGGCTGCCGCTCTCCGGCTGGGCAAAGCCGCCCGCGACCCTCGGCGTCTCGGTTTCCGCGAGCCTGCCGATCTCCATCCGGCCCTCGTTGGTCACATCCGCCTGTTAGAGCGCCGCCCCGCTCATGACCCCGCCCGCCTTGTTGGGCACGGCCCCCGCATGGGCGCTGTCCGCGGCCTCGACGGCGAAGCTCGCAGCAGCCGGATCAGCCGTCGCCATGCTCGCTCGAGCCGTCGCTCCCGCCGCTGTCCTCGAGCGCCGCGCCGTCGTCGGAGGAGGCCTGGACGACCGAAGTGCCGCGCCCGCCGCCACCGATCGACTGGGCCAGGACGCCGTCGGCATCCGCGCCCGGGGTGCAGATCAGACCGTCGGTGGTGATATCCACCGTCGCCGCCATGCCACCGGTGCGGCCGATGCCAACATCGACCGAAGCGGTGAAGCTGGAGCTGCCGGAGCGTTCCAGGGTCTCGTCGGGCACGTCGCTTTCCGGGCTACCGGCCAGGCTGTCGCTGACCGAGAGGCCGACGCTGGCGCCCGAGCTGTCGCTTTCGCCCTGGGCGCCGCGGGACAGGGCGATGACACTATGACGCCGTCCTCTTCCGTGACGTCGATCCTCTCGCCCTCCAGCGGCCCGGAACCGCCATGGCCGCCCTTCGCGAAGCAGGTCCGGGTGCCGCCGCCGGAGTTGAGCGCGACGATGCCGCCCGACACCCCGCTGCCCGCCTGGGCATTGGACACGGTCATGTCCTCATGGGGCGCGATCCTCACATTGGCGGCATGATCCGAGCGGTCATGGGTCGGCTTGCCGCCGGCGCCTTCGCTCTGGGCGCAGATGCCCCGGGCGCTGCCGGGCGAGCCGCTTAGGTCCCGATCGCTGCATGGCCTTCTTCGCCGTTCACGACCGTGATCCCGTGCGCCGCCATCGCCGTTGCCGCCGATCGACTTGGCGGCAATGCCCCAGGCGCATGCCATCCCCGAGACCGCAGCGCCGCTGTCGCCGATATTGGCGCTGTCCTTGTTGCAGTTCTGCCCGGACCAGCCGGTGCCGCCGGACCGGCCAGCCGTCAGGCCGCTCTTCTGGCTGCCGCCGGTGCCCCCTTCGCTCCAGCCGGGGATGGCGGCCATGCCCCGGTCCTCGGCATCGGTCACCGGTTCCACGGACAAGGAGCCGGAACTGACGGCTGGTCACGCCGTTGCCGGTGCCGCCGGGCCCGCCGCTCGACCGGTCGCCGCCATTGCCGGACTCGCCGTCAGCGCCAAGGCTGATCCCCGAAATCAGGGCGCCTATGCCCCCGCCGTCGTACTGGCATGTCGTGAAAGCCGCGCCGGAATTGCCGATGGTCACGGCACCGCCCGAGCTGCCCTGAGCGGTGGCACAGCCCTCGTCCCTCTCGGAGCAGGCCATCACGATGCCGTTCTTCTCCACGCCATGGCCGCCATTGGGCAGCCGGCTGGGGTTCCCGTGGAGCTGGGGCCATTCTTGACCGCGGCGCTCGCGCCTGCCTTGCCGGTCTTGCCGTCATTCGTGCCGTCACTGCCGACGCAGATGTCCCAGGCGCACTGGTCCTTGCCGCTGTCGCAGGCCGACCGGCGCCAGCGGGCCGAGCCCGGCGGCAAGGGCAAGGGGCACCAAGGCGGTGAAGCCAGACGGTGCGGCTCTGCAGGGCGCGCGGCCGATCCAGCGCACGGCCCGGCCCCAGACCGCCAAGGAGGTGCGGATCGGCAGGGCCGGGTGGCGACGCGCAGCGGCGCCTGCCGGGTGACGGCGGACGGGACATTCTGGTCCGGGGAAGTCGTCGCTTTCTCCTGGCTCTTGGCGCCCGCAAATTTCTGCCGGACCGGGGTCTCCGGACCGGCAGGGACATTGGGGAAGTCGGCGCAAAGGGATGTCATGACCGCGGCGCGACGGCGCGGTCCGGGACCGGTAGGCACGGGGTTCGCCGTCGCACCAAACAGGCGTGAACATGGACGGGCACGCAGGCAACCGGAAGGAGGGACCGGCCATGCAAGGCGGGCTATGCTCTGCCGCAGGTCCCGCACAGGCCGGGTTTCGCCTCAGGCTACCTCCGGGCGACGTCCCATGCTGACCACCAATTCGGCTGAATTCTGGAGAAATCTTGCCTTAGCGTCACTTTTGCCGCGCAAGCCTGTCCCCTGTCTCACGGCTGTGACGCATCCGGGCCCATACTGGCCGCACGGCACAGAGGAGACCGACGATGCGGCTGATGTCCTACAATATCGAATGGTTCGACGACTGGTTCGAAGACGACAACGCGCTGAAGACGACCCCGGAGGCGCGGACGAAGTTCGGCGCCGTCGCCGGGGTGATCCGGGCAGCGGATCCGGACATCATCGGCATCACCGAGGGTCCGAACACCACGACCACGACCGGCATCCGCAGCACGGTCGCGGCGCTGGAGAATTTCGCCGCCGCAGAGGGGCTGCGCCAGTCGCGGGCGCTGATCGGCTTCCCCTCTCCGGGGCGGCAGGAGATCGCGCTGCTCTACGACCCGGCCGTGGCCGGGATTGCGCATGATCCCGGCGGCAGCGCCCGCAGCAAGTCGAACCCGCCCTTCGACCAGGAGTTCAAGGTCGACAGCGACGGCGACGGCATCATGGAGGTCTACAAGCACTACCGCCCGCCGCTCGAGGCGAAAGTCACGCGGCTGGACGGCGGCGCGCCGTTCTGGATCATCGTCGCCCATGCCAAGTCCAAGGGCATCTTCACCGCCATGGACCGCGTGCATTTCGAGCGTACTTCGGACCGCAACCGCCGCAAGCTCTTCGCCGAATGCACCTCCATCCGCCGCCGGGTCGAGGACTGGCTGAAGGAGGGCCGGCCGCTGGCGGTGATGGGCGACATCAATGACGGGCCGGGCTTCGACTACTACGAGAGCCGCTTCGGCCGCAGCGCGGTGGAGATCATCCTGGGCGACCTCTTCGATCTCGACGGGCTGCTCTGCTACCCGGCGGGGCGGCCCGAGTTCGGCCGCTACGGCTGGGAGCCCTCGACCGCGCGCTTCACCGACATCTTCACCGGCGACAAGGTCAATGCGCTGATCGACCATATCATGATCTCGCAGCAGCTGCGCCCGGCCTCGCCCGGCGCTTTGACGATCTGGAACCCCTACCAGAGCGACATCGCCAAGCCGTTCAAGGCGCTGCTGCTCGACGCCTCGGACCATTTCCCGATCACGCTCGACATCGCCTGAGCCCGGCGCGCGCCGTCCGCCCGGGCGGCCCGGCCCGCCCTTCCCCGGGCCTCTCCCGCCTGCCCCGGCGGCGCCTGCATCCATCTTGCGTTTTTCTTGTCGACAAACAAAACGCAGGCAATTATCCCGGAGGCAAGGCCGGGGCGCGCAGGCGATTCCACCGGCCACGGACAAGAACAGGGAACGGATGATGCTGGATTTCTTGAAAGGCTGGGCGCTGGCCGCGCCCGTGATGCTCGCCGGCGGGGCGGCGCTTGCGCAGGAGGTGACCTGGCAGGTGCCGACCTCGGTGCCCGAGGGCTCGCCCTTCTACGTCAACTTCCTCGAGCGCTTCGCGGAGAATGTCGACACGCTGACCGGCGGCCGGGTCGAGATCGAGCCCTTCGGCGCGGGCGTGCTGGTCCCGGCGCTGAAGGTCTACGAGGGGGTCAAGGACGGCGTCATCGCCGCGGGCCATTCGACGCCGAGCTACCTCGTCAACCAGGACCCGGTGAACGCGATCTTCGCGGGCTTCCCGGGCGGCATGGGCCCCGAGGCCTACATCACCTGGATCTACGAGGATGGCGGCAAGGACGCGCTCTACGAGCTGCGCGCGGCCGAAGGGCTGAAGAGCCTGGTGGTCGGCATCGGCTCCTCCGAGATCATGGCGCATTCCAACGTGCCGATCCGCACCGCCGCCGATCTGAAGGGCCTGAAATACCGCACCTCCGGGCCCTGGGCCGAGGTGATGAAGGAATATTTCGGCGCCGTGCCGACCGTGGTGCCGCCGGGCGAGATCTACACGCTGCTGCAGCGCAAGGGCGTCGACCTGATCGAATGGGGCCCGCCCTCCGGCAACCTGCCCGAAGGCTTCCACGAGGCGGCGAAATACATCATCGTGCCGGGCGTCCACCAGCCGACCTTCCTGTGGGAAGTGGTGCTGAAGCAGGAGACCTGGGACGCGCTGCCCGCGGATCTGCAGGGGCTGATCGACAAGGCCGCCGACCTGACGACGATGCAGGGGCTGCTGCACTTCTACAGCCAGGACATCAAGGCGATGGAGACCTACCGCAGCGGCGCGAACGAGATCATCACGCTCGATCCCGCCTTCGTCGAGGAGCTGTCGGAGGCCGGGCAGGACTGGATCGCCAAGACCGCCGAAGCGCAGAAGGCCGAGGGAAAGCCGGCCATGTCGGAGCTGCTCGCGAAATACGAGGCCTTCGAGCACAGCTGGTCGGCCGAGAGCAGCTATCTGATCCGCAACCAGGACTGACGGCAGCGGGGCGATGATGGACCGGATCCTCTCTGCGGTCGACGCGGTGTCCCTGGCGCTGTCGCGGGTCGCGCAGGCGGTGACCGTGATCCTCGTCGCCGCGATGCTCTACGAAGTGGCGGCGCGCTATCTCTTCGGCGCGCCGACCCTCTGGGCCTTCGACATCTCCTACATGGCGACCGGCACGCTCTTCGTGCTGGGCGCCGCCCAGGCGCTGCGCGAGGACGCCCATGTGCGCATCGACGTGCTGGCCGCGCGGCTGCCGGCCCGGCTGCGCCGCGGCATCGAGGCGGCAGTGTTCCTGCTGGCGCTGGCGCCGCTCTTCGCGATGCTGGCCCGCGTCGCCGTCCAGCGCGCCTGGCGCGCCTGGCAGCAGGGCGAGGTGGAAAGCGTCAGCCCCTGGGCGCCGCTGATGTGGCCCTTCTACGCGCTCCTGGCCCTCGGCCTCGCCGCGCTTGCCCTGCAGATCGCCGTCCACGGGCTGCGCGCCCTGGCCGGCCGCCCCGACGTCCAGCCGGAGACCTGATCCCATGTCCGTTGCCGCCCTGATGTTCCCCGCGCTCTTCGCGCTGGTCCTGGCCGGGATCCCGATCGCCTTCTCGCTGGCCGTGGTATCGGCCGGCGCCGGGATGATGGTCTTCGGCGACCGCGCCTTCGCGCAGCTCTACGGCTCCTTCTATTCCGCGGCGACCAATTTCATCCTCGCCGCCATCCCGATGTTCGTGCTGATGGGCGCGATCATGGAGCGCTCGGGCATTGCCGAGCGGCTCTTCGGCGTGATGCAGGCCTGGACGCGGCGCCTGCCCGGCGGGCTGGCCGTCGCGACCATCGCCATGGGCGCGGTCTTCGCCGCCGCCGCCGGGGTGGTCGGCGCGGTCGAGGTGATGATCGGCATGATGGCGATCCCGGCGATGCAGCGCGCGGGCTACCGCAATTCGCTGACCGCCGGCACGATCTGCGCGGGCGGCTCGCTCGGCACGATGATCCCGCCCTCGGTGATCGCGGTGATGTACGCCTCGCTGGCGCAGCTCTCGGTCGGCGAGCTGCTGGCCGGGATGATGCTGCCCGGGCTGCTGATGGTCGGGCTCTTCATCCTCTTCCTGATCCTGCAGGGCATGGCCTTCCCGCCCGCGGGCGACGCGGAACCCGTGCCGGATCTGCCGCTGGCGGAGAAGCTGCGCATGACGCTGACCTCGCTCCTGCCGGTCTGCCTGCTGGTCGTCGCGGTGCTGGGCTCGCTGCTGGCCGGGATCGCCTCGCCGACCGAGGCCGCCTCGGTCGGCGCCGCGGGCGCCGCGATCCTCTCGGTCGCCTATCGCCGCTTCAGCCTGCCGATGCTGGCGGACGCGCTGCGGATCACCGTGCGGATCTCGGCGATGATCCTGCTGATCGTGGCCGCCGGAACGATGTTCATGGGCACGTTCGCGGCCAATGGCGGCTCGAAGCTGATCCGCGAGGCGGTGGCGGCGGCGGGGCTTGGCGATGCCGGGATGATCCTGCTTTTCCTCGGCATCGTGCTGCTCTTGGGCTTCGTGCTCGACTGGACGGCGAATGTGCTGATCTGCGTGCCGCTCTTCACGCCCTTCATCCGGCAGGCGGGGATCGATCCGGTCTGGTTCGCGACCATGGCGATCATCGTCATCCAGACCAGCTACCTGACGCCGCCCATGGCCTCTTCGATCTTCTACCTCAAGTCGATCGCGCCGCCGGACATGACATACGGCCAGATGTGCCGCGGCGTGGTGCCCTTCATCCTGCTGCAGCTCGCGACGCTGGCCGCCGTGGCGCTCTGGCCCGGCCTCGCGACCTGGCTGCCCTCGCAAATCGTCGGGTTCTGACCCGGCCCCCTCTCCCGAAGGAAGACAAGAAGATGACGCAAAGCGTGTTCGACGGCTGCATGCCGGCGCTGATGACCCCCTGCACGCCGGACCGGAAACCCGATTTCGACGCCCTGGTCCGCAAGGGCCGGGAGCTGGTGGCGCTCGGCATGTCCGGCGTGGTCTATTGCGGCTCGATGGGCGACTGGCCGCTGCTGAGCGATGCCGAGCGGATGGAGGGCGTCGCGCGGCTGGCCGCGGCGGGCGTCCCGGTCGTCGTCGGCACCGGCGCGGTCAATACCCGCCTCGCCGCCGCCCATGCCGCCCATGCCGCCGAGGCCGGGGCAAGGGGGCTGATGCTGATCCCGCGGGTCCTGTCGCGCGGCTCCTCCGCGGCGGCGCAGAAGGCGCATTTCAAGGCCGTGCTCTCGGCCGCGCCCGATCTGCCGGCGGTGATCTACAACAGCCCCTATTACGGCTTCGCCACCCGCGCCGACCTGTTCTTCGCGCTGCGCGCGGAGCATCCGAACCTGATCGGCTTCAAGGAATTCGGCGGCGCGGCCGACATGCGCTATGCCGCCGAGAGCATCACCTCGGCCGATCCGGAGGTCTCGCTGATGGTCGGGGTCGATACCTGCGTGGTGCATGGCTATGTCAATTGCGGCGCGACCGGGGCGATCACCGGGATCGGCAATGCCCTGCCGCGCGAGGTGCTGCAGCTGGTCGCGCTCAGCCGCGCGGCGGCGGCGGGCGATGCGGTGGCGCGGGCGCGGGCATCCGAGCTGGAGGCCGCGCTCCACGTGCTGTCCTCCTTCGACGAGGGGCCGGATCTGGTCCTCTACTACAAGCATCTCATGGTGCTGAACGGCGAGGAGGAATACCGGCTGCATTTCAACGAGGAAGACGCGCTGAGCGCGCCGCAGAAGGCCTATGCCGAGGCGCAGTACGCGCTGTTCCGCAGCTGGTATGCCGGCTGGAGCGCCGCGGCGGCCTGAGGCCGCCTCCGCCCCTCCCGGTCAGAGGCTGACCGGGCGGCGGCGGTCGCGGGCGATATAGCCCTGGATCTGGCGGACGATCTGGTCGGCATGGCCGGTCGCCAGCCGGTCCGCCGCCGCGATGTCGCGCGCCGCGATCGCCTCGATCATCTGCTCGTGCTCCTCGACATACTGCACCGGCAGCTTGTCGTCGAAGGAGGAATAGTAGAGCCGCAGCAGCCGCCTGCCCTCGTCGAGCAGCCGGGTGAAGAGCGCGGTGTAGTAGGGATTGCGTCCGGCCTCGGCGATGGCGACATGGAAATCGCGGTTCGCGGCGATCATCGCCAGCGCGTCCTGCGCCGCCACCGCCGCCGAGAAGGCCTGCTGGTAGGGCCGGATCCGCTCGAGATCGGCAGGCTCGTGGAACTCCGCCGCCAGCCGCGTGGTCACGCGGTACATCAGCGTCAGCGCGTCGAAGAAGCTGTTCAGGTTCAGGAAGTCGATATGCGACACGATGCTGGAGCGGTTCGGCAGCGTCACCACCAGCCCGTCCGCGGCCAGCCGCACCAGCGCCTCGCGCACCGGGGTGCGCGACATGCCGAAGCGGGCCGATAGCTCCACCTCGTCGATCGGGCTGCCCGGCGCGATCGCCAGATCGAGGATCTCGCTGCGCAGGGTCTCGTAGACGGTCCGCACGCCCGAGCCGCGCGCGCGCTCGGGGGCCTCCGTCTTCTGCTGTGGCTTGGCCATGGTCATGCTCCGGACTGTCGCCGCCCCGGCACGGGCAGCCGATCTTGCGTATTACTAAAATACAAAAAGTATGCAAAAGCCATGCGGAAAACACCCGCGGGGCGCGGATTCCCCCGGCTGTCCGGCAGTCAGGGCAGAACCGGCCCGCTGTCAAGCGCCTGCCCGGTTGCGACCATTGTCTGAGCCGCTCTCACGATCTTCTCAGACATCTCTCAGGCGGCTCTCAGGGCGGCGCGCTAGTCTCTCCGGGCAGGCCGGAGACGGGCCCGGGGAGGACGGACATGCAGCGATATTCCGGAAGGTCCGGGATGGCGGCCGGTGCGCTCCGCGGCGGGACCGGGAGGCGACGGCCGCGCATCACCCAACCCGTGAGGAGGACCCCGATGAAACACCTGTTCCTGGCCGCAGCCGCCGCCATTGCGCTCGCCGCCGCCCCGGCGCTGGCGCAAGACGATGCCGTCCCGCAGGAGACCGTCGACGCGATCATGGCGAAGCTCGCCGGGATGAACTGCCAGATGGACCCGTCGGATATCGAGATGGAGGCGGAGGGCTACGACCTCGACGACGTGATCTGCGAGGGCGGACAGCAGTTCGACATCATGCTCGACACCGACCTGAACGAGACCGGCCGCCGCGCCGAGTGACCCTGCCGGGCGGCGGAGACCGGCGCGCCGCCGCCCGGGCATCGCCGAGGTGAATTGAGCTGCGGGCCGGAACAGGCTAACCAGCACGGCATGAAACCGATCCTCGTCGTCCTGATGCTGCTCCTGCCGCGCCTCGCCGCGGCCCATCCGCATGTCTTCGTCGATGCCTCCGCCGGGCTGCGCTTCGATGCCGAGGGCCGTCTGGCCGGGCTGCGCATCACCTGGCTCTATGACGCCTTCACCACGCTGAACCTCTATGTCCAGCTCGGGCTGGATGCCGACAATGACGGCGCGCTCGATGCCGGCGATCTGGCGAAGATCGCCGAGGGCGAAACCGACTGGCCGCCGGACTATCCCGGCGACACCTACCTGTTCCTCGACGGCGCCCCGGTCGCGCTGGCGCGGCCCGAGAACGGCACGGCGCGGATGGAGGACGACCGGGTGGAGGTCTCCTTCGACCTCGACCTTGCCGCGCCGCTGGAGGTGGCGGGCCATGCGGCGAGCCTGAAGCTCTACGATCCGGAATACTTCTACGCCTACACGCTGGGCACGGTGCTCGACTCGGCCCTGCCCGCGGGCTGCCGGACGGAGGTGATCCCCTTCGAGCCCGATGCCGCCGACAAGGCGCTGCGCCGCGAACTCGCCGCGCTCTCGGCCGAAGAGGTTCCCGACGACCCCCAGATCGGCGCGCGCTTCGCCGACGAGCTGCGCCTGACATGCGGGTGATCGCGGTTCTGGCCGCCGCCGCCGCGCTGGTGGCGGTGCTGGCCTGGGCGGCGACCGGCCCGCAGGCGGCGGCGCTGTTCCACTGGGCGTCGATGCAGCAGCGCGCGGTGCAGGAGGCGATGGCCGGCTCGCTGCGCGCCATCCGCGGCGGCGATCCGCTGGCGCTGGCCGGGCTCTGCGCGCTCTGCTTCGCCTATGGCTTCCTGCATGCGGTCGGGCCCGGACATGGCAAGGTGATCCTCGGCGGGACCGCGCTGGCCGGCGGCGTGCCGCTGCGCCGGATGCTGGCGATCGGCACGGCGGCGAGCCTCGGGCAGTCGGTCACGGCGATTTTGCTGATGACGGCGGGCGCGGGCCTTGTCGCGATGGCCGGCGGCAGCGCCGAGCTGGCCGACGGGCTGCTGGCCGCCTTCAGCCGCTGGGCCATCGCCGCGATCGGCGCCGTCATCGCCTGGCGCGGGGCCAGGCAGCTCTGGCGGACATGGCGCGCGGCCGCGGCGGAGCGGCACGACCATGCCCACGACCATCACGACCATCACGGCGAGTGCGGCTGCGGCCATGTCCACGCGCCTTCGGCCGAAGAGGTCGCGGCGCTGCGCTCGCCGCGCGAGGTCGCCGCGCTGATCCTCGGGGTCGCGATCCGGCCCTGCACCGGGGCGCTGTTCCTGCTGGCCATCGCCTTCCGCTTCGGCATTCCGTCCGCGGGCATCCTCGGCGTGCTGGCGATGGGGATCGGCACCGCGGCCTTCAATGCCATGGCCATCGCCGGCGGCAGTTTCCTGAGCCGGCTCTCCGCCGCCGCCGCGCGCCCGGGCCTCGGCCCGGCCCCCGGACTGGCCGGGGCCGGGCTGCAGATCGCCGCGGGAAGCCTGGTCATCCTGCTGACGCTCGGCGCCGCGCTCTGAGCTCCCGCGGCCGCCAGGGCCGCGGAGAGGCCCCCTCTAGTGACCGAGATCGTGCGACCGCTTGTGCCCGCCCTCGCCCGGTTCCGGCTCTGCCGGCGGCTGGGCGAAGCCGCTCTCCCCGATGGCGGCAGCCTCGATCGCGGCGAGCTCCTCGCCCTTGAAGGCCGCCTCGAAGGCGCGCAGGCGCTTGTAGATCGACAGCATCTCGACGATCGTCGTCCAGGAATTCACCAGGAACTGGAACGAGTTCGAGACCTGGCCGAAGGCGGTCAGGATCTGCTGCCAGATGCCCAGCGTGATCTTCCCCGCCACGATGGTCGGCACCAGGATGATGTTGACGTAGATGTTGTCCGCCTGGATGTAGAGGCCGCGGGCGATGTTGAAGTACATGTAGTGGAAGTAGAGCCGGAAGTAGTTGGTCCGGACATGCGAGAAAAGCTGCGCGACGGTCGGCGGCTGCGCGCGGGAGGGGTCGTCCTCGCCATAGACCAGCTCCTTGCGGTAGGCCGCCTCGACGCGCTGGTTGAGGAATTCCAGCCCCGGCAGCTTGATCCCGACAATCGCCAGAAGCCCGGTGCCGAAGGCCGCCCAGAAGACCAGCGCGACGAAGAGCGGCTCGGGGATCTCGCCGACCAGCGGCAGCTCGGTCACGTATTGCGACAGGTCCCACAGCACCGGCAGGAAGGCGATCAGCGTCATCAGCGCATCGACCACCGAGACGCCGAGCCCCTCCATGATCGAGGCGAAGCGCATCGTGTCCTCCTGCACCCGCTGCGAGGCCCCCTCGATGTTGCGGATCGTGTCCCAGCGGGCCATGTAGTAGTCGTTCATCGCCGTGCGCCAGCGGAACACGTAGTGGCTGACCACGAAGCGGGTGACGACGAAGACGACCATCGCGACCAGGGCGATCTCGGCGAAGAGGCCGATCAGCCCGTAGAGATCGCCCGCCGTCACCGTGCCGCTGCCCGAGAGCGCCTCCTGGAACTGGTCGAAGAAGGGCCGCCGCCAGTTGTTGATGGCAACGCTGACCTGCACGCCGAAATAGGTGGTGAAGAGGATGAAGGCCGAGCCGAGGATCGACCAGACCTGCCAGCGATGCGGCGAGACGGTGAACCAGAAGGCTGCGAAGATCGCCACCCAGACCACGTAGAAGATGTAGAACCACAGGAAGGACGGGGTGAAGAAGTAGCCGATGCCGACGACCGGGTCGCCGGTTTCGGGCAGGGCGAAGCCGAGCGCCGCGCCGATCCAGTCGCCCGGACCGTACCAGACCAGCATGCCGAGGGCGGTCCAGGCGAGGACTGACAGGAAGAAGGCTTTGGGTTTCGGGAAGAAGGACTCAAACACGGCAACGCCATCCGGAAAAGGGGGGCCAGGACCGCCCCGGGTTAAGCGGGGGCGGCGCTCGCCGGAGCCCCGCGGACACTCCCGCGTATGACGCGCCGGAGCACGGAGTCAAACCGGCACGGCCGTCACGGGCGCGCACAGGTTCGGGATCAGGGCCGGTGCTGCTGCCAACGTGGACATCCATCCCGCCCCAGAGTGACGCGAAAGGCGGCGCTTGACGAGTGCGCTGCTGCCGCAGGGCCGCCGCCCGCCGGAATCCGGCCGCCCGCGATGAAAAATCGGCCGCCCGCGCGACGCGCTTGTGCCGGACCTTGGCTGCCGCATTGCCCGCCGTCCCGTCTGGGTTCCGTTGGCAAAAGGGCGTCACTGCCGGGCGCTTCGGTGATTCAAGATCATCGCTGCGATGGAGGCGACCTTGGCGCGCAATCTGATGTCCGATGCGGAAGGCGGTTCTTCGAGCATTCCATCACCGCCGTCCGCGCCCCGAACGGCCGCAAGCCTGTCAACCTCCGCCCTGTTCTGGATGGCATATTCTGGAGTGAGGCGTGAATGCGCCATGGGTTCGAACATCGCGCCGAACGCGGAGCGGTGCCCCGTGGCAGGACCCGCCCGGCGAGTTCGGAAAATGCGGGTCCGTCTACCGCCAGTACCGTCGCAGGAATGAGCCATCATGCGCCACCGGTCCCAGCGCGATGGCGCATGCCGGGCTGCGGGACAGCATCCTGCTGCTTGTCAACGACAGCGACCTCGTGCCCGCCCGGGTCCAGATGCGCGGAACGTACCGGGCCGCGAGGGCCCAGCGGTGGCGGTGGATGCCGAAGACGGCTCTGCAGCGCGGCCCGGGGCTTGTTCCGCTCCCGTACAGGTCCGTCGCAGTCCAGCCCGCCCGGATTTCTGCCATAGGCCGCGAAACGGGGCGGCACCGCCCGGAGATGGCACGGCGCCCGGGCCGGCGCCATGGCGGCAAAGCCGCCGCCAGATCGGAGGCCGCCATCCGCCGAGGCGACCGTTGCTTCCGGCGTTCCGGGCATCTCGAAGGATCGCGCCGGGGAAGTGACGCGATGCGCTGCCGGAGGTGGGGGCGTCCGGAGATCAGTCCGGCCGGGCCCGGCGGCTCCGCGGGCCCTGGGCCAGCAAGCCCGCCTGCCTGCATTTCGGGCGCTTCGGGAGGTCGCCGCTTCCGGGGAGGCGGCGCACCAGGGGAGACGCTTCCGAAGCGGCCGGAACTCGTCGCCCAACCACATGCGGTTCCGCAGGCGCCTCTTCCCGCCAGACCTTGCCTGCGCTCTGCTGCGATACTGCCGGAGCCGAGCTGTCCCGAAGGCGATCCTCCCGGCGGCCGGACGTGCTTGCGGCGTCAGCGGGCTCCGCCGGGGGCTCCGGGGCTGTCCCTCTGCGGAGGCGGCCCGGCGCGCGGCGAACCGGACGTTCTGCGGGCGGGCGGCGCCGGCCGTGACGCCCCCCGGAGGGCCTACTCTCCGGCGAGACGCGCCGACCACTCCTCAACCATCCGTGCGATATGGGGCCCGTTCGGCCGGGCGCGCCTGGCCAGCTTCATCAGCGCCAGCGCGTCCTCGAGCGAGGTCCCGTCCCCGCGGGCGATCTTCGAGGCAATGTCGCGCAACGCGTCGGCATCGCGGTCGCGCAGCGTGGCGGCGACCAGGCCGAACGCCGCCTCGAGCGTCTGGTCGACGATCCGCGCCACCTCCTCCACCGGCACCATCCCGGCCGCTTCGGGGGGCTCCGCCGCCGAGGCAAAGCGGTTTCCGCAGCCGAAATACCGGCCGAAGAAATCGCTGTTCGCGTCGCGGAACCTGTCCTCGATCTCGCGCCGCCGCCCAGGGCTCTGCCTGCCCGCCTTCAGGGCGTCGAGCCTCTGGAAGCGCCGCTTTGCCTGCAGGTTGACCGGATCGACCCCGCCATTGTCCTCCGCCCAGTAGGGGAAGGCGAGGTTGATCCGGCGGAAGGCCGCGGCCTCGAGCAGCGAGATCGACTCGTTGGCGGTGCCGACCTCGGCATCGAGCGCGGCAAAATCCAGCGCCGGGTCGATGGCGGCGAGGAAATCCCTGCGGATGTCGCCGCCGAGGAAGCTGCCGCGGTCGTAGATGCGGAAATCGCAGTTCTCCCGGCCGAAGACGCCGCTCCAGAGATCGGCGATCCGGGCGTGGTTGAAAAAGGGGTTCTCCGGCCGCGCCTGGTCGAGGAAGGCGTCGAAATCCGCGACCGCCGATATCTTCAGCGCCGTGCTGTAGAGCGAGACGGCAATGTCGAACTGGTTGCGGAAATAGCAGACCACCTTGACCCGCGCGAACTGCCCGGCGAGGAAGTCGCGCAGCGCCTCGACCTCGTCGCGCTCCGTCATTCTCGATTGCAGATGCTCGCTGGTGATGGCGAACTGCGCATGGGTTGCGGAGGCCGCGGCGATCTCGGCCGAGAGCCCCTCGAGGAAGCCGTCGAAATAGGCCGCCTTGGCCGCCTGCGTCGCGATGCGCTCGCGCCTGGCCCAGTCGTCGAGCTCCTTGCGGAAATAGGCCGGGAGGAGCCGGTTGTTCGTCATCCCCAGCCGCTCCGACAGGTAGACGCCCTGCGCGCCGAGCTGCGCCCGGTTGCGGTAGAGCCAGTTCTGCAGGATGGTCGTGCCCGTCTTCGCGGTCCCGATATGCAGGATGCAGTCCATGTGCCGTTTCCGCCCTCTTCAAGTCCCGGCTTCAAGCCCCGGCCGAATGTCTGCCATCTGCCGGGGCGCGCCTCAACCCGGAAGCGCCGCCCGCGCTGTCCTGACCGGCGGCGGCCTGCGGGGACCTGACCTCTTGCGTCCGGGCGCGCGAGCCTCCAGCATCCGCCCCGGACTGCCGCGAAGGGGAGATCGGAGCGCTTGGACAGAACCGCAAGACAGCCTGCGAAGAAACGGGTCCCGCTGGCCGGGCTCTCGGCCAGGCTCGGCGTGAACGGGCGCCAGCTCGACTATCTCGTCAATCCCGACCTGGCCCGCGGCATCGCCTATATCGAGACGCCGAAAGTCGCCTGCACCGCGATCAAGGCCTATATGCAGTCGCGCGCGGGCACCGTCCCGGCCGTGGTGCATGACCGCGACGCCTCGCCGCTGCCGCGCCTCTCGGCGCTGAAGATCGCCGACCGCTGGGCGACCCTGGCGGGACCGGTCCGCCGCTTCGGCTTCACCCGCAACCCCTTCACCCGCGTGCTCTCGGGCTATCTCGACAAGATCGTCCGGAACGAGTGGGAGCGCCCGCGCCACCTGCCCCGGCTCGGCTTCGCGCCCGACGCGCGGATCGATTTCGCGACCTTCCTGCAGGCGCTGGCGGCCATTCCCGATGCCGAGCGCGACATCCATTTCGCCCGCCAGACGCGCCTTCTGATGATCGGCGATGTCTCCTACGACTTCCTCGGCGCCTTCGAGCGCTTCGACGCGGATTTCGCCGAGATGAAGCGGCGCTACTACGGCGCCC
Organism: Poseidonocella sp. HB161398; assembly: GCF_005870025.1. Classification (GTDB taxonomy): domain Bacteria; phylum Pseudomonadota; class Alphaproteobacteria; order Rhodobacterales; family Rhodobacteraceae; genus Mangrovicoccus. The sequence continues at coordinate 23,350 of NZ_VATA01000001.1, forward strand.
CGCAAGAGGACGCGACCGCGGGCACGGGGCGGCACCACGCGACCTCGGCGAACAGCCGGCTGGCGGAATTCTTCGGGCCGCGCGAGATCCGGCTGGCGCAGGAGATCTACGCGCTCGATTTCGCCCTCCTGGACTATTCGGCCGAGCTGGCCGATGCCGCGGCGCCGCCCGCGCGCATGGCAGCGCCAGAGCGCTCCGTCCGGCTGGCGGCGCGGCATCTGGGCCTGCCGGATCCGGCCGCGGATATCGCCGGGTTCGACGCCGCGCTGGACGCGGAGCGCGCGGCGGGCCGCCTTGGCGCCGAACGCGTCGCCGATCTGCGCGAGCGCGCGGCCGCCGGCGGCTGAGCGCCGGGCTCAGGCGGGCTGCGTGGCGGGGTTGCGGCGCAGGCGCGCCTCCAGCCGGGCCAGCGCGACGAAGAGCACCGGCACCGCGAAGATCGCCAGAAGGGTCTGCACCAGCATCCCCGAGACCACCGCGACGCCGATCGACTTCGAGGCGGAGGAGCCCGCGCCGGTGACGAAGACCAGCGGCAGCATGCCGAGGATGAAGGTCAGCGAGGTCATCATGATCGGCCGCAGCCGCAGCCGCCCGGCGCGCAGTGCCGCCGCCGCGTGGCCGTGCCCGTCCCGGCCGAGGTCGCGGGCGAATTCGACGATCAGGATGGCGTTCTTCGCCGCCAGCGCCACCAGCAGGATGATCCCGATCTGGGTGTAGAGCGTGTTCGCCAGCCCCAGCCCGAGCAGCGCCGCCACCGTCCCCGCGAGCGCCAGCGGCACCGAGAGGATCACCGCCAGCGGCAGCAGCCAGCTTTCGTACTGCCCCGCCAGCACCAGGTAGATCAGCACCAGCGCCAGCCCGAAGACCCAGTAGATCTGCCCGCCCGCGATCTCCTCCTGGTAGCTCAGCCCGGTCCAGTCGAGCGCCGCGGTGCCCGGCGGCAGGGCCTGGCCGGCGGATTGCGCGACCAGCTCCATCGCCTTGCCCGAGCTGATGCCGCGGATCTGGCCGAGAAGCGCCGCAGCCGGGGCATTGTCGAAACGCGTCAGCAGGGGCGGCGCGACCGCCGGCGCGATCGTCACCAGCTCGGAGAGCGGCACCGCCTGGCCGTCGGCATTCGGCACGCTGAGACGGCCGATCTGCCGTTCCAGCTGGCGCGCGCTGCCCTCGGCCTGCAGGTAGACCTGGAAGGTCTGGCCGAACCAGCTGAACTGGTTGACATAGGCCGAGCCCAGATAGCCCGAGATCGTGGTGAAGACGTCATCCGCGGAGACGCCCAGCCGCGCGGCCCGCACCCGGTCGAGCGCGATGTCGATCCGCGGCGCGGCGAAGCCGGTCGTGCTGCGCAGCCCCACCATCGCCGGATCGGCGGCGCGGGCGCGCTCGATCACCGCGCCGGTCAGCTCCGCCAGCCGGGCCGTGTCGCCGCTGCCATCGGTCAGGCTGACCATGGCAGAGAGCCCGCCGGTCGCGCCGATGCCCTGGATCGAGGGCGGCGGGACGACCAGCGCCGCGCCGTCGGGAAGCCCGGCCAGCGCCTGGCTCAGCCGCTGGTACATCGGCGCCAGCGACAGGGCGCGGCCGCGCGCGTCCCAGGGCTCCAGCACCACATAGGCGAGCCCCGCCGAGGGCAGCGCCGCATTGCCGTCGGTCACCGAGACCCCGGCAACGGTCAGCACCTTGTCGACGCCCGGCACCGCGGCAAGCCGCCTGCCCGCCTCTTCCAGCGCGCGGTCGGTGCGCTCCAGCGAGGCGCCGGGGGCGAGCTGCAGCGAGACGATGAAATAGCCCTGGTCCTCGAGCGGCAGGAAGCCGCCCGGCACTTTCGAGAGCCCGAAGATGGCGAGCCCGGCCACCAGCAGCGCCGCCGCCGTGCCCGCGCCCCAGCGGCGCAGGAGCCGCGCCAGCAGCCGGGCATAGCCGCGCTCGAGCCGCGCGAAGCCCCGCTCGAACCCGCGGAAGACGGCATTCCTCTCCGCCGCGGGCCGCGGCGGCCGCATCCAGAGCGCCGCCTGCACCGGCTTCAGCGTGACCGCGTTGACGGCCGAGATCACCGCCGTCGCGGCGATGACCAGCGCGAATTGCTGGTACATCCGCCCGGTCAGCCCCGGCAGGAAGGCCGCGGGCAGGAACACCGCCGCCAGCACCAGCGTGATCCCGGCGATCGGGCCGGAGAGCTCGTCCATGGCGCGGCCCGCCGCCTCGCGCCCGGGCAGGCCGCGGGCCAGGTGACGCGCCGTGCCCTCGACGATCACGATGGCGTCGTCGACCACGATGCCGATCGCCAGCACCAGCGCGAAGAGCGTCGACATGTTGAGCGTGAAGCCCATCGCCGCCATCGCCGCCAGCGCCCCCATCAGCGTCACCGGCACGGTCGTCGCGGGCACCAGCACCGCGCGCCAGTCCTGCAGGAAAAGCAGGATCACCGCGATGACGATCACGAAGGCCTCGGCCAGGGTCTCCCATACGGTGTCCATCGCCGCCGAGACGAAGGCGGTGGTGTCGAAGGGCACCGACCAGGCGACCCCCTCGGGCAGGCCGCGGGCCAGCTCCTCCATCCGCGCATTGACCGCCTCTGCCACTTCCAGCGCATTCGCCCCCGGCAGCTGGCTGATCGCGATGGCCGCGGCAGGCTGGCCGTCGAGGCGGAAGATCTGGCCGTAGGAGCGCGCGCCGAGCTCGATCCGCGCAACGTCCTCCAGCCGGGTCACCCCGCCGGTCGCCGCGTCGGTCTTCAGAACCAGCCCGGCCATGCCGCCGAGCGCGTTCAGCCGCCCCTCGACGGTGATCGGCACCTGCTGGCCGGTTTCCTCCGGCTGGGGCGGCGCGCCGATGGCGCCTGCCCCGCCGGTCTGGCTCTGCGCCTGGATCGCCTGGGTGACGGCGGCCACCGACAGGCCGCGGGCGCGCATCCGCTCGGGGTCGAGCCAGATCCGCATCGCGTAGTCGCCCGCCCCGAAGATCGTCACGTCGCCGACGCCGGGCACGCGCTGCAGCGGATCGGCCAGGTGGATGCGGGCGTAGTTCGACAGGTAGAGGCTGTCGGCCGCGCCGTCCCCTGCCGTCAGGGCGATGAATTCGAGGATCGCCGAGGAGCGCTGCCGCACCCGCAGCCCCTGGCGCTGCACCGCCTCGGGCAGCTGCGCCTCCACAGGGGCGAGCGCGTTCTGCACATCGACCTGCGCGCGCTGCGGATCGGTGCCGACCGCGAAGGTGACGGTCAGCGCGTAGCTGCCGTCATTGCTGCTGGTCGACTGCATGTAGAGCATGCCGGGCGTGCCGTTGACCGCGCTCTCGACCACCTGGCCGACGGTCTCGGCCAGGGTCTGGGCGGAGGCGCCGGGATAGCGGGTGCTGACCTGGATGGTCGGCGGCACCACGTCGGGATACTGCGCCACCGGCAGCCGCAGCAGCGCGACCGCCCCGGCGAGCACGGCGACCAGCGCGATGACATTGGCCAGGACGGGCCGGGCGATGAAGAAGCGCGAGAACATGGCGGGCTTTCGGCAGGCGGTGTCAGGAGCCGGAGTCGGAGTCGGCCCCGGCGGCGGGACGCGGCGTGACGGCCGTCCCGGCCGGGGGCGCGGCGGCGACATTCGCCGCGACGCCCTCCCCGGTTTCGACCGGCGTCTCGAGCTCGGTCATGCCGCCCTGCGCGGGCCCCGGCTCGACCGCCACGCGCCGCAGCACGCCGTCTTCGACCGCCAGCACGTAGCGGCCCTGCAGATCGGTGCCGATCGCCGCGGTGGGCACCAGCATGCGCGGCCGCGGCGGACCGAGCGGCAGGCGCAGCCGCACGAAGGTGCCGGGCATCACCGCGCCGTCGGGATTGGCGAAGGTGGCGCGCAGCGCGAAGGTGCCCGTGCCCTCGGTCGCGGCCGGAGCCAGGTAGCTGACCGACCCCGCAAGCGGATAGTCCCCGCCGCCGCGGCCGGTCCCGGCCTCGATCCGCACCGGTCCCGTCCCGGGAAAGGGCAGCCCCTCGGCACGCAGCGCCGCGCGCAGCCGCAGCATGTCGGTCTCCGAGACGGTGAACTGCACCTCGATCGGATCGGTCTGGTAGAGCGTGGCCAGCGTCTGGGCGCCATTGGCGCCGACATAGGCGCCCGGATCGGCGGTGCGGGCGGCCATGACGCCGCCGAAGGGCGCGCGCACGCTGGTGTAGCCCAGCTCCAGCTCGGCGGTGCGCAGCCCGGCTTCGGCGTTCTTCTCGGCGGCGGCGGCCTCGTCCCGGGTGGCCTGCGCCTGGTCGAGCGAGGACTGGTCGGTGACGTCGCGCGCCCGGAGCGCCTTCTGCCGCGCCAGCTGGGTCTCGGCATAGGCGAGCTGCGCCCGTGCGCTGTCGAGTGCGGCCTGCGCCTGACCGAGCTGGGCCCGGTAGGGCTCCGGCTCGATCAGGAACAGCTCATCGCCCTCCCCGACTCGCGTGCCGTCCGCGGCATCCGCCGCGCGCAGGTAGCCCGGAACCCGGGCTACCAGATCCACCTGGAGCGACGCGGCCGCCGTTCCGCTGGTGGTGTAGTAGGCCTGAAGCGCGCGCATCTCGGTCGCGGCCACGGCCAGCTCGGGCGGCGCTGCCAGGGCCTGCGCCCCGGACAGCGCCGCGATCCCGGCCGCCAGCCCCGCTGACTGGAGGCATGCCCGGAGCGGACGGCCGGGAATCCTCATTGGCCGCGCAGCGACTGCAGCGTTGCCACGGCGTCCTGGCAGGCGACCGAGAGGCTGTCCTTGTGCTCCGACAGGCACTGGCCGACTTCGCGCCGGCCGCTTGCCGCGCTGCAGAACTCCGCGACATCGGGTTCGCAGGCCGAAGCCACGTTCCGGGCCGCCTCCTGCACGGTCTGGGCGAAGCTCGCCGCAGGGACTGCCAGAAGCAGCATGGCAGCGGCAAGGACAGGGCGGAAGGGTCTGCGTAGCACGTCAATGTCTCCTTGGTTGCGGGAGGCTGCCCCGATGGCAGCCGCCGATCGACCGACGCCACTTTCGCCCTCGCGGTTTTCGCGGGGATTGCGCCAATGTATCAATTTGTAACGGCCGCCCGAGGGCGATTGCCGGTCCCGCCGCGCTGTCCCATCATGCCGCCCATGGACCGCCACCGCCTGATGATCGTCGAGGACGACCCCGAAATCCGCGTCTTGCTGACCGACTATCTCGGCGGCGAGGGCTTCGACGTGACCGCCGTGACCAGCGGCAGCGATCTCGACGCGGCGCTGGCGCGGCTGCGCCCCGGCGGCGGGCCCGATATCGTGATCCTCGACATCATGCTGCCCGGCGAGGACGGGCTGTCGATCTGCCGGCGGCTGCGCCGCGACCGGCCCGATCTGGCGATCCTGATGCTCACGGCGCGGCGCGACGATGTCGACCGGATCGTCGGGCTGGAGCTCGGCGCCGACGACTATCTCTGCAAGCCCTTCAACCCGCGCGAGCTCCTGGCCCGGATCCGCGCGATCCTGCGCCGGGCGGCGGCCCAGGCCGCGCCGCCGGCCCGGCGGCAGCTGCGGCTCGCCGGGCTGGTCGTCGATCTCGACGCCCGCCAGGTTCTGGATGCCGGCGGCACCGATCTGGGGCTGACGACGGCGGAATTCGACCTCTTGGCCTGCTTTCTCGACCGGCCGCGCCGGGTCCTGACGCGCGACCTGCTGCTCGATCTGACCCGCGGGCGCGACCATGACCCGTTCGACCGCACGATCGACGTGACCATGTCGCGGCTTCGCGCGCGCCTGGCGCCGGCGCTGCCCGGCGGCCTGCAGCTGATCCGCACGGTGCGCAATGCCGGCTACCTGCTGACCGTCGCGGCCGACCCGGCATGAGGCCAGGTTCCGGACTTCCCGGCCTGACGATGGTCACCCGCGTCATGCTGATCGTGGCGGCCGCGCTTTTCGGGGTTCAGCTCATGGCGATGGCGGCCTTCTACACGGTGGCCCGCCCCGCGGCCGGAACCGGCCCCGGCGGGACCGGCAGCATCGCGGCCCAGGCCGCCGCCCTGGTCCGGCTGCTCGACGCCGCCCCGGACCAGGGCGCGCGGCAGGAGATCCTGGCCGCGGCCGGGGGCGCGGAGGCCGGGTTCGAGCTTGTCGGCAGCATGCCCGCCGCGTCGACGGCGAAGTTCGCCCGGCCCGCCGAATTGCTGCGCCTGAAGCTCGCCGCGCAGAAGCTGAGCACGGATGTCGTCGTGGCCGGTCCCTCGCGCGAGGACCGCCATCTGCAGGTCTGGGTCCGGCTCGAGGACGGCGGCGTGCTGCGGATCCGGGTCGACGAGGGCCCGACCCTGCGCGTGCTCGGCATGCCCTTGGGCTTCTTCGTCGGGCTCGTGGGGCTTTTCGTGGCGCTCGCCGCGGTGCTGGCCGTCCAGCGCGAGCTGCGCCCGCTGCGGCGGCTGGCGGCGATGGTGGCCCGCGACAGCGGCCGTGCGCCGGCCGTGGCGATCCCCGAGGCCGGCGCGCCCGAGATCCGCGTCGTGACCCGCGAGATCAACCGGATGCAGGCCCGCAATGCCGCGCTGATCGCCAGCCGCACGCTGGCGCTGGCGGCGATCTCCCACGACCTGCGCACCTACCTGACCCGGCTGCGGCTGCGGCTGGAGATGATGCCCGAGCATCCCCAGCGCGACCGCGCCGTGACCGACATGGACGAGATGGAGGCGCTGATGGAGGACACGATCGACTTCATCGGCACCTCCGCCGCGGCACGGGGCCCGGCCGAGCGCTGCGATCCGGCGCCGGTCCTGGCGGCCCGGGCCGAGCGGCACGGGCTCGGCCCGGAGCGGCTGCAGCTCGGCCCGGACCTGCCCGAGGTCCCGCTTTCGGCGCAGGCGCTGGGGCGCATCCTCGACAACCTCCTGGAGAATGCCCGCCGCTATGGCGGCGGCGGCGAGCTCAGCGCGCAGCGCCAGGGCGACGCGCTCTGCCTCGAGATCGCCGATCGCGGCCCCGGCATTCCGCCCGCGGAGCGCGCGCGGGTGCTAGAGCCCTTCGTCCGGCTCGAGGTTTCGCGCAGCCGCGATCTGGGCGGCGCGGGGCTGGGCCTGGCGATCGTGCAGCGCCTCGTCTCCGAGGCCGAGGGAAGCCTCGAGCTTCTCGGCCGCGAGGGCGGCGGGCTGCTGGTGCGTCTGACCCTGGGCTGACGGCGCGGGGCGGCCCCGGTGCGAGCGGCCTTGCCGCCGATGGACCGGAGCAAGCCAGGGCGACCCGCCTGGCTGCGGCGGCCTGCACATGGCCCGGGCCGGGCATCTTCCTGCAGCCGCCCTTCGCCTCGGGGCCCTCCGGCCGGTCCGGCTTTCCGTAGCGGACATCCGGGACGCAGGACCGTCTGCACTACCGGTCTGCCCGGGCTCCGGACAAAAAAAAGGCCGAGACAAGCTCGGCCCTAGTCCAACAGGGAAACAGAAGGTGATGAGAGCTTCCTCGCATCGCCCGCTGATATGCACACCGTATAGGCAAAATGAAAACTTCTCAAGAAAAGTAGTGTTGCACTAAGGGAATAGCCGTCATGCAGAGGCATCGCGGAAGGCCTCCCCAAGGGTGCGCGGTCCTGCTCGGCCTCGCGCGTCCCCGCTCCGGCCGGGGGCCCGAAACGGCGCTGCCGCGGGGCCGGACAGCGCCCTGCCCCGCGATGCGCGATCCGTGCCGCGGTCCCGCCGGATGGCGGCGCTAGGCTGCCGGGTCCAGTCCTGCGCGGCGGGCGCGCTCGGTGCGGATCCAGTCCTGCCAGAGCGCCGCGAATTCCCGCGCTTCGGCTTCGGGGCCGAAGCGCACCGTCACCGGCACGCCCGTTGCCTGCTCCCGGTCGCGCACCACGAAGCGCCCGCCCTCCTCGACTATCTCGATCATCGTCCTGCTCCGGCCTGTCTGCCCTGCGCGGCGGAGTACACCCGCTTGGTGACCGTAGCGCGACAGGGCCGCCGGGCCGGATAGCGGAATCCCTGACCCGGCGGCGGGCCGCCATTGTCCCGCGGTCCTGCCGGGCGCCCCGGTCTTGCAGTGCTCCGGGGGATGCGGTTTAAATGGCACGCCGGCCTTCGCACAGCTTTCGCGCCTGTCCTCTCAGGTCCCGTCGCCAACATCACAGAGCCGGAGTTGATGTCAGGGATGCGGGGACAGTGGCAGACAATCCGGTTCAGCGGCTCTTCACCTCCCATCGCGGCGAGCTCGAATCCTATCTCACCCGCAAGATCCGCGACCCCGAGGTTGCCGCCGACCTGACGCAGGAGACCTTCCTGCGCTTCATGCAGCGCGGCGGCGAGACCGGCGAGGTGATCGGCAATGTGCGGTCCTATCTCTACCGCACGGCGCATAACCTGATGGTCGACTACCTGCGCCAGCAGGGGCGCGCGCGGGTCGACACGCCGGGGCCGGAGGTGATGGACCATCTCACCGACGACCGGCCCGACCAGGAACAGGCGACGCTGGACCGCGAACGGCTGCAGCTGCTCGCGGCGGCGCTGCGGGACCTGCCGCTGCGCAGCCGCCAGATCTTCCTGCTCGCCCGGATCGAGGGGCTGAGCTACCGCGAGGTGGCCGCCCGGCTGGAAATCTCGGAGAGCTCCGTGCAGAAGCATCTTGCCAGGACGCTCCTGCATGTGACCCGGCGGCTGGCGGAGGGCGGCGAGATGCCGTCACCTGCGGCGGCGGGCCGGACCGGGCGCGGGCGGCGGCAATGACCAGATGGCAAGACCCTTGCCGGAGTGCGGCGCCCCGGGCGTCCCATCCGGTGACGCAAGCCCAGAACGGCAGGGACCAGACGTGAGCATCGAGGATCTCGCAGCAGAAGACCCGGAGGCCGAGGCCGCCGCATGGGTGGTCCGGCTCGGCGATGCCGGGCTCGACGGCGCGGCGCGGGCTGAGGCCGAGGCGGAGTTCGCGGCCTGGCTGGCCCAGGGACCGCTGCAGCGCGCCGCCTACGCCGAGGCGGAGGCGCTCTGGGGCGCGCTCGGACAGCTCGACGCGGCCGATCTCGTCCCTGCCCCGGCGGGTGCGCTGCCCGCCGCGGCGGCCCGGCCGCGGCGGCTGGTGCGTGCGGCGGCAGTGCTGGCCCTGGCCGGGATCGCGGCGGTGGCGGGAACGGCCTTCTGGTACGGCAATCCCGCCGTGCTGATGCAGGCGGACTACCTGGCAGGGCGCGGCGGGCTGCGGGAGGTGGCGCTGCCGGATGGCAGCCAGGCCGAGCTGGCCTCGGGCAGCGCGATCCGCGTGGCCTATGACGGCGCGGCGCGGAAGGTCGAGCTGTTGCGCGGCACCGGCTATTTCATCGCCGCCCCGCAGACGGAGGCCGAGCCCCGCCCCTTCGTCGTCGAGGCCGAGGGCGTGACCGCCACGGCGCTCGGCACGGAATTCATGGTGGCGATCGCGCCGGACAGCCTGTCGGTCCTCGTCACCCGCCACTCGGTCCGGGTGTCGGCGGGGCCGGAGCAGCTGACGCTGCCGGAGGATCACGAGGTGCGCTTTGCCCCCGGGACCGGCTTCTCCGCGGTCGAGACCGGCACGGCGGATTTCGCCACCGCCTGGCGCCGCGGCCTGCTGATCTTCGACGACCGCCCGCTGGGCGACGTGGTGGAGGAGCTCAACCGATACCGCCATGGCAAGATCGTGATCCGCAGCGCAAGCCTTGCCGCGCGGCGGGTCAGCGGCGTCTTCGACATCACCCGCATCGACGAGGCGGTGGACCATATCGCGCGCGATCTGGATCTGGGGGTCTTCCAGCTGCCGCCGATGGTGACGGTGCTCTACTGAGCCGCAGGAACGCCGCCCAACCCGCTGGAATCACGCGATAACGAAAATAGTCGAAATTCTTCTTACCGAAATACCCGACTAATTCCGTCTTACATTCAGACGGCCGGAAAACGGCCCCTCGCTGCCCGGCAAAGGGCGAATGAAGGACGGGACATGACAGGATATTTCGAACCGCGGCGGCCGGTGCGGCGCCGGGCGGGATCGCGGCAGGGCGCCGCGGGGCGCAGCGCATGGATGGCGGGCCGGATCGCCCTCTGCCTGGCAATGGCGGTGCCGCTGCCTGCGGGCATGGCGGCGGCGCAGGAGGCGGCGGCCGACCGCGCGATCAGCTTCGACATCCCGGCGCAGGATCTCAACCGCGCCATCCTGAGCTTTGCCAACCGCGCGGGGGTGCAGGTGCTCTATGACACGGCCGCGGTCTCGGGGCTGCGCAGCGCGGCGGTGAACGGCACCATGCCCGCCGACCAGGCGATCGCCCAATTGCTGCGCGGCACCGGGATCAGCTACCGCTTCACCTCGCCCACCAGCCTGTCGCTGATCCTTCCGGGCGAGGCGCAGGCGCCGGGCAGCGACGTGCTGCTGCTCGATCCGATCTACGTCAATGGCGAGCGGGCCAACGGGCCGGTCGACGGCTATATCGCCGAACGCAGCGCCACGCTGAGCAAGACCGACACCCCGATTGCCGAGACCCCGGGCTCCGTCTCGGTGGTCACCGCCGACCAGGCCCGCGCGCAGAGCGCCGCCAGCGTGGTGCAGGCGCTGCGCTATTCCCCGGGGGTGAATGCCGAAGTGCGCGGCTCTTCCACGCGCTACGACATCCCCTACATGCGCGGCTTCGGCTCGCCGTCGGAATCGGTGCTCTATGCCGACGGGCTGCCGCTCCTGCGCGGGTCGAGCTACTCGATCCCGCAGATCGACATTGCCGGCATCGAGCGGGTCGAACTGCTCAAGGGCCCGTCCTCGTCGATCTATGGCGGCACCCAGGCCGGGGGGCTGGTGAACGTGGTCACGAAGCGCCCGACCGCGACGCCGCAGGGCGAGGTGTCGCTGACCTATGGCAGCTTCAACCGCGTCGAGGGGACGGTCGATCTCTCCGGCCCGGTGGCGCAGAGCGAGACGCTGAGCTACCGCTTCATCGGCCATTTCAAGGATGCCGACACCCAGGTCCGCCATACCGAAGAGCAGCGCGTCTTCCTCAATCCCTCGCTGAACTGGCATCCCGACGCGGATACCGAGCTGAACGTCTCGCTGAGCTACACCCACGACCCCGAGGGCGGCTATTACGGCGTCCTGCCGACTTTCGGCTCGGTCTATGCCAATCCGGGTTTTGCCGACATTCCGAAGGACTTCTTCGACGGCGAGCCCGCGCATGACCAGTTCGAGCGCGAGCAGGTCCTGCTGACCGCCGATCTCCGGCGCCGCCTCACCGATGTCTGGACCCTCAATGCCAAGGCCAGCTACATCGACCTGACGGTCGATACCGCCTCCGTGCTGCCCTATGCGCTGGCCGGCACGACGATCTACCGCTACGCTTGGGACACGCAGGAGGATCTCGACGGGGTCGCGCTCGACGCCAATGTGCTGGGCGAATTCGCCACCGGGCCGGTCGAGCACGACCTTCTGTTCGGGGTGAACTACCAGCGTCTGAACTGGGACTACCAGGCGCAGTACGGGGCGGCGCCCTCGATCGACTATCTCGATCCGGTCTACGGGCAGGCGGTGGCCGATCCGGGCGAGTATATCGACCAGTACCAGGAGCAGAGCCAGGCGGGCATCTACCTGCAGGACAAGGCCACGATCGGCCGGGTCGATCTCTGGGCGGGGCTGCGCTACGACCATGTCGAGACCGACACCAGGGACCGGATCGCCGGGACCGACGCGCATGTCACCGACGAAGAGCTGAGCGGCCGGCTGGCGGCGGTCTACAATTTCGACAACGGCGTCTCGACCTATGCCAGCTGGTCGACCTCCTTCCTGCCGGTCGCCGGGACCGACACCGCGACGGGCGACGCCTTCGAGCCGCTGACCGCCGAGCAGTACGAGATCGGCGTGAAATACGCGCCGCAGGCCTTCCCCGGGCTCTTCACCCTCGCGGTCTACGACATCACCCAGGACAACACGATCACCACGAACACGGTCAACGAGAAGTACCAGAACGGCCGGACGGAGGCGCAGGGCATCGAGTTCGAGGCCAAGTTCCGTCCCCTGCCGAACTGGAACGTGGTCGCCGCCATCGGCGCCGTCGATGCCGAGCTGGTCGAGGGCGAGGGCTACGCCGTCGGCCACAGCCCGGTCGGCACGCCCGAGAAGACCGCCTCGATCTGGAGCGACTACGCCTTCGAGCGGGGCGCGCTCAGGGGCCTGGCCGTGGGCGCGGGCCTGCGCCATGTCGGCAGCTCCACCGGCGGCTTCCAGAGCGACGGCAGCCGCATCCGCGTGCCGAGCTACACCCTGGCCGACGCGATGGTCAGCTACGACCTGGCGCAGCTCGGCGACGGCTGGACCGGCATGAGCATGCAGCTCAATGTCACCAACCTTTTCGACGAGACCTATGTCACCTGCCTGGGCAACAATTTCTGCAACTACGGCAACGAGCGGGCGGTCTCGCTCAAGCTGACGCGGCGGTGGTAGCCATGGCCGTCACCGACCGGATCATGACGCGCGAGGGCCCGTCCCAGATCGCGCTCCTCGCCGCGCTGACTGCGCTCTATGCGGGCTTCGGCGCCGTGCTCGGGCTGATCCAGGGGGGGCTGCCGCCGCTCCTGATGGCCGCGGGGATGGGGACCGGGGCGGCGGGGCTCGCCTACGGGTTCTACATGCCCTTCGGGCTCGCCTTCCTCTGGGCGCCCTGGATCGACTGCTGGCGGCTGCCCCTCGTCTCGCGCTTCGGCGCGCGCCGGGGCTGGATCGTGGCGACCCAGGCGCTGACGATCCTCGCCGTGGCCGGGGTCGCGCTGGTGCCGGGCGATGCCATCGCCCTGCTGATCGCCCTGGGCTTCCTGGCGGCCTTCTCCATGGCGACGATGGATCTGGCGCTCGACGGGCTCGCGGTGGAGCGGATCGCGCCGCAGGCGCGCAACTGGGCGGCGGGGCTGAAGCTGGCGGCGCTGGCCTCGGGCTCGATGTTCGGCGGCGGGCTCCTGGTGGCGCGCTTCGCGGACTGGGGACGCGAGACCAGCTTCCTCGTCCTGGCGGCGCTTCTCGCGGTGCTGCTCCTGCCGGTGCTCGCCCTCGGCCTGCCCGAGCGGCCGGCGCGGGAGGAGAGCGCCCATGCCAGCCTGCTGCGGCTCCTCAGGGACCCCGAAAGCCGCGCGCGGCTCCTGCGGCTGGTGGCGATCTGCGCGGTGATCTTCCCGGCAAGCGGGCTCAACCGGCTGATGCTGGTGGCGATCGGCGTGCCGCTCGGCCAGATCGGCTGGGTGGTGGGCACGCTCGGCCCGGCGGGGATGATCGCCGCCTCGGCCCTGGCGATCCCGCTGATGAACCGGGCGGGCCACCGCCGCAGCCTGCTGGTCTTCGGCGCGGTCAGCCTGGCGGCGATCCTGCTCATGCTCTGGGGCGTGATCCTGGGCGACACCCGTCCGGCGCTTGCCGGCGCGGTGGTGATCGGCGGCTCGGTCGGCGGCATCTTCGTCGTCTATGCCGCGATGATCCTCGGCTGGGCCAGGGGGGCGCAGCCGGTCACCGACTATGCCGCCTATTACGGGATCGGCCGGTTCATCGCCGCCGTCGCCATGCTGCTGAGCGCGCAGCTGGCCAGATACATCGACTGGACGTGGTATTTCGCGGTGCTTGCCCTGCTCTTCGTCCTGCTCATGGCGCATTTCAGCACAAAGGTGGAGACATGACCTCCGGACCCCTCCCGCAGGACAGCCTGCCCGATCTCTTCGACATCCGCGACTGGCCGGTCGCCCGCATCCGCTTCCCGCAGCTCGGCGAGCCGGGCCGGGTGACGCGGCTGACCGAGGGGATGGACATGCTGATCGCCCGCGGCGAGCCCTTCAGCGTGATGTGGTACGTCGCCGATCACGACCCCGAGGACGAGCCCCGGGACGACGACCGCGCCGCGCATGTCTGGCTGAAGCGCGTCCGCAGGGATCTCGACCGGCTGGTGCAGGGCTATGCCTATGTCGTGCCCAACGACAAGATGCACGCCATCCTGCACGAGCGCGTGGAGAAGGTCGCCTCGAAGCTCTTCAGCTTCCCGATCTTCGTCACGCTCGACGAGGCCGAGGCGCTGTCCCGCGCGCAGGGCTGGACCGCCGCGGCCTAGGCCGCCGCATCGCCCTGGCCGGTCCGGCCGGTCAGGGACCGCTCCAGTCCGCGCGCAGGAGCGCCATCAGGTGGAGATCCGCCAGGCTGCCATCGGGCAGCCGCAGCACCTGCCGCATCAGCCCCTCCTCGGCGAAGCCGCAGCGCGCGTAGAGGCGGCGCGCGGGCAGGTTCGAGGGCAGCACGTCGAGCGCGATCCGCGCGACCCCGGGCATGGCGAAGACCTCCCGGCAGATAGCCTCGAGCGCCGCCCGGCCCAGCCCCCTGCCGCGTTCGGCCATGGCGAAGCGCGCGAGCGTCACGTTGTTCGGCCGCTCCGCGTCCTGGCGGAGCACCGCGAAGCCCGCGGGCCGGCCGGCCTGTTCCGCGATGACATAGCGGGTTCCGGGCGCGGCCATGGCGCGGGCATGCGCCCCGGCCGCGAATGTGCCGACCAGCGCGGGATAGCCCGGCAGCCGCTCCACCGACATGACAAAGCCGATATCCGCGTCCGAAGCGGTGCGCAGCGCCATCTCCGCGGCGCTGCTCACCGCGGCACCGCCCGGCGCTCGGTCAGCTGGACGAGCCCGCGGGCCACGAAGGGGCCGAGCCCCGCCACCGCGAAGAGCCGGAGCGTCTGCAGCATCATCACGAAGGTCACGTCGGCATGGGCGTTGACCGCGATCAGCGCGATCGAGTCGATGCTGCCCGGCACCGTGGCCAGCAGCGCGCTCATCAGATCCACGCCCGCAACAAGCGACAGCAGCCCGCCCGAAAGCGCGCAGAGTGCCATCAGCAGGAGCGAGGCGGCCACCAGCGCGGGCAGCGCCCGGACCCCGGTGCGGACCAGCTCGGGCGTGACGCGCAGCCCGATCTGCGCGCCGAGCGCCAGGAAGGCCAGCGCGATCAGGACGGGCGGCAGGCTGACATTCCAGCCCGCGATGCCCATCGCCGCGGCAAGGCACATCGGCACCAGCGACGCCCCGGCCGGGAACCAGCGCAGGTGCCGCGCCGCCGCCACCCCCGCGAGGCAGGCGCCGAGCACGGCGAGGGTCGAGCCCGCATCGGGCGCCGGCCCCGGCGAGACGGGCATCGCCGCCGCGCCCGAAAGGAACATCGCCGCGACCACCATGGTGGCGATCACCACCATCAGCCGGACCACCTGGATCAGCG
Source organism: Poseidonocella sp. HB161398 (assembly GCF_005870025.1). Taxonomy (GTDB): domain Bacteria; phylum Pseudomonadota; class Alphaproteobacteria; order Rhodobacterales; family Rhodobacteraceae; genus Mangrovicoccus. The sequence continues at coordinate 38,502 of NZ_VATA01000001.1, forward strand.
CCACCAGCCGGCTGTCGAGCCCGCGCTCATGCGCAATGGCGATCACGGTGCCCGCCATGCCCGGCAGGAAGCCCCAGATCGACACCTCGCGGTCGATCGCCGTCCAGCGCCCGCAGGCCAGCCCGACGATGCAGGCGGCCGCGAAGGTCAGCACGACGAAGGCCAGGACCACGGGCAGGTTGCGGCCGAGCCCGGCCAGCACCTCGGCATCCAGATGCGTGGCGATCAGGCAGCCGAGCACGCCCTGCCCCAGCTGGTGCGCCAGCTTCGGCATCCGCGCGGGGCTGCCCGCCTGGGCCAGGGCCGCCCCCGCCAGGATCGGCCCGATCAGGAGCCCAGCGGGCAGCCCCGCCCGGGCCAGGACCTGCCCCGCGGCCAGACCCGCGGCCGCGAGCAGCGCCCAGTTGAGCCACAGCGGCTGCGCCGCCAGGCCGCTGCCGGTCTCGTTTGCGTTCTTCATGTCGTCTCACACCTGCGCCGGGACCGTCCCGGCCAACCGGGGCCGCGCCTCGAGCCCCGCCGCCCGGAGGCGATCCTCTACCGCCGCGGCCTGCCGCAGCAGCCGCGCATCCTCGCCGGGGCGCCCGGCGATCTGGACGCCGACCGGCAGCCCGGCCGGGCCGAGCCCCGCCGGCACCGTGACCGTCGGCAGGCCGAGCAGCGTCCAGCGGATATTGTAGGCTGCCGGACCGGTGGCGGCGAGCCCCCGCGGCGCTTCGCCCGGGGCCGCCTGGGTCATCAGGAATTCCGCCCCGCCGAAAAGCGCATCGAGATCGCCGAGCGCCCGGTCCCGCGCCGCGAGCCCCGCCTGCCAGCGCGCCGCGGTGATCCCGTCCTGGCGACGCAGGAAGGCATGGGTCGCCGGGGCCAGCCGGTCCCAGTGGAGATCGCGCTCGGGCGCGAGCGCCGCAGACGCCTCCCAGGCGAAGACATCCGCCTGGGCCGGGCCGAGCGCCTCCCACCAGGCGGGCGGCCGGACCTGCCGGGCCGCGCCGAGCACCGAGGCCGCCCGCTCGGCGACACCCGTCTCTGCCGCGGGCTCGTGGGCGGGCAGGAAGAGCGCCATCGGCGCCAGCGGCAGGGGCGCATCGGGCACCGCCATCTCCGGCCGCCGCATCGCCACCGAGGCCAGCAGCGCCAGGTCGCGCAGGTCGCGCGCCATCGGCCCGACCACGTCGAGCGAACTGGCCAGCGGCTTGACGCCGTGCCGCTCGATCAGCCCGGGCGAGGGCTTCATCCCCGCCACCCCGCAATAGGAGGCCGGGCGGATGGTCGAGCCCGAGGTCTGCGTGCCGAAGGCCATCAGGCAGAGCCCCGCCGCCAGCGCCGCGGCGCTGCCCGAGGAGGAGCCGCCGGGGGTGCGCTCCGGATCGAACGGGTTCACCGTCGGCCCCGGCGCGGCGGTGGCGAATTCCGTCGTCACCGTCTTGCCCGCGATGAGCGCGCCCGCCTGCCGCACCAGATGCACGACGGGCGCGTCGCGGGCGGGCTGCCAGTCCGCGGGATAGGCGGCCGAGCCATGGCATGTCGGCAGATCGGCGGTGTCGATCACGTCCTTGACGCCGAAGGGCACGCCCGCCAGCGGCCCCGCGGCGCCCGACGCAGCGGCGCGGCGCAGCGCCTGCGGATCGTGGCAGGCAAAGGCGCGGAGCCAGGGCTCGACCGCCGCGATGCGCGCGATCACCGCCTCGGCCACCGCCTCCGGCGCCAGCGTCCCGGCCCGGACCGCCGCCGCCACGCCCCGCGCCGTGGCATGTCCCTCCGCGATGTCGCGCGCGGTCGCTGCCGCGCTCATGCCACGGCCTCCGCCAGGGCCGGGCGCCGGTGCGCCCAGGGACGTGCCGCCTCGAGCTGGCCCGCGAGCTGGTAGAGCAGCGCGTCGCGGCCATAGGCGGCGCCGAACTGCACCCCGACCGGCAGGCCCCCGGCGGTCCAGTGCAGCGGCACGCTCATCGCCGGGCAGCCCGAGGCGTTGAACACCGCCGTCAGCGGCGCATGCGCCCAGAACCGGTCGAAGAAGGCCTCCGCCTCCATCCCCTCCCCGGCCAGCCAGCCCAGGGGCGGCGCGATTTCCGCGGTGGTCGGCGACAGGTAGAGGTCGAATTCCGAGAAGAACCGCCCCATCGCCCGGCTGGTCTGGTGCAGCAGGCTGACCGCGCCGAGATACTCCGTGCCCGGGACCGCCTGCCCGCGCCGCACCCAGTCGGCATTGACGGGCTCGAGCAGCGCCAGCGGGTCGGCGATGCCGCGGGCGCGGGCGAAGGCCGCCACGCCGCGGGCCACGGAGACGGCGGAAATCGTGAACCAGGCCTCCTTTAGCGCCTCGTTGCCGTAATCCGGCCGGGCGATCTCCACCTCGTGGCCGAGATCGGCGCAGAGCGCCGCCGCCGCTTCGGCGGCCGCGCGGCAGTCGGGCGCCCCCGAAAGCTCCAGCCCGATGCGCAGCTTGCCCGGCGCGCGCACCACGGCCTCGGCGAAGCGGCCCCCGGACGGCGGGCAGGCCCAGGGATCGCCCGTATCCGGCCCGTGGGTGGCGTCGAGCATCGCGGCATTGTCGAGGACGCCGCGGCTGATCGCATGCGGGGTCGACATGCCGGCGATGCCCTCGGCCTGGGCGGGGCCGACCGGATTGCGCAGCCGCGAAGGCTTGAAACCGAAGACCCCGCAATGCGCCGCGGGCACCCGGGTCGAGCCCGCCCCGTCCGAGCTCTGCGCCACCGGTACGATCCCCGCCGCCACCACGGCCGCGGCGCCGCCCGAGGATCCGCCGGGGCTGCGCGACAGGTCCCAGGGATTGCGCGCCGGGCCGTGGAAGGCGCCCTCGGCGGTGAAGCTCAGCGCCAGCTCGGGCGTGTTGGTGCGCCCCATCGGCACGAAGCCCGCCGCGCGCAGCCGCGCGCCAAGCGTGCTGTCGGCCGGGCTGACCACATCGGCATGGAGCCGCGAGCCCGAGCTGACCGGCGCGCCCTTGATCGCCACGCCGATATTCTTCAGCAGCAGCGGCACCCCGGCAAAGGGCCCGTCGAGCGTTGCGGGCATCTGCGGCGGGAAGTCGTGCACCACCGCGTTCAGCGCCGGGTTCGCCGCGCGGATCCGTGCTGCCGCCTCTGCCACGAAATGATCCGGGGCCACGTCGCCCGCACGGACCGCCGCCGCCATCTCCAGCGCGCTCAGAGCATCATAGTCCATCACCGTCATCCTTCCTGTGTCTGCGTCCCGGCGCCCGCGAGGAGGCGCAGCGCCGCGATCTGTCCCGCTGCCCCGGCAAGGCGGCCGTGCCGGCCCGAGAGATGCAGCGCCGCGCGGCCGATCGGCTGCCCTGCCGGACCGAGCGCCAGCACCGGCCAGAGCCCGTCCGGCGGCAGGATCTGCAGCGGGTCGAACCCGGCCTGCCCCTGGGGTCCCGTCTCTGCCAGCGCCAGCTCGACGGGATGGCCCAGCAGCGCCTCCGCCTCCGCGATCCGTCCGGCGCGGATCGCGCTGCGGATCCGGCTGGAGGAGATGCGCCGCCCCTCCCGGGCGCAGCCCACATCCGCCACCGGATTGACCGAGAAGCCGTGCCGCCGTCCCGCCTCTGCCAGCTGCGCCATGTCCCCGGCCCTGCCCCGGCCGAAGCGGAAGCCCTGTCCCGCCACCACCGCCGAGACGCCCAGCCCGCAGGCCAGATGCCGCGCCGCGAAGTCCCCCGGGGCAAGCGCCGCGAAACCGGCATCGAAGCGGGGCGCGTAGATCACCTCGGCGCCGGCCCCGGCCAGCAGCCGCGCCTGCACGGCGCCGGTCGCGATCCGGAACCCGGCCTCGCCGCCGAAGAAGCTGCGCGGATGGGGATCGCATTGCATCGCCGCCAGCGGCACGCCCCGCCCCGCGGCCAGCGCCGCGCCCTTGCGGAAGAGCGCCAGATGCCCGGGATGCAGCCCGTCGAAATTGCCCAAGAGCAGCACCGCGCCGCGCAGGTCCGGGGGCGCCCGGCGCGTGCCGTCGAGCACCGGCGGCGCCGCGGCCACCGGCCTGCCCCGCAGCTCAGGCCAGGGTCGCATACCAGCCGAGCACCTCGTCCACGCCGACGCAATCGGCATATTTCTTGTGCATGTCGTAGAGATTGGCGAAATGCGGGCTCTCGTGCAGATCGGCCACGCATTCGACCGGCACGATCGTGCGGAAGCCGCGCGACAGGCTGTCGACCACGGTGGCGCGCACGCAGCCCGAGGTCGAGCCGCCGGTGACGATCACCGTGTCGATCCCGTGGTGGATCGCCAGCGAGGTCAGGTGGGTCTCGTAGAAGGCCGAGGGCATCTTCTTGTTGAGGACGACATCGCCCTCCACGACCTCCAGCCGGGGGTCGAGCGCGGCGCGCGGCGAGCCGATCTTGATGTTCTGCAGGCTGTCGGGCGTGTCGGTGCGGGTGCCGAACATGCCGCAATCATCGCCCGAGGGTGAGAAGGCGACATAGGTCCACACGACCGGCAGGCCCAGCCGCCGGGTCTCGGCGGCCAGGCGGTTGACGTATTCGGTCTGGCGCGGGTCGGTCTCGTAGGCGGTCGCGTAGGTGCCGGGCTGGGTATAGGCGCATTGCAGATCGACATTGATCAGCATCGGCCGCGTGCCGAAGCCGTAGCGCGGGCGGGCGGGGTTGGCGCGCAGATGCTCGAACATCTGGCGGGCGGTCATCTCGGACAGTTCCATCGGGGCTCCGGGTCTTCGGGTCTTGATCGGGGGAGCCAGGGCCCTGGCGGCCCCGGCAGGGGGAAACTCAGGCGCGGCTCAGCCAGTCGAGCCAGCGCGGCTGCACTTCCGCGGTGTTCGCCGCCCACCAGGCCTCGTCGATCTGCAGGTTGCGCGCGGCATTCGCCGGAAAGCCCGGCAGCTGCTCCTGCATGTCGGCGGGGATGTCGCCGTAGATCGCGGTATTGGCGACCACGAAGGGCAGCGAGGAGGCATAGGCCAGCATGCCCTCGGGCTGCATCATCCAGGCCAGGAGCTTCTGCGCCTCGGCCCCGCCGGGGGCGCCTTTCGGGATGGTCCAGTAGGACTGCTCGACGATGCTCTCGTTGAAGGTGAAGTCGATCCTGCCGCTGCGCTTCTTCTCTTCCAGCGTGCGCGCCAGGCTCGATCCCATCAGGTCGACCTCGCCATTCTGCATCAGCACCGCCCATTGCGAGGTCTTCTGCACCCAGAGGTCGATCTTGGGCTTCAGCGCGTCGAGCGCCTCGAAGGCGGCGTCGATGTCGATCGGGTAGATCTCCTCGGGCGGCACGCCCGCGGCCATCAGCGCGATCTCGAAGGAGGGGCGCGGCTGGGCATAGAGCGCGCGGCGGCCCTTGAACCGTTCGGTATCGGCCCATTCCGTCCAGGTCTGCGGTCCCTCGGCGCCGAAGAGGTCGCTGTTCCAGGCGATCACGGTGGAGAAGGCGACCGAGCCGATGCCGTAGTCCTTGGCGACCTTCGGGTCGATCGTCTCCTTCGGCACCAGCGAGAAGACCATGTCGTAGTCGATCGGCTGCAGCAGCCCCTTCTCGATGGCCAGCTGCATCTGCGTGCCCTCGGTGTCGACCAGGTCCCATTCGACATTGCCGACTTTCTCCATGACCTCGAGCTTGGCCATGTCGGGCAGCGAGGTGGTCGAGACATCGACGCCCGAGACCTCGGAGAACGGGTCGAACCAGATGCGCTGCATCTCGTCGGAATAGTGCCCGCCCCAGGTGCAGACCACGAGGCTGCCCTTGCCCTTGAGCGCCGAATAGTCCTGCGCGAGCCCGGGGCGCAGCCCGGCGCCGAGCGCCAGCGCGGTGGCGGCGGTGCCGCCGAGAAAGCCGCGCCGTGTGGTGAAATCGGTCATGTCGTCCTGTCCTTCTGGATGTCGCTGCGATCTGCGGAAGGCCCCGGGCGGCACCCCGCCCGGGGGACGGGTCACTGGCGGCTGAGCCAGTCGAGCCAGCGGGTCTGCACCTCGGCATCGTGGTCGAACCACCACTGGGCATTGATCCGCATGACGTTCTTCGCGTTCTCCGGCGCGCCGGGCAGCTTGGCCAGCGTCGCCTCCGGCAGCCCGTCGAGCGCGGCGGTATTGGCCATGCCGTAATAGGGCAGATCCGACAGCGCGGCGCGCTGGCCCTCGGCGCGCATCATCCAGGCGACGAGCTTCTGCGCGTCCTCCACGTTCGGGGCGTTCTTCGGGATCGTCCAGTAGGACTGCTCGACGATGCTCTCGTTGAAGGTCAGCGCGAAGGGCTCGCCCTCTTCGATCTGCGCCATGGTGCGGGTCAGGCTGGAGCCCATCAGGTCGACTTCGCGGTTCTGGATCAGCACATCCCATTGCGAGGTCTTCTCGACCCACAGATCGACCTTGGGCCCGATCTTGTCGAGCGCCTCGAAGGCGCGGTCGATGTCGATCGGATAGACCGCGTCCGGCGCCACCCCGTCAGCCATCAGCGCGATCTCGAGCGCGGGCTTCGGGCGGGCATAGAGCGCGCGGCGGCCGGGGAACTTCTCGGTGTCGAAGAATTCCACCCAGTCCTGCGGGCCCTCCTGGCCGAACTCGTCGGTATTCCAGGCGATGACGGTCGAGAAGGCGACCGAGCCGATGCCGTATTCCTCCATCTGCGAGGGGTCGAGCTCGGCCTCGGGGACCAGCTGGAAGATCAGGTCGTAGTCGATCGGCGCCAGCAGGTCGTCCTTCATCGCCAGGAGCATCTGGTTGCCCTCGAAATCGACCACGTCCCATTCGACATTGCCGACCTGGTCCATGATCTTCAGCTTGGCGACATCGGGGATCGAGGTGAAGGACACGTCGATGCCGCTCTCGTCGGGGAAGTCGCCGTACCAGGCCTTGTGCATCCGGTCGACGGTCGGGCCGCCCCAGTTGTTGACGATCAGCATGCCGTCGCCCTGGAAGGCCTCGGGCGCCTCGGCCAGCGCGGGGGCAAGCGGCAGGAGCGGCAGGAGCCCGGCGAGGAGGGCCGTTCTTGCAGTCAGTGTCATCTTGGTCTCCATGTTGGGGGGAACGGGCCGTTCTGCGGCCTCTGATCGGGAATGCGGGGCCCTAGCGGGCCATCGCGTGGGACATCTCGGGCGCCCAGGAGAGGCGGCGGCGCTCGCCCGGGGCGGGCGGCGCGATGGAGCCGTCGAGCGGACGGGTCACCACCATCGGGCCCAGCTCGGTGTCGAACTGCATCCGCAGCAGGCTGCCGAGGAAACGGGCTTCGGTCACGGTGCCGTCCACCGCCCAGTCGGGGGCCGCGGGCGCGTCGATCTGGATCGCCTCGGGCCGGACGCAGAGCACCGTCTCGCCCGAGCGCGCCGCGGGCAGCGGCAGCGAGCGGCCCGCGGAGGCCAGCCGGTCGCCCGCGGCCGCGCCGCGGAAGAGGTTGGATTCGCCGAAGAAATGCGCGACGAAGCTGTTGGCGGGCTTGAGGTACAGATCCCTCGGCGTCGCCACCTGCTGGATCCGGCCCTCGTTCACCACTGCCACGCGGTCGGACATGTTCAGCGCCTCTTCCTGGTCATGGGTGACGAAGACCACCGTCTGGCCGAGGCTCTGCTGCAGGCTGCGGATCTCGCGCTGCATGTCGACGCGCAGGTTCCGGTCGAGCGCGGAAAGCGGCTCGTCCATCAGGAGCGCCCGCGGCCCGAAGGAGATCGCGCGGGCCAGCGCGATGCGCTGCTGCTGCCCGCCCGAAAGCTGGCTGATCCGGCGGTCGGCATAGTCCTGCATGTGCACGCGCGACAGCGCCCAGGCGACGCGGCGGGCCTGCTCGTCCTTCGGCATCTTCCGCGCCCTGAGCGGATAGGCGACGTTCTGCGCCACCGTCATGTGCGGGAAGAGCGCGTAGGACTGGAACACCACGCCGATGTCGCGCTGGTGCGGCGGCACGCGGGAGATGTCGCGGTCCCCCAGCATCAGCCGCCCGGCATCGGGCGAGATGAAGCCCGCGATCAGCATCAGCAGCGTCGTCTTGCCAGAGCCCGAGGGGCCGAGGATGGTCAGGAACTCGCCCGGACGGACGGAGAAATCCGCCTCCTCGACGGCCGCCTTGCCATTGTAGAACTTGCTCAGGCGGTGGAAATGGATGCCGTAGCCATGCTGGTCGTCGTCGTTCATCTTGACTGCCTCCGTGACGGTCGGGCCGGGCCCGGCATCGCGTGCCGGAGCGGCTTGGGGCGCGGGGACGCCGGTATCGGGGACCAGACGCTCGGCCGTGGCCGCCGCGCCGAGGGAGCGGGGCGGACGCCGTCCCGCGCGCGCCTTCGCGGCACGCGCCCAGAGGCTCCAGCCGCCGAAGGCCGCCAGCACCAGGAAGAGCTGCAGCGAGGCGATCGAGGTGATCGACTTGTCGAGCCCGTTCTGGCTGAGGCTCTCCCAGATCTTCCGCGGCAGGGTCTCGAAGCGCGGGCCCGCCAGGAGCTGCGCCAGCACCACCTCGTCGAAGGAGAAGACGAAGGAGAAGACCGCCGCGGCGAGGATGGCCGGGACGAGAAGCGGCAGGATCACCTCGAAGAGCGTCCGGATCTGCGAGCCCCCGAGCGAGGCCGAAGCGCGCTCATAGGCCGGATCGAGGCTCGCCAGCCGCGACATGACCGGCATCACCACGAAGGGCAGCACCACCACGGCATGGGCCAGCGCCAGCGGCCAGACAGAGCCCAACAGCCCGTTCCGGGCGAAGACGATGTAGAGCCCGACGCCGATCACCATCAAGGGCACGATCATCGGCGCGATGAAGAACATCTTCATCACCTTGGCCAGCCCCGGATGGCGGATCCGCGAGATGCCGATCGCCGAGGCGGTGCCGATCACGGTCGCGAAGAGCGTCGCCAGCAGCGCCACCTTCAGCGACAGCCAGGCATCGCGGCCCCAGCGGGGATCTTCGACCAGCCCGCGGTACCATTCGAAGGAGAACTCCTTCGGCGGGAAGACGATGGCATTGCCCTTGCCGAAGCTGATCGGCACCATCAGCAGGATCGGCAGCATGACGAGCACCAGCATCGCCCAGCCGTAGATCTTCAGCGCGGCCAGCGCGCGCCCGCGGATGAGGAACTCCATCAGCGCCCTCCCCTGTCATAGATGCGGTCGATGCCCGAGATCCGGTCGTAGAGGACCAGCAGCCCGAGGCAGAAGACGAGAAGCAGCATCGAGGTCGCGGCCGCGAGCTGCAGGTTGCCCAGCGTCTGGATCTGGTCGCGGATCGCCAGCACGATGGTCGGCGCCCGACCGCCGCCGAGGATCGCCGGGGTGATGAAGAAGCCGAAGGCCAGCGTGAAGACCAGCATCGAGCCCGCGACCAGCCCCGGCAGGCTGAGCGGCAGGTAGATCTCGCGGAAGACCCGCCCCGGCGTGGCGCCGAGGCTGAGCGCGGCGCGCACATAGGCAGGGTCGATCGCCTTCATCGCCGGGATCAGCGTGATCACCATGAAGGGCAGAAGGATGTGGATGAGGCCGATATAGACGCCGAGCTTGTTGTAGACGAGCTCCAGCGGCTGGTCGATCAGGCCGGTATTCACCAGCAGGTTGTTCACCACCCCGCGGCGCTGCAGGATGATGATCCAGCTGAAGGTCCGCGCCAGGAAGCTGAGCCAGAGCGTGACGAAGAGGACCATCCCCATCCAGGCGCCGAAGCGGGAGCGGATGTTCACCATCAGATAGGCCAGCGGATAGGCGAGAAGCGCGCAGGCCAGCGTCGTGACCAGCGCCAGCTGCAGCGTGAAGCCCAGGAGCCGCAGGTAGACCGGCTGCATCAGGTCGCCATAGCCCTTCAGGCTGAACCCCTCGGAGCTGCCGCCGCCGAAGCTCATCCACAGCAGGACGAGCAGGGGCAGCACGAAGGCCAGCGCCATCACGGCCATCGGCACCGCCATCAGCGACAGGGTCAGCCCGCGCTGCTGGCGCTCCCAGGCGGTCGGGCCGTGCCGCCGCTCCTCTGGCTGGAGCCGGGCGATCCCGGCATCGGAGGCGTCGATCTGGGTCATCCGCCTCAGACCGCCATTTCGGGGATCGCCACCCGGCCCCTGTCGATCACCGTCACCCCGTCGAGCGACAGCGAGGTCTTCCTCAACGGCATGTCGAGATGGCACATCGTGTCGTTCTTGCCGCCCAGCTCGGTATTCGGGCCCAGCGAGAACAGGACATTGCCGTAGTAGCTCAGCGAGTTGACGCTGATCTCCTCGGGGCGGGTGCGGGTGATGGCGCGGTGGAACCAGGTCGCGCTGTCCAGCAGCCCCCAGCCGATATGGCTGATCGCATAGGCGCGCGGGTCGCGGAAGCTTTCCATGTAGTCGCGGATCAGGGGCGCATCCATGCCGTCGCCCTCGATCCCGGTGACCTTGCCGCCCTCGATGGTCAGCTTGACCGGGCTCTCGATCATCCGCTGGAAGGCGGTGACGGTGTCGCCGGGCATCAGCATCACCGTGCCCTCGACCATGCCGTCATGCGCCTGGCTAAGCACCTGGCCGGTGCCCATGTGGTCCCAGCGTCCGGGCGTGTCGGTATAGCCGTATTGCGTCATCACCCGGTAGCCGCCCATCTGGAAGGTGGCGTCGGTGCCGGTCTCGGACCAGATGCGCAGGGTCTTCGCCCCGCCCAGCATCTTCTCGCCGACCTCGATCCGGCGGCGCAGGTCGGGGTTCGGGAAATTCGCGGCCAGCACGTCGAAGGGCTCGCGTACGAAGAGCATCCTTGCCCCCGCCGCGCAGATCTCGTCCTGCTCGGGGGAGAAGAGCGTGCCCATCACGTCGATGACGAGGTCGGCCTTCTTCAGCGCCTCGATCACGGGGCGGTTTCCGGCGATCGCCGTGCGCCCGGTGGTCTGGCGGGCCGAGCGCTTCTCGCGCAAGGGCACCGTCACCTGGAAGGGCGTGGCCCCCATCTCGCGCGCGGCGATCAGGAAGGCCTTGGCGTAATCGGCGCGGATGTCGTCCTCGCACAGGACGATCACCGTTTCATGCGGCTTCAGCGCGCAGAGCTTCAGCTGGTCGGTGAAGAGCTTCACCATTTCATGCTGCGTGGCCATCTTGCCCCTCCTCAGCCGATCAGCGCGGCGCGGCGCGCCTCGGTAACCATGCCCGCGGTGTCGAATTCCGAGACCAGCCGCTCGCGCATCCGCGGCGCGGGGCTGGCGTTGACGTTCTCGAAAAGCGCGACCCGGCCTGCCAGCGACGAGCAGGTGAGATCCCAGATGAAGTTCATCACATGCTCCTTCTCCATGCCGGTGACGCCCTTGCCCGGCAGCAGCTCCTTGAGGTGGTGGCCGATTTCGGGGTTCTCGAAGGAGGCCCGGCCGAAGCGCATGACCAGCCCCTGGCCGCACATTTCCTGCAGCACGTGGATGATGTGCGGGTAGTTGCGGATCGCATAGAGCCGCCCCGTGGTCAGCATCATCACGTCCGGGCACATCACGCCGCTTTCATTGAGCTGCGCGTTGGCCTCTGCGGCCAGCACGAAGGCCTCGAGCGTGCGGTTGTACTCGATGATCTCCGCCAGCATCGAGCGCACGGCCGGGATGCCGCCGGTGCCCAGCATGTCGACGACCATCTGCGCGCAGCCGACGAAGATCTCGGATTTCACCTTCAGCCGGGTCAGCACGTGGTAATGCGCGAAGATCGTCGCCTTGCCCGAAATCTCCAGCACATGCTCGTTGCCGAGGTTGAAGATCCGGTCCTTCGGCACCCAGACGCGGTCGAAGATCACCAGCTGGTCCGCCTCCTCGCCGCGATGGGTCAGCGGGTGGTCGAACGGGTCGGCGCCGGGCTCGGAGAGCATCTCGCGGCTGACCAGCTTGATGCCGTCGGAATTGATCGGCACCGCGCCCCAGATCGCGGCCTCTTTCGGGGTGCCCGGATAGGCGAGGTTCGAAAAGAAGATCTCGTTGGTCTGCGCAGCGATGGAGCCCACGGATTTCGCGCCCGAGATGCGCACCCCGTCCTTCTCGACCTCGACCACGCGCAAGAGCGACGCCGCCTGCGCCATCGGCGAAGAGCGGTCATTCTGCGGGCCGGTCAGGCTCTCGGCGCAGGTGATCGAGTTCATCCGGCCATATTCGACATAGGCCTGCACGTTCTCGGCGAAATCGGGCTGGCAGTCGCCAAAGGCCGACTTGAAGTCCTTGAAAAGATGCAGATGCGCGAGGATGCCGACGGCCAGCGTGGGCCCGAGGTCGATCGGGCGGCCGAAGGTGCCCACCGTCTTGCGCGAGGTGTATTCCATCATCTTCCGGCGGCCGACCAGATCCCCGATCGTTTCGGGCACCTGCCAGGAGCGGCCGGTGACGAGCCCGGACTTGCGGTCGAGCACGGTGGTCGCCTCGGCGAATTCCTCGGTGAACTGGTCGTCGAACATCGAGGCCATCATGTCGATCCCGGCCTCCAGCGCGGGCTCGTCGGTGACCTTCTCCAGCTTGCGGCCGTTCACCCAGAGCCTGCGGCCGTCATCGAGCGACGCCTTGAACTCGGCGCCGGTCTTGAGCGCATGGGCCGGCATGGTCTTCGTCATCTGGTTCATTCGATTTCCCTGTCAGTAATCCGGGTCGGTATTCCGGGCGACCGCTGCCGGACCAGTGCCGGCCAAGTCGGGCCGACTTTCAACCATCTGGTGCATCCGGTAGTTTGGTTACTCAACCAAAGCGCCCCGATCCCGGAAAAGATAGGCACCAGATGCATTTTCAAAAAAGTGGAAGTTTTGATCCAACCGCGCGAAACTCACAGGACGGGACACGGATTCTGCGCCATTTCTCGCTGAAATACGCTGTTTTCCAGTCAAAATTGCGATATGCGAGATGCTTGTTTTTTGACATGCGCCCATCGCGGGAATGGCCAATTGCCGCCATCCAAGGCGATCAACCAAATGCCAACCAAAGAACCATATTGCGCTTTGGTTGATTCTGGTTGTACGGATCGGGCGAGTGGCTCGACGAGGGTTGTTGCCATCCACCACATTCGGTTCATTCTTCCGGGAAGATGGCGGCAGCAGGGGGATCCGCAGCATGGACGACGAAAGACAGCCCGCTGGCGGGACCCGGGCGCTGGAGGCGCGGATCCTCGGCCTGTCGCAGGACGGCAAGCTGCCGCCCGAACGCCAGCTCGCCGAGCAGCTCGGCGTGAACCGCTACGCGCTGCGCAAGGCGCTCGGCGCGCTGCGGGACAAGCGCGAGATCCCCTCCAGCCGGCCGCGGAATGCCGGACGGGCGCGCGGCCGCCAGAAGATCGCCGAGCTGACCAGCCCCGCCGAGGTCTGGGAGGTGCGGCTGCTGATCGAACCCGAGATCGCCCGCCTTGCGGCCGTCCGCGGCACCCCCGCCGAGATCGAGGCGATCCTGGCCGCCCATGCGATGGCGGAGCCGGGGGTGTTCGACCTGGAGCACGACATCGCCTTCCACAGCGCCGTCGCCGCCGCCGGGCACAATGCGCTGGCGCAGCATCTCCTGGCGCAGATCCTGGCGCTGACCCGGGACGAGGCCTTCCGCACCCGCCTGCCGGCCTATACCGACGAGACCGGCTGGCGCCATCACGACCAGATCGCCGCCGCGATCCGCTACCGCCATGCCGCCGAGGCCGAACGGGTGATGCGGACCCATCTCTCGGCGATCCTGGCCTGGCTCAACGGCGGCAGCGCCGCACCTGACAGAGAGGACATCTGATGACCGACCGCACGCCGCCCGTCGAGGCCGCCGCCTTCCGCGCCGCGATGCGCCTGCCCGCGACCGCCGTGACCGTGATCGCCACCGGCTCCGGAGAGGACCGGATGGGGCTGACCGCCTCGGCGGTCTGCTCGCTTTCCGACGCGCCGCCGATGATCCTGGCCTGCGTCAACCGCGCGAGCCCGGTCCTGCCCGCGATCCGCGCCAATGGCTGCTTCTCGGCGAATTTCCTGACCGAGGCGCAGAGCGCACTGGCGATGCGCTTCGCCGGGATGACCAAGGTCTATGGCGCGGAACGCTTCGACGGCAGCGCCTGGCACAGGCTGGCCACCGGCGCGCCGGTGCTCGAGGACGCGCTCTCGGTCTTCGACTGCCATCTCGACTGCGAGCACGACTCGCCGACCCATGCGATCCTGATCGGCCGCGTCGCCGCGATCCGGCAGAATGACGGCGCGCGCAGCCTGGTCTACACCTCCGGCACGTTCAGCACCCCCGCCGCGCTCTCGGCCTGACGTTCCGCGGTGCCGTCCCGGCGCTTTGGCCGGCGGCGCCGATGCGCTAGACTGCCCCCAGCCGCGGGGGGAGAGCCACAATGGCGGAGTTTGCGGAATTCGGCGCGCGCGAATTCGACGGCTGGTCGGATGGCGGGATCGTCGATGCCTATGTCAGGCATTTCGTCCCGATCACCGATCTTGCCGCAGGGAAGCTGATCTCGGGCCGGGTCTCTGCGGGCGACACGGTGCTGGACCTCTGCTGCGGCCAGGGGAGCCTGACGCAGATGCTGGCGGAGCGCGGCGCGGCGGCGACCGGGCTCGACTTCTCGCCCGAGATGCTGGCCAAGGCCCGCCAGGCGGCCCCCGGTGCCACGATCGTCGAGGGGGATGCCGCGGCGATGCCCTTCGCGGACGGGCAGTTCGACACGGTGCTGTGCAATTTCGGGATGATGCATATCGCCGACCAGCCCCGCGCGCTTGGGGAAATCCGGCGCGTGCTGCGGCCCGGCGGGACATTCGCGATGGCGACCTGGAACAGCCCCGCCGCCTCGCCTGCCTTTGCGGCGATCTTCGGGGCGCTGAAGGCGCATGCGGATGTCTCGGCCGCGCCGGCGCAGCCCGACCTCTTCGCCTTCGCCGATCCCGGGCAGGCCCGTGCGCTGCTGGCGGCCGCGCAGCTGGAGATGGCGGAGCACGCGACCTTCGATGCGGCCTGGCGGCTGGACCGGCCGGAGGAGCTCTTCGAGATCTTCCTGACGGCGACCGTCGGGGCCGGGATGCTGATCCGCAGCCAGAGCGCCGGGACGGTGGAGAAGATCGCCGCGGCAATCGCCCGCCGGGTCAGCGAGATGCATGCCGCGGGAACAGGCTACGAGGTGCCCGTCTCCATCGCCCTGATCTCCGCCACGGCCCGCTGAGCCGGCGCCGCTGCGGCCCGGGGGCGCCCTTGGCCGGCCTTGCCCTGGGCACCCCTGCGGGATCGCGCCGCCATGCGGCAGAGACGGGCCGCGGGGTCAGGACCGGCGGGGATGGTCCAGCCGGGCGACGGCCTCGCGATAGGTTGCCAGCGTGTCTTCGCAGATCATGCCCATGGACCGGGAATAGGCAGCGAAGGAGAACTGCGGATGCTGCCGCAGCAGGACGTCCCGGGTCCGGCGCGCATCCGGGAGCCTGCCCTGCAGGCTCTGGGCCAGGCAGCAGATGACGAGCGCGGACTCGAAGTCCGGCCCCGCCCTGGCGACCGCCTCCGCCTCTTCCGCGCGGCCCGAGAACAGCAGGTTCCTGGCTTTCGCGAAAGCGTAGTAGCCGGGCGGCGCCGGGCAGAGATCGAAGGCCCCGGAGATGAGCGTGTCTGCCAGCGCGTAGTCGCCCGAGATCAGGGTCAGCGCCGAAGCGGCATTCAGCGCCGCGCAGGCTTCGTTCTCGGCCATGTCGGCCGATCGCGCCGCCGCGTCCCTGGCTTCGGCGGTCCGCCCGGCAGCGGCGAAGACCCGGGCCGCGATCGCGAGGATGAGCGGATCGCGCGGATCGAGGCGCAGCCCGGCCTCCACCGACCGGGACATCTCGGCGCTCCACCGCTCCCGCGCCTGGCCCGAGGAGAAGCTTTCGCCCTTGTCGCAGAGAAACGCCCTGACGAGATGGGCGCGGGCAAAGGCCGGATCGAGCGAGATCGCCTGCTCGGCATGGGACAGGCCCCGGCGCATCGACGCCCGGTCGTAGCTCTGGTCATGGTGGCAGGCCAGCACGTAATGTTCGTAGGCCCCGAGCTCCGCCGCGGGCTTGCGCATGGCATAGCGCCGTTCCGCGCGCATCACCGCGCCGCTCGCCCCGCCGAGGAGATTGGCCACCGCCAGCGCCATGCGGCTCGACATGTCCGGCAGCGCGCCGAGGGGCATCTCGATCGTCTCGGCCCATTCATGCAGGCCGGAGCGCCCGTCGATCAGCTGGAACTGCGCCCGCAGCCGGTCGTTCCAGGCCGAGAGGCTGCTTTCGAGCAGGTATTCGCATCTCAGCGCTTCGGCGATATCCGGGATCGCCCTGGTCCTGCCGACCGCGAAGGACGACCTGCGGGCGATGACGGCGAGGTCGCTGAACCGCGCGAGATCGGTAATCAGCTCGCCGGCCATCCCTTCGGCGAAACGCTGCCAGCGCTCGCCGCCCTCCAGGCAGTCCGGGCGCAGGACCGCGATCCGCGCGCGCCGCGTCGGCCCGGCCTCGGTTTCGGGATAGCGCCCGAGGGTGACGCCGCCCAGAAGCCGGTAGCCCTTGCCCCGCACGGTCTCGATATAGCGCGGCTGCGCCGCCCGGTCGCCAAGGGCCTGGCGCAGGTCGCTGACATATTCGCGCACCAGATCCGGCGTGACATGCAGCCCGTCCCAGACGGTCCTTCGGATCTCGTCCTGCCCGACCACCTCGCCCGGCCGGGCGGCGAGAAGCGCCAGGACGGCCCCTGCCTTCCTGGTCAGATGCGCGATCTCGGCACCGCATTCCAGCCGGTTCTCGCCGGGCTTGAAGATCCATTCCCGCATGCGCGGATTCTAGCATGTCCGGCGCCCTGCGGGAACGTCCCGCGCGGCGCGACCGGGGCGGAGACTCCACGAAGACTCCACAAAGACCCGGCCGGAAACCGGCTACCTTCGATCCAGCAGACACGTTCGACGGCAGAAATTTCCCATGGAGGCGGCGTGCCGCCCTCCGGACATTCCCTTGAATCGGAGAACAGATGCAATTGATCGCAAAGCCGCGTCCGTCCCCCCGGACCGCCGGCTCCAGGCGCCGTCTCGCGGGCCGACGCCCGCCGCACGCGCCCATCTCCGGCAGTCGCCACCACGGCGGAACGCGCCGTTGCCGCCCCGCAGCGCTCCCCGCCTGCAGCGCGACCGCCGCGGCCGGTCCCCGGGTCCCGCCCCGGATGGCCGCCGCGCTCTGCAGGGCGCCAGGACGCCCGGCGCGGGTCGCCGCGCCCTTCGCTGCCAGTCCCCGCGGCACTGCCAGCGCGGGCCCGTTCCGTCACCGGCCGCCCGGCAGCGGCATCCCCGGCGCGCCCGGCTTCGCCGCCTGCCCGGCGATCGCAGCCCGGGATGCCCCTCCCGGCGAAGCCCCCGGCGGGGGCCTGTCTGGCCACAGGTCAGCCCGCAGCGATGGCCCCTGGGCGGGCGGCGCCTCCCTGCATCCGGCGGTCGCAGAGGGCCGGCGCCGGGTCCCCCGCCCGAGATCCCCGCGGCTCCGGCCGCCAGCGCGAGGCGTCTTCGGAGCCCGGGAGGCATGACCGGCATGGTCCGCCTTCCGGAGCCGAAGAGCGCACGAGGCCTGTCCGGCATGCTCCGCCTCCCCTCGTGGCGGACGGGCCTCGTTCTGCTCCTGCCGCTGGCAATCGCCCTTCTGGCCGTCGGCCGGGCGCCGCCCGGCGCTCTCCGCGAACCGGCCCTGCAGAGCGGAATCTTCGCCTCCCTGGCCCTGGCCGCCTTCATCTGCCTCCTCTGGCGGGGCGCGAGCGTGCTCTGGGCGGCGCCCGCCCTGGCGGGGTTCCTCGCCCTCGTCAATGGCGCCACGCCGCCGGTGCCCTTCTTCGAGACCTCCTTTGCCGTCCCTGCGGCGGCCTTCGTGGCGAAATTCCTGCCGATCTTCGTCATGAGCGCGGTCTTCGGCCATGCGCTGGCGGAAAGCGGCTGCGCCGGCAGCCTGGCGGGCGGGCTCGCCCGCGGCGTGCCGCGATGCTGCGCGCCGCTGGTCGTCGCCGGGGTCTGCGGATTGCTGGCCATGGGCGGCGTGGGCGTCTTCGTGATCGCCTTCTCGGTCTTCCCGGTGGCCCGCGCGATCTACCAGCGCGAGCGCCTGCCCGCCGGGCTCGCGCCTGCGGCCATCGCCCTCGGGGCCTTCACCATGACCATGACGGCGATCCCGGGCGCGCCCTCGCTGAACAACATCATCGCCTCCGCGCATCTGGGCACGACCGCCTTCGCCGCCCCCGTGCCGGGGCTGGCAGCCGCGCTTGTCATGGCGGTCTTCGGCGGCTGGTGGCTG
Source organism: Poseidonocella sp. HB161398 (assembly GCF_005870025.1). Classification (GTDB taxonomy): domain Bacteria; phylum Pseudomonadota; class Alphaproteobacteria; order Rhodobacterales; family Rhodobacteraceae; genus Mangrovicoccus. Next base: position 56,641 of record NZ_VATA01000001.1, read on the forward strand.
GTGCGCAGGGCCGCCCGGGCGCCGATGGCCCCCGAACCGCGGGCGGAGGAGGCGGCGGCTCCCGGGCTCCCCTTCGCGCTGGCCCTCGCCCCGCTCCTCGTGGCGCTCGCCGCGGGCTGGGTCCTGTCCTGGCTCTTTGCCGCGCGGGTGCCGGGGCAGATGGGCCAGATGGGGCCGACCTACTGGGCGGTCATGCTGGCGCTCGGATGCGGGCTCGCGGCCGCGGCCGCAATCGGCGGGGCACACTGCCTCCGCTTGAGCCTCGATCGCGGCGCGGCGGCCGCCGTCGGGCCCCTGCTCGGCACGGCGGCGGGCTTCGGCTTCGGAGCCACGCTGGCGGCCACGCCGGCCGCGACCGGCCTGAGCGGCGCCATCGTGTCGGGCCTGTCCGGCGCGGCGCTGGCCTCCTCGGCGGCGACCACCGCGCTCTATACCGGCATCGTCGGCTCCTCCTCGGGCGGCCTGGCGCTGTGGTTCCAGGCCGGGGCGCCCGGCGCCACCGACGCCCTGCCGCCCGACCTCCTCCACCGGATCGCGGTGCTCGCATCGGGCTGCATCGACACCGCGCCCCATGGCGCGGCCGTCATCGCGCTTCTCGCCATCTGCCAGAGCAGCCATGCCCGCGCCTACGCCGACATCTTCGTGGTCACCGTGGCCGGCCCGGTCCTCGGCCTGCTGGCCGCCTTTGCCACGCTCGCGGTCATGGCCTGACCCGGGCGGTCCGCGTCCTGCGGCAATGGCCTGCCGGAAGACACGGACCATATTTGCGCTGCCGGAACCGGGCGGGCTCCGGTGGCGGGATGCCCCTTCTTCCGTCGGCGCCGCGGAGCAACCGCTGCGCCCGGAAGGGACCCGTCCCCGGTTATCCCGCGCGGTCCGGGGCCTAGGTCGGCATCCGGGCCTTCACCGCCCAGGCCCGCGCGCGGAAGCTGACGGGGCGGCCGGCGCCCAGACGCTCTGCCAGCCGCGTTTTCAGCGCCTCGCGCCTGTCCGGCGGCAAGCTCGTGCAGTAGCCCGGCGCCGGGCCCGCGCCCAGGGTGAAGGGCTGCCAGAACGCCTCGAAATCCGGGAATTCCGTGACGATCTCGATGGGCGCGATCGCGGGCGCGCCGATCCCCGCCTCCGCCAGCAGCGCCGCGAGCCCGTCGCGCGTGCAGAACGGGAACCGCGCCCCCTCGTCGAGCGCCGCCGCCGCCGGATCGAGCGCGGCCGCCGCCTGCCAGAAGGCATCGAGGAAGCCGATCCCGCCGCCGGGATAGTCCCAGGCATAGAAGGACAGCAGCCCGCCCGGGCGCAGCACCCGCCGCATCTCCGCCAGCCCGGCCAGGCGGTCGGGCAGGAAGTTCAGCACGAGGCCGGAGGCGACGATATCGGCGCTGCCATCCTCCGCGGGCAGATCCGCCGCGTCGGCCGTGGCGAAACGCGCGCGCGGATCGGAGATGGCGGCACGGGCATGGGCGGCGAACTCTGCCGAGGCATCCGTGGCAAGCACCGAGGCAGGCGCACAGCGCCGCAGAATGGCAGAGGTCAGCGCCCCGGTCCCGCATCCCGCCTCGACCCAGCGGGCGCCCCCGGGCGGTTCGAGCCAGTCGAGGAACCGCTCGGCCACGGCCGCGCTCCAGCGGCCCATGTAGCGGTCATAGCTCTGCCCCGCGGTCCAGGCATCGAATTCCGCATCGGTTGTCATGATCTGCACTCCCCCTGCCGGCATATGCGCCGCAGCGCCCGTCGCCATTCTGCGCGCGGACACGGCGCGCTCAAGTTCAATAACTGAAGTTGAATGCGAAAGGCGCCGCAGCTAGGCTGCCCGCCATGAACATGCGTCAGGGATATGGCCAGTTCTGCCCGGTGGCGCGGGCCGCCGAACTGCTGGCGACCCGGTGGACGCCGCTGGTCGTGCGGGAGCTCTATTTCGGCAGCACCCGCTATGCCGATCTGCGCCGCGGCCTGCCCCGGATCTCGAGCGCATTGCTGTCGCAGCGGCTGAAGGAGCTCGAGAGCGCGGGCATCGTGACCTGCACCGCCTCCGGCAGCGGCCCGGGGAAGACCTATGGCCTGACCGAAGCGGGCCTTGCGCTCTTTCCGGTGCTCGAAGCCATGGGACGCTGGGCGCAGGCGCATAGCCGCGACGACATGACGAAGGACGAGAACCTCGATCCCGACCTGCTGATGTGGAATATCCGCCGCCGGGTGACCCGCGACGGCATTCCCGGCGACCGGCATTTCGCCGTGGCCTTCCATTTCCTCGGCGTCCCCGCCGCGAAGAGCCGGTTCTGGCTGCTCTTCCGCGGCGCCGAGGTGGAGATCTGCCTGCGCGATCCGGGCCACGAGACCGGGCTCTGCGTGACCGCCCATATCCGCACGATGACGCAGATCTGGCTGGGCCACCTGCCGCTGGAGACGGCGGTGCGCAAGCGCGAGATCCTCCTCGAAGGGGCGCCGCCGCATGTCCGCGCCTTCTCGCGCTGGTTCGTCCTGAGCATTCTCGCGGTCCGGGACTGACCGGCACGCCGCCAGCCATGGCAGGACCGTGCATCGAGGCATGCAGGGCCTCCGCCACAGCGTGCCGTGCGGTCGCCGCGGAGAGGCGATGGCGGGAGGGCGCGGGCATCTGCTCCGGGCACCGCCGCGAACCGTCATGCAACTCTCTAACGTCGGGCTGCGCCGGCAACCGCCGCGCAAGCCCGTCACGCAGGGCCCTGGATGGGAGCTCCCCGCGCAGCCCCTCCGGCCGGGTCCGCCCACGTGCCGGTCAGCAGGACGAACGCGGTCCCGTCCCTGCGCGTCCAGAGCGTCGCCCGGAAGGCGGGCGGTCCATCGCCCGCCCCCATGGGGCCCCGCCATCTCCGCCCCAGCGGATGGCCCAGGGTTGCGCCCCGCCCTGATCCCCGCCGGGGCGCGGTCCTCAGTCCTCCTCCCGGAAGGCCGCGTGGCAGGCATTGCACACCGCCGCCACATGCCAGGCCGCGGAGACCGGGCCGCCATTGCCCATCATGCCGCCGCCCCGCATCATCCCAGGGCCCATGACGGCATCCTCCCAGTCCTTCGGCAATCTGCCTTCGGGCCGGCGGTCCGCCTGGGCCGCCAGCGCGCGCGACCAGTCGGCGAGCGCGGCGGCGTCATTCTCGAACCTGGAGAAATCCCTCCAGATCGCCGCCTTCGCCTCGCTTGGCGCGCCGGAGGAGCCCTCCGGGAACAGCGATGTCAGATGCGGGCCCGCGCCTTCCGAGATCTCCTCCGCGGCGCGCCGCACTGCCGCCGGATCATAGGCCAGCTCGCCATGCATCATCGCGAAGATGCGGTCGGCAAGCTCGTCGAAGCGCTCCATCAGTTCCATGCGTTCCTTGACGACACCGGTGGCCTTCTGGTGCGCCGCTGCGGGGATCCCGGCGGCGGCTGCGAGGGCAAGGACAGTGAGTGACAGTTTCACGATATGTCTCCTTCTTGCCGCGTTTCCCGCCGCCAGCATGCGCCTCCGCCGCATCGCTGTCACGCAAAGGCGCCCTTCTGGCGCGAATGGCAGGAGGCAGGAGCACGGCAGCCCGCTCAGGGCCGGGGCGGCGGGTGGCGCGGACCCAGGTCCGAACAGCCCGCGAGACCGGCGCGCACGGAATGCGTTCCGCACCGCCGCCTCGGGGGAGGCCATCGGACCCTTGCCGCGAGCCCGCGGGACCATGGCGCCACCGACGGATCGCCAAGGCGGCGGGGAACGGGACATCCCGGCTTCCCGAGGCAAAGGGCGCGGGTGCGGACCATGCCCGCCGCGGGCAGAAGCGGTGGCCGGAAGCGGCCAGAGCCGCGAAAAAGCCGGTGGTCCGGGCGGGTCCCGCGCGTGTGCCAGAAAAGTGCCCGGGGAAGGGAATCTCCCGTCAGGGGCCTGCTCTGCCCTACAGGCAGGGGCGCCTCCGCCTTGCCGGTGCCTTGCGCCGCTGCCCGCAGCGCCTCCGCAGTTGGGTGCGAACCGGTTTGAGCCGCGGCGCTCCCTGCCCGTCCCTGCGGACGGGACGGCGCCTGGCCCGCGCGGGCCGCGCAGATGCGGCGGACGGAACCGGCCTTCATTGCACCGGGTCCGGGCGGTCGCGGCGGCGGCGGGCAGGCTGCCGCATGCCGGACTTTCCGGACGGCGGACTTGCCCGCCGCCGCCGCAGGTGGCACGAGAACCCGAACGGCTTGCCGCGGCGCATCGGGACATCCCCGCCGAGGGGGCCGGTGGGGCCGTCGGGCAGCGCGCCGCCGCAGCGAAGGAAAGGAACATCGCATGAAGGACATCGCCATGACCGAGGCCGAGCGGAAGGCCCGCGAAGAGCTGGCCGCCTGCTACCGGCTGGCGGCGCTGCACCGCTTCACCGACCTGATCTACACCCATGTCACCGCGCGGGTGCCCGGCGAGGAGGGGCATTTCCTGATCAACCCCTATGGCTGGCGCTGGGAGGAGATCACGGCCTCGTCTCTGGTCAAGATCGACGTGAACGGCAACAAGGTCGACGGCAGCCCGCACCGCGTCAACCCGGCCGGCTTCACCATCCATTCGGCGGTCCACATGCACCGCCACGACGCCGCCTGGATCATGCACACCCATACCCGCGCCGGCGTGGCGGTGTCCTGCCTGGAAGAGGGGCTGCTGCCGCTCAACCAGATCTCGCTGCAGTTCCACAACCGCACCGCCTATCACGACTTCGAGGGGATCGCGCTCGATCTGGAGGAGCGCGAGCGCATCGTCGCGGATTTCGGCAGCCACCCGGTGATGGTGCTGCGCAATCACGGGCTGATCGCGACGGGGCGCAGCGCGGCGGAGATGTTCTCGAACATGTTCTACCTGGAGCGCGCCTGCGAGATCCAGATCGCCGCGCTTTCCGCCGGGCGGCCGCTGAGGCTGGTCGAGGACGCGATCGCGGCGCATGTCCATGGCCAGTACGTGCAGATGCTGGAGGAGGACGGCGATCTGGCGCTCGAATGGGACGCGCATCTGCGCTCACTCGAGGGGCTGGGCAGCGACTACCGCGCCTAGGACGGATCCCGACGGCAGGCCGGTGCCGGCGGGACAGCATTCACGCGGCGCGCGCCCTTCCCCCGGCCTGCCGCAGGGCAGGCCGCAACCGCGCAGAACCAGCCGCCTGGCCGGTCCCGGCCGGAGCGCTGCCCCGGACCGGATCGCAGACGGGCCGGACGCGCTCCGGCGACCATGTTCTTTGGGCCCGGCCGCAGGACGATGATCCCCGACGCCAGGCCCGCCTGAGGGCAGTCCGCGGCCGCGCAGCACCGGCCGCTATCCGCCAGAGTGCTTCCCCGGGCGGGTCACAGACGGACCGACTGCGCTCCGGCAGCCATGACGTCTTGGCATGGCCGTAGAAGAAAGCTCCCGGTCCGCCGTTGGCCAGGCCGCGACCGCGCTGCTCCGGGCTGCCTGACCGGTCCCGCCCAAAGCGCTGCCCTCGGCCGGATCGCAGGAGGAGGGGACGTGCTCCGGCAGCTATGTCCGCCAGGTCCGGCCGAAGGGAAGAGCCTCCGGAGCGCCGGGCCTCCGCTTGGCGGGCTGCGACCGCGTGGCACCGGCCGCGCGGCCGGTGCCGGCCAGAGCGCTGCCCTCGGCCGGATCGCAGGACGAGCGGACGTGCTCCGGCAGCCATGGCTCCTGGGCCGGCCGGAGGACCGGGCGCGTCCGCTCCCCCGTTTCCTTGCCTCAGTGCCAGCTGACCACATCCTCCATCCTGCGGCGGGTCTTCGGGACGTCCGGGGCGGCCGCGCGGTAGCCGAAGGCGAACATGACGGCCGGGCGCCACCGGTCCGTGTCGACGCCGAAGTCGCGCGCCAGGGTCTCGGTCGCGGGCGCCATGTCGAAGCCCTCGATCGGGCAGGAGTCGATGCCCAGCAGCGCACCCGCCGTCATCATGTTGGCCAGCACGATATAGGCCTGCTTGCCCGACCAGTCGGAAATCTCCCGGTCCGTGCGGATCGCGTGGCCGGCCTCCTGGAACCGGGCATAGCTGCCGTTGATGATCTCGATCACCTCCTCGGGCAGCTGCTTCACCTCGCGGTAATGCGCCTGCAGGTAGTCCGAGCCCGCCGCCATCGCCGTCGATGTCGCGGCCAGGATGATGCCGAAATGGCTGGCCGTGCCCAGCTGGCCCGGGGTCCCGTTCCGCAGGCCGCTGGCGCCCCAGGAGAAGGCGCGGAAGAGCGCGCGCTTCTGCGGCGACTGGATCATCAGGATCCGGAACGGCTCGTGGCCGAAGGAGGTCGGCGAGAGGCGCGCGGCCTCGAGGATCGTGGCGAATTCCTCCTCGGCGATTGTCCTGTGCGGATCGAAAAGCTTGGTGGCATGGCGGAAGCGGAAGGCATCGGCGATCTGCGCCTGGATGCGGGTCGTGTCGGTGTTGACGAGGTCCATGTGCCCCTCCATCGGGCGTGCTGCTGTCTCGGATCGGAGATAGCACTTGCGGAAATCCATAAAATCGCCGCAATCAGGAGTTCTGTTTCCGGTTTTTCGAGATAATCGCGTGGACACGGACAGCATCCGCCTCTTCGTCCTGGCCGCCGAGCGGCTGAATATCAGCGCGGCGGGGCGCGCGCTCGGCCTCGCCCCGGCCGTTGCCAGCGCGCGGCTCGCCCGGCTCGAGAACGAGCTCGGGGTTGAGCTGCTGCGCCGCACCACGCGCAAGGTGTCGCTGTCGCTCGACGGGTCGGATTTCCTGCCCTATGCGCGCGAGATCCTCGCCCAGGCCGAGGCGGCGCGGGCGGTGCTCGGCGGGGCGGGCGCCGGGCCGAAAGGGACCCTGCGCTTTGCCGCGCCGAGCAGCTTCGCGCAGCTCCACATCATGCCGCTCCTGCCAGAATGCCATGCGCTCTATCCCGATCTGGTGCTGGACCTGCGGCTGTCGGATTCCCGCTTCGACCTGATCGAGGGCAGTTTCGACCTTGCGCTGCGCAGCGCGCCGCTGGTTGACAGCAGCCTCAAGGGACGCAAGCTCTCGGATGAAACCCGCGTCCTGTGCGCCGCGCCGGGCTATCTCGAGGCGCATGGCACGCCGCGGACGCCCTCGGATCTGGCCGGGCACCGGATGATCGCCTGGAGCAGCCTGCAGCCGCGCGAGCTGGTGAACACGGCCGGAGAGACGGCGGTGCTCGACGCCTCCCGGATGGTCTGCCAGCTGATCCTCGATGACGGCGGCGCGCAGCGCGAAGCGACGGTCGCGGGCGCCGGGCTGTCGATCAATTCGCTGTGGAACATCGCGCGGGAGATCGAGGCCGGCCGGCTGGTCCGCGTGCTTCCCGACTGGCGCCTGAACGACCGCTCGGTGCTCTGGCTGTTCTATCCCCGCTCCAACGTGCTCACGCCGAAGACGCGGGTCTTCATGGATTTCCTGGGCGACCGGCTGGGCGACCGGCCCGGCTGGTGACAGGTGGCCGGGCGTCAGGCCCCGGGCTTTGCCGCGGCACCCGGCCCTGCGCGGCTTGACGGTGTTGTAACTCGTGGCAAGCCAGGACGCAGGTGCCGGGCACCTGCCGCCTGCGGACGGATGTCATGGCGACGCCCGGAACGACCTGTCTGCTCAGCCTCCGGGCGTCACGCAGGCGGGCAATGCAGGCCCCCCTCCTTGACACTGGAATGCCCGGACCGGGGGGATCGCATGTGCTCTGCCGCAGGCTCCGCTTTGCGGTCACGCCTGTTGCTGCAAGGCGCGGGCGCCTGTTCCGCAGCGGGCGGATCCGGGATGCGGCGCGCCGACGTCCAGCGGGGCGGCGAAACCTGGCGCCGGACCCTCCCCGGTCTCCCCGGATCATCCAGGACCACGCAGAAGGTCTGCAGAATGACGTTGCCTGGTACGATGTGCGGCCTTGTGCTGCCCGGACCGGCGGGACTCGCGGGACGGCCTGCCGGTGCCCGGCAATGTGGTGATCCGCGTCGCGGCGGCGGCGGTGAACAATACCGACATCAACACCCGGCTGGCCTGGCACTCGAAGGCCGGCGCCGCGGTCCCGGACGCGACCTGGTCCGGTCGATCCCTGGAATTCCCGCGCATCAGGGCGCGGATGTCTGCGGCCGCATCGCCGCGGTCGGCGAGGGGCGCGGATCGGCAAGCGGGTGCTCGTCGAGCCCTGCCTCCGCGACGCCAGAGGCGAGGCGCTGGCCCGGCCCTGGCATCTCGGCTCGGAATGCGACGGCGGCGTCGCCCAGCATGTCCGCGTCGCCGCCCGGCATGCTCACCGCATCGAGAGCCCGCTCGACGACATCGCGCGGGCCTCCTTCCCCTGCTCCCATGCGACGGCGGAGAAGATGCTGGCGCGGGCCGGGATCGGGGCCGGAGAGGTCGTCCTGGTCACCGGCACCCCGGGAGGCGTCGGATCCGCGGCCGTGCAGCTCGCGCGGGCCCGCGGCGCGGAGGTCATTTCCGGAGCGGGCGGCGCCAAGGCCGCCCGGCTGCGCGATCTGGGCGCGGCACGCACGCTTGACCGAGGGGCGGACTTGCTGGCCGGGCTGGGTCCGGACAGCGTGGATGCCGTTGTCGATCTGGTCGCCGGTCCGGACTGCCCCGCCCTGCCCGGGATCCTGCGGCCCGGCGGCCGTTCTGCCGTCGCCTGCGCCATCGGCGGGCCGCTGGTCACGGTGGACATGCGGACGCTCTACCTGAAGGGTCTCGGTTTCTTCGGCACCACAGTGCACGGCCCGCAGGTCTTCCCTGATCTCGCCGGCCGGATCGGGCGCGGGGAGATCGCTCCGCTGGTCGCGGCGCAGGAGGTCTTCCTGCGGAAGGACGATGTCGGCAAGATCGTCCTGACGCTGCCCTGATCCCGTCGGCCGGGCGATGCGCGCGCCCGGTCCGCGCCTGCCTCAGCCCGCGCCGCCGAGCCCCGCGTAGATCCGCGGATGGCGCAGGCGGAACCAGCCGGCCGCGCCGGTTCCCGCCAGGAAGACCGCCGCGAGGACCAGGAGGATCCAGTCGCTCTGTCCCGGCGCGCCGCCGACCAGGTATTCGAGGTTGAGGCAGGCGAAGGCAACCGTGCCCGCCAGCACGGCGCCCGCGATCCCGGGCGCCACGACGGCACGGAAGGCGCCCTCTTCCGCGGGAATGCCGGTCTTCAGGAACCAGCCGGTCACCGCGAAGCTCGCCAGCCCCATCAGCGCGATGATGGCGATGGCGCCGATCCCGATGACGACCGCATAGGCGGCTGTCCCGTCGATGCCGCCGAGACAGGTGCCGAGGACCGTCAGCCCGGCAATGGTGCCGACCGCGGCCGAGGCCATGTGCGGCGAGACGTGGCGGGCATGCACCGCCGCGAGCAACCCGGGCAGCGCGCGGAGGGCGGCCAGCGCCAGGATGTAGCGTGCGGCGACATTGTGGATCGAGACCGAGGCGGCGAAGATCGACAGCACCACCGAGCCATAGGCGAGCTGCTTGAAGACCGGGTGCACGAAGGCGCCGATCGCATCGGGGAACATCGAGACCGGGTCTTCTGTCGCGACCTGCCAGGCGCTGGCGCCGTGGGCGCTGACCATCGCGTAGCTGGCGGCGACGTAGAGGAGCCCGATGAAGATCACGGCGCCATAGGTCGCGCGCGGGATCGTCCGGTCCGGGTCGCGCACCTCGTCGCGGAAGAGCGCCGTCGCCTCGAAGCCCAGGAAGACGAGGATGGTGAAGAGAAGCGTCACGGCCATGTTGCCCTGCAGGAACGTGCCCGGCGCGAAGGGGGCGGCGCTCAGGCCCTCCGCTCCGCCCCGGGCGAAGACGGCAATGCAGAAGATGGCGACGATCAGCACCTCGACCGCCATCGCCCAGGTCAGGATGCGGGCGGAGAATTCGATGTTGAAATGCCCCAGAATGGTGGCCGCGGCCAGGCCCGCGAGGCTCCAGGCCAGCCAGTGGCTCTCCGGGCCGCCGAAGCTGGACACCAGTCCGGAGACCGAGATGCCGAAGAAGACGTAGTTGCCGCCGAGCACGCAGAGATAGCCGAAGATCGCCAGGAAGGCAGCGCCCAGCCCCGCCTCGCGGCCGAGGCCGGCGGTGATGACGGCATGGAAGTTCCCGGGCACCGTCATGCGGCGCGTCATGGCGATGTAGCCCAGGGCGAAGAGGATCAGGATCCCTGTCGTCAGCGCGAAGGCGAAGACCGCGCCCGGACCGCCGAAGCGGATCGCGTAGGGGATGAAGCCCTCGACCACGGCCATCGGCGCGGAGAAGGCCAGGACAGCGAGCATGAGCGCCGCAGGTCCCATCGCGCCTTTCAGCCGGGGCGCCGCCATGTGCGGTCCGGGAAGGCCGTCGGTGGCGGATATGGTGCCTGTCATCGCATTCCCTGCCAGTTCGCGCCGCGGCGCCGACGGCCGGTCCGGTCCATGGCCCGTCTGCGGCCCGTCTGCCGCCTGTCCCTGCCCGGTCCCGGAACCGGCGTGTTTCCATTCGCACCGGAGAACGTGCGAACAGGTGTTCCTATCTCCCGGAAGCCCTGCCTCCGAGGCCCCGCCGCATCCGGCGGGCCAGCGCGCTGCCGCTCCGGCGCGGATCTGCACGAAGTTGCGGCAGAACAGCTGCCGGAGATCGTTCGACGGGCGCTGGGAGAACTGCGCCCGGCCGCCGCCTGCGCGAAGCGGCCAAGCGCCTTGCCGGCAGGACGCGACACGGCGGCGGTGATCCAGCCGGGCGCGCTGGCGCTCTCCCGTCCTGGCGGGCCAGCGCGGACAGCCGGGCATCTGCGGCCGGTGGCGGTCCATCCCAGGATCGCAGGCGGCGCGGAACGCCTGCCGCATAAAACCCGGTCACTTCTGCCGAAACTGCACGCTTCTTGATCGATATCGGCTGCGGCCGGCGCGCCGCCCCGGGTTTTCCGCCCCGATTTTTCTGTCGGCGCTTTCCTAACGAATGTTAGTTTTTATTACTGCAACGCAAGACAAGGGGCGCGCGCGCCCTTTCCGAACGCCCGATCCGCATCCCGAGGGAGACGACATTGACCCAGGCCCTGCCAGTGAACTCGATGGAAGCCAAGGACATCGCGACGGTCCTGCATCCGCATACCAACCATGTCCGGCACCGCAAGGTCGGGCCGCTGATCATGGAGCGCGGAGAAGGCGTCTTTGTCTACGACATCCACGGCAACCGCTATCTCGAAGGCATGTCGGGCATGTGGTCCGCCGGGCTGGGCTTCAGCGAGCGGCGCCTCGGCGAAGCCGCGAAGGCCCAGCTCGACCGCCTGCCCTTCTACCACACCTTCGTGCACCGCTCGACCCTGCCGACCATCGAGCTGGCCGCCAAGCTGATCGAGATGGCGCCGGTGCCGATGTCCAAGGCCTTCTTCAACGCCTCCGGCTCCGAGGCGGTCGACACGGTGATCAAGCTCCTGTGGCAGCGCGCGAACCACTTGGGCGAGCCGCAGAAGAAGAAGATCATCGCCCGCAGCCGCGCCTATCACGGCGCCACCATCGCCTCGAACAACCTGACGGGCCTCGATGCCAGCCACTGGGATCACGACCTGCTGCTGCCCGTGGTGCGGATCGGCTGCCCGCATTTCTACCATTTCGGCCTGCCCGGCGAGACCGAAGAGGACTTCGCCACCCGCCTCGCCGCCGAGCTGGAAGAGACGATCCTGGCCGAGGGCCCCGAGACGATCTGCTGCTTCATCGCCGAGCCGGTGATGGGCGGCGGCGGCGTGATCACCCCGCCGGCCACCTACTGGGAGAAGATCGAGGCGGTGCTCGCCAGATACGACATCCTCTTCGTCGCCGACGAGGTGATCTGCGGCTTCGGGCGCACCGGGCAGATGTTCGGCACCCAGACCTACGGCCTGCACCCGGATGTCATGGTCTTCTCCAAGCAGCTGACCTCGTCCTACATCCCCTTCGCCGCAATCCTGATGAACGAGAAGGTGCTGGAGCCGATCTATGCGCTGTCCGAGAAGCTCGGCGGCATGTGGCACGGCTTCACCACCTCGGGCCATCCGGTGGCCGCGGCGATGGCGCTGGAGACGATCCGCATCATCGAGGAGGAGAACCTGCCCGAACATGCAGGCGAGATGGGCGACCTTCTGCGCGCCGGGCTGCGGCAGCATCTCGATCACCCGCTGGTGGGCGAAGTGCGCGGCGCCGGGCTGCTGGCCGGGGTCGAGCTGGTCACCGACAAGGCGGCGAAGACCGCGCTGGAGCAGACCGGAACGCTGGGCGCGATGGTTGCCGCGCGGATGCAGGCGCATGGCGTGATCACCCGTCCGACCGATGACGCGATCCTGCTGTCGCCGCCGATGATCATCAGCGCTGAGGAGATCGGCATGATCGTCGACGCTTTCGGCAAGGCGCTGGACGAGGTGCTTGCCGAGCTCGACGCCGGCGGCCTGATCTGACCCGCCCGGGACGCCGCCCTTCGGCGGCCTCCCGGCCAAGATGGCAAAAGCAACATGAACAACGGGAACCTGAGCATGACCAAGATCCTCTTCGGAACCGAGAGCGGCAATTCCGAGATGGCCGCCGACGACATCGCCGACGTCCTGCGCGCCGCGGGCCACGACGCCGAGATCGTGCCGATGGAAGAGGCCGACGGCTCCACGCTGGTCGGCACCGGCTTTGCCGTCATCATCACCTCGACCTATGGCGAGGGCGAGCTGCCCGAGACCGCCCAGCCCTTCCATGACATGCTGGCATCCGAGAGGCCCGACCTCTCCGGCCTGCGTTTCGCCGCCTTCGGCCTCGGCGACAGCACCTACGAGACCTATGGCAACGGCATCGACATCCTCGCCGCGCTGCTGAAGGACCTGGGCGCGACGCAGGTTGGCGAGACCGGCCGCCATGACGCCGCCCGCACCGAGCCACTGGCCGATACCTGCACCAGTTGGGCCGAAGCCGTCCTGCCCGCCACGGCCATCGCCGCCGAATGACCCGGAGAGAGACCAGATGAACATGCAGGCCACCGCCCCGAAAGACACGCTGCTGCCCTGGCGCGATCCGTCCTTCCGCGCCGATCCCTATCCCTGGTACGACCGCCTGCGCGCCGAGGCACCGGTCTATCTCGACCCGCTGACCGGCGGCTACATCGTGTCGCGCTACCGCGATGTCGTGCAGTACGGCAAGCATCCCGCACTGACCATGAAAGCGCCCGAAGGCACGCCGAAGGGTCCTTGGAGCTGGTTCAAGGACAGCGTGATCACAATCGATCCGCCGGCGCACACGGCGCTGCGCCGCAAGGCAAACAAGTGGTTCACCCCGAAGGCCACCGCGGAATATGCGAAGCAGTCCGCCGCCGAGGTGCACCGCATCATCGACGATCTCGGCCCCGAGGGCGTCACCGAGGCCTACGAGAACCTCGCGCTGATCCCCGGCCATTACGCGATGTGCACGGCGCTCGGCGTCGGACGCGAAGGCTACCGCACCGGCGCGGCCTATATGCGCGACTGCATGATCGCGCTCGGCTCCGATGTCAGCGCGGAAGAGCAGGAGCGCGCCTATACCGCCTTCCGCTTCCTGCGCGACCGCGTCTCGCATCACCTGGCCGAAGCCCGCAGAAATCCGCAGCCTGGCATGCTGGCCAGCTGGATCGAGCAGACCGCCGCAGGCGACATGACCGAGACCCAGCTCTACGAGGGGCTGTTCCTGTTCTGGGCGACCGCCACCCCCAACGCCGCCTATGTCACGACCGGCGGGCTGGAACTCTTCGCGCGCCAGCCGGAATATTTCGAGCTGTGGAAGTCCCGCCCCGAGATGCGCGCGGTCATCCTCGCGGAGCTCGTGCGGCTGCACACCGCCGAGATGTCCTTCGACCGCTTCGTGGCCGAAGACCTGGAGATCGAGGGCGTCGCCATCCCGAAGGGCGCGCATATCCGCTTCCTCGTGGCCAGCGCCAATCGCGACACGGAGGTCTTCGAGGACCCGCATGCCTTCCGCATCGACCGCCCCGAGGGGACGCCCGCGCATCTCAGCTTCGGCGTCGGCGCCCATATCTGCCCCGGGCAGGCCATCGCGCTGGCCCAGGCGACGGCGATCCTCGACGCGGTCGCCGAACGGGCAACCGCGCTCGAGCTGGCCGGGGACCCGGTCTACGGCCATGACGACCGCTCCGCCCGCTACCTGAGGCTGCCCCTGCGCGTCATCCGCTGAGCCCCATCACCGCCTGCCCCGGTTCCGGCGCGGCAGGCCAGGACATCCGAGAGAGAGACCATGAACGTCATCGACCCCTCCCGCCGCCAGGTCCTGCCCTGGTCCGACCCGGCCTATGTCGCCGATCCCTATCCCTGGTACGACCGCGCGCGGCGGGAGTATCCGGTCTACCGCGACACCGACGGCACCTTCGTCATCACCCGCTATGACGACGTAATGAAATACGGCAAGACCGCGAGCCTCAGCATCGTCGATCCGGACTGGGTGCCGAAAGGCGCCTGGGCCGCGCTGTCGAACACGGTCCTGGGCATCGACCCGCCCGAGCACACCCGCATGCGCCGCCTCGGCAACAAGTGGTTCACGCCGAAGCTCTGCAAGCGCTGGTCCGAAGGCGCCGAGCGCGCGGTGCGCGACTACATCGCCGGTCTGCAGGACGGAGAGGTCTTCGACGCCAACATGTATCTCGGCGTCGGACCGAGCCATGTCGCCATGTGCATGGCACTGGGCTTCCCCGAGGACGATTTCGAGCCCGCGATCTTCTCGATGCACAAGACCATGTCCGCGCTTTCGGCCGTCGCCGGTCCGGACCATGACAAGGCGGCGGCCGAAGCGTTCGCCTATATCCGCGCACGGGTCGAGAAGATGCTGGACGACAAGCGAGCCGATCCTGGCGACGGCATGGCCGACGCGCTGCTGGCGCTCGAGGCCGAGGGCGAGCTCTCCTCAGACGAGGTGATCGAGACGCTGATGCTGTTCTGGGCTTCGGGCGGGCACAACCCGTCCTATATCATCGGCTCCTCGATCGAGTATTTCGCCCGTAACCCGGAGATCTGGGACATCTACCGCAACGAACCGGAGAAGCGTGCGGCCTTCATCAACGAGATCCACCGTCTCTACCCGCCGGAGCTGAGCTTCGCGCGCTGGACCCAGGAGCCGATGGAAATCCATGGCCAGCAGATCGCCGTCGGCGAGCGGGTCAAGTTCATCATTGACGCTGCCAACCGCGACCCGGAGGTCTTTCCGGAGGCGGACGCCATGGTGCTCGACCGGCCGAAGGGCGCGGCGATGCACATGAGCTTCGGCATGGGACCGCATCAATGCGCGGGCCAGATCATCAGCCGCACCGAGGTCGAGACCGTGCTCGGCACGCTGGCGGAGCTGGTCGAGCGCTTCGAGATGAAGGGCGAGCCGGAGATGGACAATACTGACCGCTCGCGCGCCTATGTGCGCCTGCCGGTCTCGATCGTGAAGCGGTCGGCCTGAGGGCTCTACGACACTGGCAGCATCACCCCGAGGCCCGGAGCGATCCGGGCCTTTCCGCATCAGGGGATCATCATCGTCCGGCAGAAGGCGGCGGCCTGGTCGAGGATGGCCGCACGCTGGGCGTCGCTGCCGTCCCAGTCCGCCCAGGAATGGACGCCGTCGATCATCACCATCATCTGCCGGGCCTTCAGGCCGGCCTCGGCGACGCCGAGCGCCTCCCCGGCCGAGCTGTAGAGACGGGTGCAGATCCGCAGCCAGTCGGTCATTTCCGAACGGAGCTCCTCGGGCAGGAACCGGCCGACGCGGTCGGCGGCGACGATCATGTCCCACAGGTTGTTCTCGCGGTTCTGCAGGTTCATCCCGCAATGGCCGCGCACCAGCGCGTCGAGAAAGCCGCGGACATCCTGCGCATCCTTGGTCGCCTCCAGCATGGCATGGCCGAAAAGCGCACCCTGCCAGCGCAGCGAATGCGCGATGATCTCTTCCTTGCCGCCGGGAAAATGCGAGTAGATGCTCGGCGCCTTCAGGTTCAGCTCCGCCCCGAGGCCGCGCATGGTCACCGCGGCATAGCCCTGCGCAGCGGCGACGCGCAGGAAGACCTTGAGGATCTCCAGCTTCTTCGTGCTGAACAGCGTCCAGTCCTGACGCGCGATGGCCTTCTCCATTTCGGCAATGGCCGCGCGGACCGGCGCAGGCAGGTCGCCCGCGTGCTCGAATTGAATCGCCAATGCTTCTGGAGTCATGCTGCGGTGCCACCCTGGGTTCCGGCCCTTGCGGCCCTGCTACCCTTCTGAATTAGGGCCTTGCCGGAGGAGATGCAAGGAATCCGGTACGAACGTGCGTTCGCAAACTGCAAGACGAACGGGCGATAGCCTGCCTCCCTGCATGAAATCTGGCAGACGGGAAGCAAAACTTGCCGGCGCCATGCATTTTCTTGGCGTGTCGCCAGCGGAATTCGCATGATCAAAACACTAACGACCGTTCGTTTTTACCGGATCGCAGAGCGATTTCGCAGGACGGCCGCCGCAGTGCCGGACCGGACGCGCCGCGGCCGCCGCCAGGACCATGACAGGGAACGCCATGACAGACATCACCACCTCGACTGACAGTTACGCGGGCGCGGAGGGCGCGGCCGCGCCAAGGCTATCCGGCAAGATGGGTCCCGCCGCGCTGATGCTGACCGTGCTGGCCTTCTCGGCGCCGATTGCCGTGGTCGAGGGCTTCATCCCCTTCGCCATCTATTTCGGCGGCCCCGGCGCGACGCTCGCCTTCTGCCTTTCCACCGTGGTGCTGCTGCTCTTCGCCATCGGCTATGTGACCATGGCGCGCCATGTGCCGAAACCCGGCGACTTCTACGCCTTCGTCAGCTCGGGCCTCGGCAAGGTGACCGGGCTCGGCGCCGCCTTCCTCGCGATCTTCGGCTATCTCTGCGTGCTGGGCGGCACCTACATCTTCCTGGGCGTCAGCACCGCGTCGCTGATCGCCTCCTTCGGCGGACCCGAGACGCCCTGGCTCCTGTGGGCCGTCCTCGGCTGGGCCGCGGTCTCGACGCTCGGCTACTTCCATATCGAGCTTTCGGCGAAGATCCTGACCTGGGCCATGGTGTTCGAGGTCGTCATCGTCATGATCTTCAATGTCTTCACCCTGGGCAAGGGCGGCGCCGAGGGGCTGAGCCTCGAACCCTTCACCATCGCCTCCTTCGGGCAGGGCGACATGGCGGTGACGCTGCTCTACACCATCCTCGTCTTCATGGGCTTCGAAGCGACCGCGCTCTTCCGCGACGAGGTCCGCGATCCCGACAAGACCATTCCGCGCGCGACCTACGGCGCCGTGATCCTGATCGGCGGGCTCTACATCCTGTCCTGCTACGCGCTGGTCTCGGCCTATGGCTCCGCAGCCTGGGATGTTGCCAGGGAGGACCCGACCTCGATGTTTTCCCACGGCATCGGCACCTTCGTCGGCCCGGTCTTCACCCAGATCACCTACTGCTCGGTCGTGTTGTCGATCTTCGCCGCGCTGATTTCGATCCACAACGTTCTGTCGCGCTACATCCTGAACCTCGCCGTCGACAAGGCGCTTCCCACCGTCCTTGCCGCCGTGCATGACCGGCATTCCTCGCCGCACCGCGCCTCGGTCGCCGTGGCGGTCACCGTCGGCCTCCTGATGGTGCCTGCCTTCCTCAGCGGCATCGACGGCGGCGCGCTCTACGGCATCGTCGTCGGCATCGGCGCCATCGGCATCATCTTCCTGATGGGGCTCGTGTCGATCTCGGTCATCGGCTGGTTCACCAAGACCGGCATCCCCGCGCGCGAGAACAAGTTCAAGGTCTACTACGCGCCGGGCCTGGCCGCCGTGGTCCTTCTGTCCACCACCGTCTTCGCCTGCCTCCATCTCGACCTGGTGGTCGGCGGCGAGCCGGGCGCCTCGGACTGGATCGTCTGGCTGCTGGTCGCGGTCTTCCTCGCCGGCGCCTGCCTGGCCGCCTATTTCCGCAGCCAGAAGCCCCATGTCTTCGACGGGCTCGGCCGCGCGGAGCGGGTCTTCGAGTCGATCTCCAAGACCATGACCTGAGACGCAGCCGGGGGGCGCAGGCGCCCCCCGGACCCCCCGGGACACCTCCCAGACAGGAGCCTGACATGCTGGTTTCGGCCATCGGCATGACGCCGGTGAAATGCACCCGCTTCCACCAGATCGATGCCGCGGAGCTGACGTCCACCGGGATCGCCGGCGACCGCCGCTTCCTGATCCTCGACAGCGACGGCCAGCCCTGCTCGCCCGCGCGGCACGCGCTCTTCCTGCCATTGACCGCGCTGGTCGAGGGCGACCGCATGACCCTGCGCTATCCCTTCGGCCGCGAGATCACCGGCCCCTGCCATGGCGAAGGGCCGGTCGAGCAGCTCGACTACATGGGGCTGCGCAGCATCCCGGTCCGCGAGGCGGCGGGCGGCTGGAGCCGCCATCTGTCGGATGTTGCCGGGCGCGAGGTGCGGCTGGTCGAGGCACAGGGCCAGGGCGAGGGCATCGACATCAAGCCGGTAACGCTGATGACCACCGGCAGCCTGCGGCGGCTGGAGGAGGCCCTTGGCCGGCCGGTCGACCCGCGCCGCTTCCGCGCCAACCTGCTGATCGACTGCGGCGAGCCAGAGGCCGAAGATGGCTGGGACGGGCAGCTCCTGCAGGTCGGCCAGGCCGTGCTGAAGGTGCGCAGTTCCGTGCCGCGCTGCCTCGTCACCCAGTTGAACCCCGAGACCGGGGCCAATGACCTGCGCACCATCCCGGCGCTGATGGGCTACCGCGCCAAGGTGCGCATGCCCGACGGAATAATGCCCGACTACGCCACGCCCGGCTTCGCCTCCTATGCCGAGGTCGTCACCCCGGGCCGCATCCGCAGGAGCGATCCCGTGACGCTGCTGCGCGCAGAGGTTTCCGCATGAAAGGACAGAGTTTGAAGGACTACGAAGGACAGGTTGTCCTCATCACCGGCGCCGGCTCCGGCATGGGCCGCGCCATGGTGAGGGAATTCGCCTCCCGCGGCGCGAAGGTCGCCGCATTGGGCCGGACGATGGCCAAGCTCGAAGCCGTCGCGGCCGAGGCCGCGGGTGAGGTCCTGCCCGTCGCGCTCGACGTGGCGGATGCGCCCGGCGTGGAGGCGGCCATCGCGGCGGTGCTTGCACGCTGGGGCCGGATCGACGTGCTGGTGAACAACGCGGGCGTGCTCGACAGCTATGCCCCGGCGCATGAGGTGCCGCTGGAGGAATGGCACCAGGTCATCGCCACCAACCTGACCGGACCCTTCCTGATGTGCCGCGCCGTGCTGCCAGGCATGGTCGCGCAGGGCAAGGGCGCCATCGTCAACATCGCCTCGATCTCGTCGCATAGCGCGGCGGGCGGCGGCTCGGCCTATACCGCCTCGAAGCACGGGGTGCTCGGCCTGACCCGGCAGCTCTGCTTCGAATACGGGCCCTTGGGCGTGCGCGTGAACGCGATCTGCCCCGGCGCAACCGCGACCCCGATGGCCATCCCCGAGGAGAAGGGCCAGCATTCGCCGGACATGGAAGCGGCCGTCGCCAGGGTCCCCGCGCGGCGCTGGTGCCAGCCCGAGGAGATCGCCGGGCTCGCGGCCTTCCTCGCCTCGGACGCGGCCTCCTACCTGCATGGCAGCGACATCGTCATCGACGGCGGCTGGCTGGCCGGCGCCCGCGAGGCGTTCTGAACACCCCCCAACAGGAGAAGAAAATGAAACGCGCAGTCATCCTCCCGGCGCTCCTCGCGCTCGGGCTCGGCGGCCCCGTGCTCGCCGACAGCATCGCCCCGCCGGACCAGGCCAGCTGGAACGGCGCCAAGCAGATGGCCGATCTCGGCAACGGCATCGAGCTGGCCTATGTCGAATGGGGCGATCCCGAGGCCGATCCGGTGATCCTGGTCCACGGCTTCTCGGACAGCTCGCGGGCCTTCTCGACCATTGCGCCCTTTCTTGACGGCCACCGCTTCATCGCCGTCGACCTGCGCGGCATGGGCGACAGTTCCGAGCCGGAGTGCTGCTACTATCCGACGGATTTCGCCGAGGATCTGAACGCCTTCATCCATGCCCTCGGCTATGACAAGGCGGCGGTCGTCGGCCATTCGGTCGGCTCGATCTATGCCGGCATGCTGGCGGCGCTCCATCCCGCGAGCGTCGAGAGACTGGTGCTGATCTCCTCGCGGCTCGACCAGAGCGGGCGGCGCGGCTTTCTCGACATGGTCGAAGGGCTCGACTTCCCGCTCGATCCGATGGGGGAGTTCATCCAGGACTGGGGCGGCAATAACGGCCGCATGGACGAGGAGATGCTGACCTATCTGCGCATCGAGGAGGCCGGGATGCCGAAACGGGCCTGGGCGGGCATGGCCAAGGGCATGGAGCTGGTGGACTGGACCCTGGCGGCCGAGCGCATCGCGGCGCCGACGCTGATCCTCTGGGGCGACCAGGACGGCATGGCCAAGGCGCAGGACCAGGAGGATCTGCAGGCGGCGATGCCCGCGGCGACCTTCATCGCCTACGAGGGCTACGGCCACTCGATGTACTGGGAGAATCCCGAAATGGTCGCGACAGACCTGACGGCCTTCCTCGACGACTGATCCCCTGCCGCCCCGCATGCCGGGGCGGCTTCCCGCGCGGTGGCGGCGAGCAGCGGGGCCGGAGGCAGGGTCCAAGCCGCCGGCGCGGCACCGGAGCCACGGGAAGCGGCCCTTTCCCAAGCCGCCTCCGGCCTCCGCCACGGTCCCTGTACCAGTCTTGGCAGGTTGCTGAAGAAGGACTTCAGGGCACCGTCGTGGAGGAAACACTTCCGGAACGGGTCACGGCATCTCCCTGAATACGGAAAATCCAGCCGCGTTCAGGTCCATTTTCCCAGCTTTGCGCCCAAGCTCCGTGGCCAAACAGACTTTCAGCCCGCTGCCAATCCCGGTTCCGCTAGATTGCGTCGACCTCGCGTCCTGCGCCACCGTCGCGGGAACAAGCGCCACCCGCCGCTCTCCAACCCCCAACTCAACCAGAAATCCAAGTCTCAATCCGTCTCTCCTGTCGTGAAGACGCGCAGGCACAGAGGCCGGCCATCGCATGTGGCCGGCCCCTCTCCCGCTTTCCGTGACCGGCCCCGCAGCGCGGCGGGCGCGCGGCTTACTGTGCGGTGAAGCTCGTGCCGAAGGCGAAGAACTGCGAGGCGCATTTCCAGGCGCCGTCCTCCAGCGTCCAGATGAACTGGATCTTGTAGACCAGGGTCTCGTCCCCGGGCTTCACCGGGGTGATCGTGCCGATCAGGAATTCCATGACGGCGGTATCGGAGAGCTGGATCAGGCTCTCGCGCTCGGTCTTCCAGCGATAGGTGCCGACGATGTCCTTGTAGAGGGCCATCATGCCCTCCCTGCCGCGCCAGGTCATGTCGTCGCTGCCGACCACCCAGGCATCCGCCGTGAAGTAGTCATTGGCCAGCGCGGCGGCATCGGCGGTCTCGTAGGCGAGGCGCATCAGCTCGTGCTGGGCGTCGATGGCGGCGGCGATCTCGGGGGCGACGGTCTTGTCGAGGGTGGTCATGGCGCGTTTCCTCTGGATTTGGCGCGGCCGGGCGAAGCCGGCGCGGGAGACAGATCCGGGACGGACAGGGACAGGCCCGTCCCGGAGGGGTCGGCGGAGCAAGGGGGCAGCCCCGCCGGGGGGTCAGGCCTGCGGCAGGGCCGCGACGGCGCTGATCTCGATCAGGGCGCCGGGAATGGCCAGGCTGGTCACGCCCATCGAGGTCCAGGCCGGATAGGGATCGGCGAAGAGGTCCTTCTTCAGGTCGAGGAACCAGGCGTTGACCTTGGTGCAGTCGCCGACATGCATGGTGGTCATCTCGACGATGTCGGCAAAGCCGCAGCCTGCCGCCTCGAGCACGCGGCCGAGATTGGCCAGGGCCAGCCGTGCCTGCTCCTGTTCGGTCGCGCCGAGCGCGCCAGTGCCGTCGACGCCGATCTGGCCGGAGACGAAAAGCAGGCCGCCCGCGACCCGGCCCGGCGCGAAGCCGTAATCGGGGCCGGCGCTCTCCATGCCCGCGGGCACGATGGCGGATGTCTGGTGGATGGTCATCAGGCGGGTTCTCCGGTTTTCAGGGTTGCCTTGATCGCGGCGGCGGCGGCCTCGCCGGACTGGACGGCGCCTTCCATGTAGCCGGTCCAGTTCGGCGCGGCCTCGGTACCGGCAAAATGGATCGCCCCGATCGGTGCGCGCAGCGCCGGACCGGCGGTGCTCAGCAGGCCCGGCGGCATGTGGCAGACCGGCCCGCCCA
Organism: Poseidonocella sp. HB161398; assembly: GCF_005870025.1. Lineage (GTDB taxonomy): Bacteria > Pseudomonadota > Alphaproteobacteria > Rhodobacterales > Rhodobacteraceae > Mangrovicoccus. The sequence continues at coordinate 78,778 of NZ_VATA01000001.1, forward strand.
TGGTGAAGGGCACTTCGTTCCAGGGCGTCTCGACATAGGCGGCGGGCGTCATCGCGTCCGGACCGAGGCAGCGCGCCAGGGCGTCGAGCATCTCGACGCGGCGCGCCTCTTCGCCCTTGCCATGCCAGGCGTCATAGGCGGAGGCGCCGATGAAGACGACCAGCGTCGCCTGCGCATCGTCCGGCCGCGTCACGTCGAGCGAGAAGAAGCCCGGGTTCAGCGAGAAGATCTCGCCCGAGAGCCCCTTGTCGAGCCAGAATTGCCGGTCAAAGCGGATCTGCAGCTTCATGTAGCGGCCGAAATTGGTGCGCCGGTTGATCTGGCGGCGGGCATCGGGCAGCTCGGGAGAGAAGCGGATCTGCGCGGCGGCCGAGGGCGGCAGGGCAAGGATGAGCCGGCGGGCGCGGTAGCTGCCCTGCATGGTGGTGACGGTGGCGCCGTCCTCCGCATGGTCGATGGCGATCACCGGCTCCGACAGGCGCAGGCGGCTGCGGCCGATGCGGTCGGCGATGCGGTCCGCGATCTGCCCGGCGCCGCCCTTCCACAGGAGCGTGTTCGACGTGACCTGCAGCGCATGCATGTCCTCGCACTGGGCGACGTAGAAGGCGAAGAACAGCGCCGAGATCTCGGACGGGTCGACGCCGGTGATGATCGAGACATCGGCCCCGACGATCCGGCGCGCGAGCGGATCGGCGACGGTCGCGTCAAGCCAGCCCTGCATGGTCATCGCGTCGAGCTCGGCCGCCCGAGGCGCGTTCCACGGATCGTCCTTGCCGATCTCGGCCGCGATCCTGTCCACCTCGGCAAAGGCGGCGGCCAGCGCGTCCTTCAGGCTGGTGCCGTCCTCCAGCACCCGTTCGGGATAGCCGTCGGGGGCGGTCAGCGGCGTGCCGCCCAGATCCCAGACGGCGGCGCCTTCGGGGCGGGCCCTGACCAGCTCCAGCCCCATCTCCAGCCCGAGCGCCGTCGAGCGGGAATGCGTGGTTCCGACGAACATGCCGCCGAAATCGATCGCGCCCTCCGGGTAGGAGGGATCGCACCAGGTGCGGCCGCCGACGCGGTCCTTGCCGTCGAAGACCAGTACGGACTGCCCGGCCGCGGCCAGATCCTTCGCGGCGGTCATGCCCGAGAGCCCTGCCCCCACGATGATGACATCGGCGTCATGGCCGGATTCAATGTTCATGTCTTGCCTCCAGGGATGCGGGCCGCCCCGCCGGGGACGGCCGGGAAACCGGAAATTGCGGAATCAGGCGGCCAGCGTCGGTTGCAGCCCCTCGGCCCAGCCGGTGGCGGCATCGGTCAGGGTGACGGTCTTGGCGGCATCGTGGCGGCCGGTCTCGCCGACCTGGACCGCGCCCAGCTCCGCCAGCAGCGCCGCGACGATGTCGATGCCGTTGCCATAGGTCTCGTAGGTGCTGTCGCCGAGGCCGAAGGCGGCGAAACGCAGGCCCGAAAGATCCGGGCGGCTTTCCTTCAGCGCGTCGTAGAAGGGCTGGGTCGTCTCCGGCAGTTCGCCCTCGCCATAGGTCGAGGTGATGACCACGGCAAAGCCCTCGGCGGCCAGATCGGCCACATCATAGTCCTCCATCGCCACGACTTCGGCCTCGCCGCCGTTGTCGTTGAGGAAGTCCGCGATGTCGTCGGCGGCCATTTCCGAATTGCCGCTCTCGGTGCCGAAAAGGATCTTGGTCATGGGGGCGTCTCCTTGATGGGTCTGGTCTTGCGCGTCTTGTTCAGTGTGCCGCATGCGGGCGGTCCGTCCCGTCCGCATCCCGCGGAAGGGCACGGGCGACGGCCAGCATCTCGGCGCGATCGGTCAGCTTCAGCCGCGGGCGGCCCGGCGCGCAGGTCGCGCGCTCATGCGCATCGATCCGGCACCAGCCCTCGTAATCCACGAGCGTGTCCGCGATCCGGTCCGCGACGGCGGCAAAGCCCGGCGCGGCAGGGACCAGATGGCGGTCCTTCGCCGCGGCGGCGATCTCGCCGGCGGTTTCCTTGGCGCTCTTGCGGTTGGCCGCGATCGTGCCCTTGCCGCCGTTCTGCAGCCAGCCGACCGGGAAGACCTGCGCGCCGGACCAGCTCTGGGCGCTGCAGGGATGGCCCGAGGGGCGGCTGTCATGGAAGCCCAAGGCGGTGATCACGCTATCCACCTCGTGGCTGGCGATGCCGTCACCGGTTTCCACCGACAGGAGCGGGCCATGCGGGCCATGCAGCAAGGCGATGGGCTGGGCACCGAAATGGAAATGGATCGAGAGCGCGCCATTGGCGCTGCGCGCCTCGGCGGCAGACAGGGCCTCCAGCGCGTCGCAGGGAGGGCATGCCGCCGTTCCGCTCTGGCTGACACGGACATTGGCGAGGCCGAGGATTTCCTTGAACATGGACAGGTCGAATTTCGCGGCCCCGATCGGCGAGCGGCCGAAGACGTCGATCCGCGCCACGCCCCGGCGGCGCAGGGCGGCAAGGCGGGTGTCATCGATGTCGGAGCCCCCGAACTGGTCCAGCGGCTTCGCGAGCAGCCGCACCACGTCCATGGCCACGTTGCCGTTGCCGACCACCGCCACGCGGGCGCCGAGCGGCCTGGGCAGCCCGTCGGCATGGGCAGGCAGCGCCATGTCGGGATGGCCGTTCAGCGCGCGGATCAGCGCGCCGGCGCCGATCACCGGACAGTCGGGATGCGCCTCGACGGGAAGCCTTCGGTCGCAGCCGAGGCCGGTGGCCGGCACGATGATGTCGAAGGCGGCGGCCAGATCCTCGAAGGTCAGGTCCTCGCCGATGGTGACATTGCCGGCAAAGCGGACGCCCTCGCGCTCGAAGAGCCGGGCGAACTGCGCGGTCACCGATTTCGAGCCCTGGTGATCGGGCGCGACCCCGTAGCGGACCAGGCCGTAGGGCACCGGCAGCGCCTCGAAGATGGTGATCTCGGCATCCTTCCAGGCCTTGCGCAGGAACTGCGCGGCAAAGCAGCCCGACGGCCCGCTGCCGATGATGGCGATCTTGAACGATGTCCCTGTCATGGCATGACTCCCCTGCTGGCTGATCTGAACGCACATACGAACATTCGTTAGCTATAGTGAGTGTCGATCAGAACTGGCCATGGAAACCCGGCATCCCGGCCCGGCCGCATGGAGGTTTGCCAATTTATGGAACGAATTTTGGGCGCGATGCGCATTTGTTGAGCAAAGCGCGCGAAGCCCGCACTTCCCCTTTCCCAGACGCACTTGTCCCATGGGCTCTGTGACGGGGATGCCGAGCGCGGTGTAAGGGTTTAGCACGGCGGCGCGGATCTGAAGTTCTGCAACCTAAAGATCGAAGTCGCGTGCCATGAGGCTCTGCGCCAGCAGCTTCGCGCAATGTATCCAATCGCCGGGGAAAAGGTCCCCCGGACCTTTTCCTCATCCGGCTCATGTCTCGGCGCGGCTCCGGCGGAGGTATCCGCTCCATTTTCGCCAGATGGCACGGCCTCGTTCCTGGCGATTGCACCAGCTGTCATAGGCTTCCATGGTTTTGCGTTCTTGCGTGGCGGCATGATGGCATGAGCGCCTCGGCCGGCGACAGCGCCATGGCATTTGCGCGTGTCGCAGGCCCCATCGGCAGTGACAGAGCCGATCTCCACATCTGCCGGGATCTGGCTGAGCAGTTCGGGCAGCATGGGCGCGTCACCAACATGGCTGCTGGTGATCTCGATAGCACGGATCTCCAGCGTCTGTTCGTCGACGCCTATATGGATCTTGCGCCGTGAGCGGGCCGCGCCACCGGTCCGAGCGGCACCGCGAACGGGCCGTTTCGCGCCCCCGTGCTTGCGGGGGCACCACTCACCTTCGCCTCCGGCCTTGATGCCGGTGCTGTCAATTGGCAGGTTCAACGGCCCCTTGGAGCCGCGGTAGGGGATGGTCACGGCCATTGTTCGACGGGCTTTCGCGGCGGCACTGGCGCCACGGTCCCGTCTCACTCTTGCGCCGGCTCAGGGTGCTGAAATCCGGCACTGCCCAATCGAGGTCGATCCGGCGCAGGAGGCTTTCAACGAACCCCGTGGCCTGCCGGAGCGCCATGCGGAACAGGACCTTCATCGTCAGGCATGTCTGGATCGCGGCGTCGCTATGCTGCAGCTGTCCGCCTCGCTTGCCGGTCGGCGACGGCACCCGGACCATGTCCGGATCGAACCAGATCGGCAGGGAGCCGCGCTGCTTCAGCGCTTCATTGCAGGCCGGCCAGTTCTTTGGCTTGTAGCCCGGCGGGATAGGTCTGCTCATGCAGATCAGCTACCACGCTGGATTCACGGGATGAATCCCTGACCAAGCCTTTGCGCAACATGTATAACCGCCCCTTGTGCTAGGGGGGGGTGGAGCAATTTGGTGCGCTGTCGGGGGCTGACATGCATCCGGCCTCATGATGCGGCCATGGAATGCCGCGGGCCCGCATGGTGTTCGCGGAGCGAGGCATCGAGCGGTTGCCCATCGTGGCGCCATTGGTTCGAGCCCGATGGGCGACGGTCCGAGAGAGATGCCGGACGTCCAGATCGAAGCCGCGTGCTCGCAGGCACAGCGCTGCACTCCGGGTCTGCCGATCCCGTCTCGCGACCGTTGCGCCAAGCTGCTCCCAGCCCCCTTGCGCTCCGGCGTCTCGCGGCCGATGGCCGGGCTTGCGCCGCCATGGCCGGCGCCCGGCAGGTCTCTGCACTCTCCATCAGCGCCCGGAGCGAGCCCGCGAACGCCATGGTTCGCGTGAGCGGGCGAACGCGCGCCGCTCGCGATGCGCTCGGACCGGTGGCGCGTCACCGCTCGCTGTTCGCAAGGGCCGCGCGGACCAGCATCGGCGGCTTGCTCTCCAGCATCCTCGCGAGCCGCGGTGTGGCAGTGCTGCTTGATGATGACACTGCTGGCGCCGATGATCAGCAGCAGCCGCAAAGAGCGCTCGCCCATCCGCTGCCCGGCAGGGCATTGCCGAACGCAATGTCCCGAGAGGGTCGTCGTGGCGCCGGGCTCTTGCTTGCCGCCTGTCGAGTGCTGCCTTGGCGCGAGGCCAAGCGTCACGCCGCCGCGACGGTCCGGCCCTTGCGGAAAACTCCAGGCGGCGGCGCAAGCGTGGCGATGGCCGTGGCAGTCAGCGGGCCGATGCCGGGGCGTTCGGGACGGTCCGTACCAGCGGCAAATCCCTCCGGTGGAGGATTTGAGGCACCGACGGGCGGAGCCCATGAGGCGGCGGGCGACCTTATTTTCCCTGGCGCGCCGGTCGATCCCGGCATCCAGGGTCTCGAACTGCCCGTCGAGCTGCGCGAGCGGTGCAGTCAGGACCTGCAGGGAGGCTCGTGCCGCTTCTGGCAGGTCCAAGTCTTCGTCGGCGACGACCGCAACCAAGCGCCGGACATTCGCAGCCCCCTGCGGCACAACCCAGCCGCACTCGCCCAGGTGGCCGCGCTGCGCGTTGATCGCCTGGGTGCGCTGCCGGATCAGCAGTTCCCGGACCCGGAAGACGCTCGCCGCCCCCTGTGTTTCCCCGCTCTTCACCGGAACGAAGCGCATGCCGGGCCGCTGCGTCTTCCGCCTTCCATCGATCCCCGGATCGCTGGATCGCTGGATCGCTGCGCGAGCGGCTTCGGACCCTCGCAGAGCGCCTCCGCGTCGGCCGCATCATTTTCTTGCCGCTTCCCGAAGGGCTTCACGCAGGCCGGCGGGATGAGCCTGGCATCGTGGCCGAGCCCGGACAGGTCGCAGCCCCGGAAACGCGCGCCGCCGCAGGCTTCCATCGCCACCAGGCAGGCCGGAAGCTTGGCGAAGACCTCCGGCACCCCGGCCCGTCGGAGCTTCCTGCGCAGGACCGTTGCGCCCCTGGCTTCAGCGCCATGGACCTGGAACGCATTCTTCGCCTGTCGGCCAGCGGATCGAGCCCGACCGTGACAATCTCCGACTTGACCGCCGCCCAATTCGGATTGTCGCGATCCCGCCTTGGCACAGTGATGCCGTCGGGGGGGGGCGGGGACAGGATCAGGGCCTGGGCGCGGATTGCGTCGTGCTGAAAGCACGACTTTGGCGTGACGGCGGCCTGGGTGAGCTGGCGGACGGGAAACTCCCGCGCCTTGTGGGTCATCAGAAGCGCCTGCGTATCTCCTCCCTCACCGGCACGAAGCGCATCGAGGGCCGGGCGACAGCTTCGCAGATCGCCGCAGCATCGGCCTGGTCTGTTTTCCCGCGTCGCACGCAGGGGTTCACGTAGGACGGCGCCATCAGCCGAACGCCTTGGCCGAGCTTGCCGGGCTCGCGTGCCCAGTGATGCGCCCCGGCACGGGCCTTCATGCCGATCAGGCAGGGCTCGAGCCGCTTGAGCATCTGGTTCCGCCGCAGCTGCCACCGCAGGACGACCGTGCCTTCGGCATCGGCGCCATGCGCCTGGAAAACGGTCTTCGAGAGATCGAGGCCCACCGTGGCAATCTCTCATGGATGGCTCCCTTCATGGGGGCGCGTGACAGCACCCAATGCGGCACATTGCGATGCCGGGAGCGGGAGCCTCCACTCCGGCGATGTCGCCTGCCGCTCATTCAAGACCTGCTGTCCGGCAATTGGAACGGCCGGGATCGAATCCATGGGCTGACGCCAACGGGGAATGGGGGAGTCACGGCCAGGCGCCGATCAGGCGCAACATGGCCGAGGGCAAGCCGCCGGTCGTCATCCTGTCCTGGCCGCCTCAAGCATGTTCCCGGAGCGGAACCGGCCGAGACCCGTCCCGGACGAGGGGGCGGGCCCGATCTGCCATTCCGACCGCGGAGGCCGATAGGCCGGCGGCCTCCGGACGCCTGGAAAGCGGCCGTTTCGATAGGCCGGAAGGGGGGGCTGCACAAATCTTCGATGGCGCGGTCCTCCCGGCCGATGAAGGCCGGCCGGTCCGCCGCATCTGGTGCCGCGCGCGCCGGGAGGCGGCGACTCCACTCTTCGAATGCTTCGCCATCCTTTGCCATCGGCGCCGCCGCCACCCGGGCTCCGGCCACCCGGTGCCCGGGCAGGCGGGGACCGGCCATCGCGCTGCGCGGTGAATGCCGAAACGGTCCGGATGCCGCTGGCGACGGCCGTACCGCCGTCCCGAGGATGCGCGCTTGCCTTCCCTGCCGGCACGGCCAAGGATGCGCTGGAGATTTGCGGCGTCCCTGGCAGCATCCTCCCCTTCGGCCCGGTCGGCTTTCCGGGGGGCTGCCTCCCGCCCGTCGCCGCAGGCGGCCGGCTGGCGGGCGCCGCACGCAATCGAACCGCCGGGCCGCCGCGCCCGGCCCGTCCGGATAGAGGAGACATGATGGCGAAACCGCATGACCTCGGCGGCCTGCCCGCCGGGCCGATCGACACGACGGAGCAGGAGCAGACCCTGTTCGACAAGCGGGTGGACGCGCTCTACGCGCTGCTGACCCATCCCCAGAGGCAGGTCGTGACCATGGACGAAGTGCGGCGCAGGACCGAGGATCTGGGCGAGGCGCGCTACCTGCAGATGAGCTACTACGAACGCTGGCTGGCCTCGCTCGCCGCGCTCCTCCTGGAGAAGGGCCTGGCCGAGCCGGGCGACCTGCCCTCCGCCGCGCAGGTTCTGGGCAAGTGAGCGACGGACAGGTCTCCGCGCCGCTGCCGCGCTTCCGCCCCGGCGACGCGGTGGAGATCCTGCGGGCGCGCTCCCTCGGCCATTGCCGGACGCCGAGCTATCTGAAGGGCAACCGCGGGACGGTGATCCAGGATGTCGGCCTGTTCCGCAACCCCGAGGATCTGGCCTATGGCGGCACCGGCCTTCCGGCGGTGCGCGTCTTCCAGGTCGAGGTGCCGATGGCGCAGCTCTGGGCAGGCTATGACGGCGACCCGGCCGACACGCTCAGGGTCGAGGTCTACGAACACTGGCTGCGGCCGATTCCTTCCGAAGACGCTTGAAAGGCACCCCCATGCCCCACGATCACGCCACCGGCCATGACCACGGCCACGCGCCGCATCCCGCGTCGCGCGACCACCGCGAGCCGCCCGCGGCCTTCGCGCGGCTGCTCGACGAGGTGATGGACCATCTCGAATCCGCCGGCATTCTGACCCGCGCCGAGGTGACGGCCCAGATCAGCGACATGGAGACCCGGACCCCGGAGAACGGCGCCCGCATCGTCGCGCGCTGCTGGAGCGACCCCGCCTTCCTCGCCCGCGCCAGGAAGAACCTGGCCGCCGCCGCCGCGGAGCTGGGGATCGCGATGCCCTCCTATCCGCATTTCGTGCTGGTCGAGAACACGCCCGAGCTGCACAACGTCATCGTCTGCACGCTCTGCTCCTGCTATCCGCGGGCGATCATGGGCCCGCCGCCGGTCTGGTACAAGTCGCGCAGCTACCGCTCCCGCGTCGTCACCGAGCCGCGCGCCGTGCTGCGCGAATTCGGCACCGTCCTGCCCGAGGGCCAGCGCGTCGCGGTGGTCGATTCCACCGCGGATTGCCGCTATCTGGTGCTGCCTCTGCGCCCCGCGGGGACGGAGGGGCTGACCGAAGGGGAGCTGGCGGCGCACGTCACCCGGGATGCGATGATCGGCGTGACGGTCCTCTAGCCGCGGCGCCTTCCGGCCGCGCGGGCAGCGTGACGCCGAGCCTAGCGGACGCGGACGCCGCGAGGCACGGAGACCGGCCCGGCGCCCGGCCGCCGCCCGATCCCTGCGGGTGGTGGCGCGCCGGACAAGCTCCGCTCGGCCCTGCGAAGGGGCCCGGGTCACTGCCTTCCCGCTGATGCCCTTCTAAGAGTCAAGGCGCGATCTGGGACTGGCTGATGCGGGCATTGCCCTTCCGGAGGATGGCTTAGACTCCGCGGGCGATGTAGCGCTTGAGGCTGCGCAATGCCTCGAGCTTCGAGTTCCCCTCGGCGACACGCCGGGCGACATGGGCCTGTGTCCTGGCATCAGTTCTCGGGCGCCCGATGGCGATGATGTGCAGGGCGCTGTTCGCCGCCCGGTCCCCGCCGCGGTTGAGCCGGTGGCGGGTCGTCTTCCCGGAGCGAGGCGGAGATGGAAACGATCCGGTGAATCGTTTCCCCGCCGAGCGCGGGCACCGGGCTCGCCCCGCAGAGCGCCGCGAAGCTGGCTCCGGATTTCAGCCGCTCCGGGTTGTCCCCCGCCGCCAGAAGCAGCTGCGCAGCGCTGTTCATGCCGACGCAGGGCCGCTCCAGGAGCTCCGGGGCCAGATCCGTCACGATGGCATCGATCATCCTGTCCAGATCGGCGACCTCGTCATGCAGCTCCAGGTACCGCCGGGCGGGGAATCTCGGGGAGATGCGATACGCCACGTCCACCTCTCGATAGGCGGACAGGTCCGGGCGCCAGGCCGCAAGGGTGCGGATCAGCTGAATCCGGGTCATCTTGCGCAGCGGGTCCCGCAGCTTGTCCGGGGCGCAGACGAGCGTCGTCTGGATCATCTGCAAGGCGATGCGCCGTGCCTGGATGGCCGCTCGGCGGGACATCCGTCCCCCGGACGGATGCCTGCTCCGCCTTGCTCCGGCAGACCCTGAGGACGCGGAGGCTTTCGGCCATCCCGTCGCGGCTCCGCGGCGTCACCGTGCGGCGTTCCGCATCGGCGGCATGGGCTGCGCTTTCGGCATCGAAGTCGTCGTTCCTGCCCCTCCGCCGCCGGTCCAGCTTGTCCGGTGCGGTGACGTCCAGCACGGTGACGCCGGCCTCCTGCATGAAGCGCAGCAATCCCGCCCCATGGCTGCCCGGGCATTCGATCCCGATGCGCCGGAGATCGCCGAAGGAACGCATCCAGGCGAGCATCTGGCGGTATCCCGGCCTGGTGGCCGGGACGCTATCGACACCGAGCAGGCGGTCGAAATGATCGACGACCGCCGCGCCATGGAGATCCTTGCGGGTGTCGCGCCAGAGGCGTGCATGATGCACGACGCCGCCGGCAACATGCGAATTCCCGGCCATTTGATGGCCCCTTGCTTCAGAACCTGAACGTGCTGCTCGCCCGGAAGCTGCTGGGACAGGACAGTCATGGGACCAGGTGGCCACGCCCTTCTCGGGTCACCGCGCATCTCCAAGGCAAAGCCTCGCTGGCCGGAATTCCGGATGACCGACAGATCAACGGAAGGACACAAGAGGTCGATCGGAGTGGGGGTCAGGTCATACCGAAATGCCAGCCAGCCCCAGTCACCGAAATCCGAACCGGATTTCCAACCGAACTGCCCGATGACCGGTGCCAGTCGTATGACTGTCGGAGTGGACCGTGCCGATCGCCGCGCCCGCGGCAGAGAAGGCCCGGCAATCCCTGCCCGGGCCGTGGATCATTGCTGTGGCCGGGGTCGGCAAGACGGACGTGCCCGCGCTCGACGCCGGGGCCGACACCGGAAAGGCCCGGCGCCCGGCCGCCGCCCTGCCCCTACGGGTGGTGGCGCGCCGGGCAAGCTCCGCTCGGCCCTGCGAAGGGCCCGGAACTCTGCCCTCCCGCGAATGGAGTGGACCGTGCCGATGGCTGCGCCCGTTCAAGAGAAGGCCCGGCGATCGCTGCCCGGGCCGCGGAGCGCTGCTGCGGCAGGGGCCGTCAATACGGCTGAGCCGGCGCTGGAGGCCGGAGCCGCGCGGCGGGATCACCTGGGCTCCGGCGCCGCCTCTCCGCCCTCCCGGGCCGCCGCCCGCGTCAGGGCGTTCAGCGAGGCGTTTCGCGCGGTCTTCTCCGCGTGGAAGCGCAGGATCCGCCCGGTCCGCGCGCCGTCGCGGGCGCGCAGCGCCTCCATGATGTCGCGATGGTCCTGCATCGCCGTCGCCCAGTCGGCCTCGGTCTTCTGCAGCAGGAACCGGCCCATGTGCATCCGCGTCAGCACCAGCTTGTAGAGCTCTAGCAGCGAGCCGTTCCCCGTCCATTCGACGAGCTTCTCGTGAAAGGTCCTGTTGGCATTGCGGTAGCGGCCCTCGTCGCCCGCCTCGAACCCGGCCTCGATCTCGCAGTGCAGCGCCTCCAGCTCTTCCATCTGCGCGTCGCTCAGCGTCCCGGCGGCGATCTGCCCGGCCAGTTCCTCGAGCACCGCGATGATCGGGAAGAGCTCCTGGATCTGCTCGGCCGAGACGATCGAGACGATGGCCCCGCGATTGTGCAGCAGCGTGACCAGCCCCTCCGCCGAGAGCGCCTTGAGCACCTCGCGCATCGGCGTGCGCGACACCTCCAGTTCCTCGCAGAGCTGCAATTCGCGGATCTTCTCGCCGGGTTTCAGCTCGCCGTCGAGGATCTTCTGCCGGACCGTCTGCGTGAGCTCAGCATGTAGCGACTGCCTCAAGGCCAACCCCTCCGAAATGAGAATGAATTCATAATGCCGGAGAGCGCCATGTCAACGCCGGAGGCCGCCCGCCGGGACCGTCCCGGCGCAGCCTGTCCGGGACCGGACCCGTTGCGGCGCCGCGGGAATTCCGCCGCGCGGATGGCCGGCCCGTCAGCCCATGAAGGCGTTGGGGCCCATGGCATTCGCCAGGAAGAAGAGGCTGTCGCGCAGCGCGTCGCGGCCGATGGCGCCGCCAAGGCAGACCCGCAGCTTGTCGCCCACCGGCCCGGAAACGGTGAAGGCGTCGGCCGGCATCAGCCCCAGCGGCCGGCCCGCCATGCGCGCGATCACGTCGGCGCGGCCGATCCCCTCGGGCAGGCTCAGCCAGATGTTGAAGGCGTTGTCCGCCGCGCAGTAGCGGTGCCCGTCGAGCATCTCGGCCGCGATCTGCTGGCGGGCCGCGCTTTCGGCGCGGATGAAGCGGCGGATGCTGTCGGCCGTGCCGTCCTCGATCCATTGCGTCGCCAGCGCGGTGTTCAGCGGCGAGGGCATGACGCTGGTGGCGCGCAGTGCCTGCGCCAGGGCATGCGCCTCGCGGCCCGATGGCGCGACCGTGTAGGCCAGGCGCAGCCCGGCGCCGATGCATTTCGCCAGCCCGCCGATATGCCAGGTCAGCTCCGGCGCGCTGACCGCCAGCGGCGCGGGCGCCTTGGGCGGGATGAAGCCGTAGGCGTCGTCCTCGATCAGCGGCAGCCCGTGGCGGTTGACCACCTCCGACAGCTCGAGGCGCCGCTCCACCGGGATGGTGACGGTCGTGGGGTTCTGCAGCGTCGGGTTGAGATAGAGCGCGCGCGGACCATGCGCGCGGATCGCCCGGTCGAGCGCATCGGGCAGGACGCCATCGGCATCCATCTCGACGCCCACCAGCTCCACCCCCAGCCGTCCGGCGATGTTGCGCAGCCCCGGATAGGTGATCCGCTCGCAGAGCATCCGGTCGCCAGGCCGCGCCAGCAGGGTCAGGATCGCCGTGATCGTGGCATGCGCCCCCGGGGTGACGGCGATGCGCTCCAGCCGCGGGACCATGCCCCGCAGGCTCAGCCAGCTCGAGGCCGCGGCGCGGTCCTTCTCGGCGCCGATCGGCGACTGGTAGCGCAGGAGCGGCACAAGATTGGCGGCGACATGATCGAGCCCGGCGCGCATCCGCCCCAGCAGCTCGGGATCGGCGGGTTCGGGCGGCATGTTCATGCTCAGATCGGCCTCGGCCGCGCGGCTCTCGTCGGGCTGCGCCGCCGCTGCGGCCGGGGCCGAGACAAAGGTGCCGCGGCCGACATGGCTGTCGATCAGGCCGCGGCGCTGCGCCTCGGCATAGGCGCGGCTGACGGTGGTGAAGTCGATCCCCAGCGCCGCAGCCAGCCGCCGCTGCGGCGGCAGCCGGTCGCCGGGGGCAAGCGTTCCGGCAAGGATGTCGGCGGCAATGGCGTCGGCAATCGCCAGGTAGCGGGGCTTGCCATCGCCGGCAAGTGCGGGGATCCAGTCGGTCATGGCTTCTCCTAGCCCAGGTCTCGCCGGGATTGAAGCTTATTGTATGCATGCCGGATCGACCCGGATCAATTCCCGGAGGTTTTGAAGGAATCCGCCCGGTTCGGCAGGATAAACGGCCAGTTCCGACGCGAGATCCGGCAGGAATGCCCCCGGATTACGCAGATTTGGCGGTGCGCCCGCGTCTTTCCTCCGCATGGGCCCCGAAAATGCATGCACACTTTCTCCGGCAATGTCGGGTCAGCCCGCCGCCCCACGACGGCCTGCCGCATGTGCGGTGTGACCAGCCCGGTCCGGCCGCGTCCCGCCGGGGAAACACGGCCTGAAGACCCGCCCCGGGGGTGCAAGCCCGCCCGAGGGCGGAAGCGGCTGCAGCCACCGACCGCGATCCGGCCCCGTCGCGGCCCAGGGGCCCTGCGAGGGCCGCCCGGAACATGATGACCCGCTCGGGCCGGGACGGCATTGCCGCCGGCGCGGGGCAATTCCGGGCCCTCGTCCGGGCAGGGCCTGCCAACCGTTCAGGGAATGTCGCGCCCGGCCGCCGCTCGAATCTGCCGCCGACCAGGGAGCCCGCGCGGCCGAGAGGCAGGTCATGCCCTCCGGACTGGCGCAGATCGCAACGGCAGGCCAGGCTGGGCCCCGCGACGTCCGCCGGACCGGAAAGGACAGCCACCGCGGACCGGCGCCGGAACCGCCTCGACGCCGTCGCCAAGCGCGGCGCAGAAGCCGAGGCGCGCAGCAGAACGGGACCGGTACGCCGCCCGTCGAAACCGGCAGGCGGGGCTTCACGGCAAATCGGCGGCCAGGAGGACCGACCGGCATGGGACGCGCCCGTCCCCGCCTGCGGCGCCGTTCTCCTGGCGTCCTCCGGGGACTGCCGTCTTGCCGGGAGGGCCCTCTGCCGCAGGGGACGCTCCGCCCGCGCGACGCGGAGGCTTTTCAACCGCCCGCGAACAGGTAAGCATGCGCCCATGCACGCCACTTTGCATCACCGGATCGGCCCCGACGGCATCGAAGCGCTGGCGATCCGCTCGGACAGGAGCTTTCCGCGCCACAGCCATGACGAGTTCGGCTTCGGCTATCTCGTCGCGGGCGGGCAGGACAGCTGGAGCGGACGCGGGCTGGTCGAGGCCGGGCCGGGCGACGTCATCACCGTGAACCCCGCCGAGATCCATGACGGCCGGGGACGGCCCGGCGCGCCGCGCCACTGGCGGATGCTGTTCCTGGCGCCCGGGGCGCTGGCCCGCTACGGCGACCTGCGGGCGGAGGCGGCGGAATGGAGCGACCCGGTGCTCTCGCAGCCCGCGACGCGGCGTGTGGTGGCCGGGGCCTTCGCGGCGGTGGCGGCAGAGCGGCCCGATCCCGGCCGGATCGAAGAGGCGCTGCTGGCCGCGATCCGCGCCCTTGCCGGCGAGGCGCCGCTGGAGGCCGGGCCGCCCACGGGCGGCGGGCCGTCCCGGCCGGTGGCGCGCGTGCTCGACCTGATCGCGCAGGACTGGGGCGCGCCGCTCTCGCTGTCGGATTTCGCGGCGGAGGCCGGGATGAGCCGCTATGCCTTCCTGCGCCGCTTCTCCCGCGAGATCGGGGCCACGCCGCATGCCTATCTCACCCAGCACCGGGTCAAGCGGGCGCGGGCCGGGATCGCCGCGGGCCTGCCGATTGCCGAGGCGGCGCTGGCGGCGGGGTTCGCCGACCAGAGCCACCTCACCCGGGCCTTCGTGCGCCAGTTCGGCCTGCCGCCGGGACGCTTCCGCAACGCCGCGGGCCGCTGAAAGGCAATATCCTTCAAGCCGGAGGCGCCCGGGCTGCGCTAGGGCGCGGGCATCCCGAGCCAGCGACGAGGATCCGATGCGCTTTTCCTGCTTCCCGCCATTTCCGGCGCCCCCTGCCGATCCCGGGCGCCGCGCCGCCCCGCCGCGGCCGCCGGCCGTCTCCGCACCGCCGGAGGCGGCGTGAGAGATGGGCCCCGCGTTCCTCCTCACCTCGCTGATCGTCGTGCTCGCGCCCGGCACCGGCGTTCTCTACACCCTGGCCATCGGGCTCTCCCAGGGCGCGCGGGCCAGCCTCGCGGCGGCCGCGGGCTGCACGCTGGGGATCCTGCCCGCGATGCTGGCCGCCATTCTCGGCCTCGCCGCCCTGCTGCAGGCCAGCGCGCCGGCCTTCGGGCTCTTCCGGATCCTCGGCGCCCTCTACCTGCTCTGGATGGCCCGGGCGGTCCTGCGCGAGACCGGCGCGCTGCAGATCGCCTCCGCAGGCACCCGCCGCAGGCTGCCGCGCGTGGCGCTGGCGGGGTTCGCGCTCAATATCCTGAACCCGAAGCTCGCGATCTTCTTCCTCGCCTTCCTTCCGCAATTCGTCCCCGACGGGGCGCCCGCGCCGCTGGCGCGGATGCTCGGGCTGAGCGCGGTCTTCATGGCGATGACCTTCGCCGTCTTCGCAGGCTACGGCGCCCTCGCCGCGCAGGTCCGGCGCCATGTCGCCGCGCGCCCGGCAATAATGGCCTGGCTGCGCCGCGGCTTCGCGGCGGCCTTCGTCCTTCTCGCCGCCCGGCTTGCCCTGGCGACGGCCTGACCTCCCGCCGCCGCCGCGCGGCCCGGCCGGCGCCTCGCGCGACCCGTCCCCCTCCATCCCGGAAAGCGGGCGGGTCGGCGCCCCAGCCTGGCGACCGCCATGCCGAAGCGCGGCCGCTGCGGGATCGCGGAGGGGCCGCGGCACGCTCCATCCCACATGCGCAGAGCGGATGCGCCGCATGCCGACGCCAGCGGCAATCCTCTGATCCGCGACCCGCCGGGCACGTCCGGCAGGTCGGGGACGCCTGCCGCGGATCGCCGGCATGGCCTCGCAGGCGATCCGCGCGCGCAAGCCGGTGCCCGGCCGGCGGGCGCGCCAATTCCCGCCCGCCGTCCCCGGGGCAGCCCTGACGGCCTTCCCCCGGCGCGCCCCGCCGCCGTCCCGGTGCGCCCCTGCCCGCTGGGGCGCACCGGGACGGTGGGCGGATGCCAAGGCACCGGGCACGCGGCGGCGCGCCGTGACCGGCGCGCTGCCGGAGGCCCGCCCAGGGTGGCGGGGATCGGGCCGGGGCATCGCAGCGGCGGGCCTGCCGTCGCCGGAGCGCGGCCGCAACGGGCCGCTCCTGCGTCACCGGCGATGCGCGGCGCCAACCGGAGGCGCAGCTGTGCCGCAGGGCCGATGCCGGGAACGTGATTCCCCGCTGCCGGACAAAGGCGTATGAACACGGCATGATCCGGTTTGTCCTCCGCCTGCTGATGCTCTCGGCACTGGTCCTGTGGACCGCGCTGCCCCCCTCGGGGCCGGCGCAGGCCATGGCCATGGCGGCGCCCTGCTGCGATCCCGCCGCCCCGGCGGCCGCCCCGGCAGGGCATGGCCATCACGGCGCGATGCAGCATGCCACCCTGTGCATGGCGCATTGCTTCCCGGCCGACCGGGCGGCACTTCCGGCCCCCGCGCTGCCCGAGCGCCGCGTCTCGCGCTTCGATCCGCGCCCGGCCGCGGTGACCGCCGCCTCGCGCAGCATCGCCCCCGCCGCGCCCCCTCCCCGCCTCTGATCTCCACGGGACAGCGCGCCCGCAGCTCCTTCCCCCTTTTTCCGGAGATCATCATGACCCGATATACCCGCCGCGGCTTTCTTGCCGCCTCTTCCGCCATGTCCGCTGCCCTCCTGCTGCCCGCCCGGCTGCGCGCCGCGCCGGAGCCGATGACGCTGGCCGCCACGACCCGCACGATCGAGGTCAAGGGCCGCGCCGCCACCGTCCTCGGCCTCGCCAGCAACACGGGCGGCCAGGGGCTGGTGCTCGATCCCGGCCAGCGGTTCCGCGTCGAGCTGGCCAATGCGCTGGACACGGAGACCATCATCCACTGGCACGGGCAGATCCCGCCCAATGCCCAGGACGGCGCGCCCAATACCAATCCGATGCTGGCGCCCGGCGAGCGGCGCAGCTACGATTTCGCGCCGCGCCCGGGCACGTTCTGGATGCATAGCCACATCCCCGCGCAGGAGATCGCGATGCTGGCCGCGCCGCTGATCGTGCGCAGCGCCGCGGATGCGGCCGCGGACCGGCAGGAGGTGGTGCTCTTCCTGCATGATTTCAGCTTCAAGTCGCCCGAAGAGCTGCTCGCGGGGCTGACCGGCGGCGGCGGGGATCACGGCATGTCCCATTCCTCGGCCGACGGCTCCATGGCGGCGCCGCAGGGCGGCATGGCAGGGATGGATCACGGCATGGCCGGGATGGAGATGCCGCAGGCCGGGACGATGCCGGGCATGTCCGGCATGTCCGGCATGGCGATGGATCTCAACGATGTCGATTTCGACGCCTATCTGGCCAATGACCGGACGCTCGACGATCCCGAGGTCGTGGCGGTGGAGCGCGCGGGCCGGGTGCGGCTGAGGATCGTCAATGCCTCGTCGATGACCTCCTACTGGATCGATACCGGGGCGCTGCAGGGGACGCTGGCCGCTGTGGATGGCGACCCGGTCCTGCCGGTTGCCGGCAGCCGGTTCCCGATCTCGCCCGCGCAGCGGCTGGAGATCGATCTCGAGCTGCCCGGCGACGGGCTGGCCCGCCCGGTCCTCGCCCTGCGCGAAGGCGCGCGCGAGCAGACCGGGATCATCCTCGCCCCGGCGGGCAGCGACGTGCCGCGCCTGCGCTCCCTCGCCGCGGAGCAGACCCCGCCCGTGGCCGGCGACATGCGGCTGGAACTGGCGCTGCGTGCCGCCGTGCCGCTGGCGCCCCGCCCGGTGGACGAGCGCCGCGTGGTGACGCTCGGCGGGTCGATGGATCCCTATGCCTGGACGATCAACGGCGCCGGCTGGGACACGCACGAGCCCATTGCCGTGCGCCATGGCGCCCGCGTCGAGATGGAGTTCCGCAACATGTCGATGATGGCCCATCCGATGCATCTGCACGGCCACGCCTTCCAGGTGGCCGCGATCAACGGCCAGAGCGTCGCCGGGGCGATGCGCGACACGGTGCTCGTCCCCGCCATGGGCACGGTCGCGGTCGCCTTCGATGCCGGCGAGTCGGCGCGCTGGATGCTTCACTGCCACCAGATGGGGCATCTGGCGACCGGCATGATGACCGAGCTCGCGGTCCACGCGACGGCCTGACCCGGCGCCCGGCGGCGGGTCCGTTCCCGCCGCCGGACCGCTCCGGCTTGCGCCAGATCATGGCGCGCGGGCGGCGGCAGGGCCAGAATGGCGGCACACAGAAGATGAAAGGAGGCTGCCATGAAACGCCTTGCCTTCCTGTTCCCCGCCGCCCTGCCCGCCCCTGCGCTGGCGCAGGGGGTCGGCCACATGACCGGCTGGGGCTTCGGATCCGGGTTCGGCATGATGCTCGGCCCGGTGATCTGGCTCGTCCTTCTCGGCCTCGCGGTCGCGGGCGCCATCTGGATGGCGCGCCGCAGCGGCGCGACGCCGAAGGCGCCGACGGGCGCGGAAGCCCAGGCCGAGCTGGACCTGCGCCTCGCCCGCGGCGAGATCACGGCCGAGGACTATGCCGCGCTGAAGAAGCTCCTGGCGCACTGAACCGGCCAGCGCCGCTAGGAGGCGGCCTTCATCAGGGCGATGCCGCCGAGGATCATCGCCCCCGACAGGAGCCGCGGCCAGCTGGCCGGCTCGCCGAAAAGCAGCACGCCCGCCGCGAAGGCGCCGAGCGTGCCGATCCCGGCCCAGATCATGTAGGCCGTGCCCAGCGGCAGGCTGCGCATGGCCAGCGCCAGCAGCCCCAGCGAGCCGAGGATCGCCGCCACCGTGACGACCGAGGGCCAGAGGCGGGTGAAGCCCTCGGAGGATTTCATCGCCAGCGCCCAGACGACCTCCAGGCAGCCGGCCAGCCCGAGCAGGACCCAGGGCAGCGCGCCGCTCATCGGTCCGGGAAGATGCCGGGCGAGGTCGGCGCGCCGTCGTCATGCCGCGCCAGGTAGTCGACGATCATGGCGCGGTTGAGGGCGAAGCCCTTGTACTCGGCCAGGTCGG
This sequence comes from Poseidonocella sp. HB161398, assembly GCF_005870025.1. Classification (GTDB taxonomy): domain Bacteria; phylum Pseudomonadota; class Alphaproteobacteria; order Rhodobacterales; family Rhodobacteraceae; genus Mangrovicoccus. The sequence goes on from NZ_VATA01000001.1 coordinate 97,547, forward strand.
GATCGAGATCGCGCAGCACCCGGTGCAGGCGGCGGCCCCATTTCGGCTGGGTGCAGAGATCCGCGAGGCTGGCCAGGTAGCAGCGGATCGGGAAGGCCAGCGCGTTGGAGCGCGGCAGCCGCCAGAAGCTCTGCAATTCGACGCGCAGGAACTGCTTCGTCCCGACATTGTCGGGGGTGACCGTGCGCTTCTCCGGCCCCCATTTGTGGTAGTTTTCGGGACTGGTGTCGAGCCGCGGATTGACCGTCATCGTCCAGTTGAGGCGGCGGTAGGACTGTTCCTGCGTCACCGCGTTGAGGAATTTCAGCGCCTTGTCGAAGACGCCCATGCCGCGCGCCTTCGGCACCGGGGCGTGCCATTCGAAGAAATTCATCCCGACATCGAAATCGAGCGACCAGTCGGCCTGCGAGGTGATCATGCCCGCATCCATCCACAGGTTGCCCTCGCGCGCGTCGAGCAGCGCGAAATCGCCCTGCGCCTGGCGGGTGATGTATTCCATCGGCCCGCAGGGCAGCGTCGAGGCGTCGAGGAAGGTGAAGCGCTGCTCGATCCCCAGCGGGCGGTTGGTCCAGTGCCAGCGGTCGCCGTCGCGGGCGAGCGAGAACAGCGCCGGATAGTCCCGCGCCTTCGACACCATGATCAGCTCCAGCAGATCCCAGCCCGCCAGCTCCATATGCGGCAGCGACTGGCAGCGCAGCGGATCCCCGGCCAGCGTGATCGCCCGGTCGCGCATCTCGGCGACATAGTGCTCGTCGACGTCGAAGGCATGCTCGAAGGGCGAGCCTTCGGGGCCGCCGGGATGCGGCTCGATATTGACCGAGTACATGTAGCTGTCGCGGTCGAAGGGAAAGGGGAAGCGGCGGACCGCGGCGGACGAGTTCGAATAGGTGTAGTCGCCGCGGAAGGTCTCGTCGTTGAATTGCAGGGTCATCGGTCGCCTCCTCAGAGATCCAGTTCCAGCCGCGCGCCCTTGAAGCGCGACATGCAGGGCATGATCCGCGTCTGCGCGGCGCGCTCCGCCTCGCTCAGCCAGTGGTCGTGATGCAGGATGCGGCCCTCGCAGGCGGTCACCGCGGTCTCGCAGCGGCCGCAGGCGCCGCCCCGGCAGGAGGAGTCGATCTCCGCCCCGGCCGCTTCCAGCGCTTCCAGCAGGCTCTGCCGCGGCCCGACCGCGACGCTGCGCCCCGAGGCTGCCAGCACCACCTCGAAGGCCTCGCCCGGCGGCGGGGCGGCGAAGGCCTCGGAATGGACGGCGGCGGCGGGCCAGCCCAGCCGCGCGGCCTGGTCCGCAACGGCGGCGATCAGCCCTTCGGGGCCGCAGGCATAGACATGGGTGCCGAGCGGCTGTCCGTCGAGAATGGCGCCGATATCCATCCGCGAGCCCTCCTCGGAGACATGCAGATGGACATGCGCGCTTTCGGGCAGGAGCGCGAGCCCGGCCGCCTCGGCGCGCGAGCGCACGGCATAGTGCAGCTCCCAGGGCTGGCCCGCGCGGTCGAGCTGGCGGAGCTGCGACAGGAAGGGGGTGATGCCGATCCCGCCGGCGATCAGCACATGGCGCCGCGCCCGCAGGTCGAGCGCGAAGAGGTTGGCGGGCGGCGAGACGGCCAGCAGGTCGCCCTCGGCCACCGCCTCGTGCAGGTAGCGCGAGCCGCCCCTGCCCCGGTCCTCGCGCCGCACGGCGATCTCGTAGCCCGAGCCGTCATTCGGATCGGAGATCAGCGAATAGGAATTGCGCCGCAGCACGTCGCCATCGGCCATCTCGACGGTGACATGCGCCCCGCCGGAGAAGACCGGCAGCGGCGCGCCCTCGGGATCCTCGAAGCGGAAGCGCTTGACCAGCGGCGAGAGCGTCTCGATCGCGGCAACTTTCAGCAGCGGACGGGTCATGGCCGGATCTCCCGGGTTTCCGGGATCTCTCCCGGTGCCTCGGCATCGACGCAGACGCCCTGGAAGGCGCCGAGCCTGCGCGAGAAATGGTCCCGCACGAAAAGCGTCAGGCCGCAATGCGCGCAGGTGAAGGGGTCGGTCTCGACCTCCTCGGTGAAGCCCTTGCAATGGACGCATTGCATGCGCCGCGCGACCGGGCCGCGATGCTCGGCCTGGATCGCCCCGGCCGCCATCCCGGCGGCAAGCGCCTGCGCGGCGACCTGGCCGATCAGCCCCTCGCCGCCGGCGAGATAGAGCTGGGTGCCCATCCGCGCCGTCGACAGGAGCTGCGCCAGAAGCGGCAGCGCGGCCTCGGCATCGGGGGCGGGATGGACCGAGACCGGCCCGAGCGCGGCGATCCGGTCGGCCGCCGCCGCGGGCGCGCCGACCAGCAGCACATGGGCGCGGTCCATCACGGCGGCATCGGCGGATGCCAGATCGGCGAGCGCGGCCGCGCCGGCGGCATCGGCGACCATCAGCGCGGGCGCCGAGCCCTGCGGCACCAGCGCCGCATAGGTCGGGCGGCTGTCGATCGAGGGGGTGAACTCTGTCTGCGGCATTGCCTCTACCCTTGGCCTTCCTGTTGGTGCCGGGGGCGCGGCAGGCCCGCCCCCGGTTCGCGCGGCATCAGCCCTTGACGGTGCGGCGCGTCTTGTCGGGGTCGTAGAACGGCATCGGACAGGCGATGGCGGCGGCTTCGCTGCCGCCCAGATCCACGGCCATCGGCGTGCCCTCGACTGCGCAGTCGACCGGCATCCGGGCGATGGCGACATTGTGGCCGTTCAGCCCGGAATACATCCCGACCGTGACCACGCCGACCTTCGCGCCGTCCTTCAGCACCGCCGCGCCCTCGGGGGCGGGCCGGGTGCCCTCGAGCTTCAGCCCGTAGATCTTGAACCGCTCCCTTCCCTGCAGCCGGTAGTGCTCTTCCGCGCCGCGGAAGCCGGTCTTGCCCTTGGAGACGGTGAAATCGAGCCCCAGCTCCCACAGCGTGTCGCCCGGCGCCTCGTCGGCGAAGGGGTACATCTCGGAATTGTCATAGGGGAAGAACAGCAGGTAGCTCTCGGCGCGCAGCCAGTCGAGCGTGGTGAAGCGGGTCGGGATGATGCCCATCTCCGCGCCGCCCGAGACGATCCCGTCCCAGATCTCGACCGCGTCCTGGCGGCGGCAGAAGATCTCGTAGCCGCGCTCGCCGGTATATCCGGTGCGCGAGATCATCACCGGCTTGCCGAAGAGCGTGGTTTGGACATGGCTGAAATAGACCACGTCGCGGATGCCCGGCACGTGCTTCTCCAGGAAGTCGACCGCCAGCGGTCCCTGCAGCGACAGGTCGTGCAGGTCGTCGTCGAAGATCAGCGCGACATTGCGGTTGGCGGCATACATCGAAAGCTGCTCGTGCCCCGCGCCGGAGCCGTGCACCACCATGAAGCTGTGCGGCCCCATCCGGTAGATCACGCAGTCGTCGACCAGCTTGCCCTGGTCGTTGAGCATCGTCGCATAGGTCGAGCGGCCGGGCTTGAGCTTCTCGATACTGCGGGTCGTGGCCTTGTCCAGCACGTATTGCGCGTGCGGGCCCATGACATGGACCTTCTTCAGCCCCGAGACATCCATCACGCCCGCCTTGGTGCGGATCGCCAGGTACTCCTCCGTCTGGTCCTTGTCGTAGCTCCAGGCGGTGCCCATCCCGCTCCAGTCCTCGAGCTGCGAGCCGAGCGCGCGGTGGCGGTCGGCCAGGGCCGAGAATCTCCAGGAAACAGTCATCGCGGTGTTCCTCCGTCTTTGGTCGTCATCGGTGTCACGTGTGGGGAAAGCGGCGGCCGGGCGCGCCGGCCGCCGGGCGCGCATTCAGCGCTTCTTGGTGGCCTTGTAGGCGTGTTCCTCGTGCTTCCAGCCGAAGAAGATGGCGATCACCACGAGGACCAGGCAGGCGGCGAGCCAGAGGCCCTCGACCGAGCCGTAGCCGGCATAGATCGCGCCGGTGATGCCGTCCCAGCTGGTGGCGTCAAAGGGAGCTTCCATTGCAGTATCCTTTCGCTGTCCGGGGGATCACTCGGCCGGGCTGGCCGAGGGGTAGAGGCCTTCGGGATAGGCGGAGGCCGGGACCTTCACCGCGTCGAGCCCGATGATCTCGGCCTCCTCGGGGACGCGCAGCTGGCCGGTGGCCTTCAGCACGAAGGAGACCGCATAGCCCGGCACGAAGCCCAGCAGCCCCATGACCACGGCGCCGACCAGCTGGCCGAGAAAGGAGGTCTCGATCACGTCCTCGCCGAAGAGCGCGGGATAGCCCTGCGCGGCGATGCCGACCGAGATCAGGCCCCAGAGGCCGAGGAAGCCGTGCACCGCGAAGGCGCCGACCGCGTCGTCGATGCCGCGCCGCTCGATGAAGGAGGCGACGAAGGGCATGGCGCAGGCGCCGAGGAAGCCGATCACGAAGGCCATCGGCGGGTACCACAGGTCGAGCCCCGCCGCGCAGGAGATGATCCCGCCGAGCGCGCCCGACATCATCCAGAACGGATCGCGGGTCACCATCCAGGCGCCGATGATGCCGCCGGCGAAGCCCATCAGGGTGTTGAAGGTCATCCCCGAGATGGTCATCGGCGTGCCGTAGATCGTCGCCTCGATCGCGTTGCCCCAGGACCAGGCTTCGCCCGGGACGATCACGCAGCCCATCAGGAAACCCCAGAAGCCCGCGATAATCAGCATCAGCCCGATCAGCGTCATCGGCATCGAGTGCCCGGCGATGTGGTTGGCGGAGCCGTCGGCGTTGAACTTGCCGATCCTCGGCCCGAGATTGATCAGCACCCCCAGCGTGAAGAAGCCCGCGATCATGTGCACCACGCCGGCCGCGCCGAAGTCATGATAGCCGAATTCGGTGACCAGCCAGCCGTCGGCATGCCAGCCCCAGGCGGCCGCCAGGATCCACACGAAGGCGCCCAGCACGATGGCCAGGACGACGAAGCCCGTCAGCTTGATCCGCTCGATCACCCCGCCCGAGAGGATCGAGGCGGTGGTGGCGGCGAAAAGCACGAAGGCGCCCCAGAACACGCCCGAGGCGCGGTCGTCCAGATTGGGGCCCATATAGGGGCTCCAGGGCAGCGCGACCTCGTTGGCATAGGCCAGCCCCGAGGTGCCCACCGGTCCGGCCGAGAGCGAGAATCCCGTGGGGAAGGCCCAGTAGATCCACCAGCCGACGAAATAGAAGAAGGGCACGATCATCGCGAAGGCGAGGATGTTCTTGATGCCCGAGGCCAGCGCGTTCTTCGACCGCGAGGCCCCCATCTCGTAGGCCAGGAACCCGGCATGGATCAGCACCATGAGCGGGATCGTCAGGTAGTAGAAGGTCTCCGAGAACGTGCCGTTCGTCGCGGCGGCGCTCTCCTTCAGTTCCGCCACGGCGGCGGCAAGGGATGCAAGATCCGGTTCCAAGTCGTTCTCCTCGTCCTGTTCGTGACTCGAATGCAGTCTGGAGCGCGCCGGTTTTTGGTTTGGACCAATTATTCGTATTGGCTCACTCAAGCGGAGTTGAGGGGGCTGGATCACCGTTGGTCAAACTTTTTTCTTCCCAAGAATTTTTTGCCGGGGAAAATGCCTGTTTCTTCGGCTCCGGCGGAGAAGCGAGTCCAAATAATGGGCCGCGATGGCGGCGGCCTGCCTCTGCAGGCGGCAGAATGGCAACGGCCGGACAAGCCGGAAGCGCCGCGCGCGCAAGGCGGCGGCGACGGATTCGCGGACGGAAACGCGGAATTGGGCGGTTCAGTCTTCCTGCAGCAGCAGGCGCTGGTCCTCGACGAGGGCGAGCTTCATGAACTCGCTGGCCTCCTCGATGTCGCGGGCGGCGATGGCGTTGAAGAGGCCGTTATAGCCGCGCTGGTAGATCGCGATCCGCGACGGGGTCAGGTGGCGGCGGTACATGGCGGCGCGGAAGGACTGGCGCCGCGCGTCGAGCACCAGGTTGTAGCAGGCGATCAGCAGCGGATTTCCGGTGCCCTCGGCGATCAGCCGGTGGAATTCCTCCTCCAGCCGGACAAAGGCGGTGGCGTCGGCCTGCACGGCCTCCATCTTCGAGAGCACCTTGGACAGCGCCTCGATCTGCCGCGGCGCCATGTTGACGATGGCCAGCCGCACCATTTCCGGTTCGAGAATGCCACGCATCACCTGCAGATGCAGCGGTCCGGTATCGGCGGCCACCGGCGACAGCGCCTCGGACCCGCCTTCGGGATCATAGGTGACGAAGGAGCCCGAGCCCGCGCGGCGGCGGATCATGCCGCGCGCCTCGAGCTGGTCGAGCGCCTCGCGCACGGTGTTGCGGGCGACGCCCAGCTCCTGCGCCAGCTGCCGCTCGGAGGGCAGCCGTTCCTCGGTGGCGTATTCCTGCGTGGCGATCCGCGTCGAAAGGGTTTCGATCACGTAGCGCAGCGTCGCCCCCGGCAGGGACGCGCCGGCAGGAGGCAGCGTAGCATTCGACACAGAAGGACCCTTCGGAAAGCCAGTTCGGCACTTCCGATGCAATAGACCAATTCGGTCCGACTGGTCCAGCGCCTGCCGCGAACGGGCGGACAGGCTGCGGCGCAGGCGCACCAGGGGCGCCCTGCCCCCGGCCGCCCGCGCCCGGGCTCAGCCCATCCGTTCGGAGGAGTAGCTGCCCGGGGAGGCGGGGAAGACCACGGTCTTCGAGCCATTGAGGAAGGCGCGGCGATGGGCATGGGCGTGGATCGCCCGCGCCAGGACCTGGGCCTCGACATCGCGGCCGAGCGAGACATAGTCCTCGGGGCTCTGGGCATGGGTGATGCGCACCGTGTCCTGCTCGATGATCGGCCCCTCGTCGAGATCGGCCGTCACGTAGTGCGAGGTCGCCCCGATCAGCTTCACCCCGCGGGCATAGGCCTGCTTGTAGGGGTTCGCGCCCTTGAAGGAGGGCAGGAAGGAATGGTGGATATTGATGATCCGCCCCGACATCTTCTGGCACATCTCGTCCGAGAGGATCTGCATGTAGCGCGCCAGAACGATCAGCTCGGCGCCCGCGTCCTCGACGACCTTCATGATCCGCGCTTCCGCCTCGGGCTTGGTGTCTTTCGTGACCGGGATGCAGTGAAACGGGATGTCGTGGTTCACCACCACCTTCTGGTAGTCCATGTGGTTCGAGATCACCGCGACGATCTCGACGGGCAGCGCGCCGATCTTCACCCGGTAGAGCAGGTCGTTCAGGCAGTGGCCGAAGCGGCTGACCATGACGACCACCTTCATCTTCGCGGCCTCGTCATGGAAGGCGAACTCCATGTCCTTTCCGGCCGCGACGGCGGCGAAGTCCTGCTCCAGCGCGCCGAGCGCAGCGCCGGTCTCGGGGGCGAAGCTGACGCGCATGAAGAACTGGCCGGTCTCCATGTCGTCGAACTGGGCGCTGTCGGTGATGTTGCAGCCATGCTCGGCCAGGAAGCCCGCGATGGCGGCGACGATGCCCCGCGTCGAGGGGCAGGCCACGGTCAGGCAGAATTTGGACGCAGCTTCTGCGGCCCCCGCCGCGAGCGGCCGGGTCTTGGGGGTCTCGATATTCATGGCACTCTCTCTGTTGGAAATCAGGCGGTCAGATCCGCGGGGTCCGGGAGGTCATGGATCCGCGCGCAGGCGGTCAGGGTATTGGCAAGGAGGCAGGCGATGGTCATCGGCCCGACGCCGCCCGGGACCGGAGTGATCGCCCCGGCAACGTCCACGGCAGAGGCGAAATCGACATCGCCGACCAGCCGGGTCTTTCCCACGCCCTTCTCGGGCGCGGGGATGCGGTTGATGCCGACATCAATGACGGTGGCGCCGGGCTTCACCCAGGCGCCGGGGATCAACTGCGGCCGGCCGACAGCGGCGACCAGGATGTCGGCCCGGCGGCAGGTATCGGCAAGATCGGCGGTGCGGGAATGGGCGACGGTGACGGTGCAGCTCTCGCGCAGGAGGAGCTGCGCCATCGGCTTGCCGACGATGTTCGAGCGCCCGACCACCACGGCCGACTTGCCCGAGAGATCGCCCAGATGGTCGCGCAGCATCATCAGGCAGCCGAGCGGCGTGCAGGGCACCATCGCCTTCTGACCCGTCGCCAGCTTCCCGGCATTGGAGATGTGGAACCCGTCCACGTCCTTCTCCGGCGCGATGGCGTTGATGACGAGATCGGCGTCGAGATGCGCAGGCAGGGGCAGCTGCACGAGGATGCCATGCACCTGCGGGTCGGCATTCAGCCGCGCGATCAGGCCCAGAAGCGCCGCCTCCGAGGTCTCCGCGGGCAGCCGGTGCTCGAAGCTCTGCATGCCGCATTCGACCGTCTGGCGGGCCTTGTTGCGGACATAGACCTGGCTGGCCGGGTCCTCGCCCACCAGCACCACGGCGAGGCCGGGGACGATCCCCTGCGCCGCCATCTCCGCCACCCGGGCGGCGATCCGCGCGCGCAGCTTTGCGGCAAAGGCCTTGCCGTCGAGGAGGCGGGTCCGGTCCGTGGTCTCAGCTGTCATGGAGGGCCTCCATCCGTGCCATCGTGTCCGAAAGGGCGTGCCAGAGCGAGCCCGCGGCCGAGCGCATGCCCCAGACCGCCAGGCGGTCCGGCGAGCGGCGGAGCAGGAACACGCCCATATGGTGCAGCGCGGTGCGGCTGGCGCGGCCGGGCGCATAGGCGTCCCGCGGCAGGTTGACCAGCCGCTCGGCCAGCGCCTCGATCTGCGCCGCCTCGCCCGCGATCTCGAAGCAGGCCCAGCCATCGGTCTGCTCGGTCACGGCGGCGCCGGGCGCCGCCTGCTGCAGCCGCGCGGCGAAATCGGTTTCGGCCAGATCCGCGCCCTCGACCATCCACTGGTCCGGACCGGTCCAGAAGGCGGCCAGCGCGCCCTGGACGGACAGCCCGCCGGGACCGGGCAGCGCCAGGCCCTCGGGCGCGGGGGGCTCGGCGCCCCGGCCAAGCGCCAGCGAGGCCAGCGCAAGCTCCGGGCGCTCGGACAGGGTCAGCCGGGCGGCGCCGAGGACGCGCGGCGCGGTGCCGCCGAGCGCGGTGATCGGGGTCAGGTCAGTCACGCAGGCGCCCTCCTTCGGGATCGACGAAATGGGCGGAGACGACGCGCAGCTCGACGCGCTCCCCCTCCAGCGGGTTGGCGGCGATCACGGTCTCGCCGAGGCGGCTGGCGCCGTTCTCGAGGAAGCCGAGGCCGATCATGTGGCCCGCATGCGGGCTGAAGCAGGCCGAGGTGATCCAGCCCTGGTCATGGGCGGTGTCCTCGGGCGCGCCGGGCGCAAAGAGATGACTGCCGGGGACGACCTTCCGCGCCGGATCGGCGGGGGCGAGCCCCACCAGGCGGCGCGTGTCCTGGGCCACCCCCTCGCGGCGGGACATGACGGCGCCGATCGCGTCCTTCTTCTGCGACACCATCCGGCCGAGCCCCAGCATCGCCGCCGTGGTCTGGCCGTTCAGCTCGGCCCCTGCGGCATGGCCCTTCTCGATCCGCAGCACGCCGAGCGCCTCGGTCCCGTAGGGCGTCGCGCCCAGATCCGCGCCGAGCGCCATCAGCCGCTCCATCAGTGCCTGGCCGTAGCGGGCGGGCACCGCGATCTCGTAGGCCAGCTCGCCCGAGAAGGAGATCCGGAAGAGCCGCGCCCGGAGCCCGCCGCAGACCGTCAGCGCGGCGCAGGCCATGAAGGGGAAGGCCTCGTTCGACAGGTCGAAGCCGTCCGCGATCCGCGACAGCAGTTCGCGCGATTTCGGCCCCGCCACGGCGATCTGCGCCCAGGCATCGGTGGTCGAGATCAGCTGCACGTCGAGTTCGGGCCAGAGGCACTGGCGCGCGAATTCCATGTTGCGGAACACTGTCCCGGCATTGGCCGTCGTGGTGGTGACGACGTAATGCGCCTCGCCCAGCCGCGCGCAGGTGCCGTCGTCATAGGCGTGCCCGTCCTCGCGCAGCATCAGCCCGTAGCGGACCTTGCCCACCGGCAGCGTGCCCATCATGTTGGCGTAGACGCGGTTGAGGAATTCGCCCGCATCCGCCCCCTGCACGTCGATCTTGCCCAGCGTGGTCACGTCGCAGAGCCCGACGGCGGCGCGCACCGCCTGCGCCTCGCGGTCGACGCTTTCGCGCCAATGGGTCTCGCCCGGGCGGGGGAAGTACTGCGCGCGCATCCACGGCCCGACCTCGACAAAGGCTGCGCCCTGCGCCTCGGCCCAGGCATGGGTCGGGGTCAGCCGCGTCGGCCGGAAGGCCTTGCCCGTGTCGCCGCCGCCCAGCACGGACAGCGAGACGCCGGTATAGGGCGGACGGAAGATCGTCGTGCCGGTCTCGGGGATGGCCTTGCCGGTCAGCTCCGCCATCACCGCCAGCGCGGTGACATTGGCGGTCTTGCCCTGGTCGGTCGCCATGCCGAGCGTGGTCCAGCGCTTCAGGTGCTCGACCGGACGCATGTTCTCGCGATGCGCCAGCGCGATGTCCTTCACGGTCACGTCGTTCTGGAAATCGACCCAGGCGCGGCCCTTGCCCGGGACGTGCCAGAAGGCCTCCTGCCGCGCGGGCTCGGCCTCTGCCGCGGGCAGTTCGACCGGCGCCGGGGCGATCCCCAGATCGCCGAGCGCCTGCCCGGCCGCGCGCAGCCCGTCGGCCAGCGCCTCCGCCGTGCCACCCTGCCCGGCCGCAGCCCCGGCCGGGATCAGCCCGGCGGGTCCGCCCTCGCCCGGCAGGAAGGCCAGGTGGTCCTCGTCCCAGACCGGCCGGCCGCGGTGATGCGACGCCAGATGGACATTGGGGTTCCAGCCGCCCGAGACGCCCAGCAGCCCGCAGGACAGCCACTCGGCCCGGCCGTTGCGCATCACCTCGATCGCCGTCAGGCCCAGCCGCCCCTTCGTGCCGGTGACCATGGCCCCCGCGAAGGTTTCGTAGCCGCCGAGATTCGGCGCATCGGCACGCGGGTCAATCACGCCGAGGACCGGCACGCCCCGCGCGGCCAGCTGCGCCGCGGTGCGGTGGCCGTCATCGCCATTGGCGAAGATCGCCACCGGATCGGCCGCCTGCCGCTGCCCGGTCACGCCCCAGCGGTTCAGATAGGCCCGGATCGCCCCCGACAGCATGATCCCCGGGCGGTCATTGTCGCGGAAGGGGATATGCCGCTCGGTCGCGCCCGCGGCCAGGATGCTGCGCTTGGCAGTGATCCGCCAGAGCGTCTGGCGCACCTTGCCGCCCGGGGCCGCCAGATGGTCGGCCACCCGCTCCACCGCGCCGAAGATGCCGTGGTCATAGGCGCCGAAGACCGTCGTGCGGGTCATCAGCCGGACATTGGGCATTGCGGCCAGCTCTGCCGCCGCCTCCGCCGCCCAGTCCGCCGCGGGACGGCCGCCGATGCGCCCGCCCTCGGCCAGGAGCCGCCCGCCGAGCCGGAAATCCTCGTCGGCCAGGATCACCTCTGCCCCCGCGCGCCCGGCCGCCAGCGCCGCCGCGAGACCCGCCGCGCCGCCGCCGATCACCAGCAGGTCGCAATGGCGGTAGCCGCGGTCATAGGCGTCCGGATCCGGCAGCCCGGACAGCGCGCCCAGGCCCGCCGCCTTGCGGATCGCGGGCTCGTAGAGCTTCTCCCAGAACGCCTTCGGCCACATGAAGGTCTTGTAGTAGAACCCGGCGGCGAAGAAGGGCGAGAGCAGGTCGTTGACCGCCAGGAGGTCGCGCTCCAGCGGGCCGGCATGGTTCTGGCTCCGTGCCTCGAGCCCGTCGAAAAGCTCGGCCACGGTCGCCCGCGTGTTCGGCTCGGCCCGTGCGCCCGAGCGCAGCGTGACAAGCGCGTTCGGCTCTTCGCTGCCCGCCGAGATCGCGCCGCGCGGCCGGTGGTACTTGAAGCCGCGGCCCATCAGCTGGACGCCATTCGCCAGAAGCGCCGAGGCCAGCGTGTCGCCGGGATGGCCGGCATAGGCGCGGCCGTTGAAGCGGAAGCCGAGCGTCGTGCCGCGGTCGGTCAGGCCGCCGTCGATCCGGGTCATGCGGACCTCCGCGCCACGTCGGTGGCCAGTTCCGCGCCCAGGATCTCGTGGGTCAGCGTGTTGCGGGTGACGACCAGCCAGGAGCGGTCGCCCTGTTCGTGGAACCACAGCTCGCGGTGGATGCCGGCCGGGTTGTCGCGCAGGAAGACATAGTCGCAGAAGGCGGCCTCGCCCGCCTCCGGAGCGGGCCTGCCGATCAGTGCGGCATCGCCGAGATAGGTGAATTCCTGCGCGTCCCGCAGGCCGAGAAGGGGATGGGGTATCAGCATGTCGGTCTCAGTGCAGGTTGGGCTGGGCGCCGGCGCCCTTTTCGTCGATCAGGTGGCCGCGGGCGAAGCGGTCCAGCCGGTAGGCGGCGGCGGTCTCGTGCGGCCGGTCCGTGGCCAGCAGATGCGCGAAGGCATAGCCCGAGGCCGGGGTCGCCTTGAACCCGCCATAGCACCAGCCGGCATTGAGATAGAGCCCCTCGACCGGCGTGCGGTCGATGATCGGCGAGCCGTCCATCGACATGTCCATCACCCCGCCCCAGGCGCGCAGCAGCCGCGCCCGGCCGATCATCGGCATCAGCGCCATGCCGCCCTCGGCGACGTCCTCGATCACCGGCAGGTTGCCGCGCTGCGCATAGGAATTGTAGCCGTCGATATCGCCGCCGAAGACCAGCCCGCCCTTGTCCGACTGGCTGATGTAGAAATGCCCGGCGCCGAAGGTGATGACCGTGTCGATCAGCGGTTTCAGCCCCTCGGAGACGAAGGCCTGCAGCACGTGGCTCTCGATCGGCAGGCGCATCCCGGCCATCGACATCACCCGCGAGGAGCTGCCCGCCACCGCCACGCCGACCTTCTTCGCGCCGATGAAGCCGCGCGTGGTCTCGACGCCCTGCACCGCGCCGTTCTCGATGCGCAGGCCGGTGACCTCGCAATTCTGGATCAGGTCGACGCCGCGCTGGTCCGCGCCCCTGGCATAGCCCCAGGCGACGCCGTCATGGCGCGCGGTCCCGGCCCGGGCCTGCATCAGCCCGCCCTTGATCGGGAAGCGCGCATTATCGAAATTCAGGTAGGGCAGCCGCGCCCGCACGCCCTCGCGATCGAGAAGCTCGGCATCGGCGCCGGCCAGCCGCATCGCGTTGCCGCGGCGGCGGTAGGCGTCGCGCTGCGCGTCGGTATGGATCAGGTTGATGATCCCGCGCTGGCTGACCATCGAGTTGAAATTCGTCTCCTGCTCCAGGTTCTCCCAGAGCTTCATCGAGAATTCGTAGAAGGGCTCGTTGCCCGGCAGCAGGTAGTTCGAGCGGATGATCGTGGTGTTGCGGCCGATATTGCCCGAGCCGAGCCAGCCCTTCTCCAGCACCGCGACCCGCGCCTGGCCGAATTCCTTTGCCAGGTAGAAGGCCGTGGCCAGCCCGTGCCCGCCGCCGCCGACGACGATGATGTCATACGCCGCCTGCGGTTCGGGATCGCGCCAGAGCGGCCCCCAGCCCCGGTGCCCGGTCAGGGCCTCCTTGACGACTTTGAAACCTGAGAATTTCATCCAGTCCGCTCCTTGATGCAGGACCGTTCTAGCCGGGTTGCCATCCGCCGTTCTTCTTGATTCAGGACATTCGTTTCCGTATTACGGCCATGACCCAGAAATCTTCCGGAGCCGCGCGCCATGCGCAGACTCGCCTTCCTGCTGGCCGACGGCTACGCGCTGATGTCGACCGCCGCCGCGCTCGAGCCGCTGCGCGCGGCGAACCTCTTCGCGCCCTCCCCGGCCTATGACATCACGCTGCTTTCGACGACCGGGACGGAGGCGGTCTCCTCGATCGGCGCGGCCTTCCCGGCGCGCCACTACCGCGACGCGCTGCCGATCCACGACCTGATCTTCGTGGTGGCCGGGGGCGCGCCGGCGCGGATCGCCGACCCCGCGCTGCTGGGCTGGCTGCGCCAGGCCGACCGCAACGGCGCGGCGCTCGGCGGGATCTCCGGGGGGGCGGTGGTGCTGGCGCGGGCCGGACTGCTCTCGGGGCGGCGCTTCACCGTGCACTGGCACCATTACGGCGATTTCGAGACGATGCCCGGCGACTGGCTGCTGGAGCGGCGGCTCTTCGTCATCGACCGCGACCGCTATACCTGCGCGGGCGGCACGGCGCCGCTCGACATGATGCATGCGATCATCGCCCGCGACCATGGCACCGGCTTCGCGCAGCGGATTTCCGACTGGTTCATCCAGACCGAGATCCGCGGGGCCGAGGCGCCGCAGACCGCCTCGATCGCGGCGCGCTACGGGCCGCTGCCCGCACCGGTCGCGGCCGCGCTGGAGCTGATGGAGAGCCATATCGCCGACCCGCTGGGGCTGGAGCAGATCGCGGCGCTGGCCGGGATCTCGGCGCGCCAGCTGCAGCGGCAGTTCCGCGAGAGCCTCGGCCGTGCGGTGATGGCCGAGTACCGGCGGCTCAGGCTCGAGACCGGGCGCGAGCTGCTGGCCTCCACCCGGCTGCCGCTCTCGGCGATCGCGCAGATGACGGGCTTCGCCGCCCAGGCGCATTTCTCGGACGCGTTCCGGCGCGAATACGGGCTTGCCCCCTCGGCGCTGCGGCGGAACGAAAAAGGCCCGGCATGATGCCGGGCCAGGAGCAAGGCCGGAGGCAGGAAGACCTCCGGCACAGGGACCCCGTCAGATGTCGAGGGTGTTCTCCTTCTCCCATCGCGAGAAATGCGAGACGAAGGAGGTCCATTCCTGCATCTTCATCTTCACGTAGGAGCCGGAGAAGGACTCGCCCAGCATCGCCTTGAGGCCGGCATCCGCGTCGAAGGCCCGGAGCGCGTCGAGCAGATTCAGCGGCAGCTTCGGCGCATCCTTGACCGTGTGGCCCTCGGCATACATGTCGATGTCCCGGCGCGGGCCCGGATCGGCCTTGGCGCGCAGCCCCGAAAGGCCCGCCGCGATGATGACGGCCTGCAGCAGGTAGGGGTTCGCCGCGCCGTCGGGCAGGCGCAGCTCGAACCGGCCCGGGCCCGGGACGCGGACCATGTGGGTGCGGTTGTTGCCGGTCCAGGTCACGGTGTTCGGCGCCCAGGTCGCCCCCGAGATCGTGCGCGGCGCGTTGATCCGCTTGTAGCTGTTCACCGTAGGGTTGGTGATCGCGGCCAGCGCCTCGGCATGCTTCATGATCCCGCCGAGGAAATGCCCGCCCCGCTCGGAGAGCCCGACCTCGCCCAGCTGCCCGCCGGCATCGCCCGCGAAGGCGTTGACCTTGCCGTCGAGATCCCAGACCGAGATATGCGCGTGGCAGCCATTGCCGGTCAGCCCCTCGATCGGCTTCGGCATGAAGGTGGCGCGCAGGCCGTGCTTCTCGGCGACGGACTTCACCATGAACTTGAAGAAGCTGTGGCGGTCGGCGGTGACCAGCGCGTCGGCGAAGTCCCAGTTCATCTCGAACTGGCCGTTGGCGTCCTCGTGGTCGTTCTGGTAGGGGCCCCAGCCCAGCTCGGCCATGTAGTCGCAGATCTCGGCGATCACATCATAGCGGCGCATCACCGCCTGCTGGTCGTAGCAGGGCTTCTCCGCGGTATCGAACGGGTCCGAGATCGCCGTGCCCTCGGGGGTCAGCAGGAAGAACTCCGCCTCGATCCCGGTCTTGACGCGCAGCCCCTCCGAGGCGGCCTCGGCGACGAGCTTCTTCAGCACGTTGCGCGGCGCCTGCTCGACGCTTTCGCCTTCCATCACGCAATCGGCCGGCACCCAGGCGACTTCCGGCTTCCAGGGCAGCTGCACCACCGCGGCCGCGTCCGGCACGGCCAGCATGTCGGGATGCGCGGGCGTCAGGTCGAGCCAGGTGGCGAAACCGGCGAAGCCCGCTCCGTCCTCGGCCATGCCGGCAATCGCCTGGGCGGGGACCAGCTTCGCGCGCTGGCCACCGAAGAGGTCGGTATAGGAGATCATGAAGTACTTGATGCCGCGGTCGGCGGCATAGGCGGCGAGATCGGTCATCTTCGCGTCCTTTTCCCTGTCATATGCGCGGGGCGGATCCGTGCCCGCCCCGTCCTTCACTCGTCTGTCCGGATCAGAAGCCCGGCTTGCCCGGCCACCAGTCAGTGCCCGCCAGCGGCACCCGCGCCATCGCGGCCGCCTCCATGGTCAGCGCGCAGAGATCCTCGGGCTCCAGGTTGTGGACATGGCTCTTGCCGCAGGCGCGCGCCAGCGTCTGGCATTCCAGCGTCATCACGTTGAGGTAGTTCCGCAGCCGCCGCCCGCCCTCGACCGGGTCGAGCCGCGCGGCAAGCGCCGGATCCTGGGTGGTGATGCCGGCCGGGTCGCGCCCCTCGTGCCAGTCGTCATAGGCGCCGGTCGTGGTGCCGAGCTTCTGGTACTCGCTTTCCCATTTCGGGTCGTTGTCGCCGAGCGCCACCAGCGCCGCGGTGCCGATCGCCACGGCATCCGCGCCGAGCGCCAGCGCCTTGGCCATGTCCGCGCCCGAGCGGATGCCGCCCGAAACCACCAGCTGCACCTCGCGGTGCATGCCCAGATCCTGCAGCGCCTGCACGGCGGGACGGATGCAGGCCAGCGTCGGCTGGCCGACATTCTCGATGAAGACGTCCTGGGTGGCCGCGGTGCCGCCCTGCATCCCGTCCAGCACGACCACGTCCGCCCCGGCCTTCACCGCCAGCGCCGTGTCGTAATAGGGCCGCGCGCCGCCGACCTTGATGTAGATCGGCTTTTCCCAGTTGGTGATCTCGCGCAGCTCGAGGATCTTGATCTCCAGATCGTCCGGGCCGGTCCAGTCGGGATGGCGGCAGGCCGAGCGCTGGTCGATCCCCACCGGCAGGTCGCGCATCCCCGCGACGCGCTCGGTGATCTTCTGGCCAAGCAGCATGCCGCCGCCGCCGGGCTTGGCGCCCTGCCCGACCACGATCTCGATCGCGTCGGCGCGGCGCAGGTCGTCGGGGTTCATGCCGTAGCGCGAGGGCAGGTACTGGTAGACCAGCTTCTCGGAATGGCCGCGCTCTTCCTCGGTCATGCCGCCGTCGCCGGTCGTCGTCGAGGTGCCCGCCAGCGTCGCGCCGCGTCCCAGCGCCTCTTTCGCATTGCCCGAGAGCGCGCCGAAGGACATGCCCGCGATGGTGACGGGGATCTTCAGCTCGATCGGCTTCTTGGCGAAGCGCGTGCCCAGCGTCACGCCGGTGCCGCATTTCTCGCGGTAGCCTTCCAGCGGATAGCGCGACATCGAGGCGCCGAGGAACAGCAGGTCGTCGAAATGCGGGACCCGGCGCTTGGCGCCGCCGCCGCGGATGTCGTAGATGCCGGTTTCCGCCGCGCGGCGGATCTCGGCATTCACCTCGCGCGAGAAAGTCCAGCTCTGGCGCGGCTCGGTCGGGGGGGTCTTGTCCATCAGTATGCGTCCGCGTGGTCGATGTTGAAATTGTAGAGCGTCCGGGCAGACCCGTAGCGGCGGAACTCCTCCGGCTTCGCCTCGGCCCCGGCCTTCGCCAGCAGATCCGCCAGCAGCGCGAGATGCTCGGGGCGCATCTCCTTCTCGACGCAGTCCGCGCCGAGCGACTTGACGGCGCCGCGCACGAAGATCCGCGCCTCGTAGAGGCTGTCGCCGAGCGCTTCGCCCGCATCGCCCAGCACCACCAGGTTGCCCTTCTGCGCCATGAAGGCCGACATGTGGCCGATGCTGCCATGCACGACGATGTCGATGCCCTTCATCGAGATGCCGCAGCGCGAGGAGGCATTGCCCTTGATGTTCAGGAGCCCGCCATGGCCGGTCGCCCCGGCATACTGGCTGGCATCGCCCTCGATCGTGACCGTGCCCGACATCATGTTCTCGGCCACGCCCGGCCCGGCCGAGCCCTCGACCGTGATGGCAGCCTCCTTGTTCATGCCCGCGCAGTAATAGCCCGTCGAGCCCTTCACCGTGACCGCAAGCGGCCCGTCGAGCCCGACCGCCACGGCATGGGCGCCGCGCGGATTGGCGATCTCGTAGGCGGCATTGGCCTGCGCCTTCGCCGCGCCCTGCAGCGTCTCGTTGATTTCGCGCAGGCTCAGCTGCGCCATGTCCAGAACGGTCATTCTCAGCGCTCCCAGAAATAGACGGTGGCAGGCTCGGGCTCCCAGACCCGCGCGGCCTCGATGCCCGGCAGATCCGCGAAGGCGCGGTATTCGGAGGCGAAGGCGACATAGTCGCCGGTCTCGGCCATCACCGCGGGCTTGCAGGCGATCGGGTCGCGCACCACGCCGAAGCCGGTCTCGGTGCCGGTGACGAAGGTGAAGAACCCGTCGAGATCCGCGAGCGTCCCCTCCAGCGCCTCGCCCAGCGTCGCGCCCTCGGCGATCCGCGAGGAGATGTAGGCCGCGCCCACCTCGGTGTCGTTCTCGGTGCGGGTGAAGACGCCCTTCTTCGCCAGCTTGCGGCGCATCTGGTTGTGGTTCGACAAGCTGCCGTTATGCACGAGGCACTGGTCGGCGGCGGTCGAGAACGGGTGCGCGCCAAGCGTCGTGACGGCGGATTCGGTGGCCATGCGGGTATGGCCGATGCCGTGGCTGCCGCCCATGGCGCGGATGCCGAAGCGCTCGGCCACGTCCTTCGGAAGCCCGGTCTCCTTGTAGATCTCCATCGACCGGCCGGTGCCCATCACCCGCAGCCCGCGCGCCTCGAGCGCCTCGAGAAGCGGGGCGAGCGCGCCTTCCGCGACCGACAGCACCGCATGGGTGTCGACCGCCTTCATCGCCACCGGCGTGCCGAGCTCTTCCGCGAGCGCGTCGCCCAGCCCGGCAAATGCCGCGGCGGGCGCGTCCGACTGGATGGTGACCTTGACCTGGCCCCGGGCGCCGTCATCGCCGTAGATCGCGATCCCGGCGCTGTCCGGCCCGCGATCCGTCATCGTCACCAGCATGTCCGCGAGCATCGCGCCCAGGCGCGGGCGCAGTCCCTCATTCTTCAGAAATAAGCCGACAATGCCACACATGGGTCCTCCATAAGGGTCTGGGAGGCGGCGATTCCGCCTGTCCCTGACAGCCTTAGGAGGAAACAAACATTCTTGCCAGTAAAATTCACTGCCTCGCAGGAAATTTTTTTCTCCCCGGGGAATACTGCCCGGAAAACCGGCCGAGGCGGTCTCAGCCCTTCTGCGGATAGGTGATGATCGACAGGTAGCGGATCGGCAGGCGCTGCAGCTCCTCGGGGCCGTGCGGCGCGTCGGAGTCGAAGAGCAGCGTGTCGCCCGGCTCCATCCGGTAGAGCCCGTCGCCATGGCGGTAGCCCATCTCGCCCTCGAGCATGTAGAGCATCTCGATCCCCTCGTGCTGGAAGGTGGGGAAGGTGTCGCTCTTGTCGGTCAGGGTGATCATGTAGGGCTCGACCACCACGCCGGAATTGTTCGACCCGATATGGCCGAGCAGGTGGTACTGGTGCCCGGCCCGCGTGCCCGCGCGGTCGGTCTCCGCCCCCTCGCCCGCCTTGACCAGCATGCAGCCGCGCTCTTCCTCGAAGCCCGAGAAGAGCTGCACCAGCGGCACGCGCAGCGCATGCGCCAGGGTCTGGATGGTCGAGAGCGAGGGCGAGATCACGCCGTTCTCGATCTTCGAGAGCATGCCGACCGACAGCCCCGCCGAGGCGGCGAGCTCCGCCCCGGTCAGCCGCTGGCGCTTGCGCAGCTCGCGCACCGACCGGCCGATCGCGACTTCCAGGTTCTTCTCGCGCACCTCCCGGATGGCATGGGGGTTCTGTCCCGGCCGGGCCTCCGCCGTCTTCTTCATCGCTGCCTCGTCCTTTTCCTGCCGTCGCGCGCCGCCTACGGTTCGCCCATGGCGCGCCGCAGATCAGGTTTCAGCCGCTGGTGCCAGAGCTGATCGAGCTTGCCCAGCTCCTCGATCAGGGTGCCGCCATGCGCCTCCAGCCAGTCGAGCACCGAGCCGAAGCCCTGGATCCGCGCCTTGCCGTCGCGGATCGCCACTACCGGCCAGTCGCCGACCAGCGCATTGTCGATGCCGTAGACCTCGGTGCCCCACCAGCGCGCCATGCCGAAAGCGTGCGGCATCTGCCGCCCCCGCTTCATCGCCGCCAGCACCGAGGGCGCGGCCAGGCTTTCCGCCGTCTCGACCGCCGCGTGCCAGAGATCCAGAATGGCAGCGTATTCCCAGCTGACCGCCGTCCACTGGCCGGGGAAGCGGTCGACATAGGCGTCGTAGAAGGCCTTCGGGCGGCGGAAGAAGAACTCCGCCGATTCCAGCGCCGGATCGTCGAAATCGGGGAACTGGAAGGTGAAGCGCTCCATGAACTCGGGCGAGGTGCGCGCCACCAGCCGGTCGTAGCCGTCGCAGGTGCAGGCCAGGATCTCGCCCTTGAAGCCCGCCTCGTAGGCCGCGACGGTCAGCGCGTCGATCACCGGCGGCGCCGAGGAGCACCAGCACAGGATGTCCGGCGCCGCGGCCATCATGTCCCGGACGATGGCCGCGGCATCCGCGCTTTCCGCATCGTAACGGGTTTCATGGACGATCTCGCGCCCGGCGACGCGGAAGGCAGCCCGGTAGGTCGCCAGCGACGGCAGGCCCAGCCGGTCGGTCTGCGAGCAGAGCGCCACGCGCCGCGCCTGCGGCCGGTGCCGCGCCAGCCAGTCGACGCCGGTGACATTGAAGAAGGGATGCACCTCGCTCGGCGCGATCAGGAAGGGATGCTCGGGCGTCAGGTCCGAGGGCAGCAGCGTCGCGGTCAGCACCCGGCGCTCAGCCAGGTAGGCCAGGGCCAGCGCCATCTCCGCCCCGCCCAGCGTCAGCACCAGCCGGACGCGGCGCGTCTCCACCATCTCGCGCGCCGCCGCCAGCGCCGCCATCTCGCCCAGGGCGCTGTCCTCGACCACCAGCTCCACCTGGTGGCGCTTGCCGCCGAGCATCAGCCCGCCATGCGCATTGATCCAGTCCGCCCAGATCCGGCAGCCGTCGATTCCCGGCCGTCCCCAGGGCTCTTCTGGGCCGGAAAACGGCACCAGAGCGCCGATCCGCACCGGCGCGCGGTCCTGCACGCTCAGCCGCGGCAGGTTGCCCGTCGCCAGTAGGCGCTGTGCCAGCGATGCCATCGCGACCCGTTTCCCTTCTGCCCAAAATCTAGCCGTCCGCCCGGTGCGGCTCCGGAAATGATATTCCCCCAAAGAAAATTCATTGACCACCAGAAAATTATGGCCCACCCAAAATCATCATAAGGAACCAATTTCTAACTTTGGTCCAAACCACCTTCAGGACAGCCGAGAACAGCGCAGGGAGATATGCCGTGAAGAAACGAGTTGCCGTCATCGGAGCGGGGCCCTCCGGCCTTGCCCAGCTCCGCGCCTTCCAGTCCGCCGCGCAGAAGGGCGCGGAGATCCCCGAAATCGTCTGCTTCGAGAAGCAGTCGAACTGGGGCGGGTTGTGGAACTATTCCTGGCGCACCGGGGTCGACGAGCACGGCGAGCCGGTCCATGGCTCGATGTACCGCTACCTCTGGTCGAACGGGCCGAAGGAAGGCCTTGAATTCGCCGACTATTCCTTCGAGGAACATTTCGGCAAGCAGATCGCCTCCTATCCGCCGCGGGCCGTGCTCTTCGACTATATCGAGGGCCGCGTGCTGAAGGCCGATGTCCGCGGCTGGATCCGCTTCTCCAGCGTGATCCGCTGGGTCGAGTCCGATCCAGAGACCGGGCAGTTCGCCGTCACCGTCCATGACCTGGCCGGGGACCGCGTCTACCGCGAGATCTTCGACCACGTGATCGTCGCCTCGGGGCATTTCTCCTCGCCGAACGTGCCGGACTATCCCGGCTTCGACCAGTTCAACGGCCGCATCCTGCATGCCCATGACTTCCGCGACGCGCGCGAATTCGAGGGCAAGGACGTGCTGGTCGTCGGCGCCTCCTATTCGGCCGAGGATATCGGCTCGCAATGCTGGAAATACGGCGCGCGCTCGGTCACCAGCTGCTACCGCTCGGCGCCGATGGGCTTTGACTGGCCGCAGAACTGGGAGGAGAAGCCCGCGCTCGAGCGGGTCGAGGGCCGCACTGCCGTCTTCTCCGACGGGAGCTCGCGCGAGGTCGACGCGATCATCCTGTGCACCGGCTACCGCCATGTCTTCCCCTTCCTGCCCGACGAGCTGCGGCTGAAGACGGCGAACCGGCTGGCGACGGCGGATCTGTGGAAGGGCGTGGCCTATGTCCACAACACGGCGCTGTTCTACCTCGGCATGCAGGACCAGTGGTTCACCTTCAACATGTTCGACGCCCAGGCCTGGTTCGTGCGCGACATCATCCTGGGCCGCATCGAGGTGCCCGCCGACAGCCAGGCGCTGATGGCCGATGTCGCCGAGCGCGAGGCGCGCGAGGAGGCCTCGGACGACACCAAATACGCGATCCGCTACCAGGGCGACTACGTGAAGGAGCTGATCGCCGAGACCGATTATCCCTCCTTCGATGTCGACGGCGCCTGCGAGGCCTTCTTCGAATGGAAGGCGCACAAGGCCGAGAACATCATGGGCTTCCGCGACAATGCCTATCGCTCGGTGATCACCGGCTCGATGGCGCCCCTGCACCACACGCCGTGGAAGGACGCGCTGGACGACAGCATGGAGGCCTACCTGGCCAACTGACCCGCCTGCCGACGGGGGCCTCCGGCCCCCGGATCCCCCAGTCAAGGAGACCCGTGCCGTGATCCCCCACCCGACCGGCCTGCCCTTCCGTTCCGGCCCGCCCCGCGCCTCTGCCCCGCGCCGCGCTGCCGCCTACCGCCGCGCCCCGGGCGACGAATGGCACCGCGTCGCCGGCGGCGGCGCCGTGCTGGTGGAGCTGCGGCCGGGCGACGGCGTCACGCTCGCCAATCCCGAGGGCGGGCAGATCTGCGAGATGCTGGCCGCCCGTCCCGGCGGGCAGGCCGATCCCGGGCTGCTGGGGGTTCCAGCCGATGCGCCGGGCGACGGGCTGCGCGCGGTGCTGGCCAGCGGCGCCTCCGGCATGGCGCGGCTCTGCGCCGGGCTGGCGCGGCGCGGGATCGATCCGGCAGGGGCGCGGACGGTCTCGCTTTTCGGCGCGGCCTCGCCCGCGGGCGACACGGCCGGCTTCACCGCCACCGGCGCGGGCTGGCTGCTGGTCGCCGCGCCCGCGCCTCTGCCCGATTTCGAGGCCCAGGCCACTGCCACGCCTCTGGTGCTGCGCATCGCCCGCGCCGCCCCGCGCGAGACCGGGCGTTTCGCCCTGCCCGATCCGCTGGCCGATCCGCTGCAGGATCTGCGCATCGCCTCCGCCACCGCGCGCGCCTACCGCGTCGCCAAGGGGGAGTTCCTGCAGATCCTCGATGTCGACGGGCGGCAATGCACGGATTTCCAGTGCTTCGACGCCCGCAAGGCCGATCGCGGCCTGTTCCTGCCGCTCGATGTCACCACCACCCGCACGATCCAGGGCCATGGCTATCCGATGCCCGGGCTGCACGGGAAGTATTTCGACCAGGAGCTGACCCCGCTGGTCGAGGTCGTGCAGGACACCTGCGGCCGCCACGACGCCTTCGCGCTGGCCTGCAATGCCAAGTACTACGACGATATCGGCTATCCCGGCCATGCCAACTGCTCGGACAATTTCAACGCCGCGCTGGCGCCCTACGGCATTCCCGGCCGGCCGGGCTGGATGGCGGCGAATTTCTTCTTCAACACCGCGATCGACGCCCATGGGGTGATGACCGCCGACGAGCCCTGGTCGCGCCCGGGCGACTACGTGCTGATGCGCGCGCTGACCGATCTGGTCTGCGTCTCCTCCGCCTGTCCCGACGACACGTCCGCGGCCAATGGCTGGCACCCGAGCGACATCCATGTCCGCACCTATGGCGCGGCCGAGCGGTTCTGCCGCGCGACGGCCTGGCGTCCGACCCCCGACGAGGATCCGATCATGACCCGCGAAAGCGCCTTCCATGACAGCTTTGCCGCGATGACCGCGGATTTCGCCGACTATAACGGGTTCTGGCTGCCGAACAGCTTTCCGCAATGCGACGTGCTGGAAAGCTACTGGGCCTGCCGCGAGAAGGCGGTGGTGATGGACCTCTCGGCGCTGCGGAAATTCGAGGTCACCGGCCCCGACGCAGAAGGCCTGCTCAACTGGGTGCTGACCCGCAATGTCGAGAAGCTGGGCCAGGGCCAGGTCGTCTATTCGGCCATGTGCCATCCCCATGGCGGCATGATCGACGACGGCACGCTCTTCCGGCTGGGGGCGCAGAACTTCCGCTGGATCGGCGGCACGGATGCGGGCGGCGCCTGGATGCGCGAGGAGGCGGCGCGGCTGGGGCTCGACGTGATGATCCGCTCCTCCACCGACCAGATGAACAACCTCGCGGTGCAGGGCCCGGCCTCGCGCGCGCTGGTCTCCGGGGTGTTCTGGACCGCCCCGCACCAGCCGCGGCTCGATGAGCTGGCCTGGTTCCGCTTCTGCCCCGCCCGGCTCGGCGGGCCCGAGGGCGCCCCGGTGGTGATCTCGCGCACCGGCTATACCGGCGAGCTCGGCTACGAGATCTTCTGCCATCCCAGGGACGGCAAGGCGGTGTTCGACGCGATCTGGGAGGCCGGGCAGCCGCACGGGCTACGGCCGATGGGGCTCGCCGCGCTCGATCTGGTGCGGATCGAGGCGGGGCTGGTCTTCGCGGGCTACGACTTCTCCGACCAGACCGACCCGTTCGAGGCCGGGATCGGCTTCACCGTGCCCCTGAAATCGAAGACGGCGGATTTCGCCGGGCGCGACGCGCTCCTGCGGCGCAAGGAGCATCCCGCGCGCAAATTCGTCGGGCTGGAGATCGAGGGCCAGTCGCCGGTGGCGCATGGCGACTGCATCCGCATCGGCCGCGCGCAGGTGGGCGAGATCTGCTCAGCGATGCGCAGCCCGCAGAGCGGCACCTGGATCGCGCTCGCCCGGCTGGACGTCGCCTGCGCGGCCGAGGGTACGGCGGTCGAGGTCGGCCAGCTCGACGGCCATATCAAGCGCTATCCCGCCCGCGTCGTGCCCTTCCCGCATTACGACCCGCAGAAGACCAGGCCGCGCTCCTGAGCACCCGGGGGAGGCCGTCCGGTTTCCCCCGCCCGCCATTTGCGGATCGGCGCCGGGCAACTCTCCGCCTGGCGGACATCCGTTCACGAAGTCGACCGCTGTCGCCTTTTGCAGATCTCTGGCGAATTTTAGCCAATTTTCATCCGGCCCCCTCCTGACCCGGGATTCACATTGCAGGTCAGTAATTTGAATTCCGCAGCGCTTTCGAAACTCCGGCCGAACGGCGGGCGGGCGGGAAACGCGGCCGGGATCAAAGTTGACAGAAAGGGGTGTCTTTCGCCATTTTGCCGCAAATAGACGAAGCGCTCGAAGATCGCACTCGACACCAGCAGTCAGGAGACCTGCATGCGCTCATTCCGCAACACGCCCCTCGCGGGCGCGCTTGCCATGGCGAGTTTTGCCCTGTTCCTCTCGATGGCCCCTTCCGCTAGCCGGGCCGGTGACCAGACCGTGCTGAGCACGCAGGGAACCGCCATCGCCGTGACGCCGAAAACCGGAAGCGCCCGCTCCGAGAAACTGGCCAGCTACTATCACGGGATGGAAAAGCGGCTGGTTTCAAGCGGCCATCTGCGCCGCGACCGCAATCCCGGGAAACTCTCTCCGGACGGTCTGGCGCGCGATTTCATGGCGATCGCGATGAAGTCGGAATATTCGCTGAAAGCCGGCGGGATGGCGCGGTCCGGACAGTCGAGCGCGCTGCGCCGCTGGGAACAGCCGGTGCGCATCGGCGTGAAATTCGGCGCCTCCGTCGGGGCGGAGCAGCGCAAGGCCGACATGGCCGCGCTCCGCGACATCGCCGCCCGGCTGCAGCGCGCCAGCGGCCACCCGGTCCAGCTGGCCTCCAGCGGCGCGAATTTCCACATCCTGATCCTGAATGACGACGAGCGCGCGGCCGCCCGCCCGGTCCTCGAGGAGGTCGCCCCGCGGATGAGCCGCGCCGCGCGCAAGGCCGTTCTGGGGATGACGGCGGACACGCTCTGCATGGCGGTCGCGATGCCCGGCCCCTCGCCCGCGGACGGCTACCGCAACGCGCTCGCGATCGTGCGCGCCGAGCATTCGCCGGTGATGCGGCGGTCCTGCATGGAAGAGGAGCTGGCCCAGGGCATGGGCCTTGCCAATGACAGCCCCGAGGCCTGGCCGTCGATCTTCAACGACGACGAGGAATTCGGCGTGCTGACCCGCCATGACGAGCTGCTCCTGAAGATGCTCTATCACGACAGCCTGCATCCCGGCATGAGCGCCGGCGCCGTCAGCGGCCAGATCGGCGCGCTGGCCCGGAAAGTCCTGGCCTCGGGCTAGCGGGCCCCGGCCCGAACGGCGAAGGGCAAGCCCCGAAGGGCTTGCCCCTTTTCTTTCGAAATCATGCTTTTCCCGGTCCGTTTCATTCCGTCGGTCCATATCCCCCGTTGAGAATGAACTTTTCGCGCTGCAGGTCGCCATCCTCGCGCGCGTTTGTCAGGCGCATCAGGTCGAGGGTGGAAAACATGCCCGGCTCGACACCGAGCTGCTGCACGAACTGGCCATTCGCATGGGTGTCGATGCTCTGAGTCGAGATGATTTCAGAGCCACCGCCCAGGATGAACTTCTCTCTCTGGGTATCGCCGTCCTCCCGCGCATTTGTCAGGCGCATCAGGTCGGTCGTGGAGTACATTCCCGGTTCGACGCCAAGCTGGAGGGCAAGCTGGTCGCTTGCGAAAGCCGGTGCCGCAATGGCCGTTACCAGGACAGATGCAAGAACTAGACGTCTCATTGGTCGATCCTTTCCAATAACAGAGGGTTGAATTGGAAGGCCGCTTGCCGATGAATGACACACCTCAGGATAAATTTTCTACTTGAAGTTGTTTTCGGACACAAGCCAAACGGCATGCATTCGGCGCCAGTCTTCGCCCCGAAAGCATCAAAGTTCCGTCATAAACACGAGCGAAACGATCCGGTATCACGGGCCCGCCGGCCGTTCCGGGCTCAGCGCAGGGCGGGCAGCGCGGTGACGGCGCAGCCCACGCCGCAGATCGACTGGAACGGCGCCTTCCGGCCGGTCTGCGCCTCGGTCTTGCGGCGCAGCCGCGCGGCTGTCGTGTCGAGATGGCGGCTCTCGAATTGCGCCCGCCGCCGGATCGGCAGGCGCAGCAGGTCCTCGCGGCGGCGGACCCGGTTCCCGGCGGCGAAGAACGCGCCGGGAAAGGCGAACTCTGTCGCCGTCACCGAGTCTCGGGCGAGGTCGGGATCCCGCCGCTATCGTCCGGCACCCGGCTTGCCGCGCTGTCATCGGCGGCGGGCGCGCGCGACGGGTCCGGCGCGGCCGCGCCCGCCCCCCGCCTCGATCCCGCGCAGCGTGCTGTTCTTGGCGAAAGAGAGGTCCGCGCCGCTCCCGACGCAGCGGATGCGGTCGTCGCTGTCGCCGAGCGCGGACCGCATGATGATCCCGGGCGCCAGGTCGACGCCGTGGCCCTCCGGCAGGTCGGCATCGAGGATCACCATGTCCACCGTCTCGTCGCGGGCCAGCATCCCGCGCACCGTGTCCGGGCTGCCCGAGTCGACACCGCAGCGCTGGAGGAAATCGGCCAGGTCCCGGGGCAGCCGCGCCTCGCCCTCGACAACCGGGCTGCGGGTCATGCCGCGGCCTCCGCATGCGGATAGGGGATGGCCGCCTCCTGCGACAGCGGCGGGCGCAAGGGCGCCGCCGCAATCTCGACCGTCCCGTGGCGACACGCGCGGCATGGATGCCGAGGCCCGCGCCGGTCGCCATGCGCCGTGTTCGACGCCCGGAAGGATGGCCGCCTCGGCTGCGGGCACGCCGATGCCTTGGCCCGCACCTCGATCACCGCGCTGCCCTGCTCGGCGCGGGCGGTGGCCGGGACCGGCCGATCCGCGGGCAAGCAGTTCAGCGCATTGTCGCCCCGGTTGATCATCCCCGCCTCGGGCAGGTCGGGATCGGCGAAGAGCTGCATCGCCGGATCGTCGCCGCGCGCATCCAGCCGCCCGCCCCGCCCGGTCCTGCGGAAATGCGCCTCGGCACTGGCCGGGAGGCTGTCGACCTGCAGCGGCTCGGGCTGGACGCTCCAGTCGCGGTCGGTGGTCATGACGCGGACGATCAGCCCCGAGAGCCGGTTCAGCGCCTCCTCGATCCCGGCGAAGCGCTCCGGCGCCGGCCCCTTCGCGGGGCCCGTGGTCAGACGGATCATGCCGAGCCCGTTGCGGGTGATCGCCGGCGGGGTACGGAATTCGTGTCTGACAACGCGCATGGCATCGGCCTGCGCCTCGCGCGGGCTGCGCTCGGCATCGAGGCTCTTGCGCGGGTCCGCCTCCCGCCGCCGCTTCGGCAACTCCGGCGACAGGACGCGGCTGCGCTTGCGCAGGTCGTCACAGCGCTGGAAGCTGGCCATCGCCAGACGGCAGGCGAAATGCGCGATCATGAAGAGCACGCCCTGCAGCAGGGACCGGGCATTGCCGTCGCCGAGCACGCTAGCGCTCTGGAAGGCGGCGGGCGGGCGGGCCTCGATGAGACCGAGCACCACGCTCGTGCCCAAGCAGACCGGCAGGATCGGGATCTTAATCCAGCGCAGCAGCCGCAGCTGCGTCCGGTCGCGCATCAGCGGCATCGCCGTGAGGGGTGAACCGCGCCGAGCTGTGGAGCCGCAGCGCGAGATTGCCCGGATCGCCTCCGCCCGGGCCATCCCCGGGAACGCCAGCAGCGTCCCGCCGATGCGGACACCGCCCGGCTGGCCGGGAAAGCGACTGTCCCTTGGCAATCAGCACCAGCCCGGACGAATGACCAAGTCGAGCAGGATCGATCAGGTCGACGGCGCGCCGCCCCGCAGGATCGTCAGCAGGATGCCGGCGGCGATCGCGGCCGGGAAGGCCCGCTCGCAGAGATGGCGCCAGGCGATCCAGACGTGAGCCCGATCGCCGCCAGGCGGCTTCCGGCCTTGCGCGAGACGAGGAGGACGGTCTGGAGATCGCGCCTTCGGTCAATGGCGCCTGGGGAACGACATGCGCCGCGTCCGGCAGCGGGGCCCGGCCGGGCATGGATGCGCCGCCGCGGCGCTCAAAGCCCTTCCGCCTGCAGCGCGGAGTCCATGGAAACCGTCATGTCCCTGCGCCACGGCCGCCGCGGCGGAGGAGCTTCGCATCGCGACTGCATTCCCGCCCTCGGCACCGGCCCCCGCTGCCGCAAGGCCATCAATTCTCGTGAATCCTTGCGAATTCTGACAGTCTTCCCGGGCAGGGCGCGCCGCGCTGCAGGCGGGCGTGTCGCAAAGGCGGCGCATTTGGTCGGCCCTGCGGCAGATGCCGCCAATGGATCGGCGACAGTGCCTGCCGCAGCAGCTTGCCGGAAGGGGCGGATTCTGGACCATGGGACACGCGTTTTCGGGAATCTGGGTGCTTCTCATCGGCATCGTGCTGATCATGCTGGGCAACGGCATGCATTTCACCCTGATCGGCCTGCGCGGCGGGATCGAGGGCTTCTCCTCGGCCCAGCTCGCCATCATCACCTCGGGCTATTTCATGGGCTTCCTCTCGGGCGCGCAGGTCACGCCGCGGCTGATCCGGCGGGTCGGCCATGTCCGCGTCTTCGCCGCGCTGGGAAGCACGATGTCCGCCGGGCTGATCGCCTTCCCGATGATGGCCGATCCCTGGGCCTGGACAATCCTGCGGCTGGTCATCGGCTTCTGCATGTCCGGGGTCTATGTCACCGCCGAGAGCTGGCTGAACCATGCGGCCACCAACGAGACCCGGGGCAAGATCCTCTCGGCCTACATGATCGCCCAGACGCTGGGGATCATCGGCGCGCAGGGGCTGCTGACGCTGGGCGATGCGGCGACGCCCGCGCTCTTCATCGGCGCCTCGATCCTGGTCTCGCTCTCGGTCGCGCCGATCCTGCTGTCGGTCACGCCGGTCCCGGCGGTGGAGCTGGCGCGGCCGATGCCGCTGAAGAAGCTCTTCCGCAGCTCGCCGCTGGGCACCGTGGGGATCTTCCTGCTCGGGGGCATCTACGCGACGCAATCGGGCATGGGCGCGGTCTTCGGCACGCTGGTCGGGATGGGCGCGGCCGAGATCGCGGTCTTCGTGGCGATGATGTTCGCCGGCGCGCTGGTGCTGCAATACCCGATCGGCTGGCTATCCGACCAGATGGACCGCCGCTGGCTGATCTTCGCCGCGGCCTTTCTCGGCGCGGCGTCCTGCGCGGCCGGCTGGGCGACGGGCGGCAGCCTGCACCTGCTGATGGCCGCCGCCTTCCTCGCGGGCGGGGTGACAACGCCGCTCTACGCGCTCTTTCTCGCCTTCACCAATGACTCGCTCGATGCCGAGGAGATGCCCGCAGCCTCGGGCGGGCTGGTCTTCACCTTCGGGCTCGGCGCGATTGCCGGGCCGCTGGCGACCGGCTGGGCGATGCAGGGGATCGGGCCCGAGGCCTTCTGGCTGGTGCTCAGCGTCACATTCGCGGCGGTCGCGCTCTATGCGCTCTACCGCATGACGCAGCGCCCCCCGGTGCCCTCGGACGAGACCGAGAGCTATCTCGCGGTCCTGCCCAGCAGCTCGGCCGTCGCGGTCGAGGCGGCCGGCGCCTGGGCGGCGGGCCAGGCGGAGGACGAGCCCGAGGAAGAGGACGAGGCCTGAGCCCCGCCACGGCAAAGGGGGACGCCCGCGGGCGCCCCCCGTCCTTGCGCTGCGGATCTCAGCGGACCCGCTTGCGGCCCGAGCCGATCAGCATGCCGGCCAGTTCGACCCGCTCCGCCGGGCGCGCCGACCGGCGCCCGGCATCGTTGCGGCCCGAGGTGACGCCGTTGGCGGCCTCGCCGGACCAGCCGGGCATCGCGCCGGCCGCGGGCCGGCCGTCCTGCGCCGCGGCCATAAGCAGCGCAGCCAGGAGCAGCGCCCCTGCAAAAGCCGCAATGCGGCGGGAAAGATCGGCATTTGCGGCATCTTGATTGAAGGTCGTCATCGAATTCTTCCTTTCTGAATTTGGATCGTGGTTTTCTCAGGCCTGCGGACGGTCATCCGGCAAGAGGCCGATATCGCGCAGAAGATGCGGCGGCAGATCGCGCAGCAGGCGGTTATGGGCACGCGCCAACCGGTATCTGCGGACGGCTTCGAGGAGTGCATTTGCAATGAGCATTTCGGTCTTCCCAGTTAATTTCCCGAGCCGGATCGCCGCCCGGGCGGGGACGCCGCCGGCCGCAAGGCTCTGCAAGATATGAATTTTCAAAGGGGCTTCAGCGGGTGCCGCTTCAGTCGCTTCGGGGACATTACGCGGCGGCGGGCCGGTTTATTCCCGGCCGGCGCGGAAAATGCACGGCAGGTCGGGAATACCCGCAGCGGGAACCGAAACTGCCCGGGCGCGGGAATATCGGCGGCTCCGGAAGCGTAATACCGGCGAGCCCCCGACGGGACATGCCGGCGGCGCTTGATATTGGACCCCGAAAAATACCCGGCTGCAAAGCGCCGCTGCGCAGTCTTTCATTCCTGGAGAGAAAACATGTTGACGACCACCGTTGCTGCGTCCGGCGGCCATTTCCTGACCGATGGCGGCATCGAGACCACGCTGATCTTCCACGAGGGCCACGACCTGCCGCTCTTCGCCGCCTACACGCTCCTCGACACCGCGGAGGGGCGCGAAAGCCTGCGCGCCTATTACCGCCGCTATCTCGCCCTCGCGGCCGAGCGCGGGCTGGGCTTCATCCTCGAAAGCCCGACCTGGCGCTGTTCCACGGGCTGGGGCGCGCAGCTCGGGCATTCCGAGGACCAGATCGCCGCCTTCAACCGCCAGGCCATCGCCGAGATGCGCGCGCTGGCCGCCGAGGCTGCGCAGAGCGGCGCCGGCCCGGTTCTCGTCTCGGGCAATATCGGCCCGGCCGGGGATGGCTACGCGGTCGGCACCAGCCTCGATCCGGCCGCCGCGGCCGCCTATCACCGCCACCAGATCGCCGCCCTGGCCGCGGCGGGGGCGGACATGATCACCGCAGTGACCATGACCCATTCGGGCGAGGCCGCGGGGATTGCCGCCGCGGTGCGCGCGACCGGCCTGCCCTGCGTCATCGCCTTCACGCTGGAAACCGACGGCCGGCTGCCCTCGGGCGAAAGCCTGGGCGAGGCGATCCGGGCGACCGACGCCGCCTCTGGCGGGCACCCTGCCTACTACATGATCAACTGCGCGCATCCCGACCATTTCCGCGGGATGATCGCGCAGGACCCGGCCGTGGCGGCACGGATCGGCGGGCTCCGGGCGAATGCCTCGCGGATGAGCCATGCCGAGCTCGACGAGGCGACCGAGCTCGATGACGGCAATCCGGACGAGCTCGGCCGCGACTACCGGGCGCTGGCGCAGCTGATGCCGAACCTGCGGGTCTTCGGCGGCTGCTGCGGCACCGACCACCGCCATGTCGCCGCGATCGCCGACCATTGCTGCGGCGCGGCCTGACCCTTCTCCCACCCTCATTGATAGCACCCTCCCCCCGGGACCGCCGCGCGCGGCCCGGGGCCCGATAAGGACTTTTCAAAATGACCAGACTGACCAGATCCCTTGTTCTTCTCTCCGCGATGCTGGCACTGGCCGGCCCCGCCGCCGCGATCGACGGGCGAAGCCTGCCCGGACCCGGCGCCTCGCTGGCAGAGGCCGCGGCCCCCGACGCCCGCGCACTCTTCGACCAGGCAATGGCGCTCTACTGGGACGGGGACTGCGCCGCGGCCCGCGCGCTCTTCGCCGAGGCGCTGGAGGCCGACCGGGACTGCGCGATCTGCGCCTGGGGCGAGGCGCTGGCGCTCGGCCCGCGGATCGGCGCGGCGATGGCGCCCGCAGACCAGGGACCGGCCTACGAGCTGGCTCTGCTGGCGCGGGAAACGGCCGGAACGCCGCGCGACCTCGCGCTGGCCGGGGCCATGGTCTACCGCTACCAGGCGCCCGGCGGCTGGGTGATCTTCTCGCGCTACATGGAGCGGCTGGCCGCGCAGTACCCGCAGGAGCCCAACCTCCAGCTGGTCGCGGCCGAGGCGATCCTGATCCTGGCCGAGCGGGACGATGACGGCGGCGACCGCAGCGATCTCGGCGCGGCCGCAGCGCTGATCGAGCGCGCCGCCCGCGCGGCACCGGAAGATCCGGCCGTGGCCGCCATGCAGCGGAACCTGGAGCGGATCGCCGCCGCCCGGTCCTGAGCGCCCAGAGGGGCGGACCCGGAAACGGGCGCCGCCCCTGATCCCTGCGGGTTGCGGACGCCCCTCCGGCGGCTTGCTGCCGGAGGGGCGCGAGGGCTACGGCGCCCCGTCCGCGGAGATCTCCTGCAAGGCGCGACGCGCCCTGTGGAGTCGGCTCATCACCGTGCCCGCGGGGATGCCGAACCGCTGCGCGGCTTCGGCGTAGCTGCAGCCCTCCAGCGCAACGGCGACAAGCACGTCGCCGAGATCGGAGGGAAGCCGCAGCACCGCCGCGCGGACCGCCAGGGACTCGAGCCGCTGCCAGGCGTCGTGATCCTCCACCAGCACATCCTCGGCCGGAACCTGGCCCTCGCCCAGGCGCACCGCGTCGCGGCGGCGGGAGGAGATCCAGAGGTTGCGCATCACCCGGCAGATCCAGCCTTCGAAGCTGCGCGAGGGATCCCACTGCCCGGCGCGCTCGAGCGCCCGCAGGCTGGCCTCCTGCACTAGGTCGTCGGCATCCGCGCGCGAGCGCGCCAGCGACCGGGCGAAGCGGGTCATCGCCGGCAGCGCCGCTGCCAGCTCGGTGCCGACACGCATCCGGCGGGCGCGCAGGCAGGTACCGGGCGGCAGGGCGACGACATCGCCCTCCGGCGCGGGACGGTTGGCCGCCACACGCGGCGGATAGGCGGGACAGGGGCGCCCGGTCTCGGCGGGCAGGACGGAAAGCTGGGCCATGTGATGGATCTCCGGCAAGGGGGCGGCCGCGGAACTGCGCCGCCTTCTGCCATCTGCCCTAGGTCCGCGGCGTGACCCCTGCGGCAAGCCGGGCGTGACAGCGGCGTGAAAAACGGCTGCCGCAGGGGCCGCCGGGCAAAATTCGGACCCGCCAGCGGCGGATCCTTTCGGAAAATGTCAACTTGTGCCACCCTGCGGCAATTGGGGGAAATTCCTTTGGACACGCCGTCGAACAGTCCTTCCATTGCCGTCGAGCTGGGCCTGATCGGGGGCTTCAGCCTGCGCGTCGGCGGACAGGCGCGCGAACTGCCCGTGCGCAAGTCCCAGCTTGTTCTGGCGCGGCTGGCGCTGGCCCCCGCGCGGATGGTGCCGCGCTACGACCTGCGCCACATGTTCTGGGAAATGAGCAGCGACAGCCAGGCCCAGGTCAGCCTGCGCCAGTCGCTGGCGCGGATCCGCAAGGGGCTGGGCGCGGCGGCCGACTGCGTGCAGAGCGATCTCGACATGGTGCGGCTCGGACCCGGGCTCTGCACCGATACCGGGCGCCTCGACGACCCGGTCCTGCCCGGCGCGGCCTTCGACGACGCGCTGGTCAGCGGCGAGCTGCTGGCCGGGCAGACCCCGCGCGAGCCCGCCGCCGAGAACTGGCTGGCCGTGGAGCGCAGCAGCATCCGCCAGAAGCAGACCCGCTACTGCCTGGCAATGGCGCTGGAGGCGCTCGGCGACGCCCGCCACGAGGCGGCGCTGCAGGCCGGGCTGAAGGGTCTGCTCATCGACAATCTCGACGAGCGCCTGCATGTCGCGGTGATGCGCGCCTATGCCGGGCTCGGCAACCGCAGCGCGGCGCTGGAGCAGTACCAGCAATGCGAGGCGATCCTGATGGACGAGCTCGGCGTCGCGCCAGAGCCCGCCACCCGCACGCTCTCCGAGCAGCTGCGCAGCCGCCAGGCCTCCGCCACCCCGTCCCGCGCCCCCGCGCGCAGCGCCGGCGCCCAGGCCGAGCCTGAAGGCGAGGAGACCGAGATCCGCCAGGTCTCGGTCATCTGCGTCGGCGCGGCCGCCAGCGACGACCCCGAGGACTATGCCGGCCTGCCGCCCGAGACCGCGCAGGCGATCCGCTCCATGGCGGCCGAGCACGGCGCCCTCGCCCTGCCGGGCGAGGATGGCGAGGCCTTCCTGGTCTTCGGCGCGGCCAGCGCCAGCGAATCCGATCCGGTGCGCGCCGCCACGCTGGCGCAGCTCCTGGTGCGCGGCGCGCCGGGGCTCCGGGCCGGGGTCGCCTCGGGACGCGTGGTGGTCGCCCGCCAGCCCGGCGGCAGCCTGCGGATCAGCGGCGAGCCGCGCGGTCGCGCGCTAAGCCTGATGGGCCAGGCAGCCCGCGGCCAGGCCATCGTCTCGGAGCGCGGGCTGGCCTGCCGCCCCGCCCCGGTCTTCGTCGGCCGCGAGGTCGAGCTCGGCTATCTCTCGGCGCTCTTCGACCGCTGCCAGGACGGCATCGCCGCGGTCGCCGTGGTGCAGGGCGAGCCCGGCATCGGCAAGACCCGGCTGGCCGGGGAATTCGCCGCCCGCATCGCCGCGCGCGGCATGGAGGTGCTGCGCATCGGCTTCGAGCCCTTCGCCCAGAGCGCCGGGGCCGCGCGCAAGCTCGCCTGCGCCGCGGTCGAGGCCGGGGGCGACCTGCCGGAATCTGCCGGTCCCGCCGCCCATGCGCTTTTCGCCGACATGACCGGGCTCGACATCCCCGCAGGCGGCGCCTCGCTGATCTCGGCGATGAGCGAGGACCGGCGGCGGCAGCTCTCGATCGAGGTGATGCGCGACCTCCTGCTGGCGATCCCGGTCCATGCCGCCGCCATCCTGGTCGAGGACACCCACTGGGCCAGGCGCCGGGACATCGACTTCCTCGTCAGCCTGTCGAACGTGCTGCCGGGGCTGCGCGCGATGATCGTGGCGACCGAGCGGATCAGCGGCGCGCTCTTCGCCCCGGCGCTGGCGCAGGCGGCCGGGCAGACCACCGCCTCCACCCTGACGCTGGCGCCCTTCACCTCGCGCGACGCGCAGATGCTGGCCTCCGGCATGGGGATCGAGGACGAGGAGCTGGTCCGCGACGCGGTGCTGCGCAGCAAGGGCAATCCGCTGTTCCTCGCCTGCCTCTTGGAGACCGGGCGCAGCCCGGGCGGCGGGCTCCCGAGCACGATCGTCGCGCTGGTGCAGGAGCAGACCGACCTGCTGCCTGCCGCGCCCCGGACCCAGCTGCGCCGCGCCGCCGTGCTGGGCAAGCGCTTCAACCCCGCCCATTACGCCGCGATCTTCGGCCCGGCCGGCTGGGACAGCCTCTGCGCCGCGGGCTGCCTCTACCAGGAGCAGGACCGGCTGGTCTTCCCCCATGCGCTGGTCCACGAGGCGGTCTATTCCGGCCTGACGCGCGCCGACCGGCGGCAGTACCACGCCCAGGCGGCGGCCTTCTTCGCCGAGATCGACCCGGTGCTCTGGGCGGATCACGCGCTGGCGGCCGATCTGCCCGAGGCGGCGCGCGCCTGCTCGGATGCCGCCGACCTGCTGCTGCCGCGCTACGAATTCGAGCGCGGGCTGGGCTATATCGATGCCGGGCTGGAGCGCGCGACCGGGATCGAGGACCGGGCGCTGCTGCATATCGCCCGCGGCAGCATCAACCGCGAGCGCGGCATGCTCGACGAGGCGCTGGCCGATTACGAGGCGGCCAGCGGCGCCGAGGTGCCGCCGCGGGTCCGCATCCAGGCGCTGATCCGCCGGGTCTGGGTCCACCGCCTGCGCGGCGAGGCGGATCTGTCCGATGCCGTCCTGGCCGAAGCCGGGGCGACCGATCTCGGCGCGCTGCCGCCCGACCAGGTCTCGGAATACGAGAACCAGCTCGGCGCCCAGGCCTTCGTGCGCGGCGATTTCGAGGCCTGCGCCCGCCACAACCGCCGCGCCCGCGAGCTGGCGACGACGCCGCTGCACCAGAGCCGGGCGCTCGGCGGGCTCGGCGACGCGCTCTATGCCGAGGGGCGGATGCATGCCGCCTGCGCCACCTTCCGCGAATGCAACGCGCTGGCGCGCACCCACGGGCTGGGCGTGGTGGAGCTGTCGCATCTGCTGATGGAGGCGGACGCGCTGCATTTCGCCCGTCCGGGGCCGGAGGCGCGCGGGATGCTGCCGCTGATCCTCGACCGCGCGCGCGACGCCGGCAACGCCCGGGTGGAGATCATGTGCCTGATCACCCTGGCCGAGATCTGCGTCGAGGATGCCCGCTTCGCCGAGGCCGCGGGCCATGTCGCCGCCGCGCAGGCGGTGATGGACGCGATCAGCGCCGACCGGTTCGACAGCTGGCAGATCCGCTACCGCACGCAGATCGCCGCCGAGACCGCTCCGGCGGAGGCGCGGCGGCTGATCTCGGACTGGCTCGCCCGGGCGGCGGCCGCCTGCCCCGACCGGCTGCGCGGCGACCACTACGCGCTGCTCGCCCAGGTGGCGGAAACGCCGGAGGAGGCGCAGGAAGCGCTGGCCGAGGGCGCGCGGGTGGCGGCCTCGGGCGAGGCGCGCTTCACCCAGTTCTGGTACCACCGGATCGCGATCGACGCGGCCCTGCGGATCGGCCGGGAGGATCTGGCGCTGGCCTCCGCGCAGGCGCTGGAGGAGATGACCGCGGCAGAGCCGCTCGGCTGGACCGGGCTGGTGATCCGCCGCGCCCGGCTGCTGGCCGGGGCCATGACGCAGGGCGTCACGCCTCAGGCGGCAACAGAGGCGGCGGCGCTCCGCCAGGAGATCGCCGCCGCGCTCCAGGGGGCGCTGCTGCCGGGGC
Organism: Poseidonocella sp. HB161398; assembly: GCF_005870025.1. Taxonomy (GTDB): domain Bacteria; phylum Pseudomonadota; class Alphaproteobacteria; order Rhodobacterales; family Rhodobacteraceae; genus Mangrovicoccus. The sequence continues at coordinate 135,162 of NZ_VATA01000001.1, forward strand.
TCGCGGCGGTCTTCGGCCCGGGGGACGCGCCGCTCAGTCCAGCTCCTTGACATAGAGGAGCCATTCCCGCCCGGCATAGTCCCAGCCGTCCTTGACGACCGGGGCGCGGGCGCGCTCGGTGAAGCCCGCCCGCTCGTAGAGCCGCCGCGCCGGGTTGACGTCGCCGGTGATCAGGCTCGCCCGCGGCATCAGCGCCCGCCGCGCCCGCGCCTCGCCATGGGCGAGGAGCCGCGTGCCGAGCCCCAGCCCGCGCAGATGCGGCCGCACCGCCAGCACGTTGACATACCAGCTGCCGGTCGCGAGGTTTTCCAGCGCGATCAGCGGCCGGAAGAGCGCCGGGGCCTCGGCGATCTCCGCCTCGCCGGCGCGCTCGGCCAGCGGATAGGAGACCAGCGCCCCGTTCACCCCGCAATCGTCGCGCAGCACATCCGCATTGCGCCAGGAGAAGGCGCCCTCGGACCGCGCGGCGCGGCGGCGGCCGACCTGCATCGCGGTCTCGCCCGGGCCCGCCATCGCCTGCCAGGCCACCAGCGGCAGCCCCTCCCCCGCCATCACCACCAGCTCGGCCAGCGCCGCGGCGTCATGGGGAAGCGCCGGTTCCGGCCAGCCCTCCCGCCGCGGAACCGCGCGGGAGGGGGCCGCATCGCCGAAGCGGGCCGGATAGTCAGTCATCGTCGATCTCCGAGGCCCCCGGATGGCGGACATGCTCGATCCCCGGGGCCGCCGGGTCGCGGGCATCGAGCACGCGGAAGCTGGCGCGGACCGCGAAATGCTCGCTGAAGCCCAGCAGCGTCTGCCCGACCTCGCCCTCGAGCCCGGCGAAGCCGCCCTTGGCGCCGGTGACCGGGCGGAGGTTCTCCACCCCGATATCGGCCAGCTCGGTGCCCTGGGTGATCAGCATGGAGCCGTCCTCGAAATCGAAGATCTGGCGGCTGACCAGCCAGACGCCGTGCTCGGCATTGCCGCCCTCGCCGACGAACCAGCCGTCGCAGGTCCAGGTGCCGATCACCTTGTCGGGAAAGCGCGGCGAGCCGTCGTCACGGACGCCCGGGACATTCCCCGCCAGCGTTCCGGCGGGATAGAGATAGCCCTGGGTGACGAACGGATTGCCATGGGCGGGCATGCCGTTGGGATGCACCGGCTCGGGCGCGTAGATGAACCGGGTATGGTCCTCGGCCATGTCGAAGGCGCCGGGAACCTCGGCCAGGGCCGGGCTCGCCGCGGCGAGCGCCAGCGCGGCGAGGGCGTTGCGCAGGAAGGTCATTGGAAAAGTCCTTTCGGTCTTGGTCTGGAAGGGATCGCGGGGCACGGGCGGGTCACTCGGGACCCGCCCCTTCGGGGGATCGCGGCGACGGCCCCCGCGGGCCGCCGGGCGATGGCTGGACCGGCAGGCCCGAGGGGACCGTGGCCGGGATCAGGTGCGACCGGTCCCGCGCACCGGGATCGGTCAGCGTCTCGAGAAAGGCCGTCAGCGCGGCGATATCCGCCCCGCTCAGCGGCCGCGGCGGCAGCGTGCTGGCCGCGGCGATCCGGCCGCGCAGCGCCGCGGAGCCCTGCACATGGGTGTCGCGCAGCGCGAAGGCGGCACGGCGGGGTCCGTCGAGCAGGGCGAATTCCTGCCGCGCATTGGCGCCGCGTCCCTGCAGGACCGGGCCCAGCGGCGGCAGCGGCACGGCACTGGCGTCGAAGGCCTCCAGGCTCGCCGCCGGATCGGCATGGTGGCGGATCACCGCCTCGAGCGTGTCGAAACTGCCGGCATGCCCCCAGGGCCCGGTCAGCGCCACATTGCGCAGCGAGGGCGTGCGGAAGGCGAAGCGGTCGGCCGGATCGCGGGTGACGGCAAAGCGCCCCTCGTCCTCCAGCCAGGCCGGCAGCCCGGTCAGCCGCCAGTAGCCGCGGTCCTGGCCATGGCCCTTGCCCGGCCCGATCTGCGGCATGGCGATCGCGTGGAAGCGGTGGTCGGTCAGCAGCGGCCCGGAATGGCACGCCGCGCAGCCCGCCGCGCCGTAGAACAGATCCAGCCCCCTTCGCGCCAGGGGCGGCAGCAGCGAGAGGTCGCCGCTCTGCAGCACCGCGTCGAAGGGACTTCCATCGGAGCGGAAGGCCACGGTCTGGAACGCCGCCAGCGCCCTGGCGACATGGGCATAGCGCAGCGGCACTTCCGCGCCGAGCCCGGGAAAGGCGGCGCGGAACCGGTCCCGGTAGCCCGGGATCGCGTCGAGCCGCGCCGCCAGCAGCTGCCAGGCGATGTCGGGCCGGTGCTCCGCCGCGGCGGTGGCCACCGGGTTCTCGCCGCGCTGCCCCGCCATCTCGATCGCGGAGGTCACCGGGAAGAGCGCTTGCACCTCGAGCGCGCTTGCCAGCCCGCCGGGCAGCTTCGCTCGCGCCGGGCTGCGGTATCCGCCGGGCCGGGTGCCCGCGGGATCGGCCTCGACCCGGCCGTCATGGAACATCGAGACATAGGCGCGCGCGCCGATATTGTAGAGCGGCTGGGCATTGCGCGGCACCCGCCCGGTCACCGGCGCCCGGGCGATCCGCTCGGGCGCGCGGCCCTCGCCGCCCTCGCCGATCCCCAGCGCCAGCCCGTCGCCCGTGCCCAGCCCCGGGTCATGGCAGGTCCCGCAGGAGATGTTGCGGTTGCCCGAGAGCACCGGATCGAAGAACAGCAGGGTCCCCAGCGCGACCAGTGCGGCGTCCGGCTTGCCGTCCTGCAGGAAGTCGCCATCCGAAAGCGGCGGCGGCAGGTCCGGCGCGGCAGGCGCGGCGGTGCCGATGGCGGCGGAGGCAATGGCAGCCGAGCCGAGGAGCGGCCGGGCCCAGAGGGCGAAAGAGGCGAGCAAGGTCATGGCGATGCGCTTTCCATTGGCGAGCGGATGCCGCCTTGAACCCCGCCCGCGTGACCGCAGGGACGCGACTCGCCGTGACCTTGCCGTGAAAAGCGCCCGTCGCCGCGCTCCCCTCCCGTCTGACCGCCCCCGCCGCAGAGGACCACCGCCCCGCGGCCCATTCGCGGGCGAGACCCCGGCCCCGCCCGTCGCACCGCTTCGGCGTCAGCCCCGTCGCGCGTCCGAAGGCACCGCCGGGCGGCAGAGACGGGCGGGCACGCCGCCTCGGGCTTGCGACGCGGCACGGCCGCAGATCGCGCCCCTTGTCGTGTTGTCGCTCATGACGGGCCTGGCGGTGACTGGCGGGCCGAGCTGGCCGGCCACTCTGCGCTGGAGGCAGGCTGGCACCGAGATCATCTCGGACAGGCGCAAGTGTTTCCGGATGTCACGGGGCGGCGGGGCCGGACAGGCTGGCGCGTCCGCATCCCGGAGGAAGACGGCATGGCGACCTTCATCGGCACCGGCGTTTCGCGCGCGAGTTCCGCGGTCTGCATGCCTGGCGACATCGGCAGGCCGTGAAGCGGGCGCAGATCGGCAGCGAGCCCGAGGCGCTCATCGCCTTGCGGGACCTGGCCTGGACGATCGGGACCATCTGGACAACCGGGCTCGAGGCCGGCCCCCTGTCGCAGCGGCTCCCTCCGCGGCCGGGGCGAGGCGGCGCCGCGCTGGTCCTGATGGAGACGCGGCGGGTCCTGGCCGTGCTCGAGGCGATGCCCGCCTTGACCCGCCGCCGCGATGCCGTGTGCGTTGTCCGGCTGCTCCGCATGGGCTGGTCGGGGCCGGTCGGTTGCACGCCGGTATCCGCGCGCAGGATGCGCGCCCTGCCCGGCGCCCGCAGGGCGGTCCGGGAGGCGGCGCTCGACATCGGGCCGTCGCTGCACGGCGTGCCTCGCGCCATTCCGGGAGGAAGCCCGGTCCCGCCGGCAAGGGCAAGGGGCGCTGGTTGCCGGAACTTCCGCGCCGGAGACCGCCGCCCCGGCCATCCTCGTTGCCCGGGCAATACCGCGCGACAGGCGGCTGGATCGCAGGGGGCTCGAGCGTGCGCGGCAGGACGGGGGATGGCGACGATGCCGCCTCCCGGCGAATGCCGGCAACCGCCTGCCGGGCAGCGGGCGGGATCGCATCGCCCCGCGCGCGGCGATCCGGCGCGGGGCGCGGGACCACGGGCCGGCCTGGCGCCGCGGCGGGAACAGTCGGGCGGGCGCAATATCGCCGGGCGGATCGCCCGGGCAGGGGATGGCGGCTTGCGCAGGGCGCTCTTCGATGCGGCCACGGTGATGGCGCACCATGCGAGGCGATGCGGGCTCGAGGCATGCAGGTTTCCAGGCGCCACGGCTGGAAGCCCGCCATCGTGGCCGTCGCATGGCGGATCGGCGTTCGGGCGCTTTCGCGGTCCCGCAGGGGCCACGGTCGCCTTCACGGCGCCATCGCATTCGGCTGGACGGCACCAGGGTCCGCCTGAAGCGCGATCCGGTCCCGGCTGCGGCCCGGGACGCCAACCGGCAGAGGAAAGTGGGAAGCCAGCTCCCGGCAGGGTCCGTCCCGCCATGTGCGTCCGGCGCGGTTTCCGGATGTCCTGCAGGCGGCCTGCGCGCCGATCACGGCGGCAGGCATGGCACCGGGGGACCGGGAGCGGAAGCGATGGCGCTGCGGAGGGAGCACATGGTTCTGCACGGGACCAACGCGGCCGACGGCGCAGGCGGCGCCCCGATATCCGGGGTCTCCGCGCCCCCGTCCGCTGTCGGCCCGGCAATTGTGGCAGCCTTGCCGTGCGGTTCCCGGATTGACGGCCGGGGCCCCAGGACGGAAGCCTCATGGACCTGGCGCGCTGAACCGTCCAATCCTCCGTCCGCTCCGCCAGGATCGCGCCGGCGAGGCGCCGGATCGCTGCCTCGTTCGGGCGTTCGGGCATGACTGCCACCGGTCCGGGGGAGTGCCCGGCAGCGCTGCCAGGCGGTGGAGAGGACGCATGCGCACCGCGTCACACCGCCAGGGCCGCGCCGGGCGAGGTCACGCAGGAGAGACCGGGGGTCATGGCGCCGGTCGCGCCGCGAAAGTCCCGCCACCGCTCCGGAAGGGCCCGGCCCCGGCGGCGCCGGTCGCCATGCCCGGCAGGCGCACCCCGAGGGTGCCGCCGGCAGGCGGGGCCGACGCAAGCCGCAAGCGCGTCCGCGTCCGCCGCGATCCGCCCACCCTGGCGCAGCTCGAGGCAGGTCGCATCGTTCCCCGAGCTGAGGCGGAGCAGGAAAGGCTCCGGGGAGCCTTTCCCCGCCGGAGGGCCATCCGCCCCCGACCGGCCGCCTCAGGAAGGCGTCCGCACGCTCGCCGATCTCCGCGCGGAGGTGGCTGACCTGGCTCCAGGAGATGCCGCCCGCGCCCATCGCCTGGACCGGATCCGTCCATGGTGCGTGTCGAGATGCCATGGACATCTGCGTCCTGATCACCGCGGCGAGGGCCGTCTCGGCCGACCCCCCGGCGCGGGAAACGCGGGAAAACAGGCGCCGCTGCGCAGGTGCCGAATGCGCCGCTCAGCCCTGCCGGCCCGGCTCGGCCAGTCCCGGTCGCGATCGCCGTTGCGCCGCACCAGCCGGTCGCTGCTCTGCGCGCCGCAGCCGGTACCGGTCCTGGCGCCGCCCTCGTTCTCTCAGCCATCGAGCCCCAGGATCCATGGCCAGACGCCCGAATTCGATCCGCTGCTCGGCAGCAGAACCGGTCATCTCGCGAAGCAGGGCGGCATCGGCGCTCGGGGCGGTCCCCGGACCGGTGGCGAGCGCGCAGGTCCATCCAGGGGTTGATCATCGGACACTTCCCCCGGGTCGGCTTGGCTCGGCACCCCGACCCTCCACGGAAGCCCGACGGACAATCCCAGCGCCCCCCAAGGGATGCGATCCGGCCTTGCCGCAACATTGGATGGCGCATGTCAGGCACGGCAGCCTTCCTCCCCGCAGTGGCCCGGGGACTGGCCCGCCCCCTGCCCTGTCGTCGCCCCTCCCGCCCTGTCCCGCTGGGACTAGGCGGGCCTCTGGGCAGCGGGCCCGAACCGCTCGCCGGGATGGCAAAGGGCTGACGACCGGAGCGGTCCCCCGCATGAGCCGCGCCTGCCATGCGGGGCAGGTCGGCCGCAGGTTCCGCCGCCAGGCGCGACGGCCGACCCGCAGGGGAACCGCCGGAAACCGGGCCGCGCCGACACGAATAGCGCCGCCCGGATCCGGCCAAGCGGGACGCGCGCGCATCGGATCCTGACGCCGGACCTGATCGCCTCGGTGCAGCAGCTCGGCGGCAGGCGCTCTGCGCCGCGAGTGCCGCGAGTGCCGCGAGTGCCGCGAGTGCCGCGAGTGCCGCGAGTGCCGCGAGTGCCGCGAGTGCCGCGAGTGCCGCGAAGACATTGCCGGAACCGGTCGCCCCCGGAAGGGGACCGTTGGTCGCCGATGCCCCTCCTCTTCGGCGGCATCCCTCCGGCGCGCCGCCGGAGCTGCGGACGGAACCGGCCGCCGGTCCAGTGCAGGACATTGGCGCATCGCCCTCGCCCGAGGGGACCTGCCTGCGGACGGGCGCTCGACCGGAGATATCCGCGACAACCGGCACGGGCGAAGATGGGCATTCCGCTCTCCCCCCGCCGCCACGCGACCGGAAACGGCCGACCGGAGCGCTGGTCCTGCGATCGGCACTGCCGCTGCTGGGCAGGACCGGCCCGCGGCGCCTCCGGGAGGTGCGGGAACGCGGCATGGATGGCGGAACGCGTGCGCGGCCCGCGCCCGGGGGGCCGCAGCGTCAGGGTTCCCCCGCTGCCGGGACTTGAAGCGGCGCGCGCCGGCGGCAACGGCGGAGCGGCAGGGCTGCATGAGGGCACGGGTCCCGCCCCTGCCGGCCGCTTGGGCGATCCGCGGGGCGCGGGGATCCGGCCGGGGGACTTGTGCCGTCGGACCGGCGCCGGTCAGAGCGACGGGCACCCGCGGCACATGTGCCGGCCGGAGAACGGAGCGCGCTCTTCTGGCCCGTGATCTCCGCAGGGCGGCGGCAGCGGCCCCGGGCCCGGCTCCGCGCCTGTGCCCTGCGCTGCAGGCGGGCGGGCCGCGTCGCGCGGCGGCAGGGGCCCGGCGGCCAATGCGCGGTCCCGGCGGCGGCGATCCGGCGACAAGGCGCCCTTTCGCCGGGCAGTTGCCCGGAAAGACGGCATATTTTCTGGACGCTTTCTGCCTCCGCCCGCCGCCGCCCGGCCGCGCCGCCCCGCGGGGCTTGCTCCGCGGACGGTGCTGCGCTGGTATCCCGATAGAATATACGTAGCGTATATTTCGTGGCCCGCCCCCCGCGGGCCGGTCCGGAAGGCCCCGCCAGAGGGTCCCGGGCGTCGAAGGCACCTGACAGTCCAACAGCACGGAGTCGAGGCTATGACCACGAGGACCCCCACGAAGACCAAGACCGGCGGGCTGCGCCGGATGCTCGCCGCCACCGCGCTCGGCGGCGTTCTGCTCTCCGCCACCGCCCCGCTGGCCGGCGCGGCCGAGACCGAGATCCGCGCGCTCGGCTACACCTCCAACCTCTATCTGTGGAACATGGAGGAGGAGTTCTACGGCACGACCTTCCCCGAGGCCGCGGGCGACCTGATCTCGATCGAGGCGGTGCCGCATGACCTGGCCGGGCTGAAGGGCCCCGAGGTGCTGTCGATGCTGCAGGACGGCACGCTGCAGCTCGCGGTGCAGAACATGAGCTACATGGCCGGCGAGGATCCCCGCTTCGAGGCGCTGGATCTGGCGGGCGTCACCCTGACCAATGCCGATGCCAAGAAGGCGACCGATGCCTACAAGCCGGTGCTGGCCCGCGTCATGGAAGAGAAGTTCAACACCCATCTGCTGGGCATCGCGCCGCTGCCGAGCCAGGTCTTCTGGTGCCGCGACGAGATCTCGGGGCTGAACGACCTCGAGGGCAAGAAGGTCCGGGTCTTCAACTCGACGCTGTCCGACTTCGTCACCGGCGCGGGCGGCACGACCGTCACCATTCCCTTCGTCGAGGTGATCCCGGCGCTCCAGCGCGGCGTCGCCGACTGCGCCGTGACCGGCACGTCCTCGGGCAATACCGCGCGCTGGTTCGAGGTGACCGACTACCTCTATCCGATGAATGTGGGCTGGTCGATGGTGTTCTGGGCGGCCAACAAGGACCTCTGGGACAGTCTTTCCGAAGAGCAGCAGGCGCTGCTGAGCGACCAGTACGGCAAGCTCGAGGCCGAGGCCTGGGCCGTGCAGGAAGAGCAGGACACCGATGCCGTCTCCTGCTCCACCGGCGGCGAATGCAAGCTCGGCGTGAAGGCCGAGATGACCCTGGTTCCGGTCTCGGATGCCGACATGGAGAAGCACGCGACGATCATCTCGGACTACGTGCTGCCGAACTGGGCGGAGCGCTGCGGCGCGGACTGCACCAAGGAGTGGAACGAGACCGTCGGTGCCGCGCTCGGCATCGAAGCGCCGCTGCCATGAGACAGGGCGCGCAGGCACTGGCGCAGGGGCTCGACCGCATCCTGGCGGTCCTGCGCGCCATCTCCTCGCTGGGCGTCTGGGCCGGTGGGCTGCTCCTTGTCGCGCTGGCCTTCGGGGTCGGCGCCGAGGTGCTTCTGAGAAAGCTCGCCGGGACCAGCCTCGGCGGGCTCGACGAGCTCGGCGGCTACGCGCTCGCCATCGTCGCGGCGCTGGCCTTCACCGAGGCGCTCTTCACCCGCAGCCATATCCGCATCGGGCTGGTCCGCGACGCGCTGGGGCCCCGGCTGCGGGCGCTGATGGACATCGTCTCGCTCGGCGGGCTGATCTGGTTCCTGTCGATCCTCCTGTGGTTCGCCTGGAAGCTGGTGCTGCGCAGCGCGACCATGGGCACGAAATCCATGACCCCGCTGGCCACGCCGCTGATCCTGCCGCAGGCGCTGTGGTACGCGGCGCTGCTGCTCTTCGGGCTCTCGGCGCTGGCGCTCCTGATGCGCGCGCTGGCCGCGGCCGCACTCGGCGACTGGGAGGGGATTGCCGCCCGCATCGGCCTGCGCGACGCCGAGGAGGAACTGCGCGACGAGCAGCTCCTTTCCGCCGAAGCCGCCGGGGAGGCGCGGACATGATCGTCACCACCCTGGCCGTGCTCTTCGGCCTGCTGCTGCTGTCGCTGCCCGTCGCCGCCGTCCTCGGCCTGACCGGCGTGGTGCTCAGCTCCTCCTACAGCTTCATCCCCGCCACCCGCGGGATCGGCACGATCAGCTGGAGCGCGCTGAATGACGGCGTGCTCGTCGCGGTGCCGCTCTTCGTGCTGATGGGCGAGATCCTGCTGCGCTCGGGACTGGCGCAGCGGATGTACGGCGCGATGGCGGCCTGGCTCAACTGGCTGCCCGGCGGGCTGATGCATGCCAATATCGCCACCTCGATGCTCTTCGCCGCGACCTCCGGATCCTCCGTGGCGACCGCCGCCACCGTCGGCACCACCGCGATCCCCGAGATCCGCCGCCATGGCTATAACGAGCGGCTCTTCCTCGGCTCGATCGCCGCCTCGGGCACGCTGGGCATCCTGATCCCGCCCTCGATCAACCTGATCATCTACGGCGCGCTGACCAACAGCTCGATCCCGCAGCTCTACCTGGCGGGCTTCCTGCCGGGGATCGTGCTGGCGGCGATGTTCAGCCTGGCGGTCTGGGGCGCCTGCAAGCTGCGGCCCGACTGGGGCGCCTCGCCGATCGCCGTCACCTGGCGCCAGCGCCTTGCCGGGCTGCCGCACCTGATCCCGCCTGCGGGGATCTTCCTGCTGGTCGTCGGCTCGATCTATGCCGGCTGGGCAACGCCGACCGAGGCGGCCTCGCTCGGCGTGCTGGGCGCGCTCGGCATCGCCGCCCTCTCGCGCAGCCTCAGCCGCGCGATGCTGCGCTCGGCCTTCGCCGGCACGATGCGCACAACGGGGATGATGATGGCCATCGTCATGGCGGCCTATTTCCTCAACTACGTCTTCGGCAATATCGGCCTGACCACCAAGGTCGTCGCCTTCTTCAACGAGCTGGACATGGGCGCCTACCAGACGCTCTTCGTCATCATCGGCTTCTACCTGGTGCTCGGGCTCTTCATGGAGACGCTGTCGCTGATGGTCGCCACCGTGCCGATCTTCACCCCGATCGTCGTCGCCATGGGCTTCGACCCGGTCTGGTTCGGCATCCTCGTCATCATGCTGATCGAGACGGCGATGATCACGCCGCCGGTTGGCATCAACCTCTTCGTGGTGCAGGGCGTGCGCCAGGGCGGCGCGCTGTCCGATGTCGTCCGCGGCGTGCTGCCGTTCCTGGCGGCGCTGCTGCTGGCGATCCTGGCGCTGGTGCTGGTGCCCGGGATCGCGCTCTGGCTGCCGGGATGGCTGGCATGACCGACGCGATGGACCTTGCCACCCACGCGCTGCGCGGGGCCGGCGGCGGAGCCTTCGTCTGGGCGGTGCTGAAGACCGCCGAGGCCGCCCCCGCGGGCGTCGCCGCCACCGTGATCGCGCTGCCCATCGCGATCGCCGCCGGGACCTTCGCCATGGCCGCGCATCAGAGCCCGGCCTTCGTCGCCGAGGCCTCGCTGCGCGGCGCCCAGGCGCTGCCGGCGCTGCTGGTCTTCGTGGTCACCGCCGCGCGGCTCTTTCCGCGGCTCTCCGCCGGGCCGCTGATCGGCACCGCGATGGCGGCCTGGTTCGCCGCGATCTGCGTCCTGACGGCCGGGCCGGCCTGGCCGCTCGGCGTCTCGGCCGCGGTGCTGGCCGCGATGCTGCTCCTGTCGTCGCTGGCCCTGCCCTTCGACCTGGCGCTTTCCCCGCCCGGCAGGGCCGCGGGTCCCGCCCGCCGGATCTGGCCCGTGGCGCTGCAGGCCGCGCTCCTCGTCATGGTGATCGGCCTCTTCGCCCGCGTGCTCGGCCCGCGCTGGAGCGCCGTGCTGACCGCCATTCCCGTCGCCATGATCACCGTGACCTACGGGCTGAAATCCCGCGGCACGCCCGGCTGGGCGGCCACCTACCAGTCCGCCCGGCTCGCCGGCCCGACCCTCTTCGTCTATCTCGCCACTGTCGCGCTGGCCGCGCCCCGCTGGGGCGGGCTCGCGGCGGCCGCCGCCGGGCTCCTGCCCTCGGCCGCCACCGCCGTCGCCGCGACCTCCCTCCGCCACCGCCTGTTCCCGAGGACGCCCGCATGACCTCCGAGACCGATCCGGCCATCGCCGATCCGATCGCCTTCCAGCTCTTCCGCCACGCCATCACCGGCATCGCCAACGAGATGGCCTTGACCATCTTCCGCACCGCCTATTCCGGCGTGCTGAAGAACATCATGGACTACTCCACCGCCATCTGCGACCGCGAGGGGCGGCTGGCGGCTCAAGGTTTATCCCTGCCCGGGCATCTCTGCTCCATCCCCGTCGCGCTGAAGGCGACGCTCGCCGCGATGGACGAACCCGTCTGCGAAGGCGACGTGCTGGTGATGAACGACCCCTATTCGGGCGGCATGCACCTGCCCGACATCTTCACCTTCAAGCCGATCTTCGTCGCGGACGAGATCGTCGCCTTCGCCTGCGCCGTCTGCCACCACACCGATGTCGGCGGCCGGGTCGCGGGCTCGAACGCCTCCGACAGCACCGAGATCTTCCAGGAGGGCATCCGCATCCCGCCCCTGAAGCTCTACCGCAAGGGCGAGGTCGACCGCACGCTGATGGCGATGCTGGAATCGAATGTGCGCATGCCCGACCGGCTGAGGGGCGACCTGCGCGGCCAGCTCGCCGCCTGCCGCATCGCCGAGCAGGGCGTCCAGGCGCTGGCCAGGACCGAAGTGGCCGGGACCTTCATCGCCAAGCTCGACGAGCTGATGGCCTATTCCGAGATCCTCACCCGCAACGGCATCCGCTCCCTGCCCGACGGCGAATTCACCTTCACCGACTATATCGACGATGACGGCATCGACGTGGGCAAGCCGATCCCGCTGGTCTGCACCGTGCGCAAGTCCGGCGAGAGGCTGGTGATGGACTGGACCGGCACCTCCCCGCAGGTGAAGGGCGCGATCAACAACACCTTCAGCTACACCGCCGCGGCCAGCTATACCGCGGTCAAGACCGTGCTGGGCGACGGCGCGCCCAACAATGACGGCGTCTTCCGCGCCATCGAGGTGATCGCCCCCGAAGGCACCATCGCGAATGCCGTGATGCCCGCCGCCTGCGCCGCGCGCGGCCTGACCGGCTTCCGCATGGCCGACTGCGCCTTCGGGGCGATGGCGGGCCTCGCCCCGGGGCGGGTGCTGGCCTGTTCCGACGGCGGCAACACGAACGTCTCCATCGGCGGCTATGACAGCGACCGCAAGCCCTTCATCTTCGTCGATTTCGTCTCCGCCGCCTGGGGCGCGCGGCCGTGGAAGGACGGGCTCGAGGGCAACACCACGCTTTTCGCCAATATGGCGAGCTATTCGACCGAGACGGTGGAATCCGAGAACCCGGTGCTGATCACCGTCAACGAATTCGTCGATGACAGCGCGGGCGCGGGCAAGTTCCGCGGCGGCGTGGCGATGCGGCGCGACTACATGCTGCTCGAGGACGAGGCGGTCCTGTCGGTGCGCGCCGACCGCCAGGCCTTCCGCCCCTGGGGGCTGGACGGCGGCCATGACGGCGCGCCCGGCATCAACGTCATGAACCCCGACGGACCGGCCGAGAAGCTCGTCAGCAAGTTCACCATGACCATGCGCAAGGGCGACGTGCTCAGCCATTGCCTGCCCTCGGGCGGCGGCTACGGCAACCCGCTGGAGCGCGATCCCCAGGCGGTGGCCGAGGACTGGCTCGACGATTTCGTCTCCACCGAGACCGCGCGCGACATCTACGGCGTGATCCTGACGCCCGACGGCGCCGTCGACCTGCCCGCAACACAGGCGCGCCGCGCCGAGCTGACCGCCTGAGGACAGAGCATGACCGAGACCGCAAAATCCCGCCTCGCCATCGATATCGGCGGCACCTTCACCGATTTCATCCTGGAGGACGCCACCGGCGAGCTGCACAGCTTCAAGACGCTGACCACGCATGAGGACTACACCGCCGCCATCGGCACCGGCATCGACCGGCTGCTGGCCGCCTCGGGCGTCGCCGCCGCCGATGTGGGCCAGGTGCTGCACGCGACGACGCTGGGCTCGAACACGCTGCTGGAGCGCACCGGGGCGAAGACCGGGCTGATCACAACGAAGGGCTTCCGCGACGTGCTGGAGATCCGCGACCTGCGCATGCCGCGGCTCTACGACCAGGACTGGGACAAGCCCGAGACGCTGGTCCGCCGCCGCTGGCGCCGCGTCGCCGAGGGCCGCATGCTGGCCGACGGCACCGAGATGGCGCCGCTGGACGAGGACGACATCCGCGCGGCGGTGGACTTCCTCAGGGCCGGCGGCATCACCTCGGTCGCGGTCTGCCTGATCAACAGCTACGCCAACCCGGCGCATGAAATCCGCGCGGGCGAGATCATCCGCGAGATGTGGCCCGAGGTGCACCTGTCGCTCAGCCACGAGCTCCTGCCCGAGGAGGGCGAGTATCCCCGCACCTCGACCTGCGTGATCAATGCCTATGTGCAGCCGGTCTTCCGCGACTACATCGCCCGGCTGGAGACGCTGATCGCCGCCAAGGGCATCGCCGCGCCGCTGTTCTTCATGCAGTCCAATGGCGGGCTCACCCCGGCCGAGACCGCCGCGCGCCAGCCGATCCACATCATCGAGAGCGGCCCGGCCGCGGGCGTCGTCGGCGCCTCGATCCTGGGCCAGGCGACCGGCACCGGCACGATGATCACCCTCGATATCGGCGGCACCACGGCCAAGGCGGCGCTGGTGCAGGACGGCCAGCCCGGCATGGCGACCGAGTTCCAGGTCGGCGGCCATGTGCTGCAGACCGAGCGGCTGCTTTCGGGCGGCGGCTTCTCGCTGCGGGTCCCGGCGATCGACCTGGCCGAGGTCGGCGCCGGCGGCGGCTCGATCGTCGCGCGCGACGCGGCCGGCGTGCCGCAGGTCGGGCCGCGCTCCGCGGGCTCGAACCCGGGGCCGGTCTGCTACGGCAATGGCGGCACCGAGCTGACCGTCACCGACTGCAACCTGACGCTGGGCTACCTGAACGAGAATTCCATCGCCGGGGGCGAGATGGTGCTCGACCGCGCCGCCGCCGTCGCCACCTGCGGCGCGCAGCTCGCCGGACCTCTGGGCAAGTCGCCCGAGGAGGCCGCCCATGGCGTCTTCACGCTGAGCTGCATGACGATGATCCAGGCGATCCGCGCGGTGACGACGGAGCGCGGCCAGGATCCGCGCGACTTCGCGGTCTTCGCCTTCGGCGGCAACGGCCCGCTCTTCGCCGCGGGCATCGCCGAGACGCTGGGCTGCGCCAAGGTGATCGTCCCCCCGGCCCCGGGCGTCTTCTCGGCGCTCGGCCTGCTTTGCGCCGAAATCGAGATCCACAAGTCCCGCAGCTTCCGCCGCCTGCTCGACGAGGGTGCCGTCGCCGATGCCCAGGCCGCCTTCGCCGAGATGGCGCAGCTGGCCGAGGCCGAGGCGCAGCGCCCCGGCGGGCGCCTGACCGCCACGGCACGGATGCGCTATGCCGGGCAGAGCTCGGATCTGCAGGTCTCCCTCGGCGATCCCGCCCGGCTCACCCGGGCCGCGATGCGCGCCGCCTTCACCGCCGAGCATGACGCGGTCTTCAAGTTCACCGCGCCCGAGACGGAGCCGGTCAGGATCACCGCGATCGAGCTCTGCTACGCCCTGCCCGTGGGCCGGCTCGACCCGAACCGGCGGCGGCTGGCGCGGGCGGGCGGGACCGCGACCCAGCGCGCCTGGTTCGGCGCCGCGGGCTGGCTCGACGCGCCGGTGATCCCGCGCACCGCCCTGACCGAGGCCGCGGGCCCCTGCATCGTCACCGATCCCGACGCCACGACGCTGGTCCCGCCCGGCGCGCTGGCCCGCGTGACGGCGACCGGCAGCCTGGAGATCGCGCTGGCCGCGCCCGCCGCGCCGGCGGCCGGGCAGAGGCAGGCCGAGAATGCCTGACCCCGGCTACGACATCCCGGCGCGGATCGGCGACCCGGAGGCGGCCATCGCCACCCCGGCGCTGATCCTCGATCTCGACCAGCTCGAGGCGAATATCGACCGGATGCGCGCCGATGCCCGCCGGCTGGGCGTGGATCTCCGCGCCCATGCCAAGATGCACAAATCCGCCGATATCGCCCGGCTGCAGATGACCCGCGGCGGCGCGGCCGGGGTCTGCTGCCAGAAGCTCTCCGAGGCCGAGGCGCTGATCCGCGCGGGCATCACCGACATCCTCCTGACCAACGAGCTCGTCGGCGCCGCCCGGTTCGCGCGGCTGGTGCGGCTGGCGCAGAGCGCCCGGATCGCCGCCTGCGCCGACCATCCCGTCCAGGTGGCCCAGGCCTCCCAGGCGGTGATCGAGGCCCGCGCCGCCGGCGCCCCGGACGATTTGGAGCTCGAGCTGCTGGTCGAGATGGATTGCGGCGGCGGCCGCTGCGGCACCCCGGACACCGCCGCCACGCTGGCCCTCGCGCAGACCATCGCCGACAGCCCCGGCCTGCGCTTCGGCGGGCTCCATTCCTATTACGGCAGCGCCCAGCATGTCGCCGACCCGGCGGAGCGCGACCGGCTCCTCGCCCTCTCGATCGCGCGGACGGCCGAGGCGCGCGACGCGATCCTCGCCGCAGGCCTGCCCTGCCCGCGCATCACCGGCGCAGGCACCGGCAGCTACGAGACCGAGGGCGCCTCGGGCGTCTATACCGAGATCCAGCCGGGCAGCTACGCGGTGATGGATGCCGACTACAACCGCATCCGCCGCGCCGATGGCAGCCCGCCGGGCGGCTTCGGCCAGGCGCTCTTCGTGCTCGCGACCGTGATCTCGACCCCGGTCCCGGGGCGCGCAGTCTGCGATGCCGGGCTGAAGGCGCTGGCCGTCGACAGCGGCCCGCCGGTCGCCCATGGCGTGCCCGGCGTCTCGGTCCGCGCCGTCTCGGACGAGCATTGCACGCTCGACGACCCCGAGGGCCGCCTGCAACTGGGCGACATGATCCGGCTGATCCCCGGCCATTGCGACCCGACCTGCAACCTCCACGACTGGTATGCCGGCCTGCGCGGCGGCCGGGTGGAGGCGCTCTGGCCGGTCACAGCCCGCGGCAAGGTGTTCTGAGCATGGCGCCGGAGGAAACGCCGTCACAGGTCTCGCTGGCCGTGGAGCTCCTGCGCGACCGGATCATCGACCTGACGCTGGCGCCGGGCAGCCGCATCGACGAGCGGCTCCTGATCGACCGTTTCGGGCTCGGCCGCACGCCCGCGCGCGAGGCGCTGAACCGTCTGGCCGCCGAGGGCTTCGTCGCCTTCCGCCCGAACCGCGGCGGCGCCGTGGTCCAGCCGCTGGATTTCCGCGAATTCGAGCAGCTGATCGAGGCGCACCAGTTCTGCGAGGGCATGCTGGCGCATCGCTGCCGGCTCGACGCGCCGGGGCTGCTGGAGGATTTGCGCGCCCTCCAGGACCGCTATGCCGCCACCGTCGCGGCGCGCGACTTCCTCGAGATCACCCGGCTCAACACCGCCTTCCACATGCGCATGTACGCCACGATGGAGAACGCGCTGATCGAGGAGTTCGCCCGCCAGGTCCACCGCCGGGTGATGCGGGTGCTGAACTACACCTACCAGAACGAGCTGGCCGATCCCGCCCATCAGGACGCGCAGTTCGAGCTGAACCTCGCCCAGCACGAGGACATCCTCGCCGCCATGGCCGCCGGCGACCGCACGGGTTTCGCCACGCTTCTGGTCGATCACGGCCGCTATGTCTCGCACCGGCTGATCCACCTGCTGGAGCGCCGCCGCGTCGATCTGGTCCCCGCCTGGGTCATGCCCGGCCCCGGCGCCTAGCCGCCCTTCGATCCGCGGCGCCTGCAGAAGACCGCCCCGCCTCCACGGAAGCCGGGCGATCGCCCCGCGGCTCCGCGGCTCGCTCCGCCCTCCCGACCGGCCGGCGGCCGCGCCCCGGAGCACCGTCCGTGGCGGAAGGCCGCAAGCTGGCGGCAGGCCGGCCCGCCGGGGGGCTGCCGCGCCCCCGACAGTCCGGGTCGCCATGAATGCAGGCGTTGGGATCACAGCCCGCAGGGCTTTCACATGGACCGCCACGGTTCGGGGACCGCCGGACAGCGGCAGCCGCCGCACGGAACCGGAGGGCACAGCCCCGCGCGGCCGGGCAGCGGACACGTCGCGGACAGGGCCAATGCAGCGGCGGCCCTGATCTCCGCCTGCGCATCGCGGACTGCCGGGGCGCCCGGGGCCGCGCGGGAGGCCCCCGGTCCCATGGCGCCGGGGGCGACTGGACCGGACGGCTCCGGCCCGGGAGGCGCCGGTCGCCCTGCCCCGTCCCGCGCCTCCGGGGCCGGGACCGGCCCTGCGGCGGGCGACGGAGGCGATCCCGTCCCGGCCAGCCGGCATTGCTCCATGCGCCGGAGCCGGATAGGACAGGCTCGCCGCCGAGGGGCCATCGGCCCTCCACCGGCCGCGTCGGGACGGCAACCGCGCCCATGCCGGTCCCCTGCCCTCCCATGGCCCGCGGCAAGGCCCTGACAGCCCGCCCGGATCACGGCCGTCCGGGCGTCCCGACACAATGGCGCCGTCCGGGGCGTGCGGGAGCAGCTGCGCGGATGCGGCAAGAAAGGCGCCACGCGGACAGCCCGCCGCTCCCTGCCGCCGTCCCGGCACCCGTGGCGCCGCGCCCGCCATGCACGGCGCCATTTCCGGCACCGGCCTCATCTCCGCTGCCGTGACTTTCCCGGATCGACCGCCGCCGGGCAGAAGGGCGATCCTCTTCCGGCGCGGGACCGCATCCCTGCGAGCTCGTCAGCGCGCGGGAGAAGCCTGCTCCGCCACCAAGGCCGGGGGCAGAACCGGAAATGTGGTCCGGAAGGCGGCAGCGCTTGCGCGCATCCGGGAGCGGTGCTGGCCGGAACCGGACCGGTGCCGGCGAGACACCGCGCCGGCATCCCTTTGCGGCAAGCTGTCAGGAAGGTGCCTGCAGGCCGGTCACGGATCCGGCCCGCGCGGGCATCCCCGGGTCAGGCCGGAGCGGCACACCCGCCCGGATCAGCGCCGGGCGACGCCGCTGATCGGCCGGATCGGCGTGCCGTCGGTGAAGCGCGTCAGCCGGAAATTCCCCGGATCGGTGAAGGGCCGCCCGTCGCTGGCCAGATCCGCCGCCAGCTTCCCCGCCCCGGGGCCGAGCCCGAAGCCGTGCCCCGAGAAGCCGGTGGCGATCACCAGCCCGGGCATCTTCTCGACCTTCGAGATCACCGAGACCGCGTCGGGCGTGACGTCGATCATCCCCGCCCAGTACTGCGCCACCGGCACGTCGCGAAAGGCCGGCATCGCCTTGCGCATCGCCGCATAGACCCGGTCGATCGCCTTGCGGTCGGGCGCGGGGTCGAGCACGCGGCAGCGCTCGAAGGGCGTCACCTCGTCCGCGCCCCAGCGCCGCGTCTCGCGCGCCGCCTCGACGAAGCCCGGCCCGACGGAAAAGGAGATCGTCCGCCATTCATTGCGCAGCGCCGGCAGGAACTTCGCGAACAGACGGAAGCTGTCGGGGGTCAGCTCGAAGCGGTTCGCCAGCACGCTGGCCACCGTGTAGCCGCCATCGGCGCGGCGCCGCGCGGTGAAATCGGGATGCTTGATCGTGACGTCGGGCCCCTCGGGCACCGCGGCCGTGCGCAGCACCGTGTTTCGCAGCCGCAGCTGCGGCAGCTCCACCCCGGCATTGCCGAGAAAGAGCCGCGACCAGGCGCCCCCGGCCACGACCACGCTGTCGCAGGCGACCGTGCCCTTCTCCGTCACGACGCCCGAGACCCGCCCCGCCGCGGTCTCGAGGCTGCGCACCGCGCAGCCCGTCATCACCGTCGCGCCGAGCTCCTGCGCCCTGCGGGCCACGGCGGGCGCGGCCTTCTGCGGCTCCGCCCGGCCGTCGGCGCGGTTGACCAGCGCGCCCTTCAGCCCGTGATCCATGCCGGGGAACATCGCCGACAGCTCCTGCGCCGAGGCGATGGAGGCGGACAGCTGGTAGTCCCGGAGCGAGGGCAGCCACTGCTCCAGATCGGCGCGCCCGGCCGCGTCGCGGAAGCCGAAGGCGATGCCGCATTGGCGGTAGCCGGTCTGCCCCTCCACCCGCTGGTCGAGCTGCTGCCAGAGCCGCGCGGATTCGACCATCAGCTCCATCTCGCGCGGGTCGCGATGGGTCAGCCGCACCCAGCCCCAGTTGCGGCTCGACTGCTCGCCGCCGATATGGCCCTTCTCGCACAGAAGGACGCTCAGCCCGCGCTCGGCAAGCTCCAGCGCGGTGCAGCAGCCGATGATGCCGCCGCCGATGACGACCGTGTCGACGCGGGCGGGCAGGGTTTCGGCGGAGGGGACGGGATCGGGGGTCGGACCGGGCATGACCGGGGCCTTTCGCAAGCTTGGGAAGGGAGGGATCGGGCGGCGGGCCGGATCTCAGGGCGGCGGGAAATCGGGCTCCGCCATCCCGGCGGCGGCGATCACCGACAGCGGCAGCGGCTTCAGCGGCGGGCGGATGCGGAAATAGCCGGTCTCCTGCATCCCCTGCCCGCGCGCCTCGGCGACGAGCGCCGCGACCGCCAGGCCGCAGGTCCGGCCCTGGCAGGGGCCCATGCCGGCGCGCAGCAGGAATTTCGCCTGGTTCGGCCCGGCGGCGCCGTCGCGCGCGGCGCGGCGGATCGCGCCCGCGGTGACATTCTCGCAGCGGCAGACCACGGTGCCGTCATCGGGCAGCACCGTGCCGGGGTGGTAGAGCCGCTCGAGGAAGGGCCGCGCGGCACGCGCCCGGGCGATCCGGCGGCGGAGCCCGGCGGTCTCGCCGCCTGCCAGCAGCCGCGCCGCCAGCCGGCCTTCCAGCTCGGCGACCTCCGCCCCGCCGATCCCGGCGCCGTCCCCGGCCATCAGGATCCCCGGCGCCAGCCGCAGATCGCCGTCGCGGCGCGGGCGGAAGGCGGCCTGGCCCGCATCCCAGTCATGGCCGATCCTGAGAAGCCGCGGCGCCTGCGGGTTCGGCACCACCCCCAGATGCAGCCCGACCGTCTGCGTCTCCAGCCGCCAGTCGCGCCCCGCGGCATCGCGGAAGCGCACCGCCTCCGCCCGGTCGGTCCCCTCGATCTGCAGCCCCGAGGCGCCGCGATGGACCGCGACCCCGGCGCGCAGCACCTTGGCGATCAGCCCCAGCCCCTTGGCCAGGGGCCCCGGCGCCCGCAGCGCGCCGGGCAGCGCGCGCGCCGCCTCGCGATAGCGCCCGGCCGGCAGGGTCTCGACCACCGCCTGGGGCGGCACGCCGGCCGCCGCCATCTGCGCGGCCAAGAGCCACAGGAGCGGCCCCGCCCCGGCCAGAACCGCGCCCTCGGCGGCAAGGCCGGAGGTCTTCATCAGGATCTGCAGCCCGCCCGCCGTCTGCACGCCCGGCAGCGTCCAGCCCGGCACCGGCACCGGCCGCTCCACCGCGCCGGTCGCCAGCAGAAGCGTGCCGGGCCGGATCCGGCGGCTGCCCTCGGGCCCCGCGCAGTCGACCGCCAGCGGCTCCGCCTCGATATTCCAGGCGACATGGCCTGGCAGATAGGTCGCCCCGCTGGCGTGGAAGGCGTCGATCACCGCCCTGCCCTTCGCGTAATCCGGGCCCATCAGCTGCCGCCGCGCCCCGGGCACCTGGCCCGCGCCGCGCCAGATCTGCCCGCCCGGCGCCATCTGGTCGTCGATCAGAACGACCGACAGCCCCGCTGCCCGCGCCTCGATCGCCGCGCCGAGCCCCGCGGGCCCCGCGCCGATAATCGCCAGATCCGGTGTCATGCCCGCCCCCCCCGCTGCCGCGCGACCTTCATGCCGGGCGCCAGCAGCACCTGGCAGGCCTGCCGGTTCGGCCGCCCGTCGATCTCCACCAGGCACTCGAAGCAGGTCCCCATCAGGCAGTAGGGCCCGCGCGCCGCGCCATCCAGCGGATGCGACCGCGTCGCCGCGATCCCGGCCGCCAGGAGCGCCGCGGCCACCGTGTCGCCCTCGCGCCCGGCCAGCGCCTGCCCCTCCCAGGTGAACTCGACCGCCGCGGCGGCCTCCGTGTCAGTTGTCCGGAACATCGAACCTCCGCGAGGACAGCGCCGCGATCTCCGGGGCCAGCGCCCCGGCGGCGATCATCGGCGCAAGTTTCAGGGCATGGACCGCCGCCAGCGTGACGCCGGAATGGCAGTTGGCGGCGAAAAGCCCGGGCAGCGAGGCGGGCGCCTCGTAGACCGGGAAGCTGTCGGGCGTCATCGTGCGGATGCCGCCCCAGGCGCGGACCAGGTTCACCTCCGAGAGCCAGGGGAACATCTTCAGGCTGCGCGCCGCGATATCGGCGATCACCGCGCCCGAGCTGCGGTCGTCGAGCCCGGCCTCCGGCTCCTTGCTGTCGCCGAGCAGCAGCGTGCCCGCCTCGGTCTGGCGCACCTTGTGGGTCGGCAGCGGCAGCCGCGGCCCGGTGCGCTCGGTGACGAGGATCTGACCCTTCAGCCCCGAGACCGGGATCTCGATCCCCGCCATCCGGCCGAGCGCCAGGTTGCCCGTCCCCGCCGCCAGCACCAGGACCGGCGCGGCATGGCGCGCCTCTGCCGTCTCCACCTGCCACAGCCCGGCCTCGCGGCCGAGCGCGACCGCCTCCTGCCCCGAGAGGATCCGCCCGCCCTGCGCGAGGATCCCGCGATGCAGCGCCAGCAGCAGCCCCTGCGGGCTGGCATGGCCGTCCTGCGCGCAGAGGCTGGCGCCGACGACCTCCGGGCCGATCCCGGGCAGCAGGTCCGCCAGCTCGCCGCGGTCGAGGATCCGCATGTCGAAGGCCCCGGGCCCGTCGACATTGTGCATCCGCTGCATTAGGCCGCGGCGGCCGTCGAGCTCTTCCTCGCTCATGCACAGATGCAGCCCGCCCGGCGCCGAGAAGCCGCAGGACACGCCGGTCTGCCCGGCCAGCAACTCCTGGAAGCCGGGCCAGAGCGCGGCGCCCTCGCGGGTCCAGGCGGCGTATTCCGGCAGGCCGTCGCCCTTCGACTGCACCCAGACCAGGCCGAAATTCGCCCGCGCCGCGCGCTGCGCCTCGTCGGCGCCGTCCAGCACGGTGACGCCCATGCCCTGGCGCAGGAGCCCCCAGGCAATGGCCGCGCCGACCATGCCGCCGCCGATGACGATCGCGTCGCTCATGCGTCATGCCTCATGATCAGGTCGAGGAACTGCCGCGCCCGCTCGGTCCGCGGCGCCGAGAAGAATTCGGCCGGCGTGCCCTCCTCGACGATCTCGCCGCGGTCCATGAAGATCACCCGGTCGGCGACCTCGCGGGCAAAGCCCATCTCGTGGGTGACGCAGATCATCGTCATTCCGTCATCGGCCAGCCGCCGCATCGTCGCCAGCACCTCGCCGACCATTTCCGGGTCGAGCGCCGAGGTCGGCTCGTCGAAGAGCATGCCCTTCGGCTTCATCGCCAGCGCCCGGCAGATCGCGACGCGCTGCTGCTGCCCGCCCGAGAGCGAGGCGACCGGCGCGCGGGCCTTCTCGGTCAGCCCGACGATGCCCAGAAGCCGCAGCGCCTCTTCCTCGGCCTCGGCGCGGGTCATCAGCCCGGCGCGGCAGGGCGCCAGCGTGATGTTGCGCATGACGTCGAGATGCGGGAACAGCGCGTAGTTCTGGAAGACCATGCCGATTTCCAGCCGGGTCTGGCGCCAGCGCCCGGGCCCGGCGCCATCGACCCGGCGGCCGCCGACCATGACCGCGCCCGAAGTGATCTCCTCCAGCCCGTTGACGCAGCGGATCAGCGTCGACTTGCCCGAGCCCGAGGGGCCGAGGATCACCACCACCTCGCCCTGGCGGACCTTCAGGTCGACATTGCTGAGCGCGCGGATCCCGCCGCGGAACTCCTTGCAGAGCGCGGCGGTCTCGATCAGCGGAACCGGGCTCATGCCGGGGCCTCCGCCATCGCGCCGCCGATCAGCGCGCGGCAGCAGGCCTCCAGCCGCTCGGCGGCTGCCTCGCGGCGCAGGGCGCGGGTCTCGGCCGCGCGGCGCTCGGCGGCCAGTGCCGCCGCCGCGCCATTCCTCAACCGCGCCGTCTCGGCCAGGCTCGGCCCGCAGCCCGGCGCCTCGAGCACGCCCGCAGGATCCAGCACCTCGGCCAGCCGCGCGGGCGCCAGCCCCAGGGACCGCCCCGTGATCTCGCGCGCCGCCGCGTCGAGCGCGGCCCCGGGCGCGGCGCCCTCCAGCGACAGCCGCACGAAGCGCCCGGCGATGTGATGCGCCTCGCGGAAGGGCAGCGCGCAATCGGTGACCAGCGCATCGGCCAGCGCCGTCGCGGTGGCGAAATTCGCCCCCGAAAGCTCGGCCATCCGCGCCCGGCAGGGCATCGCGGCCCCGGCCACGACCCGCGCGGCCGGCAGCATCCCCGCCAGCTCCTCCAGCGCCTCCCACAGCCAGCGCCCGGCCTCGGCGCCGACCTCCTGGCTATGGCCGAAAGGCACCGCGCGGCTGGCGGCAAAGGCCGTCGCCAGCGCCCCCGACAGCGCCGCGGGGCGCGATTTCAGGTGCTCGAGCACGGCGAGGTTCTTCTTCTGCGGCATGATCGAGGAGGTGATCGCCACCCGGTCGGGAAAGCGCAGCATGGCGAATTCATGGGTCGACCACAGGTAGAAATCCTGCGCCATCCGCCCCAGCGTCAGCGACAGCTGCGCGGCGGCATTGCCCAGCTCGATCAGCCCGTCGCGGCTGGCGATCGCGTCCAGCGCATGGGGCTGCGGCGCGGCAAAGCCCAGAAGCTCGGCGGTACGGGCGCGGTCGATGCCGAAGCGCGTCCCGGCCAGCGCCCCCGCCCCCAGCGGACAGTCGTCCATCCGCGCCAGCGCATCGGCGATCCGCCCGGCATCGCGCCCCAGCGCCGCCTCGATCCCCAGAAGGTACCAGCCGAAAGTCACCGGCTGGGCATGCTGCAGATGGGTGTAGCCCGGCATCACCGTCGCGGCCTCCTCCCCCGCGCGCTCGAGCAGCACCTCGCGCAGGTCGAGCACCTGGGCCAGCAGCCTCTCGCCCAGCTCGCGCTGGCGCAGCCGGTCGAGCGTCGCCTTCAGGTCGTTGCGCGAGCGCGCCATGTGCAGGAAGCCCGCCTCGGCGCCCGCGCGGCGCGCCAGCTCCGCCTCGTAGTTGAACCAGGCATCCTCCCGCTCGGGATCGAGCGCGAAGGCGCCGGGCCCCTCTGCCTCCAGCTCGGCGACATGGCCCAGCAGCCGCCCCGCCAGCGCCGCGGGCACCAGCCCGCATTCGGCCAGCATCACCAGATGCGCCCGGTTGATCGCGGCAAAGCCCGGCAGCGAGGCGGCGAAGCTGCGCGCCAGCAGCGGCGCGTTGATCCCGGCGATGATCTCGGGCGCCAGCGGCTCGGAGAGCAGCCCGCTCACCTTGGAGGTCGTCTTGGTCTCGGACATGGTCATGTGGCCTCGGCAGGTTTGATCTCGGCCGCTTTCGCGGGGGCCTCCGCCGCGGGACGATGGGCGCTGCGCGACCGCGCGATGCGCCGCTCGAGCCAGGCGGTCAGCAGGTTCAGGCTGAAGCAGATCACGAAATAGACGCAGAGCACGAAGCCGTAGACCGCGAAGGCGGGGCTCATGCCGGTCATCATCGTGGTGCGCTCGACGATGATCTGCGCGGTGCGCAGGAATTCCGTCGCCCCCACCATCGTCGCCAGCGCGGTCGACTGGATCAGGATGGAGAAGAGCCCGGTGAAGGCCGGCAGGATCGGCAGCAGGATCTGCGGCAGCAGCACCAGCGCCATGGTCTCCGCCGGGCGCATCCCCAGCGCGACCGCGCTCTCGCGCTGGTGCTTGGGGATCGACTTGAAGCCGCCGCGGATGATCTCGGCGCCATTGGCGCTGCCCCAGCTGGTGAAGCTGACCAGCGCCGCGGCGAACGGGTCCAGCGACAGCCCCACCAGCGGCGCGCCGAAATAGACGAAGAGCAGGTTCACCACCAGCGGGATGTCGCGGAAGACCTCCACGTAGATCACGCTGAGGATGCGCAGCGCGCGGAAGCGCGAGACCGCGGCGATCCCCACCGCGAAGGAGACGATGGTCGTCAGGAACAGCGCCGACAGCGCGAGCTGGAAGGTGACGACCAGCCCTTTCCCGAGCAGCGGCAGGCTTTCGATGATCAGGTCCATGGCAGCCTCACGCGGTCCGGAACGGCGCCTGCAGCACCTGTTCGAGCTGCCGCACCCCGGCCGACAGCGCCAGCACGATCACCAGGTAGATCGCGCCGATCGAGACGAACATCTCCAGCGTGCGGAAATCCATGGCGACGCGGTTCATCGCGACGAAGGTCAGCTCGGCCAGCCCGATCGCCTGCAGGTAGGAGGAGTTCTTCAGCACCGAGACGGAGGTGTTCAGCATCGAGGGGATGCAGACCCTCAGCCCGATCGGCAGCGCCACCAGCCGCAGGTAGAGCATCGGCTTCAGCCCCAGCGAGAAGGCCGCCTCGCGCAGCCCGTGCGGCACGGCCGACAGCCCCCCGCGGATGTTCTCGCTGTTATAGGCCCCGCCCCAGAGCGACAGCGCCAGCACCCCCGACCAGAAGCCGCCGAGCCCGAGCCCGAGCGAGGCGAGCCCGTAGAAGATGAAGTAGATCTGCACCAGAAGCGGCGTCGAGCGCATGAAATGGACGTAGGCGCTGGCGATCTGCGACAGCACCGGCACGCGGAAGGTGCGCAGGCAGGCGCAGAGCGTGCCGATCAGGACGGAGAAGAGGATGGAGACCAGGCTGACCAGCAGGGTCATCCACAGCCCCTGCATCAGATCCGGGGTCGCGCCCCAGATATAGGGGAAGCTGAACTGGTAGGTCATGAAGGACTTTCAGGCGGCCGGGGTCAGGGCAAGGGGGGCGGCCCGCAGCGGGGCCGCCCGTTTCCGGGCCTATTCGGCCGGCTTCTTCGACATGTCCCAGAAGGCCAGCTTCACGTCCAGGTTCTCGTCATCGGCATATTCCTCGAACCAGGTCTTGAAGAGCCCCTCGGCGGCCATCCGGTCGAGCGAGGCGTTGACATAGTCCAGCCACTCGGTCTCGCCCGGGCGCACCGCGGCGCCGCGGGTGCCGATCTTGTAGGACTCGTCCATCAGCCGGATGCGCGGATTGTTGGCCACCAGCGACATCAGCACCGGCGTGTCATGCGCATAGCCCACCACCCGGTCCTGCATCAGCGCCTGCAGGCTGTCCGACACGCCGTCGAGCAGCAGCATCTTCACGTCCGGATAGTTCTCCTCGAAATAGGGGATCTGCCAGGCGCCCTTGATGAAGGCGACGGTCGAGCCCTCCAGCTCGGCCAGCGTGTCGGCCGGGTTGTCGGCCTTCACCACCACGCCCGAGGAGGACCAGGCATAGGGATTGGTGAAATCGACGACTTCCTCGCGCTCGGCATTGATGCCCATGGTGGCGATGATCAGGTCGATCTTGTTGCCCAGGAGCGCCGGGATCCGGTTCGAGCCGGTGACGCAGACGATCTCGGCCTCGGCATCCTCGCCGAAGGCGTATTTGGCGATCTGGTGGGCCATCGAGACCTCGACCCCGATCGGCGTGCCGGAATTGTCGAGATAGCCCTCGGGCGGGTAGTCGCATTTCGTGCCGACGCGGATCTCGCCGGCATCGGCGATCGCGGCGGGCAGCGGCGGCATGTCCTGCGCGGCGGCGGGCGCGGCGGGCAGGACCAGGGCGGCGGCCGCCAGCGCGAGCGCGGCGCAGGCGAGGCGGCGGATGGGCGGGGAGACGGTCTTCGGGTCGGCGGTCACTGGACTCTCCTTGCTGGACACCGGACGGCGCGCGGCCATCCGCAGCCATGGCGGGGGCATGTCCGGACGCAGGGCGCGCCGGTGTCCCGTCTCTGGCTGATGGTGATTGCTGTCTGTCGCGGCGCTCTGCGGCACCTTCTCCCCGGATCATTCGGGTGATAGGACATGAAGTCAAAGCACAAATGGGCTTGAAGTTATAACCCAACCTTATGGAGCCCCGGCATGTCCGAGCAGCGCCTGACCCATCGCCAGATCGAGGCCTTCCGCGCGGTGATGGTCGCGGCCTCGGTGACAGAGGCGGCGCGGATGCTGTCCGTCACCCAGCCCGCAGTGTCGAAGATCCTCACCCAGCTCGAGGCGACGCTGGGCTTCGCGCTCTTCGAGCGCCGCCAGGGCGGGCTGAAGCCGACCGACGCCGCCTTCTCTCTATATACAGAGGTGGAGCGCTCCTATAGCGGGCTGGAGCGGGTCTCCCGCGCGGCGCACCGCATCCGCAACCGCTCGGCCGGGCGGCTGCGGATCGCGGCGCTGCCGACCTTCTCGCTGGCCTTTCTCGGCCGTGTGGTGATCCGGATGCGGGCCGAGCATCCCGCGATCCAGCTCTCGCTGCAGAACTACAATTCCGAGGAAGTGGTCGATTTCGTCGCCGCCGGACTCTGCGACCTGGGCTTCGCGATGACGCCGGTCGACCGCAACCGGGTCGATGTCGGCCCGCTGATGTCGGTCCCGGCCTTCTGCATCCTGCCGCCGGGCCACCGGCTGGCCGCCCTGCCCCGGATCTCGGTGCGCGATCTCGAAGGCGAGGAGTTCATCGCCACCTCCGAGGGCACCTCCAGCCGGCTGCGCACCGACGCGCTTTTCGATTCGCTGAATGTGGCGCGGCGGGTCAATGTCGATGCCCGCTGGTCGGCGACCATCGCCGAACTGGTCGAGGCCGGGCTCGGCGCCTCGATCGTCGACGCCTTCGCCGCCTGGCAGTTCGCCGGGCGCGGCGGCACCGTCCGGCCGCTGGAGGAGCGGCTGGATTTCACCTTCGTCTGCGTCCAGCCGCGCCAGGGCACGGGCGGCGGACTCGCGCGGATCTTCCTTGATACATTCGCCGAAGAGCTCGCCGCCTTCCGCGAGAGCTGCGCCGATCCCGCCGCCTGGCAGCCGCGCTGAGCCCGTGCTTCCCTCGCGGCAGCGCCGCTGCTAGGCTCTGGACAGCGCCCGACTCGCCCCGCCGGCCGTGACATCAGGGCATCCCCCTGCCCCGCCGCTTGGGCCATCCCACGAAAACTCTTGCACGAATCCGACTCCTTGCCCAATAGTCACGGAAAAGGGTCCAAGAACGTCAAATTCCGTGAACACGGATTCGGGCAGGAAGCAGATGAACACTATTGAAGCTCGGGCGCATCTGAATGCCGTCATCCGAGGGCATTCCGAGACGCTGGCCGTGCAGCTCCATGCGCTGCGCGAGGGACTCTTCCCTCCCGACGCGGCCAAGCAGATGCGGAAATTCACCTCCGGGGAGGCAGCCCAGCTCCTCGGCATCAATGATTCGTACCTGCGCAAGCTGCATCTCGACGGCAAGGGGCCGACGCCCGAAGTGACCGGCGGCAACCGCCGCCTCTATTCCGTCCAGGATCTGCGCGACCTGCGCGAGCTCCTCGAGAAGACCGCGCGCAAGCCCGGCGACTACCTGCCCGGCCGCCGCGAGGGCGACCACCTGCAGGTGATCGGCGTGATGAACTTCAAGGGCGGCTCGGGCAAGACCACCACCTCGGCGCATCTGGCGCAGTTCCTGGCGCTCAACGGCTACCGGGTGCTGGCGATCGACCTCGACCCGCAGGCCTCGATGACCGCGCTCCACGGCGTGCAGCCGGAATACGACCTGCCCGATGGCGGCACGCTCTACGACGCGATCCGCTATGTCGACCCCGCGCCGATCCGCGACGTGATCCGCCCCACCTACATCCCCGGGCTCGACCTGATCCCCGGCAATCTCGAGCTTATGGAATTCGAGCACGAGACCCCGCGCGCCCTCGCCCAGGGCGCCGCAGGCCTCTTTTTCTTCCGCGTCAAGGAGGCGCTGGCCCAGGTCGATGCCGATTACGACATCGTCGTGATCGACTGCCCGCCGCAGCTCGGCTTCCTGACCATGTCCGCGCTCTCGGCCGCGACCGGCGTCCTCGTCACCATCCATCCCGAGATGCTCGACGTCATGTCGATGTCGCAGTTCCTGCGCATGACCGCCGACCTGATGGACGTGATCGCCGAATCCGGCGCCGACATGAGCCATGACTGGATGCGCTACCTGCTCACCCGCTACGAGCCGACCGACGCGCCGCAGAACCGCATCGTCGCCTTCCTGCGCACCATGTACGGCGACAACGTGCTGAACTCGCCGATGCTGAAATCCACCGCGATTTCCGACGCGGGGCTCACCAAGCAGACCCTCTACGAGGTCTCCCGCTCGGCCTTCACCCGCGCCACCTACGACCGCGCGATCGAAAGCCTGAACGCGGTCAATGGCGAGATCGCCGATCTCATCCAGAAAACCTGGGGACGGACATGACCGATCAGAAGAAACGCCGCATGTCGATGCTCGACGGCCTGACCTCGACCGGATCCGCCGCGCCGCCGCCCTCGATGATGGGCGCCAACCGGGCGCTGCGCTCGGCCCGCGACGCGGTCGACAGCCACCATGTCTGGGAACTCGATCCCTCCGCGATCGAGGATGCGCGCATCGCCGACCGGCTCGATCCCGAGGACGTGGCCGACCTGCGCGATGCCATCGAGGAGAACGGCCAGGCCGTCCCCATCCTCGTGCGCCGCCACCCGAGCGAGCCCGAGCGCTACCTCCTCGTCTACGGCCGCCGCCGGCTGGAGGCGATCCGCTCTTCCGACAAGGTCCAGAAGGTCCGCGCGCTGGTCGCCAGCCTCGACGAGACCGCCGCGCTGCGCTCGCAGATCTCCGAGAACATGGCGCGCCGCGACCTCTCCTTCATCGAGAAGGCGCTGTTCGCGCAATCCCTCGTCGAGTCGGGCTTCGGCACGCAGGCCAAGGTGGCCGAGGTGCTGACCGTCACCAAATCCGCCATCTCGATGGGCATCGCCGTCGCCGAATCGGTGGGGCGCGAGCTCGCGGCCGCCATCGGCGCGGCCCATGGCATCGGCCGCCCCCGCTGGGAGGCGCTGGCCCAGGCGATCGACGCCTCGGGCATCGACCGCGAGCATCTCGCCGAGATCGCCGGCGAGGTGCATGACCGCGCCGCCGTCGCGCCCTTCGATCCCGCCGCCCCGCAGGTCGAGGACCCCTCGGTCCTGGCCTTCGACGCGGTGATGAAGGCGGTGGGCACGCCCCCTGCCCCGAAGCGCGCCGCCCCGGCCGCCAAGGGCGGAACACGCGCGCTTGCCGTCGACGGCAAGCGCATCGGATCGCTGCGCCGCACGTCCAAGGGGGTCAGCATAGACCTCGGCGGCGGCGCATTCGCGGATTGGGTCGAGGCAGAGGCGCCCGGCCTGGTCAGAGAGCTTCACGCGCGCTGGAAGGCGCGCGCGGAAGACTGAGGCAGAAAAAAAGATAACAGGCAGGAAACAGGAGGCACGCCAGAGGCAAAGAAAAGGTCCCGCAAAGACAACGCTCCACGAGACCCTCACTTGTTTTTCGCACTCTCAAGCTAGAGGTCGGAGCCCATCGCTGCAAGTCCAATCGGATTTGCGGAGCGGGGTTTTTTTGTCTTCGTGACAGAAATCATGACGTACATGCCGATAACGCCCTTCCGGCGAAGGGTGGATGCTGTCCTATTGGACACACAGCGCAGGGCTGCGGCCCTGCCTGCCGGAGATCCCGTGAATAAATGGGAGGCTCTGCGCGCGCTCGCCGCCGCGCGCAGCCTCTACGGGCTCAGCGACCGCGACCTCTCGGTGCTTCAGGCGCTTGTCAGCTTCCATCCGTCGGTCCTGCTCGGCGAATCGGGCGCCGCGCCGGTCGTCTTCCCCTCGAACCGGACGCTCTGCGACCGGCTGAACGGCATGCCCTGCTCGACCATGCGCCGCCATCTGGCCAAGCTGGTGGCCTCGGGGGCGATTCTGCGCCGCGACAGCCCGAACGGCAAGCGCTATGCCCGCCGCACGGGCGGCACGCCCGCCGCCTTCGGCTTCGACCTCTCCCCGCTCTGCGACCGATTCGGCGAATTCCGCGCCGCCGCCGCCACGCTCGCCGCAGAGGCCGGGGCCCGCGACGCCCTCCGGCAGGAGCTCAGCCTGATGCGCCGCGACGCCGCCGCCCTGGCGCAATACGGCGCAGACGCCTGCCCTGCCCCGGTCTGGCCCGCTCTCGCCGCCCTTGCCGAAGACACCGCCAAGCTGCTGCGCCGCAAGCTCGACCTGGCCGGTCTGCGCGCGATCGAGGCCCGTCTCGCCCCCGCCCTGGCAGAGGCCCGCACCCGTCTCGGCGCCCGTGCCGCAGAAGAAATGAGCACCAGCGGCAGCCAAACCGGGCAGCACATAGACTCCCAAAAATTAATTTGGAAAGATCCTGCGGGACGGTTCGAAGCTAGCCATGCGGACACGCCCGTGGCCGCGCCGGGTTGCAGAGAAACCTGCGGTGGCGGCGGCAAGCCTGCCCCCCAGCCTCCAAACCGCACCGCATCCGGCGACGGACGGCAAAGGCTGGCTCCGGCGACCCGACACCGGCCCTCCGAAGGTGGCGACTTGCCTGGCACCGCCCAACCGCTCGCCTGCCGGACACCCATTGCCAACAGGTCCACGCAAGCCGCCGGTCAGGATCCGTCCCTTCCGTCCCTAGCGCCCGATTTTCTCGGCGACACAGAGACGCCTGACGCACCCGGTTCAAATGGCAACGACCTGACGCCCTCTGCGCGCGAAACCCGGCTCCCGGCCCTGCACATCGCGGCGCCCAGCGGCCAAGCCGCGGCCCGGGCGGCATCCGCTGACCTCCCGCGTTCCGCGCTGGATTCCGTCTCGGACTCCGGCCATCATCGCCAGTACCGACCCTTTGCCCAAAGCGAAGACCTGCCATCCGCAGACAAGGCGCCAGCGCTCCTCACCGCAGATGCGACACCCCAGATGAGCGGCAGAAACCAACGCGGATTTCGCCATCCTCAGCCCGCCGCCAAAGCCGGAACACCGGCGGCCCGTTCGGCTGTCGCGACCCCGTTTGTGCCTGCGGAACTGACCGCTCCGGGCATCTCGCCTGCCTCGCGTCTGGTGACGGCCGCAGCGAGGCAAACCGCCCTGCCTGCGACGGATCCCGGCCGTATATCGGGCATCAAGGCCAGCCCGGCACGCGCCCGCTCCGGGCTGGAAACACGCCTTTCCGCCGACGCCGCACGCAGCCCCCGGAGCATGTCCGGAACGCCGGTTTCCGTCTCGCCGCATTACCCCGGAACGGTCTCCGGCGACGCCGCGGCGCCCGTTGCGTCTGCAAAGAGCCTGCCCCCCTTCGCGTCGCCTGTCCGTCCCCGTGAGGCTGGCGAAAACACGTCTCGCCTTCCCATGCTTCAGGCCACGCCCCCGGCGCCGGTGATGCCCGTGGCGAGGTCTCGCTACCCGGCACAAGCTGCCGCGAAATCGCGGCAACCGGACGGTCATCCGGCGCCTCTGCCGCCTGCCCCGGAAGCTGTTTCCGGGTGCGACGCGACTGAGGCGCCGAAGGCCGCCCGCTGGGCTGAACCGTCTGCGCCGGGATGCGTCCGGACCCGGAATGCCGAAGGCCGCGCCCCGGCTGGAGCCATGCCCCGGCCCCGCGCAATCACGCTCCAGGAGGTCCTGACGGCCTCGCCGGGCATGGCGACTTACAGCCCGGATCCGATCCGCGACTGGCAGGACTTGGCCCGTGCGGCGGACGCAATCCGTCCGATGCTGGGCATTCCGCAGGCGGTCTGGAACACGGCGCAAGACGTCATGGGCCCCGAGGGCGCCGCGATCTGCCTGGCCTCGATCCTCAAGCGCTTCGCCTCGATCCGCAGCCATGGCGCCTATCTGGCCCGTCTCTGCGAACGTGCCGCGCGCGGCGAACTCTGCCTTGAGAAAATGGTTACCTCGATGTGCCAGCCCGGAGACTCCGCGGGTTCACAGCTGTGAACCCGCCCCCCGTCGCGGGCCTGCGTCACAGGGTTCACAGCTGTGAACCCGTCCGGAACCGAGGCAAAACATGGAATGACGCCCCGGATGTTGCCCTCAACCGCGGGCATTCCGGAAGCAATTCCGCCATGTCCGCCCCCTTGCGTTCATCTCCCTTACCGGAAGCGCCTCTGCCCAGGCATTCTTCCCGTCCCTGACACTAATCCGGACCGTCGCGAACCCCGGCCCCGAGCTGTCCGGGCCCTTGGTTTTCGGCTAGGGGCTCTCGCTGCCCGGCCTTCTGGCCCCCCGGAGACCATTTCGACCTCGCGGCCACCATTGCCGACGCCTCAGAGAACGGCACGCGGCAGATGCTGTCTGGCGGCATCGGCGTCCGGTTGCGGCTCTGGCGACCAGTGCTCGGCGGCCTCCCGAATGCCGACTTCGGCAAGGAAGCTCTCGCCCTCGATGCCCGGAGCTCGCGGCTGCCGATCGCCCTCGAGCTGACGCCGGGGCTTGCGCTGATCGGAACGGGGCCGCTGAAACTCTCTGCCGAAGCGGGCGCGCGGGACGTCCGCAGCTAGGTCCTGGGCCGGTCGGTGGTCGCGGAACCTGCGGATGATCCGCGCCTCGGTGTGCTATTGGGACCCCGTGCCCTTCGGGCTGCTGCACCGGCCGCGGTCTCGGCGGCCAAGGGGCTCGTAGCGTTCGGTGCCTAGGAGACCGACAATCCACGGGCCTCCCGTCCCGGCGCGCGCAAGAACTTCCCGTGCGGATCCTTCGCTGCCGAAGGGGCGTTTCCGCTGACGCCGGGCCGTGAACGCCGGACCGATCAGCCAGTGGACAGGGACAGCCTGCCCGTGTCGCAGCGCTGCAGCTTCGAGACCAACGGCCATGCCCGCGGCTTCGACTATGCGCTGGTGACCGGGGACCGCTGCCTGGCCGGGCGCGCGGAACGGGCGGTGGCGCTGGAGCCGCCCAGGGGATCCGGCGCGGAGATGTGCTTCACCTAGGGCTTTGCCGGGATTAACCGGGGCCGGCTGGAGACGCTCGCGCCGGAGGCCGCACTGCCCGGGTAGGACCTCTGGTCGAGCTTGTCGATCGGCGGGCGCACGCTTCATGAGGATTTCATCTGCCGGGTCGCCGCGGCGCGGATCCTCGACCGCGCGACCGTGGCGCGGGGCCAGGATCGGGACCGCGTCTGGCGGCGCGCCGTGCGCCGGTTCCGAGCCGCCGCTGCAGGGGCCAGCTGCGGCGTGTCCGCGGGGTCGTCTCCGGCGCAGGCCCGGCACCGAGGAACAGGATCGCCGCCACCAGCGCCACGCAGCCGAGCAGTCCGACCGGGGCCAGCCGCGCGCCGAGGACCAAGGCCGAGCGCAGCGCCGCCGTGACCCCGCCCAGGATGGTGGGGCAGCGCGCCATGCCGCGGGCGAAGAGTGCATAGGCCGGTGCGGTCGCCGGAAGGCTGACATGGGCGATGTCGCGGAGGACCGGCTGGCCACCGACAGAAGCTCCGGTGGCAGCCGGGCCGGGCCAGCGGCCGGAGCAGCAGCACCGCCAGCGAGCGGCCCGCGCCGGTCGGGGCCATGCGGGGCTGTGGCAAGACAGCGTCCGGCTGCAGGAGGCGATGGCGACGAAGGCGATCGCGGCCGCCGCGCAGCCCGGCCAGCCAGCCGGTCTCGCGACCGGCCGGGCCGATCCCGCCGACGCTGAAGCTGGCGAGCCCGCGGGTCGCCAGAAGCATCGCCGGGACCGTATCGCGCGAGATCCGCTCGCGCCGCACGAAGCAGCGCCAGAGGCTGGCGATCACCGGCCGCAGGCAGGAGCCGATGCAGACCGCCAGGGCAACGCTGAGCAGGTCGGAGGACAGGAAGAGGCAGACCTGCAGCACCGCGCTCTAGCGGGCGAAGCCGAAGAGGCCGGGCAGGTGCAGCGCCCGCAGCCCCGAGACCGGCGGCCATCCCGAGGCAAGTGCCGCGAGCAGCAGCACGGGACCGGCGGGGCGGAGGTGCAGGAAGGCCAGCAACGCGGGACTGGCGGGGCCGGGGTGCAGGAAGGCTGGCAGCTCGGGCGGAAGCTGCGCCATGCCGGGTGCGCGCGCGGCGGCGATGCCGGCGGTGTCCCGGAAGCTGGCTGCCGGAGCGGGTCATGCGCGGGCGCCGGGGCTGGGGGAGGGCATGCCAGCGGATCCAGGTCCGGCCGCAGGGGACGTGGTCCGATGGCGGCCGGGCGGCGCGGGGCGGAAGGCGCCATGCCGCGATGCGGCGAAGCCAGCGGCGAGGGGCAGTAGGGGCACCCCCGCGGCCGGATCAGTCTGACCCTGCCATCTCGCGCGTCTCCTCTTGCCGGAGGGGTCGCCGGGCCGGTAGGGTCCTGGCGGCTGTTCCGGCCGGGGCGCGGACGGTCCGCTTGGCCGTCTCGGCAGGGTCGCGGGCAATTGCTGCAGGATTTTGTGAGCGGCGCGGTTTCCGGGCCGCGAGCGACAGGATCCGGAGGGCTAGCGCCCTGGTGCGCCTCGGCGGGGCAGGGGGCGCGATGGAGAACAAGTCAGGAACATCTTTGCGGATCCCGGCGGGGATGACACCCGCCTCGGGGCGCTTCGCGACCAGCGCGCGCATCGCATTGGCGCGGATCGGCGAAGAGCCGTGCGTCGCAGTCGTGCATGCGGCACAGACAGGCTCTGAGCCTGTGCCGGGCAGGGCCGGGAGCGCCGCGGACCGCCTGCGAGGGGGTGGCCCGGATCGGTCACCACGGGCTCGCAGAGCGGCGCCAGGAGCTTGCGGAACTCGAAGGCGCGGCGGCGGTGGATGTCGAGCGCGGCGGTCAGCGCCTGGCAGGGCGGGATGACGGAATGGCACTCGAAATTGATCCCGCGTTGCGTCATCGCATGTGCCTGTCGCAGGTCGTCGGACCGCCGCTCCCTCTCGCCGCAATAGGTGCGCAGCTGGCCGGGGACCGCCATCGAGCCCGCCACCGCGGCGGATCGGCGCTGCGCATCCTCGGCGATCTGCCGCGACAGCGCGGCATGGCCGGGATCGGCAACTTGCGGCCGCTTGGCGGCCGTCGCAGCGGGGGCTGGCGAAGGAGAGCGGGCCGAGGTCCAGCGACACGATCTCGGCGGCATCGGCCCGGCGCCGCCCGGGGCGGGCCAGCGCCTCGTCGGTGCCGTCGACCATGTCGAGCCTGTGCAGATGGTCCGCCGGGTGCCCGGGGGCCGTGCGGCGCATGCCGGTATGGCGCTGGAGCGTGCTGCCGTTGGCGTCACTCATGGCGTGGGGCAGGGGGCGCGCGCGGGGGGCCGCTGTTCGATGGCGCTGCGCCAGCCGCGGGCGAGGAACGGGGCGGCGCGGACCCGCGCGTCGGGGCCGGGATCGAGCGGGATGCAGCGGGCGAGGAAGACGCCGGTGCCGCTGCCTGCGCGGCCGGAGACCGGGCATTGCGGCCCGGCGCGTCGGCGGGGCCGTCGCGCGCCACCGCGCCCTGCTGGCCCGGGGCGAAGCGGGTCTGGGCGCCGGGGCACCCGCCCAGCCCGCGGCGCCCTGGCGGTCCCCGGCGGGCTTCCGGGCGGGGCAGGGGCGGCCATGGCGGGTCGCGGTGCCGCGCGGGCCTGGTCGTCGCGCTTGCGGCGCAGGCGGTTGACGAGGACGTCGATCGAGCGCGGCCCGCGGTCCGGGCCGGTCCCGGAAGGTGGCGACGAGCAGCCGGTCGCGCGACAGGACCTGGCCGGGCTGGCGGGCCATGTCGTCCATGCGCCTGGCCTCGGCGGTGGTGAAGGCGCGCTCTTCGCGGTCCTCGCGGCGGCGCGCGCGAGCGCGGCACCTGTCCGCGCCGGAAGGTCTCGACGATGCGCATCGGCTGGCCGCAGCACGGGCACGGCTCGCGCAGCGCGGGGGGCGGGGATCGTCTGCCGGTTCTGTCGGGACCACTCTGGTCAGCGCCCCGAGCCTCGCGATGGCGGCCCGGCGGAGACCGCTGTCGGCGAAGCCGCAGGGCCGAGGCGGCAGGCAATCTGGGCCGGTGCCCTCCGGCGAGAGGCCGCCGCCGGGAACGATCACGCGGATGCGGGGAAGGCGTGCCGTCGGCACGACGCCGATCCCCGGATGTGCAGCGCCGACGTCATGGCGATCCGCGCCCCGAGATGCCCGGGACCGGCCGTGATCGCCGCGACGGTCTCTGCCGAGGCCCGGAACAGCAGGCCGCAGACCGCCTTGGCCGCCAATGGCCGCGGACCCTTGGCGACGCGATGGCTCACTCCAGTGCGCGACCTCCGCGGGCAGCGTGACGACGAGACGGAAGTACTCGATGGGCAGCAGGCCCGCCGCCCGCGCCGCGACCCAGTCGCGCGCCGCTGGCCCCTGGCAATGCGGGCAGTGGCACGGACCGGCAGATCTGGCTTCGCCAAATCGCCAGCCGCTCGATGGCATCTTGCAGGAATTTTACGCGGCATGCCCGCCGAGCACCGGAATGGCCCTCGGCTGGGCCAGGCTGACATGGCGGCATGGGCTCGCCGCCGCGCGGCTGCATGGTCACGGTCGATATCGGCAATCTCCAGTCCGGGCCGGGGACTCCCTTCGCGGTCCGATCCCGCAGCTTCGCCAGCGTCGCGGAGAGGCTGGCCGTGCCGCGGATCGTCTTGGGCGAGACATGCGCGGACTGTGCCGTGGGGGGCGCTTCGCGTGCCCGGGCAGCCCCTGCATGACCTGCATATCGGCGTTGGCTTGCGGCAGATGCGTGGCGAAGCCGGGCCGTCGCGCCAGAGGCGCGCTATTAGCGCGACGCGGGCAGCGTGGGGGCTGTCCTGATCCCGGCCATGGACTAGCCGACAGGAACGCCCGGTTCAGCTGCCGCGGCGAGAGGGGAGTGATCTTCGGCTTGCCCCCGCTCGGCGGTTGCATTCGATCGCCAGCCGGGCGGCGGGAAACAGCCCGCCCTCGGGACGGGCTGCGCGCCGGCCGTCGCGCGGCATGTCCGGCAATCCCGGCGGCAGCATCCCCTTTCGATCCTTTCGCCCCTTGCCCTGGCCGACAGGGATCGGCAGCGGGCCGCTGCCGTCGTGCCGAAGACGCGCCTTCGGCACGATGCCGCCGGTCTGGAGGCTGCAGAGCTCGGCCGCCCGCCGCCGCAGGACATGCTGCGCGCCCCCCCGGCGGCGCCATCAGGATATCGGAAATGTCCGCCGTGCTGAACATGCGGGGCAGGTTCCCCGGCAGCGTGCGGAACTGCATGTCCCGCGTTCAGCGGGCAACGCACCACTGGCGCCTTTCCCGTTCCGCTTCACTCTCATCGCGCCCGCGGGGCATTCCGAAGAGCTGGGGGACCGTGGCGCCACTGGCGCCGCGAAAGTCCCGCAACCGCTGAGCGCCTTGATGCGCATCTTGAGGGTCGATGGCGCGACCGCGCTATCGGTCCTGTGGAGCTGGCAGGCCGGGAGATCGTCCGGCGTGGCCCTGTCCGGCAATCGGCCCGGGAAAGCCGGGACATCCCCGACCGCCCGGATGCGGGCTCTCTGCGCCGTCTCGCCCATGCCCGGGATGCGCATGTGCTCGATCATCCGCGCCCGCGGCGGCGATATCCTCTCCTCCGTGACGGGACCCTCCCGCCTGTCGATTGAGAGGCGTCAATCGCCAGGCATGTGCCCTCATTTCCAGACGCATAGGGGATCGATCGGCGCGATCAGACGCCAAGCGCGCCGATGCTGCGCGCGGCGTCGTCCATGCGTAGATTAGCGGACATAACGGAGACTGGCATGTGGCGGCGGATACTTAGGTTCATGTGATATAAAAGCGCCGTAGTCATTGGCGGCGGAACCCGCGATCCGGCTGAACCAGAGGGGCGCTGTGCCGTGCCGGGGTTCCCTTCTGGTCGCCTTTACGGGTCGCTATCCGTTTCCCGGCGAGGGTGACCCGGGCCACTTTGCGACGGATGAGTCTGTCGGTGATCTGCGCGGCAGATTGAAGGCATCTGACTTTGGCGGGCAGCGGGACTTGGTGCTTTGGCCGGAGCAATGCGGTTGCTTGGCCATGGACCGGCAGGAGCCGCTGCGCGGGACCGGGCGGCTTGACCCCGTCCGGGATCCGCTCTCGGGGGGTGAGTCTGGCGGTGATCTGCGCGGCAGATCGAAGGCATCTGACCTTGGCTGGCAGCGGGACTTGGCGGTTTGGCCGACACAAGGCGGCTGCTTGGCCATGGACCGGCAGGAACCGCTGCGCGGGACCGGGAGGCTTGACCCCGCCCGGTAGCTGCTCGCGGGGGTGGCGGTGGCGGGCTCCGATCCTCGGGCGGGCGGTGTCCGGCGCAATTCCGGGCTGCGCTGTGGCGCGGGGGCCGGGTTGGCGGGGCAGCGGGACGTGCGGCATGCTTGCGCAACACGCGCGCCGCGGCGGTCTCGGCGAACTTGGCGTCTGCGGGCCGGTGAGCTGCGGCAGCCCGTACGAGGCCGAGCCGATCCGGGGGAGCTGTCGACGGCGCCGACCGCAACGGCCAAGAGCTTCGTGAAGTCGCCGAAGGCCGAGGATGCGCAGGTGACGGAGGATGGCCCCTGCGGGGAGGTCGCCGCCGGCCTTTCCCGCGTCATCGGGGCCTGCAGGTGGCTCCGGGGCATCCCGGGCCCGCCCGGTCCGGTGGCCGTCCCGCCCGCGCCCTGGCCGGACCCGCCGCCTGATCTTGTCCGGCCGCAGGCCGTGCTCTGCTGCGGGGGCACCGGGGCGGGCGGCATGCGGATGGCCAGCCGGGTCGCGGACCGCTTGGCGGCAGACCGTGACGCCGCGCGCGGCCAGGCGGCCCGCCACGGCGCGCAAGATCAGCGCGGCGCGGCGACACGGCCGGGCGGCATGGACGATGGCACTGCCCGGGCAGCGGGAGCGCGTGATCCGGGACGGGTCTGCGAGGGCGGGCATCCTCGAAGGCTGCGGCCATGCCGCGCAGCGGGCGGTCCGGGAAAGCTGCCCGTCGGCGTCCGGGGGCGGTGCCGCGGATCCCGGAGCGCTGCCGGGACGGCAATCGCCGCTGGCAGGCGCCGGGCAGGGGCATCGCCCCGGCGCCTGCCGCGGCAGGCGCGCGCCGGGCGCCTCCTGTGCGGCACGCGCGCCCGCGGCCGCCGGGCCCGGGCGCTTCTCGGCGCCAACGCCCCGGGCCCGGCCGTTTCGGCGCGCCGGAGGCGTCCGGCGGCAGGGACGGGCATGTCCCGGCGGCGGTGCACGCGCCGGCGGATCGGGGCCAGCGCCGCGCCGGAGGCCGGAGCGCCGATCGACGGCCTCCGCCCCGGCATGCTGCGGAACCGGGCGGGGCAGGGCAGGGGCGGGGCCCGGGGCATGGGCGGGTCTCCGCCCGCGGGGCTCCGCTGTCGCAGCAGTTTTGGCCAGTGTCGCATTCCTGCAGGCCGGAGCGGCCGCGGGTTGCCACTCTGGCATGCGCCCGGCCGTGGCTGGGCGGAGCTCGAGGGAGGAACCATCATGAGCAGCAATATCGGCGTCGTCTATACCGGTCCGGGAACCGTCGAGGTCCAGAAGATCCCCGATCCCAAGCTCGAGGCGCCGGATGGCCGCCGGATCGAGCACGGCGTCATCCTCAAGGTCATCTCGACCAATATCTGCGGATCGGACCAGCACATGGTGCGCGGCCGCACCACGGCCGAGCCGGGGCTCGTGCTTGGCCATGAAATCACCGGCGAGGTGATCGAGAAGGGCTGCGATGTCGAGATGCTGGAGATCGGCGACCTCGTCTCGGTCCCGTTCAACGTCGCCTGCGGCCGCTGCCGCTGCTGCCGCGAGGGCGATACCGGGGTCTGCCTGACGGTGAACCCGTCGCGCGCGGGCGGCGCCTACGGCTATGTCGACATGGGCGGCTGGATCGGCGGGCAGGCCCGCTATGTCACCGTGCCCTACGCGGATTTCAACCTGCTGAAATTCCCCGACCGCGACCGCGCGATGGCGAAGATCCGCGACCTGACGATGCTGTCGGA
Organism: Poseidonocella sp. HB161398; assembly: GCF_005870025.1. Lineage (GTDB taxonomy): Bacteria > Pseudomonadota > Alphaproteobacteria > Rhodobacterales > Rhodobacteraceae > Mangrovicoccus. Next base: position 175,925 of record NZ_VATA01000001.1, read on the forward strand.
CATCCTGCCGACGGGGTTCCATGGCGCGGTGCAGGCCAAGGTCGGCGTCGGGTCGGTCGTCTACGTGGCGGGCGCGGGCCCGGTGGGGCTTGCCGCCGCCGCCTCGGCGCGCATCCTCGGCGCGGCCGTCGTGATGGTCGGCGACTTCAACAAGGAGCGCCTGGCGCATGTCGCCAGGGTTGGGTTCGAGCCGGTGGACCTCTCCGCCAGCGACCGGCTGGGGGACATGGTTGCCCAGATCACCGGCACGCCCGAGGTGGACGCGGCGATCGACGCGGTGGGCTTCGAGGCGCGCGGCCATTCCGGCGGCGAGCAGCCGGCCACCGTGCTGAACCAGATGATGGAGGTCACCCGCGTGGCCGGTTCGGTCGGCATTCCGGGGCTCTACGTGACCGAGGATCCCGGGGCGGCGGACGATGCGGCCAGGCACGGCAACCTGTCGATGCGCTTCGGCCTCGGCTGGTCGAAGGCGCAGTCCTTCCACACCGGGCAGACGCCGGTTCTGCAGTACAACCGCCAGCTGATGCAGGCGATCCTGCATGACCGGCTGCCGATCGGCGACATCGTCAACGCGACGATCATGCCGCTGGAAGAGGCCGTGAGCGGCTACAAGAGCTTCGACAGCGGCGTGGCGCGCAAGTTCGTGCTCGACCCGCATGGCAGCCTGGCGGCCTGAGCGACCTGGCCGGGACGGCGCCCGCTGTCCCGGCCTCCGCGTCCGCCTTCGGGGGCGTGCCTGGCGCCGTTCTCCAGCGCCCGGCCGGATCCCGGTTCGCGGTCCCGGCCGCTGGCGGCGCGTTCCGCACCGGCCGCGGCAGCCGCGCGGCCTCGGCGCGGTCTCGGCGAATGCGGTGTCTGCGGGCCGGTGAGCCCGTGCGCGGCCGCGCCGCTCCGGGGGAGCGGTCGACGGCGCTGACCGCAACGGCCGGCAGCTTCGCGAAGTGGCTGGAGGCGGCTCGGCCAGTCCGGGCGGCCCGGCAGGTCAGGGGCGCCATCGGAGGCATCCCGCCGGGCGTCAGGCGGCCCTGCCGGAACATGCGGCCGAAGCCGGAAGGATGGCCGGGTGCAGCCTGGGACCTGGCCCTGTTCGTTTCCGGCGGGAGATCAGCCGGCCGACGCAGCTGCCATTGGCGGTCCCGCCGGACAGGCGGGCGCGCTTTGCGGCGCGCATCGGGCCTCCCGGTCACAGCGAGGGGCTGGGCGCCCGAGATGATCTCGCCGTCAATCTCGATGCCCGGCACGCCGCGAATGCCTGCGGCCTGCGTGCCGCTTTGGGCATCGCCTGCAGGGAAGGCCGCGACGGCGCCGCGATGCCGGTCGGCCTGGCCTGGTCGCCGATGTCGCGTCCATGTTCGACATAGGCCCCGCAGAGCTTGGCCAGCGGCATCGGGCGCGGGGCCTGGAACGTGCTCGGCGTCCTCTCGATCCGGTCTTAGCCGAAGGTGATGCCGATGTCCCGCGGGGGTCTGGGCATCGAGCATGCGGCTCCAGCTGCCGAATTTCGCCGTCCGGCAGGGCTTCCTGTCGACGCCCTCGGCCGGCATCGCCGGGGCGAGCGCGCCAACGTGGCGGTGACGTCCCGGGGCAGGCATTTCCAATGCCGCGGCAGGATAGCGTTCGGCGATCCGGCACCAGGGGCCGGTGAAGCCGGAGGCGAGGGCAACGGAGACGGTCCTTGCCGGTCACCGTTCGAAGAGCAATCCCGCGCTTTGCACCGGATATGGCAATCAGGGCATTGCAGAGATGTTCATTGCGTCATGCGCAAAGGCGAGACATGGACCAGTTTTCCGCCCTCAAGGCATTTGTCGCGGTTGTCGAGCATGGCGGCTTCGCGCCGGCGGCCAGGCGGCTGGGCCTTGCGCCATCCTCGCTGACGCGGCAGCTGAATGCGCTGGAGGGCAGTCTCGGCACGCTGCTGATGAACCGCTCGACCCGCAGCGTGACGCTGACCGAGGCGGGCGCGCAGTACTACGAGGACGCCCGCCGCATCCTCGAGGATCTCGTCAATGCCGATCGCGCGGCCAGCGAGCTGTCCGGCCCGCCGAGCGGGCTGCTGAGGGTGACCATGCCGGTCGCCTTCGGTCGCCTGCATGTGGGCCCGGCGCTTCCCGGGTTCATGCGTCGGCATCCGGAGATACGGCTTGATCTGCACCTGAGCGACGCCCCGGCCAATCTGGCCGAGGACCGGCCGGACGCGGCGATCCGCCTGGGCGCCCTGGCTCCGTCGGCGCTGATCGCGCGCAAGCTGGCGCCCCATCGCCGCGTGATCTGCGCCAGTCCGGACTATCTGGGCGAACATGGCATCCCCGATGCGCCCGGGGCCCTGGCCGGCCATGACTGCCTGCTCTTCGACGACCAGAGCGCGGTTTCGACCTGGACGCTGGCCTGTGCGGGCAGGCGGGAAAAGGTGAGGGTGACGGGCAGCCTGCGGGCCGACAATTCCGAGTTGCTGCGCGAGGCAGCCCTCGGCGGCGCCGGGCTTCTGATGATGCCGACCTGGCTTGTCGGGGGAGACATCGCGGCTGGCAGGCTGGTGCCGGTCCTGGCGGACTGGACCGTGTCGGCCGGTGACGAAGAAGGGGCCGTCTGGGCCGTCTACCTGACGAACCGCCGCGGATCGCGCAAAGTCGCCTGCTTCCTCGATTTCCTCGCCGGCCATTTCGGCGCGCCGCCCTATTGGGACAGGCCGGCGCCCTGAGCGGCGGGGCGATCATTGCGCGCAGCGCAAAGTACATCTCGGACATGAGGTGATTATCGCCATCCGTGCATTGGAGCATTCTGGCCTCGGCACCCAAGGAGGTTCGCATGCAGACCAACACCTCGCCCGCCCCGGCCAGTCGCGGCAAGGCCCTTGTCATCGGCGGCTCGCTCGGCGGCCTTTTCGCCGGCGTCATGTTGCGCAGCATCGGCTGGCAGGCCGGCATCTTCGAACGCTCGCAGCATGATCTCGACAGTCGCGGCGGCGGCATCGTGCTGCAGCCGGACGTCGTCGAGGTCTTCCGCCGCATCGGCGCCCCGCTCGACCCCCGGCCACATGGGGGTGCGGTCCGAAGCCCGGACCGTGTTCCGCCCCGATGGCAGCATCCGGTCGCGGCAGCGCGCGCCGCAGATCCAGACGTCGTGGCCGCTGATCTACTCGACGCTGAAGGCGAGCTTCGGCGATGCGCAGTACCACCGCGGCAAGCGCCTGGTCCGGGTCGCGCAGGACGCCGCCGGCGTCACCGCCTTCTTCGAGGATGGCAGCCGGGAAACCGGCGACCTCCTGATCGGGGCCGATGGCGGGAATTCGACCGTCCGCTCGCTGCTCTGGCCGGATCTGCAGCCAGGCTACGCGGGCTATCTCGCCTGGCGCGGGCTGGTCCCGGAAAATGCCATGCCCCCCGCCGCGCGCGCCGCCCTGCATGGCGATTTCGGGTTCGCCAGCAACACGGGCTCGCATATCCTGGGGTATCTCGTGCCCGGGGACGGCAACGACATCCGCCCCGGGCACAGGCTCTACAACTGGGTCTGGTACCGCGTGGCCGATGCGCGGCAGCTGCAGGACATCATGACGGACCGGGACGGCGTGGCGCGCGGCTACTCGGTGCCCGAGGGCAAGCTTGCGGATCGCTGGGCCGGGCATCTGCACGGGGATGCCGCCCGGCTCCTGCCGCTGCCATTCCGCCAGATCGTCGCGGCGACGCAGAGGCCCTTCGCCCAGGCGATCCGCGATCTGGCAGCCAGCCAGATGGTCAAGGGGCGCGTCCTTCTGCTGGGCGACGCCGCCGCGATTCCCCGCCCGCACACCGCCGCCAGCACGTCGAAGGCCGCGGCGAATGCCCTGGACCTTGCCGACCAGCTGGCGGCCGCGCCCGGCGACATCGCCGGGGCGCTGGCCCGCTGGGAGATCCCCCAGGTCGCCTATGGCAAGCAGCTCGAGCGGCAGGGAAGGGAGGCCGGAGACCACCTCCTGTTCCATGCCCGGCCGGCCTCGGCGACCGGCTGACAGGGCGCGGCGGCATCGCCGGGGACAGGACCATCTTCGCCGATGCTCGGGACGCCTCCCGCATCATCTGCTGGGAGCGGGGCGACAAGGCGGCCCGGCTGCTCGCCTTCCTGCATGGTCGGCCGCTCAGTGCCGGGGCCCGGGGCGGGCAGCGCGCGCTCCTGCGATCGCCGATGACCGGCGGGGCCGCGGCCGGTCCGCCTCCGGCGGCGGCATGACGACCCGGGCCGACGATCTGGCCGTCCCCATGGACGCGCTGGACGTCCGGACCGACGTCCTGGCCGGGCGCTCGACCGGCGGCGGCGACGTGGCCCGCTCTGCCGGCCGCCATGGAACTGCCCGCGTGGCGAAGGCGGTTCCCGCCGCCGCAGGCGCCGCCGGTCATGGTCTCGAGCGGCGAATGGCCTGACGGCGGCGGTCTTCGACGGCATCCGGCGGGCCGCCTGGCGCAGCCTCGCGATCCCCTTCTTCGGCGGCGACGGCGCGGCGGCGGATGCGGGGCATGCAGGGCGGCATTCTGGCCGAATGCGCGTCGGGCCGCGAGCTTTTCGAAGCGGGTTGCACCGACGACCTGCGCAAGACCGACGTCCCGGCGCCCGCCAACCCTGACGACGATGGCCGGGCCGTGCCGACCGGGCATGGGACGTGCGACGCGATCCTGAAGGGCGGGGCCGGGCCCGTCGCCCGCCGGGCGTCCGGTGCGGGGGCTGCCGTTGCGCGGGCCGTCATCCCCCTGCCGCCGCATCTGTCCGGCGGTCTCGGTCAGCGCGATGGCTCGCCGCGCGACCTGCCATCGCCGGTTCAGGCAGGCCATGACGATGGCTCTGATCGAGTTCGCGAAGGCGATGCGCCCCGGCACTGCCGCCATGAAGATCGCCGGGGGCATGGCCGCCCGGTTCGGCCGCACGGGCAGTCGCCGGGAAAATGGACCGCGGCAGAGCATCCGGTGCGCATCGCCCGAGGCAGCTTCCACGGGCCGAAGCAGGCCTGCCCCGCGCCTGCCGCAAAAGGGCGCGCGCCGGAAGCGGCCGCTTGCCCGGGGGCAGATCCCGCCTCCCCGACAGGGTGCTGGAAAAGTCCGCTTGGCCACGGAGCCTGGGCGCAAAGCCTGGAAGATGGTCCTGACGGCGGCTGGGATTTCCGGATTCAGGGAGAAGCCTTGGCCAAATCCGGAAGAATTTCCTCCATGACGGCGCCCTGAAGATCGCTTCAGCAGCCTGCTAAAGTCCGGACCCGTTCCCGGAGGCCCGGCGGGATGTCGCGCGGGCCTGCATCTCGTCGAGCGCATCCGCGTTCTGCCGTCCCCAGTCATAGACCAGGTCGACCAGATCCACGAACCTGCGCCCGAGCGGGGTGAGGCTGTAGCGCACCGCCGGGGGCACCGCGCTTTCCACATGGCGGTCGATCAGGCCGCTGCGCTCCATCTCGCGCAGGGTCTGCACCATCATCTTCTTCGAGATCCCCGGCAGGCTGCGCTGCAGGACGCCGGTGCGCGCCTGGCCGCCGTGACGGGCGTGCAGCGTGTGCAGGATCATGCTGGTCCATTTCGCGGAGAAGATCTCCAGCACCCTGCGCGGGGCGCAATCCTCGCGCCATTCCCTCTCGTCGCTGCCCGGCTGCACTGGTTACCTCCTGGTGCCTATGTCCCGATTTGGTGCCGTCTAGCGGCCTGCCCCGCCGATGTCTAGGTAGGCGCCTGCAACGGCAAAAGGAGGGCATGGCATGTCCAGACGCGCATTGGTCGCCGGGGTGACCGGCATTCAGGGCAGCGCCCTGGCACGGGACCTGGTTTCGCAGGGATGGGAGGTCTTCGGCCTCGCGCGCAGGCCCGCTGGCCAGGCGGGCGTGGCACCGGTCGCCGCCGATCTGCTGGATGCGGCGGGGCTTGCCGCATCGCTCGGCGGCATCCGTCCGACCCATGTCTTCCTGGCCACCTGGCTGCGGATGCCGAGCGAAGCCGGGAACATCCGCGTCAACGCGGCGATGGTGCGCAATCTCTTCGATGCCCTGCGCCCGGACGGATCGGTTGAGCATGCGGCGCTGGTGACCGGTCTCAAGCACTATCTCGGCCCGTTCGAGGCCTATGGCAGGGGCGCCCTGCCGAAGACGCCCTTCCGCGAGGACCAGGGCCGTCTCGACGTGGAGAATTTCTACTACGCCCAGGAAGACGCGCTCTTCGCCGCGGCCGGGCGCGACGGGTTCAGCTGGAGCATCCACCGCCCGCACACGGTCATCGGCAAGGCCGTGGGCAATGCGATGAACATGGGGCAGACCCTGGCGGTCTACGCCACGATCTGCCGCGAAACGGGGCGCCCCTTCCGCTTCCCCGGCTCGCAGGTGCAGTGGGACTCGCTGACCGACATGACGGACACCCGGCAGCTTGCCGCGCAGGCGATCTGGGCGTCCACCAGTCCCCGGGCGCGCAACGAGGATTTCAACGTGGTCAACGGGGATGTCTTCCGCTGGAGCTGGATGTGGCACCGGATCGCGGAATGGTTCGGCATCGCGGCGGAGGATTTCGACGGCATCCCGCGCCCTCTGGAAGAGCAGATGGCCGGCGATGCGGAGATCTGGGCGGAGATCGCCGGGCGCCATGGGCTTGCCGAACGCGACCTGTCCCGCCTCGCCACGCCATGGCACACCGATGCCGATCTCGGCCGCCCGATCGAAGTGGTGACCGACATGTCCAAGAGCCGCAAGCGGGGCTTCACCGGCTACGTGGCCACGGATGACGCGTTCTTCGAGCTGTTCGAAGAGCTGCGCGCCGACAGGATCATTCCCGGCGTATGAAGGCAGGCCCCCGTGGCCTGGCCGTCCCGCCGCCTGCGGCAAGGCCAGGGGGGTGGCCGGTCTACCGGCCCTGTCGGCGGGGGCAAGCGCCGGCCGTGCGGGAACGGCGCCATGCTGCGCCAGCGCGCCGCCCCCCGGACAGGCGCCAAGCGATGAACAAGCGGATCGCCCCGGCAGTGCCTGGATGACCGCTGGCCCTTGCGTCATGCGGGCGAAGTGGCGCAAGCGGGCCGAGGACCGCAGGTCCGCTACCCCGGGCACAATCATCCCGGGGCCAGGGCGACCGGGATCCCGGGGGCCGTGACGCGGTTGAGTGCCGTCGCGCGGATCCGCAGCTGCGCCAGCTGGCCGCCGGAGCCGCGGGACGCCAGCCGCAGGCCGGGGCAGCTTCGCGCCGGTCTTTCCCGCGCCGGGGAAGACGTTTCCGGACCTCTTCGCGGTCCGGCGCGTATCCCGCCCCTGCCGCGTCGGCGCTTCCCCGCTCCGGTTCCGCCGCTGCGCCCGGCCAGGGGGCTCCGATGCCCGCGGGATCGCGTTGCGCGCCTGGGCCCCGGCCGGATGTCACGGCCTTGCGGTCCGTCCTGGCGGGCGCGCGGGCATGACGGCCGCCGGTCCGAAGGCATGTCCGAACGCCGCCGCGCCGCGTGCGGCAATGGCATCACTGCAGGCGCGGGTGCCATGGACGCCGCCGGTCATCGCCCTGGCGATCGCCCCGCCCGCCGGGAACCGGCCCAGCAGGTCCGGTGGAATCCCTCGCCAGTTCGACCGGAACGTTCGCGCGCTCCCCCTGGCGGAGCGGCAGCCCGAGGAGGGCCTTGTTGGCCGGGCCAGCCCGGATGGCGTTCGCCGGGGAATTGGTCCCCGCTTCAGGTCCTGATCCTCCTGACCGCTATGCGCCTGCCGACGGGCGGTGTCCGCAAGGTGCCGCTTCCCGTGCATCGAGGGATCGGGCCATGCGGCCAGCGCCCCTCTCTTCCGCGGCGCCTGACTATGCGCGCGCCAGTTGGCGGCCTTGCAGGCTGGCTTCGGCGGTCTGCTCAGGCCGTCCGGCGACTGCATCGGAGCCACGGAACGGATCACGGCCCCCCTTTGCGCGGCAAGGCCATGTCCCGTCCGGGATGGTGCGCCGCCTGGCCGTTCGGGCTCGGGCCCGCATGGCGGAAACCGGGCGCAACCGAAAAGCCCGCGATCCGAGGGCCGGGGATTTGCACGCACTCCCGTCCGGACATGCGCGCGCCGATGCGGGTGCCTGCTTCCGGTGACTGCCGCGCAGCGGTCCGGCCCGTCGGGGCCCCGGCGGTCATCGTGCAAAGTCATTCATCCCGGGCGACCGCTTGTCCCGGCGCGGCGTCGGCTCGCGGCGGCAGCCGTGCCCGGCCTGCCGGAAAACCCGGAGCGCCGCGCGCTGCCGCCGGGCCCGACGCGGTTCGGACCATTGCGGGAAGCTGCGTGCGGCGGGGGCCTCCCTTCGTCTGCCGCCACCGTCGGGCGGAGGCAGCGGCCAGGGGCGTCTGCCGGATCGTCGCTTCGGAGGCGGCGGAGCTTTTTCTCCGCAGGCCGGTCAAGGTGCCCGAGGATGCCGTCGATCCCGGGATCTCGGGGGCGGCATCCGGCTGGCCGGATCTGTTGCGGGCAACCGGATGCCGGCCCTCGCCTCCAAGGAGCGGAAACCGGATTGGCCAGCTCGGCCCGAGCGGCGTCAGCTGGCGCGGACCGGACGCTTTTCGCGGGCGGTCCCCGGGGCAGCTCCGGGCCGATGCTGTTGAAGAACTCGCAATTCTGCCCGCGGCCCTTCAACTCGAGGGAAGACGTTCCGCGATTGGGCGCAAATGCTTCGGTATCCGACTTCTTCAGCCAAGCTTGGGAACAAGGTTCCAACTTCGGGTCCCCTCTCGACCGCACTTGGCGTTTTCCAACAGTATCGGCTGGACGCAGGGAGCCGCTCCGGGGCGGATGCCCCGGGCGCCATGTCCGCGTCCCGCACCGTCCGGCCTGTTCGCGGCGGGCCTGGAACGTCGATGACCTGCGCTCTTCCGGAATGGGAGGCTTCTGCCGGGGCAGGCCGGGTCGCCTCCGTTCGCCTGCCGGTCCGCCGCGGCTGGCTGCGGCCGCAGGTCCGCGTCTGCTCGGGGGGGCGCACCGGCGCCTTGGGCATGGCGCCGTCCTGTCCGGCCGCGACGGGCGCGGGGGTTCTGCGTGTGCAGCCGCCGCGTCCGCGTTCCTGGCGGCGCGCCCGGCCGTGCGATCGGCCCGAGGGGCGGAGGCCACGGAGCGGGCGGAGAGGCCTTGGCGCGCCGGCCGGATGGCGACCTTGCGGAACGCCATTTGCCGGCAGGCGCTGCGCGGTCCCGCCCGATGCCGCCGCGGCCACCCGGGTCGCGGGAGGCCGCGCCAAGACGGGAGGTCCGCAACCTCCGGGACGCGGCGGTGACACGCCGATGCGGCATGACCGGTGGCGCTCCGCAGGCAGGTGCAGCCTCTGATCCGGGACAGGTCGCGCAGGTCCGCATGGCGTCGGGCGACCGCCGCCGCGCGCCTCCGGCAGCCTGGCAGGGCCCCCGGCGCAGGGCGCGGGGGCCGCCCGATGCCATGCCGCGCCTCCGGCGGTCAGTCGCGGTGCATCCGGTTCTCGATCAGGTCCTCCACCACCGAAGGATCGGCCAGGGTCGAGGTGTCGCCAAGCGCGCCGTAGTCGTTCTCCGCGATCTTGCGCAGGATCCGCCGCATGATCTTTCCCGACCGGGTCTTGGGAAGGCCGGGCGCCCACTGGATCAGGTCGGGTTTCGCGATCGGGCCGATCTCGTTGCGGACCCAGGCCTCCAGTTCCCTGCGGAGGGCCTCCGAGGGCGCCTGGCCGTTCATCAGGGTGACATAGGCATAGATGCCCTGGCCCTTCACGCTGTGGGGGTAGCCGACCACGGCGGCCTCGGCGACCTTGGCATGGGCGACGAGCGCCGACTCGACCTCGGCCGTGCCCATGCGGTGGCCCGAGACGTTGAGGACGTCATCGACGCGCCCGGTGATCCAGTAGTAGCCGTCCGCGTCGCGGCGGCAGCCGTCGCCGGTGAAGTAGACCCCCTTGTAGTCCGAGAAATAGGTCTTCTCGAACCGCTCGTGATCGCCCCAGACGGTGCGCATCTGCCCGGGCCAGCTGTCGGCGATGGCCAGGACGCCCTCGCACCGGGTCTCGGCGATGACCGTGCCGTCGGCGGGATCCAGCACGACGGGCTGCACGCCGAAGAAGGGCGTGGTGGCCGATCCGGGCTTCGTGGCCGTCGCGCCGGGCAGCGGGGTGATCATGTGGCCGCCGGTCTCCGTCTGCCACCAGGTGTCGACGATGGGCAGCCGGCCCTTGCCGATCTTGTCGTGGTACCAGTCCCAGGCCGCGGGGTTGATCGGCTCGCCGACGGTGCCCAGCACCTTCAGCGCCGAGAGGTCGATGCCCTCGACGAAGGCATCGCCCTGTCCCATCAGGGCGCGGATGGCCGTGGGGGCGGTGTAGAACTGGGTCACGCCGTGCTTTTCGCAGATCTGCCAGAACCGGCTCGCGTCGGGCCAGGTGGGCACGCCTTCGAACATCAGCGTGGTGCCGCCATTGGCCAGGGGACCGTAGACGATGTAGCTGTGGCCGGTGACCCAGCCGACATCGGCCGAACACCAGAAGATGTCGCCCTCGTGGCAATCGAAGGTCAGCTGCTGGGTCATGGCGGCAAAGAGCAGGTACCCGCCCGAGCTGTGGACCACGCCCTTGGGCTTGCCGGTGGAGCCGGAGGTGTAGAGGATGAACAGCGGATCCTCGGCATTCATCGGGCGGATGGGGCAGTCGGGGGCGACCTGCGCCATCATCGCCGTCACGTCGACGTCGCGATCCTCGATCCAGCTGGTCTGGTCGCCGGTATGCTTCACCACCAGGCAGCGGACCTTGTCCGAACAGTGCAGCAGCGCGGCGTCGGCATTGGATTTCAGCGGCGTGCGGCGTCCGCCGCGCGGCGCGGTGTCGGCGGTGACCACGACCTTGGCCTGGCAGTCGTTGATCCGGTTGGCCAGCGCATCGGGGGAGAATCCGGCGAAGACCACGGAATGGATCGCCCCGATCCGCGCGCAGGCCAGCATGGCGATTGCCGCCTCGGGGATCATCGGCATGTAGATCACCACGCGGTCGCCGCGCATCACCCCCTGGGCCAAGAGCACATTGGCCATCCGGCAGACCCGTTCGTGCAGCTCGCTGTAGGAGATGTGCCGGACCGGGTCCCCGGGGTCGTCGGGCTCGAAGATGATCGCGGTCTGGCTGCCGCGGGCGGGCAGGTGCCGGTCGATGCAGTTCTGGGCGACGTTGAGCACGCCATCCTCGAACCACTTGATCTTCACCTGGCCGAGGGTGAAATCGGTGTCCTTCACCTTGGTGAAGGGCTCGATCCAGTCCAGCCTCTTGCGCGCTTCCTCTGCCCAGAAGGCCTCGGGCGCCTCGACCGAGGCCTTGTACATCGCGGCATAGCCCGTCGCATCGACATGGGCATTGGCCGCGAAATCTTCCGCTGGCGGGTAGATCCTCTCGCTCATCACGTGTTCCTCCTCCCGTGATCGCAGTGGTCCGAGCCTAGGTCTTCCGCCAGGGAGGTGGCAAGCAGGCCGCTTTTCGCCGACCGGCGGCGTTCCCGGCGGCCGGCCGCTCCGGGCACCGCGCCATTTCGGAGGGCAGGACTGGGACCGTCCCCGGGCGGCGCCGCCTGCAGCGCGACCGGCCGGACGTGGTCCAGGAGGCAGCGGAAGAGCAGAGCGCCGGCGGCCCGGCCCGGCCCGCGGAGATGAAGTTTCCATGACGATCCGCGGAGCGGCGGAACACTGGCCGGGACCTGCGCGCTGTCTACCCGCAACAGGAGAGCGCACATGTCCCACCACCCGATCGACGGCATCATGAAGGACCTGTCCGAGCTCGCGCAGGACCGCGAGACGGTGGAGCTGGGCGCGCTCGTCGGCACGCTGGAGGCCCGCGGCTTCGGTCCGCTGCTGATGGTGCTGGCGGCGCTGATGCTGCTGCCCGTGGGCATGCTTCCGGGCTTTCCGGCCGTGATCGGCCTGCTCTTCATTCTGTGCGGCGCGCAGATGGTCCGCGGTGCGAAGGGGCTCTGGCTGCCCGAGCGGCTGAAACGGATCGAGGCGCCCGCGGACACGCTGCGCAAGAGCCTCGACAAGGCCTGGCCCGCGGTGCGGCGGCTGCGCAAGCTGATCGGCGGGCGGATGCACTGGGCGGTCTCGGGCGGGGCGGCGCGGGTCATCGCAGGGCTGCTGATCGTGATCGGCGCGGCGATGGCGGGGCTCGGCTTCCTGCCCGGGCTGCCGTTCCTGCTGGCCCTGCCGGTGCTGCTCTTCGGCCTCGGCCTGACCGCCGGAGACGGGCTGGTCGTGATCCTCGGCGTCCTGCTGCTGGTCCCGGCGATCTGGACCGGGACGGCCGCGCTCTGAGCCCCGGCGGGTCAGTCCCGCGAGAACACCGCCACCGTCCGGCCGGTTCCGTCGAGAAGCAGGAGCTTGCGCCGCGCCGGATCCGCCTTCCAGGAGCGGGTCTCGGCGAGGGCGGCCAGGAATTTCGCCTCCTGGTCCATGACGGCGGGCGGGCAGAGCTTCCGCGTCGTCGCCAGCGGCCCGAAGGCCAGATCCGTCCCCGACAGCTCTGCCCTGCCGGATACGGCATTGCAGCCGCCCGATCCCGAGACCGCGCCGTCCGCCCCGAGCTCCAGGACCGTCCGCACCCGGTCGAGCACCCCGCCGCCGCCGATATCCTCCGCCAGCCAGCGCCCGGCCGGGGTCTCCGGCGGGAGCACGGCGCGCTCCAGCACGATCTCGGTGCTGTTCTCGCCGCGGGTGAGGACGCCGTAATGCTGCACCGTCCGGAACAGCACCTCGTCGCCCCGCAGGATGCGCGCGCGCAGGGCATAGCTGTGGCGCGCGTCGATCTCGCTGCTGTCGTAAACCAGCGAAAAGGCGACCGGCACCTGCGTCTCCGGCACGAAGCCGGTCTCGGCGATGGTCAGCGCGGGCGCGTCGGCGCGCGAGACATCGAGCAGCTCGACTTCGACCCGCGCATCCGGCGGCAGCGCGATGCGCTCGCGGTAGGTGACCGTGCCGGTCAGGGTCCTGTCCTCTGCCATGGGCTGCACCGTCGTTAGGAGAAGCAGCGCGACGCCCGCAGAGACGGGACGCAAGGGGAAACGAAATTCGGTCATGCGGGGCTCCGCGGTTCAGGCTGCGCCATTGGGGACAGGGTGCAGGCTCCGGCGCGCGGAGGCAAATGCTGTTTTCCGTGACGTCCCGGCAGATCCGCTGGCGTTCACGGGGCCGCCGCCGGATAGGTGAAGAGCAGCAGATGCGCGAGGTTGAAGCCGAAATGGAAGAGGACGGCACAGCCGAGCCCGCCGCCGAACTGGAAGGCCGCCCCGTAGGCCAGGCCCGCCAGCCCCGCGAAGAGCGCGAGCAGGGGGCCGCCGCCGGCATGCGCGAGCCCGAAGAGCGCGGCCGAGACGGCCAGCGCGGGCCAGGGGCCGAGCCGTCCGGACAGGCCGCGCTGGAGATAGCCGCGGAAGAACGCCTCCTCCGGCAGGCAGGTCAGGAGCAGGTTGCCGGCGAGGAAGACCGGCAGCCAGTCCGGCAGCGAAAGTTCCCAGCGGATCATGCCGGCGGCGAGGGCGAGGGCAAACAGGGCGGCCAGCAGGATGGCGGCCGCCCCGGTCCGCAGGGCGTCGCGCTGCTGCGGGCGGTCCAGGAGGCCGGGCAGAGCGAAGAGCAGCAGGAAGAAGGCGAGCGGCTTGCCCGTTCCGAGGCTGTAGCTGAAGGGAACGCTCTGCGGCCCGGTCAGGACATCCGCCGCGACGGGCAGCCTGCCGAGCCCGGGGACGAGCCCGAGGCTGAAGGCGAGGCAGGCGATAATCAGCGCGGCATGTCCCGCCGGGCGCAGCCGCGCCGGGATGGCGGCAAAGCGGGACGCCGCCGCCAGGCAGGTCGCGAAGAGCAGCAGGGCCGTCCCGCCCAGCACCCCGGACCACCAGCCGGAGGCCATTGCCGCGGCCAGCAGCGGCATCGCCGCCGCGCGCCGTCCCGTCCAGCCAACGGCCAGGGCCGCCGCGAGGAGCATCCAGACGGATATGTCCGGCCAGAGTCCGGTCAGTGTGCTCGACATCCGCCTCCGTCTCCTCCGCAAGGCCCTGCGCTGCGGCCGCATCGCGGCACAGGCCATCGGGCCGGGACCGCCGTTTCATGCCATCCGCGCCCCGGGCCCGCCGCAATTGCATACGCGTCTGCGGCAGGACCGGAAACCGCGCTGCCGCAAGGCCGGTCAGGGCCCGGAAGCTGCCTAGCATGATTTTCAATGCATTCCAGCCGGGCCAGGGCCTGTCCGGCAAGCGGCGTTGAGGCGCAACTTGGTCTCCGGGAGCTTGGCAAGCCACGGGAGCTCGTTGCGCTTGTCGCCGATCGCACGACGCGGGCGTCCCTTTCCCCGCTTGCGTCACGCGAGGACGGCGCGCGGCCCGTCCGAGGACCGGCGAGGGGGTCATCGGGCCTTGTTGCGCAAAGGCTCCGGGATTCACCTCGCGCTCCAGTGTCGTAGCCGGACGGCTAGAGCAGGCTGCCGGAGACGGCCTGCAGCACCGCCAACTGGCGCGCATGCAATCCGGCGATGAGGCCGCGCGGGCCTCTGGCGGTCTGGTTCGATCCCTCGATCCAGCGGAACGCGGTGCCCGCCGGGCGGCATGGCTGCCGGCAAGCCGGTAGCGACGCGCCGATGCAGGCCCGCCTTGCCCTCAAGCTTCGCCTCGCCCTGCCGCTGCGCCAGGGGGGAGCGCGGCTGGTCCGTGCCGGACGCCCGCACCCTGTCCCGCCGGCAGAGCGAGACGGGATCCCGGCGCCAGCGGCGCCGCGAAATCCCGCCGGACAAAGGGCGTGACCATCTCGAACCGCGGCCTGACGGGGCCCCTGCACGTGCTCCGTTTACAGTGAGGCAGCGCCCGCCATCGGTCCGGGGACGATCCCGAATGGCATCGAGGGCGAAGGGGCGGTGCGACCCTGGTCCCGATGGGGCCGTGCAAGCGCGCAGCAAGGCACAGGCGCAAGCGTGACGGCTGGAAGCGGCGCGTTCGCGGAGCCGCCCGGACCGGTGGCGCGGCCCGCTCGTGGCGCAGGATCCATCCGGGGAGCGGGGAGGATCGGCCAACCGTTCCCGGGGACGGATTGCCCTGGCGGATATGGATATCCGCGCCGTCGGCGTGACCTCCGGCAATGCCGGCGATGCCGAGCCGGTGAACGCCACCGGTCCGGGCCAACCGGCGAGGGATGCCGCCCGGGCTGCTCCCTCAGACCCCGGGGGACGGGGAGGGCGCCGGGGCACCGCCGAGTTGCCAGCGGATGCTCCACCGGTTCGAGCACCGCTGGCGACGGCCATGACATGCGGCCCTGCCCTGATGCCATCGCCGACGGCGGCGCAGCGGAGGCGGTTCGCCGGGCAGGGCTCCGCCCGTACAGCCCTCAAATCCTCCACAGGAGGATGTGCCGCTGAAGCGGACCGGCCTGACCTCCCCCGGACCTTTCGCCGGTCCTCCTCACGTCCGCCGAGGCGGATGGCGAGGTCACGGAAGCCGGACACGGCCGGAACTCGCGCGCGAAACGAGGTCCTGCGGGCATCGAAGCATCTTGGCCGGGCGCTCTGGCGGAACCGGAGCGGGGAACCACTGCCGGAGCAGGGTCGGGACATATGCCGGACCGGGAAGCGCTCCGGCATGGCGTTTCCCCCCGATTGAAGGACCGGCGCGCCCCTTGCCGGGCAGCGCCCGATGTCACGCGCGTTCCCCTGTCCGGGGGAGGAGGTCCGGATCCGCGCGGCGGTCCCCGCCCCCTTCACGGCCCTTGGCATGCCGGTCGCCGTGGCGCTGGGACTGGTGCATCCGGGGAGCGGGGAAATTGCGGCCCTCGGCTGATTTCCGCGACAGCGCCCTGCCGCGGCCCTTTGCAACCGGGACCGTCCTGGTCCATGGCTGGAAGGCCAGACCCACCGGAGATGCCTCATGGACCGCGAATTGCTCGGCGACCTCTCGACCCTTCTCGCCGTGGCCGAGGAAGGCAATTTCACCCGCGCGGGCCACCGGTTGGGCGTGTCGCAATCCGCCGTCAGCCACACGATCAGGCGGCTGGAGGACCGGATCGGCGTCCGGCTGCTGAACCGCAGCGCGCGCAAGGTGACGGCCACGGATGCGGGCGAGCAGCTGCTGGCGGCGCTGCGGCCGAGCTTCGCCGCGCTCGGCAGCCGGATCGAGGAGATCCGGACCCTCGGCGAAAGGCCCTCCGGCCTGCTGCGCATCACCGCCAGCGTCCCGGCGACACGCGACATCCTCTGGCCGGTGGCCTCGCAGCTGGTACGCGACTACCCGCAGGTGCGGATCGAGATCAGCAGCGAGGGCCGGCTGTCGGATCTGGCCGAGGACCGGTATGACTGCGCGATCCGGCTGGGCGAGCATCTGAGCCCCGACATGATCGCCGTGCCGGTCGGGCCGCCGCTGGAAATGGCCGCGGTCGCGGCGCCGGACTATCTTGCGGCGCGCGGCACGCCCCGGCATCCCGACGAGCTGGAGGCGCATGACTGCCTCCTGATGCGGCACCGCGCCGACGGGCCGGTCTATGACTGGGAATTCGAGATCGACGGCGCCGAGGTGGTCCGGAAGTTGACGGGGCCGTTCATCCTGAACGACCCGCGGCTGGTGCTGGAGGCGGCGCGATCCGGGCATGGCCTGGCCTATCTTCCGCTGCCCGAAGTGCAGGCCGATCTTGACAGCGGCAGGCTGCGGCGGGTGCTGGCGGGGTTCTGCCCGCCCTTCGACGGCTACCACCTGTGCTACATGGGCCGCCGCAACCAGAGCTCGGCCCTGCGGCTGCTGATCGACCGGCTGCGCCACCGAGGATGAGAGGGATTCATGGCTCTCATGCCATTTCCGCCTCTGCCGCCCGGACCGCCCTGCCTGTATCTCCCCTCCGAGCCTCCCCGCCGAGGCGTCCCCTCCCCCTGCGTCCGGATGCCGGCGCGGGGTGCCCGACCTTGGAGATCCCCATGCCATCCGCCACCGCCGCGCCCGCCGGGGCGTCCCTCGACCGCCCGGCCAACTGGGGCGCCGTCATCGCCCTGTCGCTCGGGACCTTCGCCCTTGTCGCCTCGGAATTCATGCCGGTCAGCCTGCTGACGCCGATCGCCGCCGACCTTGCCGTCACCGAGGGCCAGGCGGGCCAGGCGATCGCGGTCTCGGGCGGCTTCGCGGTGCTGGCCAGCCTGGGCCTCGGCACCCTGACGCGGGACATGGACCGCCGTCACGTCCTGCTGGCGCTGGTCGCGCTCATGCTGGTCTCGGGCACGCTGGCGGCGCTCGCCCCGGGTTTCGGCGTCTTCCTGGCGGGGCGCGCGCTGATCGGCGTGGCGATCGGCGGCTTCTGGTCGATGTCGGCGGCCATTGCCATGCGGCTGGTCCCCGAGGCCTCGGTGCCGCGGGCGCTGGCGATCTTCAATGGCGGCAACGCGCTGGCCACGGTCGTGGCGGCGCCGATGGGCAGCCTGCTGGGCGGGATGTTCGGCTGGCGCATGGCCTTCCTGTGCCTGGTCCCGGTCGCGGCGATCGTGCTGGTCTGGCTCTGGGCCAGCCTGCCGCGCATGGCGCCCGCCGCGCGCGCCGGAAACGGCAATGTCTTCGCCCTGCTGCGCCGTCCTGTCGTCGCTCTGGGACTGCTGGCGACGGCGCTGTTCTTCATGGGCCAGTTCACCCTCTTCACCTATCTGCGGCCCTTCCTCGAAACCGTGACGGGGGTCGCGGTGCCCGAGCTGACCGCGATGCTGCTGCTGCTCGGCCTCGCGGGCCTGGCCGGGACGGCGGCGATCGGCAGGCCGCTCGCGCGGGCGCTCTACCCGGTGCTGGTCATCTGGCCGCTGCTCCTGGCCGCTGTCGGGGCCGGGCTGATCGCCTTCGGCCATAGCGCGGCCGGAACCGGCGCGCTGATGATCTGCTGGGGGTTCCTCGCGACCTCCGCCCCGGTCGGCTACTGGACCTGGCTGGCGCGCACGCTGCCGGACGATGCCGAAGCGGGCGGCGGCCTGATGGTGGCGATCGTGCAGCTTTCGATCACGCTCGGGGCCAGCCTCGGCGGCCTCCTCTACGACGCGGGCGGCCACGTGCCGGCCTTCGGCGCCGCCGTAGTCCTGCTGGTCCTGTCAAGCGGCGCGGCGCTGCGCGCGATGGCGACGGCAGGCGCGCAGCGCGGCGCCGCGGCAGCCTGACCCGGCTCGCCGCAGCTGGGTGGATGCCGCTGTGCCCGCGTCGGGCCATGGCCCTGCTGCGTCCCGCGACAGCGCGCTCCGGCCGGCGGCCCGCCGCGCCCGGCCGCAGCCCTGCCACCGGCCGCTCGGGCGGCAATCGGCGCCCGAGCGGCCGTCACGGTTCCGCGCGGCCTAGCGGTGGCCGACCCAGCCCCGGTCGTCGGTGAAGGCCCGGCCCGGCGCGATGGCCACCGGGGCGTAGCCGGCTGGCAGGGCCTCGAGCGGAGCCAGGGGCCGGTCCGCGGCGGCGAGCAGCGTATTCGCGGCGCCGCGTGCGCTGAGGGGCCCCTGCACGGCTTCGACATGCGGATAGAGGCCGGTCAGGATCGCATGGAGGCCGCGTTCCAGACGGCCTCCGGGGCGGTCGATCAGGTTCACGTAGACCGGACCGTCGACGATCTCCCGCAGCCGCGCATAGGTCTCTACCGTTGCCAGATGCGCCGGAACCGAGGAGGACGAGAAGGCGTCGACCACCGCGGCATCGAAGCGCTGTCCGGTCTCGTTGACGAATACCCGCCCGTCGGCATGCACGATCCCGAGCCGGCCGGTCCCGCCCCGGCCCGCCTCATAGCCGGTCCGTTCGATCATCGCCGAGGCGGCCGGCATGTGCTGCCGCACGACCTGCGTGACCAGCGGATCGATCTCGACCGCGACGGCTCTGGCCCCGGGGCGCGAGGCCAGCAGCCTGGCGGGCAGGGTATAGCCGCCGCCGCCGATGAAGAGCACGGTGGCTTCCGGAGCGAGATCGCGCTCCATCCGCGCCCAGACCCATTGCGCATAGGGCAGCACCAGCTCGGGCGGCACGTCGGCCGGGGCATCGGAGGGGGCAATGCGCTCTGCGGCCTGGGCGGTGCGGTCCGACAGCAGGGTCACCGTTGCGCCGTGGCGCCTGACATCGATGCAGGACAGGCCGGATTCGTACCTGCAGGCGGGTCCGAGCGCCAGGCTGCCCGCCAGGACCAGGGCCGGGAGCGCCAGGGAGCGCAGCGTTTCCCGCAGGGGCGGACGCCCGCCCTCCCTCAGGAACGGCACGCAGAGCAGGCTGGCCGCGCCGCAGGCGGCGAAGGTCGCGGCCGAGCCGAGGAAGGGCAGTGCCGCGAAGCCGGCGAGGATCGCACCGAAGATCGCGCCGAGCGAGCCCGCCGCAAGCACGATGCCGAGCGATGATCCCTCGCGGCCGGGCCGCGCCTCGACGGCGAGCTTGGCGAGAAAGGGCGAGGGAAAGCTGACGAGCACCGAGGCCGGGAAGAAGGCGGCGGCGACGGTGACCATCATGCCGCCGGTGCCGCGCGCGCCCGCGGCGTGCAGGAGCGCCAGGATGGCGGGCGACAGCGCCATCAGCACCGAGGTTGCGACGAGCGCCCGGCGCATCCGGCCGAAGGCGGTGCGGCGCTCGCCTTCCGCGGCGAGCCCGCCAAGCGCATTGCCCAGGGAGAACCCGGCCAGCACCGCCGCGATGACCGCGGTCCAGGTGATCAGCGAGGTGCCGAAGAACGGGGCCAGCACGCGCCCGGCGGCGATCTCGTAGGTCAGGCCGACAACGGACAGGACCAGCAGCAGGCCGATCGTGGTCCAGAACCTCATGGGCGTCTCCTCGGTCCTATGGTCTCCGGCGCCGGGCGGTCCTGCGGGCGCCGCGTCCGGATCTAGGCGCCACGCCGGAGCGCGGCAAGCCGCCGGCCCGGGCCTGCGCCGATGCGGCACATCCGGCTGCGGCCGGGAAACAGGGGCGGAAGGCCGCCGCGCCGCCGCCGGGACCGTGCGCGGCCGTTGCGCCGCGGAGCCTGCCTTGCGCATCGCGCCTGCCCGGGGGGCGACCGTCATCGGACCGCGCTCCGGATTGCTGCCTGCCGGTCGCCCCGCCAGTCCCCGGCCGACCCTTGCCCTGCGGTCGCGGCACCTCCGCCGCCGCGCCGCGAAAGGCGGGCTTGCGGCGCGCCCGGAGAGGTGCTGCAGCGGGCCGGGCCGACCGGCAGGCCGTCGCGTTCCCGGCCCGTTCAGGCGACCCAGCCCGTCGCCAGCCGCGTCTCCCAATGGGCATGGCCGCCCGCCCGCGCCAGTTCGATCATCCTGCCCGGATCATAGGGCACGTGGCGGAAGCTTGTCTGCCACCCGGCGCCTGTCCGCTCGGCCACCGCGTAGCAGGCGGCGCCGGTGCCGGCCTGGACCATGTGGGGCACAGGCAGGTCGTCGACATAGGCGGGACAGCCGACGCTGCCGGGGTTCAGGATCACGCGTCCGTCGGGCAGATCCATGCGGCGGGGCAGGTGGGTGTGACCGCAGAGCAGGAGGCCCGCCTCGATCCCGGCCGCGGCGGCCGCGACCTCGTCCCGCGGCCTGGCCACGACGTCGCCCTCCGGCGAAACGGTCTCCAGCCAGTAGGTCGTGTCGCTTTCCGGCGTCCCGTGGCAGGCGAAGACATCGCCGGACAGCCAGAGTTCGGGCGGAAGCCGCCGCAGCCAGTCGAGGTGCCGCGCCTCGATCTGGTCGAACGCGGCCCCGTCGACCGGGTGCATGTCCTCGCGCGCGGTCGCGGCGAGCCACCGGTCATGGTTGCCGCGGACCGACGGCATGTCCAGCGGCATCAGGATGTCGGCCGTCTCGCGCGCGGCCATCGGCCCGCTCAGATGGTCGCCGAGATTGACGATGCTGGCGATGCCCTGATCCGCGATGTCCCGCAGGACGGCTTTCAGGGCATCGGAATTGCCGTGGATGTCGGCAATGACGGCGAAGCGGCTGGAATCGAAGGTCTTCATGCCGGTACCCTGCCACGGCTCCGGTGCGCAGGCAGCCGGAAACGCGCTCCTTCCCGGCATCCCCGCGCATCTGCCCGGAATGGAGGCATCCCGCGCGGCGTCCAGCCGGCCTGGCCGCTGCGTCGGGGCTTGCGCGGCCGCGGCGCCGGTGCGGCCCGCATCCGCGCAAGCCCGGCCGGCGGCGGCTTCCCGTCCGGATCGGCCCGTCCGGCCGCCTGGCTCTTCGCGTCGGCGAGGGGCGCGGTGGTCCCGTCCCGCTTCGGCGACGCGGCGCCCTTCGCGAATA
The DNA here is from genome assembly GCF_005870025.1 of Poseidonocella sp. HB161398. Lineage (GTDB taxonomy): Bacteria > Pseudomonadota > Alphaproteobacteria > Rhodobacterales > Rhodobacteraceae > Mangrovicoccus. Next base: position 197,083 of record NZ_VATA01000001.1, read on the forward strand.
CCTTGGCCTTGGCCGGTGTCTCCCGCGCGGCGGCAGGCGCTGACCTGCGGTCCTGCGGGCCCGCCCGCGCAACCGGGCGCGCCTGGCGCGGCGCCGGTCCCGGAGGCCCATGACCGCTGTCCGGGGCAGGGCCGCCTGCAGAGCGGCTGCGCGGACCCGCCGCTGGCCATCCTCCCGGGCGGGCGCATGGGGGGCGCATCCGGCGCGCGGGCCCTTTGATCTGTCCGGGCGGGCAGCGCGCCGCGCAGGGAGGCGGCACGGACGCCACCCGCGGCTGGGCCCCCTCCCGGAGGGAAGGGCAGCCTGCTGCGCGGTCCGGGGGGGGGGCGGAGGCCCCCCGGCACAGGTCAGAGCCTGTTCAGCTCGGGCGCGTCATCGCCGAGCCAGGCGCGGCGGAAGGCCTCTTCGGCCTGGTCCTGCGACCAGTGATCGCCCCGCGCCCTTTCGACCTGCCAGAGCCCCCAGAGCGCCCAGCCATTGGCGGGATGGGTCTGGAGCGCGGCTTCGAAGGCCGCCCGGGCGCCTTGCATGTCACCGGCCTGGAGGCGGACGGCGCCCAGCGTCTGGCGCACTGGGTAGTACCAGTAGGACGGCTCCATGTAGGCGATCGTGTCCTCCAGCGCGATTGCCGCCTCGAGGTGATGCCCGGCGGCGGCCCAGTCGCCCGCGGCCTGGGCGATCCTGGCCTCGAGCACGTGCTTGGCGATGCCCAGCACGTCGCGGGCCGGCAGGAACTGCGCCTCCAGACCCGAAAGATCCGCCCCGGCGATGATCCGCTCGATGGCCTCCTGCTCCTTCAGCGCCCGTTCGGCATCGCCCATCAGCGCGAAGGCCGTGCCGCGCGCATAGTGCCAGTGTCCCTTGACGAAGGGGAAGCGGTCGCCCGGATCGGACAGCTCCAGGATGTCGCCCGGCGCGCTGAACTGCGCATGCGCTGTATAGGGGGCGGTATCGATGGCCTGCACCCAGGCGAGTTCGCTGCCGATCTCCTCCGAGGTCACCGATGCGAGCTTCCCGGCCGCGTCGAGCGCCGCCTCCTTCAGCCCGGCCATCTGCGCGCCGACCAGCAGGAAATGGACATTGTGCGGGTAGTAGCCGAAGCGGTAGAGCGCGCTGGCCCCGTCGCCGGCCGCCTGCAGATAGGCCTCGTCGGCAGCGATCGCCGCCTCGTTCACCGCGATCGATTCGCTATAGCGGCCGATGCGGTTGTAGATATGCGCGGGCATGTGGACGAGATGGCCCGCCATCGGCACGCTGCCGCGCAGCGCATCGGCGGCGGCCTCTGCCCGCGCGGGATCGGCCGAGGCCTCGACCGCATGGATGTAGAGATGCAGCGCGGCCGGGTGGTCCGGATCCGCCGCCATGGCGCGCTCGAGCGTGGCGAGGATCTCCGCGCCTGCGCCCTTCGGCGTGATCCCGTCCGCCTCCCAGTAGTCCCAGGGCTGCAGGTTCATCAGCGCGTCGGCATAGATGACCTGGATGTTCGCGTCCCCGGGATGGGCGGCCGCCAGTTCGGCCATGGCCGCGGCGAAGGCCCGGTCGAGCAGCGCCCGGTCGCCGCCTTCCGCGGCATAGCGCTGCGTGAGCGCCATCGCGAGATCGCGTTCCCGTCCGGGCGCGGCGGCGTCGACCGCCGACCAGGCGGCCTCGAAGGCCCGGGCCGCGTTCTCGGGATGCATGCCGTCATTGAGGTTCGGCCCCAGCGCATAGGCCTCGCCCCAGAAGCAGGCCGAGCAGTCCGGATCCGCCTCCTGCGCGGCGCGGAAGGCCCGGGCCGCGGCGGCGTGGTTGAAGCCCCAGAGATGGGCGATCCCCTGTTCGAAGGCCGCGCGCGCGCCGGGCACGGGGGTGCCGGGGTCGAAGCCGAAATCGCCGTAGCCGGATATCGCGGCGGCGGCGGCCGCATTGGCTGCGGGCAGATCGCCGGCGGCATGCGCGACGCCGGGCTTGTAGAGTTCGGTGCGGCGCTCGGTTTCATGGGCCGCTGCCGGCAGGGCGAGGGCCGTCGTGGCCGCAAGGAACGCGGCGCGGGTCAGTCGGAAAGACATCTGGTTTCCTTTCTGGAAAATCTGTAGCCGCCGGGCAGGGCCCGCGCGGACGGGAAAGCGGGAGGCTCAGTAGGCCGTGCCGCGGTAGCGGCGGGCACCAGGCGCGGGCGCGGACGCGGCGCGCGGGATGGCACCGCAATGGGCGGCACCGCGATAGACCAGGCGGCGGCGGCTGCGGACCTGCGCCTCCGGCAGGTCCGCAGGGCGATAGGCGGTCCCGCGGTACTGCAGAACCGAGCCCGCGGTCGGCGCGGCGGCAGGGCGCGCGAGGCCAGACGCGAGACCGGCCGGGGAAAACTCGGGCGAGAGAACGGACATGGATGAATTCCTTTCGGCAATGAGATGGACGTGCTGCGCGGAACGGCTCCGGGCGGCGGAGGGGCCAGGGACGCGGAGAGGTCAGGGCGGGCGTCGCCGCCTTGCGGGTGTCAGGGGCATGCGGTGGCCCTCCGCGCCGCAGGGCTGCCGGTGCCATGCGCCAGGCAGCACCCGGCGATGGCGTCCACATGCCGGTGATCGGTGCCGCAGCAGCCGCCGAAGACCCGCAGGCCGGGCAGCAGGCGCCGGAGCCCCGCATAGTCGCGGCCGAGCTCGTCGGGGTTCCCGGCATCGAGCGCCTCGGCGGCGTCGAGCTCGGCATGGCTCATTCGCGACGCGTTGGCCCGGATGCCCCCGATGCGTTTCAGCCAGGGCGCGCCGGTCTGCAGGGCCGTGCGGAAATGGTCGGGATGCGCGCAGTTGACCATGAAATAGGCTGCGGCTCCGGCGGTCATCATGTCGGTCTGCTCGATCGCATCGGCAAGCGGCGTGCCGTCGGGCAGGCGCCCGTCGGTTTCCACCGTGTAGGAGACCGCCGCGGGCAGGCCGGCCTCTGCGGCCGCCCGGATGACGCCGGCCCCCTCGTTCACGGTCGAGAGCGTGAAGGCGCTGACCATGTCGGCGGCGGTGGCCGCGAACCAGCCGATCTGCTCGGCATGATAGGCCTGCGCCTCGTCGGCGGTCATCGCGGTGTCGGGGCGGTAGCCGTCGCCGCGCGGCCCGATATTGCCCGAGATGACAACCGGCGAGACGGTCCCGGCCTCCTCGCGCAGGTCGCAGAGCAGGGCGATGGCCAGCGCGTTGAAGCGCGCGAGCGCCTCCGGGCCGTGGCCCAGCTGCGCGCCCCAGTCCCGGCTGGCGCGCCAGGTCGGGGCCTCCAGCAGGAAGCCGGTGCCGTGCTCTGCGGCGATGGCGAGATGGCGGCGGAAATAGGCCCGCAGCCGGGCGCGGCCCTCGGCGCTGGCGAGCAGCGGATAGGCCGCGAAGCAGGGCAGATCGAGGCCCTCGAGGAAGATGAGCGTGGTTTCGAGCCCGGAATCGGTCAGCATGTCGCGGCCCTCGACCTGGGGCAGGCTGCTGCGGTGGAGCGCGCGCATCAGAGCCTCCCCTGCAGGCCGGCCAATGCGATGGCACCGGCGGAGGACGCGGGATCGACGGCGGCAAGGCCGATGTCGCGGCGCAGATGCGCGCCCATCGGCAAGGGACGGTCGCCGGGGCGGCGGGAGAGCGGAGGACGAAAGCGACGGAAGAGCATGATTGCATCCTTTCGGGAGCTGATGCCCCGTCTTCTCGCAGGGGCGTGATCGCGCCGTTCCCCCGGGCGTTACCGCAGCGTTAAAACGGCAGAGCGCGGGCGGATCGCGATTTACAGCGCGCCGGCGGTCTGTGAGCGTGGGGCAGGACAGCCCGTCTCGCGCGACGCGCCGGACACCGACCGAGGAGACCCCGCCATGAGCCCCGCAGATCCGGCAGAGCCGGAGGAGACCATTTCCATCCGGCATGTCCGGCCGGGGGACATCGGCGCCGTGGCCGAAATCCTGGAGTCGGAGCATGTGAATCAGGGCACGCAGCGCCTGCCCTTCCATCCGCTTTCGGTGATCGAGGCGCGGCTGGCCGACGATCCCGCGAAATTCAAGCTGGTGGCCGAGATCGGCGGCCGCGTCGCCGGCTATGGCGAACTGGAAACCTGGCCGGACCGGCCGCGGCTCTGCCATGGCGGCGAGGTGGACATGGTCGCGACGCATCCCGCCTTCCGCGGCCGCGGCGTCGGCCGGGCCCTGCTTGCCGCGATGGTCGATCTGTCCGACCGGTGGCTGCAGCTCTCGCGGCTGCAGCTTTTCGTCTGGGAGGGAAACGACCGCGCCATCCGCCTCTACGAGGAATTCGGCTTTGCCGCCGAGGGCCGGCTGCGGCAGTTCGTGTTCGTCGACGGGGTCTACCGCGATGCCTTCCTGATGGCCCGGCTGAAAGAGCGGCAGATCGCTGCCGGCCCGGCCGAAGGGGGACCGGAGCTGCCCCGGCCGTGATAGGCTGCGGAGCATGGAGAAGCTCTGCATCAACCTCTTCGGGGTGTTTTCGGCCCGCGCGGGCGGCGTCCCGCTGCGGATGCCGACCCGCCGGGCCGAACTCGTCCTCGCGCTGCTGGCGCTCTCGCCCGGCAAGGCGGTCAGCCGGGCCCATCTCGCCGCGCTGCTATGGCCGGGACAGGAGGATGCCCAGGCGCGGGCGTCGCTGCGGCAGGCGATCTTCCGGCTGCGCGGCGCGCTCGGGGACGCCCACGCCCCGGCAATCGAGAGCACGGCGGTCTGGCTGAAGCTGCGGCCCGAGGCTGTCGCGCTGGATGCCGACGCCCTTGCGGCGGGGGAGGATGCGGATCTGCCCGAGGGCCTGCCGCTGGACGGCCTTTCCGGCTTCGAGCCGGAGATCGAGGACCTACTGGACACCGCGCGCGCCGATCTGCGCCGCAGGCTGGCCGAGGGGCTGGCCGCCGCCTCGGCAAGGGCGGCCGGGGACCGCCGCTATGCTGATCTGGAAAGCCTTGCCCGGCGCCGCCTCGCGCTGGAGCCCTATGACGAGGCCGCGCTGCGCGACCAGATGACGGCGCTGTGGCGGCAGGGGCAGCGCAATGCCGCGCTGACCGCCTTCCGCGACATCAGCCAGCGCATCCGGAACGATCTGTCCGTCGCGGTCGAGCCCGAGACGCAGGCGCTCTACCAGGCCATCCGGGCCTCGGTCACGCGCCCGCCCCCGGCCGAAGCAGCGCCGTCTCCCGGCAGCGCGCCCCGGGAGACGGAGGTTCCGCTCTCCGCGGCTGCGGAACCGGACGCCGCCGCAGTGGCCCAACCGGCGCATCTGCGGCTTCTCGCGGTGGTGCATGTCGCCTCGGAACGGCTGCGGGCGGCCCTGCGCGACCCCGATCCGGAAAGCGCCGAAGCCGGAAGCCTCGCCGTGATTGCCGGCATCGAGGCGGCGGTGTCCCGCGAGGGCGGCGAACTCATCGGCCGGGCCGGGCACCACCTCTCCGCCGTGTTCGGTGCCAGCCGTCCCGACGAGAGCCCGGCGCTGTCCGCGGCCCTGGCCGCCTTCGAGATCGCGGGCCGCGACTGCGCGGTCGGCATCCATGCCGGCCCGGGCCTCGTCGGCCTGCGCTCGGGCACCTTCCCGCTCGTCCATCTCGCCCAGTCGCTGGCCGGGCTGGCAGTGCCGGGCGAGGTCCGGATCACGGCGGAGATCGAGGCCGCCTGCCGGGGCGCGTTCGAAATGCACCGCGCCGGGGCCCTGGCGGACGAGGGCGGCGGGGAGGGGATCCCGACATGGCGGCTCGGACGCGAGACCGCGGGCCGCGGCGGGTTCGATATCCGCAGGGCGCGCGGTCTCAGCCGGTTCTGCGGGCGCGTCGCCGAGCTGGAGAAACTGGGCGAGGTCGCCCGCCAGCAGACGCCCCGGATCGCGGTGGTGACCGGCGAGCCCGGCATCGGCAAGTCCCGCCTCGTGCATGAATTCCTCGGGCAGTCCCGGCCGGGCACCGTGCTGCGGGTCCAGCTGGCGCCGGGCGAGACCGGCGGCGGGCTCGCGCGGTTTGCCGCGATCCTGCGGGGTCTCGCGGCGGCCGGACCGGACCTGCCCGCGGGGCAGCTTCTCGACAGGCTGACCGAGGGCTGGGAGGCGCCGGGACCAGCCGCGAGCCTGCGGCCCGCCCTTGCGGCCGTCCTGGACGAACGGGAGGAGATGCGCCCCTGGCTCGGCCGGCCGCGCAACCAGCGCATGCAGGCGCTGGCGGATGCGCTGCTGACGGCGGTGGAGGTCCTTGCCGGACGGCAGGCGATCCTTCTGGTCGAGGATGCCCATTGGGCCGACGAGGATGCCGGCCTGCTGCTGGAACGGCTGGCGCTTTCGCTCCATGCCGCGGGGCCGATGATGATCGTGACCAGGCGGACGGGGGCGGCGGCGGCCTGGCAGGGGCACGAGACCGTGCTGAACCTGGCCCTGCGGGCGCTGGAGCGCAGCGAAGCGGCAGCGCTGCTCGATACGCTGGACTTGCCGGGCACGGCCCGCCCGGCGGTCCTGGCGCGCGGCGCGGGCGTGCCGCTGTTCCTCGAGGAGCTGTCGCGCGCCGCCGCGGCCGATGCGGCCCTGTTCGGCGGGCCGGGCGCGGACAGCCCGCCCGACGCGCCGCTGCGCGAGATGCCGGTGCCGCTGCGCGGGATCCTGTCGCACCGCATCGACGCGCTGCCCGGGCATGCCCGCCAGGTGCTGGATGCGGCCTCGGTGCTCGGCGCGGAACCGGATGACAGCAGCCTCGCCGCGCTCTGCGGTCTGCCGCGGGACGTCTACGACATGGCGGTCTCGGTTCTGGCGGATGCCGATCTGCTCTACCGCATCCGGACCTATCCGCGGCGGTCCTACGCCTTCAAGCATGCCCTGATCCAGGACGCTGCCTATCACGGGATCCCCGGGCGCAGGCGGGCGGAGCTTCATGCCGCGGTGATCGCGGTCCATGACCAGGCCGGGACCGCGGACATGGCCGACGAGGCCGCGCTGGCGCGCCATGCGCTCGAGGGCGGCCTGCCGGACCGCGCGGTCGGCTTCGCGATGCAGGCGGCGCGGAGCGCGACCGAACGATCCGCCTATGCGCTGTCCGGCCGGATGACCGATATCGCGCTGGAGGCCGTCTCGAAATGCCGGCCGGGCGAGGACATGCTGCGGCTGGAGGCCGAAATCCTGACCTGGCGGCGCGCGCTGCTCTGGCCGCTCGGCCAGAAGGCGAAGACGGTGGAGGGGCTGGAGCGCGCCGAGGCGATCGCGCGCGATCTGGGCGATGATCTCATGCTTGCCGAGGTCTGCATCCATCGCGCCTATATCCACTCGGATGACGGCAATGCCGGGACCGGCCTGGACTATTCGGAAAAGGCGGCGGCGGCCGCGGCGCGGGCCGGCGACCGCCGCCTGGCCGCGGAGGCGGCGCTGGCGCGCTGCCAGATATTCTCGCTCCAGGGCAGGATGCGCGCGGCGCGGGACGCGATCGGCGGCCATGCCGGTGCCTGGGACGGCCGCAGGCACGCGCTCGACGGTCTGCTGGTCACGCGCTACGTGATGCTGCAGTTCCACCTGGCACGGATCAGCGGGGCGCTCGGAGACGGCGGCGGCGCCTGCGCGCATATCGGCAAGGCGGTCCGGACGGCGGTCGAGACGGCGCGGCCGGTGGACCGCTACATTGCCTGCCGGGTGATCGGCGATGTCTGCGCGTTGGCCGGGGCGCATGATCTGGCGCACCGGGCCTTCGCGGCGTCGCGGGACATCGCGGCACGGGCGGAGCTCCCGGCCTACGTGACCTGGGCCGAGGCCGAAATCGCCGAGATCGAGCTGGACTCGGGCCATCGGGAGACGGCCGCCGCGACATTGCGCCGGTTCCTCGACAGCAGCGGCAGGGCGCTTCTGAGGATCGCGCAGATCAAGGCGCAGGCCGCCCTGGCATGTGCCATGCCGGGCGAGGGAGCGGCGGGCATGGCCTCCCTCGAAGCCGCCCTGGCCGAGGCCGAAGCGGCCGCGCTGCCGCTTGTCCGGATCAAGCTGCTGAACGCGATGTCGGCGCGGCTCGCAGAGAGCGGGTCCGGCCAGGCCGCGGCCCTTGCGCGGATGGCGGACGGGATCTCGGCCGCCGAAGGGTACCGGCAGGCGGTTCCGCCCTCGGCGCGGCAGGTGGAGGCGTGGGTGCGGATGCTCGCAGAGGCCGTCTGATGCAGATCGACCATGTCTTCGTGTTTCCGCGCGATCTGCCGGCGCTCGAAGACCGGCTGGGCGCGGCCGGCCTCGTGCCCTCCTTCGGGCGCCGCCATCCCGGGCAGGGCACCGCGAACCTGTGCTATTGCTTCGAGAACACGTATCTCGAACTGCTCTGGATCGAGGACCGGCGGGCCCTGCGCGATCCGCGGGTCCGGCGCACGGGACTGGCGGAGAGAGGGTCCGGGCACCCCGCGGCCTGTCCCTTCGGGCTCGCCTGGCGCGGCGATCCGGACGATCCCGCGCCGGAGTGGTCCCTGTGGCGCTATCACGCGCCCTTCCTGCCGGATGGCGCATTCATTCCGGTCGCGGCGGAAAGCGACGACATGCGCCACCCGATGGTGTTCCGCTCTCCCGCCACGGCCGCCCCCGCGGACTGGACGGACGGGCGGGCCGGGGGCCTGCAGTCGGCCGCCGGTCTCGGCCCGGTCCGGCGGATCATCCTGGACTGTCCCCGCGGCTTCCGCGCCGGTCCGGTGCTCCGCGATCTTGCCGCGCGCACGATGCTGACGCTCCGGCCCGCCGAGGACTGGGGGCTGGAACTCGAGGTCGCCTCCGGTTCCGGGTCGGAGAGAGTGGGGCCCATCCGCTGATTGCAGGCAGCGGAAGGGCCCGGCCGACGCCAAGGTCGCGAAGACGGCAGACGGGGCCCGGTCTCGCGGCATGTTCGCTCTGCCCCTGCCGCTCTGGCGGCCCGGCCGATGCCTGCCGCGTCGCGGAGAGGGCGGGTCTCCGGCTCGCCGATTGTGCGGGAGGCCTCATGGCGCAGCGCAAGGGCCGTCCGAAGCCGGGCCATCGTTTCCAATGGCAGCCGGAAAGGCCGGCTTTCGGGGCACGGTCGCGAGGAGGCGGCCCCGTTTCCCGGCACAGGGGATTTCGTGGCCGGGCTGCCGAGTTTTCAGTATCCGTCCGTTGCGGCCGGACATGACGGCGCCGCGCCCGGGCGGAAGACGCGGATCCGGCATGCTGCCGAACCTGGCTGGTGAACATCCAGGAACGGCCGGGCGGGGCCGCGCCGCCCCGGCCTGGCCGGTCGCGGCACGGCCTTTCTGCCAGCGAAAGGCACGGGAGGCAGCCGGCGGCAGGCGGGCTCTGCCGGAGCTAGGCCCGGGCCGTTGCGCCGCAGTCCGGTTCTTCGACGTCGAGCGCCACCCTGCTGCGGCCGTCCCTGAAGCGGCCGCTCGGCCCGGTCCGCTGCATTCCCCGGCTGGCGGGCGGAGAGGTGCGCTTTGCCCCCCCTCCCGGCAACAGTGCCGACCTCCGCATCTGCGATGGGATGCTGTTGCCGCCCCGGCCTGGCAATTCCGGCCGTCGCGCGGCAGGGGACCTTGGAAGCGGACCCGTGCCTCGCTGCCACGTCTCGCAGAACGGGTGACGGGTCCTGCAAGGGGATCGGCAGGCGCCTCCGGGGCTCCCGGGTCCGCGATGCGGCCGAGGGGCGGGTCCGGCCAGGCGCCGATCCGTCCGCCGGTGCGAGCCCACGGGACCTCGGTTGGGCGGGGCGATCCATGCGGCGCGGCTTCGCCATGCTGCACTTCGCCGAGGGGCTCAGCCGACCAGCGCGCGCATCCGCCGTTCCGCCAGCTCGGTGCTGCGCCGCGGGACGCCGAGCGCCTTGCTGCCGCTCAGCGCCTCGGCGGCGGTCATGTCCGGCGCCGGCTGCCAGTCCGACAGCCGCAGGAGAACCGCCATCTCCTTGCCGTCCGATGCCGATTGCGAGGTTCCGGCACCGAGAGCACGCCCAGATAGCTCCCGTCGCGGCCGGTCGCCACGACCCGGTTGCGCGCGCCCGGCGGGTAGCTCCTGCGCAACTGCGCCAGGTCGGTGCCGCAGAGGACAGAGGTCGTGTCCCGCCGCATCATCTCTCCGACCTGCAGGTCCCGCAGCCAGCCCAGGTCCGCCGCCGGCCGGATGGGACCGCCGCGCAGGCGGAAGCGCCAGGTCGCGAAGGAGAAGCCCGAGAACCGCCGGACCAGCACGCTGGACAGCGCCGCCATGCAGACCAGCGGCACCACCATGCCGACGCCGCCGGTCGCGAAGGCCACGCGGAAGGCCAAGGCCAGCGGCGCTCCAGTGATCGCCGTCGCCGACGCGGTCATGCCGGCGATTTCGCAGAGGTCCGCGGGCACCGGCTTCCGGCCCGGCGATGCGCCCGGGACGGCGGCCAGCCTTCCGCAGAGCATTCAGGGAAACAGCGAGGCGAAGGACAGCCCGCCGCGGAAGCCGGGGCCGGTCGACAGCACCACGGCCGCGGCCTTCAGCGCCAGGAGCGCGCCACGGCCAGCCAGACGTCGCGGGAAAACAGGCTCTGGCGCCCCGAGGACAGCGCGGCGGGGCTGGCGCGTGCCAGGATGCCGAGCATGGACGCCAGCCAGCCCGGCATGGCGCCGCGGACGAGCCCCTCGACCCGCGTGCAGGCGCGCATGACGCCGACGGCCATGGCCGCGGTGGCCAGCGTGACCAGAGCGAGCATCGGGAACGCATCGGCGCCGGGCGGCAGGGCGGCGCCCTCCAGGCGGACGGCCGAAGGATCAAGCAGGGCGCGCGTGCCGGCGGCGGCGAGCGACGTAATGACCGCCGGGGCCAGATTGCCGATGGAATAGGCGGCGATCACCAGGTCGAACGCGCAGAACGTGCCTGCCACCGGCGACTGGACGAGGGCGGCGATCGAGGCGCCCGCCCCGCAGGCCAGCACCAGCCGCATGTCATTGCGCCGCCCCGAGGCCAGCGATCCGGCCCTGGAGCCGAAGGCCGAGCAGAGCCGGGCATGCGCGCCTGCCATGCCCGCCGAGGCGCCGGAGCCATGCGACAGGAGCGTCTGCATCATGATCCAGAGCGCGCCGGCAAACGGCATGCAGCCGCCGGTCAGGGCATCGCGGTCGGATCGCCCTTCTCCAGCCGCCGCCCGCGCCGCGCGGCAAGCCAGATCGTCGTGCCGACCGCGATGCTGTTGGCCAGCGGCGCCCAGAGCCGGTCCAGCGGCATGGCCCCGGCGCCGCTGATCCCGCCGGTGCCCAGCCCGCAGGCGGCAAGCTGGATCTGCGTCGCCAGCCAGTCGAAGGCGGCGACGCTGATCCCGCAGGCCCGGCCGGGAAGGCCCGCGGCCCCGGCCAGCCGGAAGTCGTCCCGGGGCAGCCGTGCCCGGACATATCCGAGACTGCGCGCAGGAGGGGCGACGGAGCTTCGACTCATGGGCGGCACCGGCGGAGGACGGATGGGACGGACTGCCGGGAGAGCCGCCGCACTTGGCGGCGGGTCCAGGGTCGCCGGTCGCGGCGCAGGTAGATCGGCGAGGTCCAGGCCTGGTTGCGATCCTCGAAATTCGCGCAGATCCAGACCGGCGTGCCCCGATCCCGGCCTCGTAGGCGGCGCTCCGGGGCAGCCGCTGCGCAAGGCCGCCGACCTCCGTGACCACCGGCTTGCCGCCGATCCCGGACGGGCGCAGCGCGAGGCTGCCGGGGTTGGTGGCCGGGTGCAGTCCGGGCGCTGCGCCCTCGCCCCACATGTCGCGGCCCATCCGGTTGCCGGTCGTGCTCGTGTTGAAGACCGCGCCATTCGAGCCGACCTGATGCAGGGGCTGCTCGGGCTTGAGGCGGTTGACCGGGGCGAAGGCCGCGATGCTGCCGCCCGAGACCGGGACGCGCCCCTGCCAGCGGGTGTTGCGGCCGCGGCATCCGTCCGCCGGCCACATCAGCTGCAGGCGGCGGCCCGACCGGTCCTCGCCATGGCCGCGCCGGAGGCTGACCGCCCCGGTGCCGCTCGATGCTCTCGAGACCGGCCGGCGCCTTGATGGCCACGGATATCCGCGCGCTGTCCGGGTTGCTGCGGACGATGTCCCCGATGCTGCACTGGTGCACCTCCTCGGTCGCGCAGCCGGGCACGGACAGGGGGATGCGTTGGGATCAGCGTGCCGCCCGCGGGCCGGCCGGCGACGAGGTCGATGGCGACGCGGGGCCCCGAGGGGGCGTGGGTGCGGCGGGGCCGGATCGCCTCGAACGCCGCGTCGCGGGTGTTCTCCTCCGCCAGGAAGCGGGTCAGGCCGCCATGGGCGCCTAAGAAGGACGCGCCCGGCCGGCCCTTGTGCCCGTCCGAGTCCGCCACCGCGCCGACCCGGCGGCGCATCGGGAAGCCGTCGGTCAGCACCCGTTCGAAGCTGCCCCGGGCGGACTGCACCTCGACGGCCGCGGCTCATGGTCGACATGGATATTGGCATGGCGGCCGCCGGCATGGGCCTGCATCGCGGCCTCGACCGGCTCGGCATGGAGCTTGGCTTGGAGATCGGCGAGCGTCTGCGCGTCGGCGTCCATGTCCCCGTGTTCCGCGACCAGCGCGTGCGAACAGCGGCCGGTCTGCGCGTTCTTCCCGGGGAAGAAGACATTGCGGTCGCCCTCCCCCGCGGTGTTTCCGGACCATTCATAACCAGGCAGCATGGTGAAGACGCCCGGCTCGTTCACCTCGGCCGTCAGCCGGTTCCGCTTTTCCCGGAAGGCCGGCTTGATCCGGAAGCCGTTCGCCTGGCCCGAGGTCACGTCCAGGAAGGACGTGTTGCGGGCGACGTCGAAATAGTGCTGGCCCGCCGGTCTCTCCGTGAAGATCGCCCCGGGAATGCGCCGGGCCGGCCTTGATCCGAAGCGGCCCGGCCCCGGCGGCCCTGCCGTCCTGCGCAGACAGGCGCAAATGCAGCGGGCCCTCTTCGGCGTTGCTCAGGCGCCGGGACCGGAGCGCGCCGCTTTCCGGCGCGAACGCGATCACCTCCGGCAGGCCCGCAAGCGGCAGCGGGCTTTCGACGGTGAACCGCGCCGGACCCTGGGCGGTCGGATTGCCCCACAGGTCTTCGGCCTTGGGGCTCAGGCAGGAGCTTTCGCCCGGAGGGCGGCGCATCGGCAGGACGGTGAGGCGGCGATGCAGCGGTCCGGCGCCGACGGTGAATTCGCGGCGCATGTCCGGCGGCGGGACGAAGCTGCCCGTGGCCTGAACACCGGCCCTGACCCGGAAGACGCGGGCGCCCTCGAAGAAGGTGGCCATCAGGAGGCCGGGCGAGCCTTGCGACGTGTCGCAGAGCGTGATCTCGATGGTCTCTCCGGACCGCAGATGGCCGCCGCGCTGGTAGATCTTCTGCGTCTCGTTCCAAGGGCGCTGCCCGCCGTTGCGGTCGCAGTTGAGGACGAGCTGGCCCTCGCCCGGGGACCGGGCGGTGACATGGCTGGGCGCGCCCGCATCCGAGATCCGCCGCAGCGCGATGCGCAGGGCGCCGGTGTCGTCCAGCGCGAGCTTGCCGGTCGTGCAGCGGATCCGGAAGGTCCGGCAGCTGCGCAGCTCGACATGGTCCGGTCCGTCGAGAATGGCGGTGCCGGGGATTGTCTGGAGACGGGACAGGCCGATCATTGCGGGATCGGCATCGCGGTTGATAGCCATGGGACCTCCTTGAACCCGTCAGGCGGAGTGCTCTCGAAACGATACGGCAATGATGAAGAGCCCATCTGGCGCGGCGGGAGTTTCCACTTTTCGGGGAGGGGAACGGCAGAATGGCGAAGTCTCTCCTGCTGGCTCCATCGCGGCGCCCAGCGGAAACGACATGGTCGTGGACGCCCAACAGGAACTCCCATGCTCTCGAAGCGCGCCATGGCGGCCTGCGCCGCTGCCGCCCTCGCCCTTCCCGGGGCCACCGATCCCGCCAGGCCGGTCACGCTCATCCTCCCCTGACCGGCAGGCAGATCCATCGAGACAATGCGGCGCGCCTTCGCCGGAGAACTCGGGGCCGCGCTCGGCGGCAAGGGGCGGGGCAAGACCCAGCGCAGCGCCTAAGGCAAGATCGGAACCATCGTCGCCGCCCAGGCCGACGGTTGCACGCGGCTCTTCGCGCGGGATTCCGCCGTGCCCTGGCTGCCAATCGCGGAAGGCGTGGACTTCGCGCCGGGCAGCTTCATGCCGGCCGTCGGCATCGCCGTGCTGCAGCAGGCCATTGTCACCTCCAGGGCTTCGGGCACCGACACCTTCGACGACCTGATCGCCGCCTCGAAGGACGGCAAGCTGAGCTCTGCCGACCAGAACGCGATAGCGCGCGCCTTCGCCGACGGCATCGCAGCGCAGGAAGGCGTCGACTGGATCGCCGTGCCGGCCAAGGGGTGGCGGCGAGATGGTGTCCTCCCTGCTTGGCGGCAAGGTCGATTTCGCCTGGTCCGGCGGGTCGCACAACCGCTATCATCGACCAGATGAACGACGTCCTGACGGTGGCCGGCATGCCGCTGCTGCAGCCCCCCGAGGTGCCGGCGATCCAGTCCGGCTAGGGCATCGCCATGCCGACCGGCGCGGCGATCCGGGCTCCGGCGGGCCTGCGCGAAGACATCCGGGGGCAAGCTTGAAGAGGCCGGGGCGGCCGCCGCCAGCTCCGGCGCCTTCGTGTCGCTCATGGAGGACAAGCGGGGCATTCCGGCGGTCGCCGTCAGCGGGCCCGAGCTTGCCGCCAGCCTCGAGGCGGTCGATGCCGGTCTTGCGAAATCCACGAGACCACGTCGAAATGACCGGAACCGGCAATAGGCAGGAGGCGCCCCCGGTCACCTAGACGTTCTGATCGGCGCGGTCGCAGCGGCCGGGTCGGCGGCGATCCTCCGGCTGATCCCGGCGCAGATCAAGCGGCGGGCGGCCAGATTTCGCCGCGCTTCTTCCCGACGCGGTCGGCCGCGATTGCCGGCCGCTCCGGGCTGGTGCTCATGGCGCGCAACGGCGCCTTCGCCTTTGTCCGCATGCCCCATGCCGGACCGGCGATGCTGCTCGAGCTTCTGGCCCGGGCAGCCTGGGCGACAGCGGCCATGCTGGGGTCGTCGCTGCGGGCGCGGTCTCGCGCGTCGCCGCCATGATCCTGGGCGGCCAGCGCCGCCGCCTCGATCCTGTCGCCGCGGGCGATCCATCAGCTGGCCTGGCACGCCTTCTGCATCCGCCTTCCCTAAGGTGCGGTCATGACCGAAATGTTCCTCCCTGCCTGCGCCGCGGCGCTCGGCCCGATGAACCTCCTGTTGGCCGCCTTCGGCATCACGCTGGGCATCGTCATCGGCGTCCTGCCCGGGCTCCGGCAGCGTGACGGCCATGGCCGTGCTGATCCTGCTGGCCTTCTGCATGTCGCCGCTGGCGGCCATCGCCTTCCTCGCCGGGAGAACAAGGGCGGGACCTCGGGCGGCGAGAACCCCGCGATCCTGCTCAATTCCCCCGGCTCGCCGGAATCCGCCGCCCCCGCCTGGGACGGATACCCGATGGCCCGGTGTGGCGAAGCCTTCGGTGCCATGAATTTCGCGCTCTTCGCCTCGATGATCGCCGCCACCCTCATCCACCTGGCCATCGGCCGCGCCGGCCTGTCGGTCCGGGTGCCGTTCGCGCGCATCCCGCGAAGGCTTTTCCTGCCGCCGGTGCCGATGTTCTGCCTCCTCGGGATCTGCCTGCGGACGCAGTCGCCATGGGATGCCGGCCTTGGCCGGTCCCGGCATCGCCGTCACGCGCGCGGGCTTTCCGGTTGTCTGCACCGTCATCGTCTTTCTGCTCGGCAAGATGTTCGGCACCTCGCCGCGGCTCTTCGAGGCAGACGGCATGGCGGTGCCGAAGAGCCCGTCCGCGGCCGTGTTCCTGCTGCTTGCGGCTGCCGTCGTGCTGCGCGCAGCCTGGCGCAGCACGACGCCGGCATGAGCCGTAACATCACGGCCCCCGATCTGTGCGACCAGATCAACGTAAGGCTCGGCGAGGAACCGGTCTGCACCCCGCGCGAGACCAGGCGCAGCGCGCAGCGGCTCGCGCTGATGGCCGCGATGAGCGACGGCACGGTCAAGCAGGGCGAGCGGCTGCCGCCCGAGGCGGAGATGGCGCAGCGGCTGCAGCTGGCTCCGGGACCGGTCCGGAGCGCGCTGGGACACCTGCAGGATCCCGGCCTGATCTTGCGCCGCCGCGGCGACGGCACCCGGGTGGCCGATGCGGAGCCGATCAGCCCCAGCGTCTGGCCCTTCCGGTTCCGCGTTCTCGCGACCCGGCGTGCTCTGCGGCTGACCTCGGCGCAGATTGAGGCCCTGCGCAGCACCGGGACCGGTCCCGGGAGCGACCATCTCGGACCGGGGCCCGACACGGTGCTGCGCCGCCGACTGTGCGGCGACGGCATGCGGATCGGGGCGGAAATGTACCTGCCGCGGACCGTGATCAAGATCGGCACGATCGACCTCGGCAACCTCTAAGGCGTGAACCGGCGCGTTCATCCCGAGGCGGTTCTCGGCCTGCGCGCAAAGCAGGCCTCCCCCCAGATGCAGACCGGCACGCTCCCCCTGCGCCATGCCGCGCTGGTCGAGATGACGCCGGCGGCCCGCATCCTCCAGGTCACTGCGCACCGCCCTCAGCGACGGGCAGCCGTTCTACCACCAGGACATCTACGCGCCGGGCGGCCAGCTGGCATCGGAATTCTGACCATGAAACCGCCTCTCTCGCTCCATGGCACGCAGGGGCTTGTCGCCGGCATCGCGCTGACCAGCCTCGGCGTGGCCTTCCTCAAGGCCGCGGGGCGGGTGACCAGGCAGACTGCCGGGCCCGCAGGGCTGCTGTCCTATCTTCTGCCGCTCGATTTCGGGGCGCTCTTCATCCCGGTCAGCCTGCCGTTCTTCTGGCTGTCGCGGAAGCGCTGCTGGGCGGCCTTCACCGTCCGCACCGCCATCGCGGTGTTCGGCATCTCGGCGGTGACCCAGCAACTGGGCCGCGCGATCTCCTTCGATGCGCTTGATGTCCTTCCGGGCGCGTCGCAACAGGGAAAAATCGGCCTCGACCTCGGCGTCTACCGCGGTGCCGAGGGCCGCACGCCGGTGATGGCGGCGGTGAAGGCCCGGCTTCTGGAGACGCAGGACATCAAGGGCGACGCGGTCTTCCTGCAGGAGCGCGGCAGGCCGGTTCTCGTGCCGCTGCCTTTCGACGGCGTGCAGACGCCCGGCGGCACCGGCGCGCCGAGCCTCGCGGCGGCGCGCGCCGCATCTGGACCGGGCTTCCGGCCATCTTCGAGGTGATGCGCGTGCCGGTCTTCTGCGCGCTCGGCCGGCAGCTCGACCCCGAACGGTTCCTCGATGCCCTCTCCGCTGCCGGGACCGGCGACGCGGTTCTGCTGCATGCCTGCTGCCACAATCCGGCAGGGGCCGATTTCGGCCCGGCGGACTTGGCCGTCCTGGCCGGGACGCTGGCCGCATTCGGGCTGGTACCGCTTGTCGGCCCTGCCTATCTCGGCTTCGGCGAAGGCGTCCGGGAGGATGCGGCGGGGCTCCGCCTGCTGCTTGCGGCCGTGCCGGGCCTGCTCGCTTTGAGCCGTTCGAAGAATTCCGGCCTCTGCCGGGAACGCACGGGCGCGGCCTCGCATATGGCGTCGATCGCCCGCTGGCAGTCGTCGATGCCGCCCGCGCAAGGCGCCGAGATCGGGCGGCTCATCCTGTCCGCCCCGGCGCGCGTCAGGGAGCTGCGCAAGGCGCTGCAGGACGGGCGCCCGGCCGCGGAGATCGCCCGCCAGCACGGGATGTGCTCCCTACTGCCCCTCGCGCCGGATCAGGTCGCGGAGCTGCGCGAGCGCCATGCGATCCATCTGCCGGCCAGCGGGCGCATCGACATTGCCGGGATGTCCAGGGACCAGGTCCCGATCCTGGCCGAAGCTCTGCGCCCGCTGCTCCGCCGAGGCGGGGCGCGGCCCATGGCCTGCCGGTCCGGGAACACGGCGTGCCGGGGACGGCGGGCGCGCTCGCCCGGATCGAGGATTATGGCCCGCCGCGGCGCATGACCAGGGCTGGCCGGCAATCGCTGCCGGTCATCCTCGGCCCGCGGAGCGGCCCGGCCAGCCCTTTACGGTCGCTCGCGACAGCGCCGGGGGGCCGGCCGAGAGACGCCGGCAGGCAGTGCTGCGGCGGGCAAGTGGCTAACTTTCAGAAGCGGCCAGTCGCGGCGGTCACCGGTTCAAGGGCGCCGGTCCGGCCGGTCGCGGCAGATTTCACCACTGGCGCAGAGCGCGGCCATGCCCGGGCTGTGGCCGCAAGCGCATGCCGCAGATGCCCGGATTGGCCCTGCCGGTCCAAGGGTCCGGATGACCCGCGCGGCGCTTTGCCCTGGCGGCTGCGTCGCGGCCGGGGTCACCGCCGCGTCAGCAGGCCGGAGAGCGCGCCTGTGGGCTTCCGCGCGCCCGAAAAATCGACGGCGGCCTCGATGTGCCGCAGATGCGTCCGCATCTCCGACTGGGCGGCCTGTGTGTCGCGGGCCTCGAGCGCGGCGACGATGCGGCGATGGTCCTCGGAGGCGCACTGGCTTTCGGTATCGCCGCCGTAGAGCCCGAGAATCAGCGAGCTGCGCATGGTCAGCTCTTCAAGGTACCGTTCCAGAACCGAATTTTCGCCGAGCGCGGCGAGGATCAGGTGGAATTTCCGCGACAGCCGGATCGCCTCGGGACGGTTTCCAGAGGCGATTGCCCGGCCTTCCGCCTCGATATTTTCGTAAAGCGGCGCGAAATCGGGCAGGTTTTCAGACTGCGCAACATTTTCGCAGATGGTCAGCTCGATGGCCTGGCGCGCCTGGAACACGTCCCGCGCGCCCCGCTCGGAGGGGGTCACGACGAAGGCGCCGCGATTGGGGATGTGCTCCACCACCTGGTAGCCGGTCAGCGTGGCCAGCGCGCGGCGTACCTGCGTGCGGTTGCAGGAGAAAATCTCGCTCAGCGACTGCTCGCCCAGCTTGGTTCCGGCGCGCAGCTTCTGGTCCGCGATGGAGTCGAGGATGCTGTCCACGATGATCTGTTCGGGCGTCGTCGTCATGCCCGGCATTTAATCAGCCGTCCGAGGCTTTGCAACGGATCCTTCGCATCAAGTCCTGTTCGATAAAATCTGCAACTAGGATTGTGAACAATTTGTGTTACCAAAAAATCAGAACACATGGAGGCCCAATGAAACTTCGCATCATCAACCCGAATTCCACCGAGGCCATGACCCGCAAGATCGTCGCCTCCGCCCGCGCCGTCGCCGCGGCCCATGTCCGGATCGAAGGCCGCACGGCCATCGGCGCGCCCGCCAGCATCGAGGGCCATTTCGACGAGGTCATGTGCGCCCCGCATCTCCTGCGCGAGGTTGCCGAAGCCGAGGCCGACCGGGCCGACGCCATCGTCGTCGCCTGTTTCGACGACCCAGCGATCGGCGCCTGCCGGGAGATTGCCTCCGGTCCGGTGATCGGGCTCTGCGAAGCGGGGATCAAGGCGGCCTCGATGATCGCGACGTCCTTCAGCGTGATCACCACGCTGCCGCGCTCGGTCCCGGTGATCGAGGATCTGGTCCGCCGCTACGGGCTGGACCACCAGTGCCGCCGGGTCCGCGCCGCCGCCCTGCCGGTGCTCGCGCTCGAGGAGCCGGGCAGCAATGCGCGCGCCGTCATCGGGGCCGAGATCGCCCGTGCCATGGCGGAAGACCGCTGCGAGGCGATCGTGCTGGGATGCGCCGGGATGGCCGACCTCGCGCAGGAGCTCTCTGCCGAGTTCGGGCTGCCGGTGGTCGACGGCGTCGCCGCTGCCACGAAATTCGCCGAGGCGCTGGTGGGCGCCCGGCTGACGACCAGCAAGACAGGCGCCTACGCGGCGCCGCTGGCCAAGTAACGCCCCCACCGCAAGGACCCCACCCAACAGGAGAAACTGCAATGACCAATGCCGGAAACCCGGGCCCCGAGGGCCACGGGATCGAACATGACACCCTGGCGCCGCAGAAAGAGCGCATCATGGACCCCTGGTCCTACCTCTTCGCCTGGCTCGGCGGCTGCGTGTCGATCGGCACCTTCACCGTCGGTTCCGGCCTCGTGGGCACGCTGAACCTGCTGCAGGTGATCGTCGCCATCGCCATCGGCTGCCTCGTCATCGGCGTCGCCCTGGCCATCAACGGGCAGGCGGGGCACCGCTACGGCATTCCGATGATGGTGCAGGCCCGCACCTCCTTCGGCTTCCAGGGCAACAAGCTCCCGGCGCTGGTCCGGTCGGTCCCCGCCATCGTCTGGTTCGGCTTCCAGAGCTGGGTCGGGGCGGGCGCGCTGAACCTCGTCTCGGCCACGATGTTCGGCTTCGACAGCATCGTGTTCTATTTCGTCGCCTTCCAGGTGCTGCAGATCGCCCTGTCGGTCTTCGGCTTCCACGGCATCAAGTGGGTCGAGAACATCGGCTCGGTCTTCATCATCGGCGCGCTGATCTACATGTTCGTTTCGGTCCTGAACCGCTACGGCGATGAAATCGGCACCAATCTCGTCTCGGCCGAAGGCACTTGGGGCGCGCCGTTCTGGGGGGCGACCATGCTCTTCATGGGCATCTACGCCACGATGATGCTCAACGTCTCGGACTATTCGCGCGAGCTGAAGGAAAGCACCGGGCCGTTCCGGCAGGTGATGATCTATGCCAACTCGATCCTGCCCGCGACGCTCTTCATGGGGATGATCGGCATCATGGTCTCCTCGGCGACCGGCGTGGTAGACCCGATCGACGTCTTCGCCTCGGCGGTGGACAATCCCGTGCTGCTGGTCGTGACGCTGCTCTTCATCGCCTTCGCCCAGCTGACCACCAACATCCTCAACAACGTGGTGCCGCCGGCCTAC
Organism: Poseidonocella sp. HB161398; assembly: GCF_005870025.1. Classification (GTDB taxonomy): domain Bacteria; phylum Pseudomonadota; class Alphaproteobacteria; order Rhodobacterales; family Rhodobacteraceae; genus Mangrovicoccus. The sequence continues at coordinate 217,836 of NZ_VATA01000001.1, forward strand.
GCGCTGATGGACACGCTCGGCTGGTCCTTCCGCAAGTCGGCCATCGCGGTCGGCCTGCTGGCTTTCTGCACCTTCCCCTGGGAGCTGGTGAAGGATGAAAGCTCGGCCGGGCTCAACCTTTTCATCCAGACCTATTCCGCCTTTCTCGGCCCGATCTTCGCGGTGATGGTGGTCGACTACTACGTGATCCGCGGGCAGCAGCTCGACATCGCGGCGCATTACGACGCGACCGGCCCCTATGCCGGGATCAACTGGGCGGGCGTCATCGCCTCTGCCATCGGCGTGGCCGCGGCACTGACCTTCCCGTCGATCTCCTGGTATGCCAGCCTGATCCCGGCCGGCGCCAGCTACTGCCTGCTGATGCAGTACCTGCCCGCGGCACAGCGCTTCCGCCCCGAGGGCCCTGCCGCCGGCGCGCTGGTCTCCGCCGGATAGGCGGCCGCCTCCCCGGAATTCACGCTCCGGGGCGACCGGCACAGCACGCAAGACCGGCCCGGCGGACCAGCCCGGGCCGTTTTTCCGTCGCTGCACTGGACCGGCCCCGGCGGGCGGCCATCCCGGGGACTGGCCCTGCGGCGGCGCCGGGGGATGCGGCGCCCTGGTGGCGCCCGTGATCCGGGCGCGCGCAGCGCCCTCCACTGCCGGTCCGGGGGGCCGGAGAGGCGCCGGGATGCCAAGGAAGCGGCGGGCACGATCCCGCCCGCCCGGCGGCCGCAAGAAGCGGCGGCAGTCCTGCCGGACCCTCCGGCCGCCGTGCCCTTCGGCATTGCCTACCGCGGGCCGCGCCGCCTCCGGCCTCGGCGCCATGGAGCCGCGCCGCAATCAGCGCCGGGGTCCGGCCACGGCCGCTCCGAAGCGCCCGCCCCGCGGCGCGGTCTCCGCGATCCCGCCACGGAACATCCTCCCGGCGTGGAGGCAACCGCAGCGCCGGACAGTTGGCCAGCGCTGCATTTCGCCGGGGCCGGGGCGTCATCGGCGGCGGTGCAAGACCCGTCGGCAATCCGCTTCTGGTATTGCGCCATGCCTCGGGTGGATGTCGCCCGGCCGACATGGCCGCATGAGGATTGCGCATGCCAGCGGCGCGGCAGGGCGGGGCTAGGCTCGGAGCAGGATGAAACCGCCGCGGCCTCCGGGCCCGGCCGGACCCGACAGGAGCCGAGCATGCGCGACGATGCCAGCGTGATCCAGGTCGAGCCCATTGCGGGCGGGGCGCCCTGCGGCGAGGCGCTGGATTACGACCTCGAATTCCTCGATCTCGAGATCCTCGCCCGCGGCCAGCCCGCGCGCCGGACCGGCGACAGCGTCGCGCCGGGGGAGGGGCCGGACTGGGGCGCGGTCTGGGAGCTGGGCAGCCGCCTGGCGCTGCGCGCCCATGACCTGCGGCTGGAGCTGATGCTGGCCCGGGCCGCGCTGGCCCGCGAGGGCGCCGCCGCGCTGGCGCTGCGGCTGGAGCGGGTCGCCGCGCTGGCCGCCGCCCACTGGCCCGGGCTCCATCCCTGTCCCGAGGAGGAGGACGAGGACGAGACCGTGCGGCTCAACGCCCTTGCCGAATTCGCCGATCCCGGCGGGCTGCTGGGCGATCTGCGCGGGCTGGTGCTGGTCTCGTCGCGGCGCGCGGGCAGCTTCTGCTACCGCGACTGGCATGCCGCGCGCTACGAGGACAGCCCGGAGCATGACACGGGCCAGATCGCCGCCGCGCTGGCCGAGGCGCCTGCCGCCGAACATGACGCACTCTGGGCGGGGCTGGCGGCCTGCAGCGCCGCGGTGGCCGCGATCGACGCCGCGGTCCGCGCGCAGGTGCCGCCGCAGGACATGCCGCAGCTGCTGCCGCTGGAGACGCTGCTGGCCGGGATGGCCGAGCTGCTGGAACCCTATCTGAGCGCCCCGCCGGAGGCGGCACCGGCTGAGGCGCCTGCGCGCGCCGGCCGCGGCGCGCCGGGCAGCCGCGAGGAGGTGGTCGAGATGCTCGACCGCATCTGCCGCTGGTACCGGCTGAACGAGCCCGCGAGCCCGGTCCCCGCGCTGCTGGAGCGCGCCCGGCAGATGGTCTCGAAGGATTTCCTGGCGCTGCTGCAGGACCTCGCGCCTGCCGGCGCCGACGAGTTCCGGCATCTCGCCGGGCTCCGCCCGCCCGCCGCCGATGGCGCGGAGGGATGACCGGCCCAACCGCAACCTGACGAGGAGCATGCCCATGGCCAAGCAGAGCAGCCAGAAGTTCATCGCCCGCAACCGCGCGCCGCGGGTGCATATCGAATATGAGGTGGAAACCTACGGCGCGCAGCAGAAGGTGGAATTGCCCTTCGTGATGGGCGTCCTGTCCGACCTTGCCGGGCGCTCGCACGACCTGCTGCCCGATCTCGCGCAGCGCGACATGGCCGAGATCGACATCGACACTTTCGACGACCGCATGCGGGCGCTGAAGCCGCGGGTGGCGATGCAGGTGAAGAACACGCTGACCGGCGAGGAGACGCTGCCGGTCGACCTGACCTTCGAGAGCATCGAGGATTTCTCGCCCGCGGCGGTGGCGCGCAAGGTCGACAGCCTGTCGCGTCTGCTGTCGGCGCGCAGCCAGCTGGCGAACCTGCTGACCTACATGGACGGCAAGAGCGCGGCCGAGACGCTGGTGGCCGGGCTCCTGGCCGATCCCGAGCTCCTGCGGCTGCTGACCCAGGACCCCGCCGCCGCCCCGGCCGATGGCCGCGAGGAAGGTGACGCATCGGAAACGGAGCAGAGCGCATGACCCAGTTCGATCCCGTCCCCGAGGCTGCCATGGCCGGCCTGCCGGTGCTTCCCGCCGAACGCGGCGAGCTGGAGCTGCTGCTGCACCGCGAGTTCCGCTCGCGCAGCGAAGAGACCCGCAGTTCCGTCGACGCGGCGGTGCGCACGCTGGCGCGCGCCGCGCTGGAGGACCAGTCGCTGATCCGCGAGGAGGTGATCCCGACCATCGAGGCGATGATCGCCGCGATCGACGCCAAGCTGTCGGCGCAGATCAACGAGATCATCCATCACGAGGAGTTCCAGCGGCTGGAGGCCGCCTGGCGCGGACTGCACCATCTCGTCTACAACACCGAGTCCGACGAGACGATGAAGATCCGCGTCCTGCCGGTCACCAAGAAGGAGCTGTCGCGCGTCCTGCGCAAGTTCAAGGGCGTGGCCTGGGACCAGAGCCCGCTGTTCCGCAAGCTCTACGAGGAGGAGTACGGCCAGCTCGGCGGCGAGCCCTATGGCTGCCTGATCGGCGACTTCCATTTCGACCACACGCCGGTCGACGTCGAGCTGCTGGCCAATGTCTCGAAGGTGGCGGCGGCGGCGCATGCGCCCTTCATCGCGGCGGCGGCGCCGCGGCTGATGCACATGGACGACTGGCAGGAGATCGCCAATCCGCGCGACCTGACCAAGCTGTTCCAGACGCCCGAGCATGCCGCCTGGAACGCGCTGCGCGACAGCGAGGACTCGCGCTATCTGGCGCTGACCCTGCCGCGCTTCCTCGGCCGGATGCCCTGGGGGGCCGAGACCAATCCGGTCGATGCCTTCGATTTCGAGGAGGTGGTCGATGGCGGCGACAGCAGCCGCTACCTGTGGTGCAACGCGGCCTATGCGATGGGCGTGAACATCAACCAGTCCTTCAAGCGGCACGGCTGGCTGTCGCGCATCCGCGGGGTGGAATCCGGCGGGCTGGTGGAGAACCTGCCGGTGCATGCCTTTCCCACCGATGACGGCGGCATCGACGTCAAGTGCCCGACCGAGACCGCGGTCAGCGACCGCCGCGAGGCGGAGCTGTCCAAGGCCGGGCTGATGCCGCTGCTGCACCGCAAGAACACCGGCTACGGCGTCTTCATCGGCGCCCAGACGCTGAACCGCCCGGCCGTCTACGAGGATCCGGCCGCCACCGCGAATGCCGAGCTGAGCGCCCGGCTGCCCTATATCTTCGCCTCCAGCCGCTTCGCGCATTACCTCAAATGCATGGTCCGCGACAAGATCGGCTCCTTCCGCGAGCGCCACGAGGTCGAGGAATGGCTCAACGGCTGGATCCAGCAGTACATCCATCCCTCGCCCAGCCTCGCCAGCGAGGACGGCAAGGCCGGCAAGCCGCTGGCGGCCGGCCATGTCGAGGTCGAGGACGAGCCCGACAATCCGGGCTACTACCGCGCGCGCTTCTTCCTGCGCCCGCATTACCAGCTCGAGGGGCTCAGCGTGTCGCTCCGGCTGGTCTCCCGGCTGCCCTCGGCGGCCGGAGAGTAGGGCTGCGGCCCGTTCCCGGCCACAGCGACGACCCACATCCATGCATTCCGAAAGGCGGAGTAGAGAATGGCACACGACGCGTATCTGTTCTTTCCAAGCGCAGTCCAGGGCGTATGGCCCCGGGGCGAGGCGCAGGTCGGCAACGACCGCGGCGCAATCATGCTGACCGACCAATGGGGCTTCGCCCTGGAGAACAAGCTGAATATCGGGCCCCAGACCATGGGCGCGGGCGCGGGCAAGGCGGAATTCGAGGCCTTCACGATCAAGAAGCAGATCGACAGCGCCTCCTCGCACCTGCTCGAGGCCTGCGGCCGGGTCTGCCACTTCAACAATGTCCAGCTCAAGCTGCGCAAGTCCACCGGCAGCAGCAACGGCAAGCTGAACAACTACCTGACCTGGACCTTCCACATGCTCGCGGTCGAGAAGGTCGAATGGACCTATGGCGATCCGGCGCCGGAGGAGACGATCACCTTCAAGTTCGGCGTCTGCAAGATCGAGTACCAGAAGCAGGATGACTACGGCAACCTGACCCAGGCGGGCCTGTCGGCCTGGAACCAGGTCGACAACAACAACAGCGAGACCATCGGCGCCCGCTGAGCGCGCCGCGCGCGGGGATCCGGAGCGCGGATCCCCGCAGCGGCCTTCCCGCATCCCAGACGGAGTGATCCCATGACCCGGAGCCCCGCAGACGCCATGCCGATGCCCTCGCTGCTCGACCGGCTGACCGATGACGCGCCGCTTCTGCGCGAGGACCCGCGCGGCCGCCCGGGAGGCGGCCCCGCAGGCGGACCGCCAGGCGGACTGGCCGGGCTGAAGCGCGCGATCCTGCGCGACATCTCCTGGCTGCTGAACACCGCCGCGCTGGAGCGCAGCGCCGACCTCTCGGCCTGTCCCCATGTCGCGGCCAGCTGCCTGAACTACGGCGCGCCCTCGCTCTATGGCCGCGAGCGCGAGGGGCTCGACCTCTACCGGCTGCAGGAGGAGATCGCGGACGCGCTGCGGCGCTTCGAGCCGCGGCTGGCGCCCGGCAGCCTCCTGGTGAGCGGCTGGGAGAGCGGCGAGGCCGGGGCGGCGATCTGCCTGCGCATCGAGGCCGAGCTGCGGGTCGAGCCGATGCCGGTGCGGATGGTGATGCGCACCGAGATAGACCCGGACAGCCCGGCCATCCGCGTCGTAGAGGCGCGCGGGGAAGGCCGGCCATGACCCCGGATTTCCTGCGGCTCTACAACGAGGAGCTGGGCTACATGCGCGAGATGGGCGCGGAATTCGCCGCCGCCTATCCCAAGATCGCCGGACGGCTCGGGCTGGAGGCGGCGCCCGCGGCCGATCCCAATGTCGAGCGGCTGCTCGAGGGCGTGGCCTTCCTGGCGGCGCGGGTGCAGGCCAAGCTGCAGGCGCGCTTTCCCGATTTCACCCAGCACCTGCTGGAGATCGTCTATCCGCATTTCCTGGCGCCGGTGCCGTCGATGGCGATTGTCGGCTTCCGCCCCGATCCCGATGCCGGGCGGATGCAGGCCGGCCATCTGGTGCCGCGCGGCGCGCGGCTCACCAGCGCGGTGCTGCCCGGGACGATCACCGCCTGCGAGTTCCGCACCGCGCGGGACGTCCGGCTCTGGCCGCTGGAGATCCGCGCCGCGGAATATGTCGATGCGCCCGCGCGGCTCGCCGCGCTCGAACTTCCGGCCGGACGCCGCGCGGCCGCCGCCGCGATCCGGCTGCGGCTGGGCACCACCAACGGCCTGCCGCTGCAGGCGCTGGGGCTCGGGTCGCTCGACCTGCATTTCCCGGCGGCCGGCGGCACGGGCGGGGCGCTCCTGCGCCAGCTCCTGGCCGATTGCACCGGCATCCTGTTGCGCCCGCTGGAGCGGCCCTGCCCCTGGCAGGAGCGGCTGCCGGCCTCGGCGCTCCGCCACTGCTTCGACGACCCCGCCGAGGCGCTCCTGCCGGTGGTGCCGCGGGCTTTCGACGGCTACCGGCTGCTGCAGGAGTACTTCGCGCTGCCCGAGCGCACGCTCTTTGCCGAGCTTTCGGGGATCGGCGACGCGGTGCGCGCCTGCGAGGCCGAGGAGATGGAGATCGTCTTCGCCCTCGGCCGGGCCTGCCCGCGGCTGCAGCGCGGGCTGCGGCGCGAGAGCTTCTGCCTCTTCGCCACCCCGGCGGCCAATCTCTTCGAGCGCCGCGCCGACCGCATCCAGCTCGACGATGCCCGCCACGACTACCATGTCGTCCCCGACCGGGTGCGGCCGCTGGATCTGGAAGTGCATTCGGTCTGCTCGGTCGAGGGCGAGACCGCCTCGGGCGGCAGCCAGGCCTTCCGCCCGTTCTACAGCCTCGCCGGGGACGGGCAGGCGGCGGCGGGCGGCTACTACACGCTGCGCCGCGCGCCGCGGGTGCTGTCGCAGGCGGCGCGCCGCGCGGGCGGGCGCACGGGCCATGCCGGCAGCGAGGCCTATCTGGCGATCGCCGATCCCGCCTGCCCGCCCTACGATCCGGAGCTGCGGCAGCTCTCGGTCGCCTGCCGCTGCACCAACCGCGATCTGCCGCTCTTGATGCCGACCGGGATCGGCGAGACCGATTTCACGCTGGAGACCGGCGCGCCGGTGGCCGCGATCCGCTGCCTGGCGCCGCCGACCGCGCCGCTGGCCTCGGCCGCCGAGGGCGATACCGCCTGGAAGCTGATCAGCCACCTGTCGCTGAACTACCTGTCGATCGCCGATACCGGGGGCGGCAGCGGCGCGGCGGCGCTGCGCGAGCTGCTGTCGCTCTATGCCGGGCCCGGCCGGGCCGACCTGGCGCGGCAGGCCGCCGGGATCGAGACGGTCTCCTGCGCGCCGGTGGTGCGCCGGCTGGGCGGGGCGGGGCAGTCCGCCGTCGCCCGCGGCACCGAGATCGCGCTCTGCCTCGACGAGGCCGCCTTCGAGGGGATCGGGATCTATCCGCTGGCCGCGGTGCTGGCGCGCTTCCTGGCGCGGCATGCCTCGCTCAACAGCTTTGCCGAAACCGTGCTCTGCACCCGGACCGAAGGGGAGGTCGCGCGATGGACGGCGCAGCCGGGACGCAGGGCCACGCTCTGAACGCGCTCCTCGCCGCGGCCGCGGCCGCGCCCGAGCGCCACGGCTTCTGCCTGTTCCTGCGGCGGGTCGAGGCGGCGCGGCAGGGGCATCCGCGGCTGGGCGAGTCCGCCCGCCCGGCCGAGGACGCGCTGCGTATCGGCCAGGACCCTTCCGCGGGCTTCGCGCCGCGGTCCCTGGCCCGCGTCGTGCCGGGCGGTGCAGGGGCGCCTGCGCGGCTGCAGACCTTCCATTTCGGGCTCTTCGGGCCGAACGGGCCGCTGCCGCTGCACCTGACGGACCATGCCCATGGGCGGCGGCTGAACAGCCGCGACGGGAGCTTCGCCGCCTTCGCCGACATGCTGCAGCACCGCATGGCGACGCTGTTCTACCGCGCCTGGGCCGAGGCCGATCCGGCGGTTGCCAGCGACAGCGACGGCGGAGGCCGCTTCGCCCGGCAGCTCGCCGCGCTCTCGGGCTACGGCATGGCCTCGCTCGAGGACCGCGACGCGATGCCCGACCTGGCGAAGCTGCATTTCACCGGGCTCCTGGCGGCCGGGCCACGCCATCCCGAAGGGCTGGCGGCGCTGGCGGCGGGCTGTTTCGGCGTGCCGGTCGAGGTGGCGGAATTCATCCCCTCGCGCGTGGCGCTGCCGGACGAGCTGCGCTGCCGGCTGGGCGGCGAGACGGCGACGCTGGGCGAGGGCGGCGCGCTCGGCGCGCGGGCGCGGGTGGTCCATCACCGGATCCGCCTGTCGCTCGGGCCGCTCGACCTGGCGAGCTATCTCCGCTTCCTGCCCGGCGCCCCCGCGCAGGGGCGGCTCGAGGCGCTGATGCGCAACTACCTGGGCGATGCGCTCGACTGGGAGCTGAACCTCGTCCTCGCCGCGCCCGAGGTGCCGCCGCTGCAGCTCGGGCGGCAGGGCAGGCTCGGGCTGACCGCCTGGTGCGGCCCGCGGCGGGACCCGGCCCCGGCGCGCGACCTCATGCTCTGCAAGGCGTCCCGCAGGGCGCCCGGCACTGCCGACGGATCACCACCTGATCAAGGAGAGAGACCATGACGACGGATGCAAAGGGCAAGGCCCCCGCGAGACCGACCCGTTTCTCGCTGGACGAATTGATGGCGCGGCCGGGCGGGCCTGCCGGCCAGGAGGCGGCGGGCATCGAGCTCGACGATCTTGGCGGCTGGCCGCTGCCGAATGCGCAGGGGGTCGTGGCTGCCGCGCCGTCGGGCGAGGCCCGGGGCGGCCCGGAGACGCGCCCGCAGGACGCGCCGGGACGCGCGCGCCGCCAGACCGGCAGCGGCCCGGCCGTGGCCGGTCCGTCGACCCAGGCCGTTTCGCCCGCGGGCGAGCCGGTCCCGCCTTTCGGCGACGGGCAGGACGGCGCGCGCCATCTCTCGCCGCAAGAGGCGGAGGCGGCGCGGATCCTGGCGGGGCGCAGCCCGCAGGAGGCCTATTACTACCGCCAGGGCCGCAGCGCCGCCAATCGCGCCGCTGGCGCTGCCGGCCCCGACGCGGCGGCGCAGCAGACGGCCGCCGCCAAGGCGGCCAAGGCGACGGATGTGCAGGTCTTCCTCAACCGGCCGGTGTCGCTCGCGCCGCGCGACTACCGCGAGAAGGTGCCGATCGCGCTGCCCGCAAGGCCGGACACGGTCCGTCCGCGAGACCTGGCCAAGATGGCGCCGCATGATCTGAAGGCCTTTCCCTGGTGCCAGACCGCGCTGATCATGTCGCGCAAGGAGAAGGTCGCCCCGGAGGTGCCCGTTCCGGCACCGGGCGCGGCGGGCAGCTCCTCGGCCGCGGCGGCGGACAAGGACAAGGAAGACGAGAAGGACGAGGTGCAGCGCTACTGCATCCCGGTCCTCTATAACGGCCAGACGCTCTATGCCGAGTACGAGCCCGACCTGTGGCTCATGTCGTCGGGCAGGGTGCGGCTCGACGGCAGCCAGGACTTCACCATCGAGGTGGTCTACGACCATTGCGGCCGCCAGTGGGTGACGCCGGCGCAGCGCAAGGCGGCGGCGGTGCTGCTGCAGGAGAACTACCGCAAAGAGCTCGACACGCTGCTCGGCCAGATCGGCGGCGGCGGCTCCGACAGCGAGAGCGTCGGCGAGCAGATGAAGGAGGCGATCCGCAGCTTCGAGCTGAGGATGGGCCTGTTCCTGGAGGGCGAGGTGACCCATGCCGAGCTGATGAAGGACTACGCGGCCTGCCGCGACAGCATCGCCAAGCTCGATTCCGACAAGAAGAGCCGCGCCACGGCGCGCCGGCGGCAGATCTACCTCGCCGTTGGCGCGGCGATGCTGGCCGCGGTCAGCGCGGCGTTCGTGATCTACCGCACGACCAGCAGCAGCAGCGGCGGCAGCTCCTCCGGCTCGGGCGCGTCGTCATAGCCATGGCACGCGACATCCAGGGACCGGCCGCATGAGCCCGCTCGATCCGCCGCCGGTGGCGCAGGGCGCGCTGCCGGGCAACCGGCATGCAGCGATCACCGCGGCGCCCTTCCCGCTCGAGGGGGTGGCGCTGCGCCAGGTCGCCGGGCGCGAGGCGCTCGGCGAGCCCTTCAGCTACCGGGTGAAATTCGTCTCGAAGGACCCGCTGCGCGGCTTCGGCCGCCTGCCGGGCGAGCGCATGACGGTCGGCCTGGCGCTGGCGGGCCGCGGCCTGCGCCATTTCAACGGCCTCATCGCCCGGGCGGAGTTCCTGGGGATCGAGGATACGCGGCGGCTCAACTACGAGGTGGAGCTGGTGCCCTGGCTGGCGCTGCTCGGGCTGCGCCGCACCTGCCGGCTGTTCCATGGCCAGACCAGCCTGGAGATCGTCCGCACGATCCTGGCCGAGCATGGCGGCAGCTTCGACATCCGGCTGCGCACGCGCCTGCCGCAGCGCCCGACCACCGTCCAGTACAACGAGACCGACCTGGATTTCGTCTCGCGGCTGCTCGAGGAGGACGGCATCAGCTACTATTTCGAGCATTCCGCCACCGGCCACCGGATGATCCTGGCGGACGGGCCCTCGGGCCACGACCCCTGCAGCCCCGAGGCGGTGCCGACGCATCTGAACCTGGGCCCGTTCCGCTATGCCGCCGACCTGATCTGGCGCTGGTCGGAGCGCACGGCGCTGACGCCCGGGCGGGTGGCGCTGGCGGATTACGACCACGAGAAGCCGCGCGCGGCGCTCTCCGCGCTGGAGCCGGTTCCGGCGGCGGCGATGGGCGATATCCGCGGCAGCGCGGCGCGGATCCAGCCGGGCGGCGCCAGCTCGGGCGCCGCGCCCGCGAGCGCGGCCGAGACCGAACCGGGCACCGCGGCGCTGCGCGAGAGCTTCGATTTTCCAGGCTGCTTCCTCAGCCGCGAGGACGGCGCCTTCCGGGCGCGCCGCCGCGCGGAGGCGATCGCCTGCGAGGCCTACCGCGCCGGGATCGAGGGCAGCATGCGCCAGATCTCGGCGGGCTGCGTGTTCCGCGCCGAGAACCCCTATGACGCCCCGGCGATGGCGGAGCGGACCGAGCCGGTGCAGCGCTGGCTGGCCGTGGCGTCGGAATTCGAGATCACCGGCGAGGCGGGCGAGAGCGGGGCGGAGGCGCCGCGCTATCTCTACCGCGCGCGGGTCGAGGCGCTGCCGGCCGAGACGCCCTACCGCCCGCCGCTGCGCACTCCGCGGCCGCGGATCGCCGGGCCGCAGACCGCGGTGGTCATCGGCGCAGGCGGGGCGGCGCCCCGGACCGACCGGCTGGGCCGGATCCGGCTGCGCTTCCACTGGGACCGCGAGGGCGGCACGCCCGCCTCGGGCTGGGTGCGGGTGGCGCAGCCCTGGGCGGGAAAGGGCTTCGGCGGGCTGGTGCTGCCGCGGGCGGGGCAGGAGGTCGTGGTGCAGTTCCATGACGGCAATCCCGACTGGCCGCTGGTGACCGGCGCGCTCTACAATGCCGACCATCTGCCGCCCGAGACCCTGCCTGCGGGCGTGGCGCGCTCCACCTTCCGCTCGCAGTCGCTGCCGGGCGGGGCCGGGCGCTACAGCGAATTCCGCTTCGACGACAGCGCGGGGAGCGAAGAGGTCTTCCTGCGCGCGCAGCGCGACTACAACCTCAAGGTCGGCGAGACCCACCGGCTGAGCGTCGGCGCGCGCTACCTGCTGAGCGCGGCGGCCGGCACCGGGCCCAGCCGCAGCTTCGTCGAGGTCGCCCCGGACGGCATCCGCCTGGTGCTGCAGGGTCCGGCCGGGCCGCAGGGGATCGAGATCCGCCCCGAAGGCGTGTCGATCATCGGCACGACGGTGGGGCTGATGTCGCGCCAGGGGCCGGTCTGCACGTTGCCGGTGATGGCGCCGCAGCCCTCGCCGGCGCTGACCCGGGCGCTGGCCTCGGTGGCGATCCCGCCCGCGGACGGGCGGATCGCGGACTGAGCGGACCGGCGCTGCGGTGCAGGCCGGCCTCGGGGCGTCAGCGGGGGCGGGGGGCTCAGTCGACCTTGGTGAAGCGGCTCAGCCCCTGCACGAAGCTTTCGTAGATCGCGTTGTCGGGATCCTCGCCCTCGGCGCCGCGCTGCATCCGGCGGCGGATCACCCGCGGATCCGCCAGGCGGCGGTGATGCTCGCGCATCGCGGTATTGACTGCCAGGCGGAACAGGTTGGGGCTGAGCGGCTTGATCGCGAAGCGGTAGATCTTGCCGCGGTTGATCAGCTTGATGATCGTGTCGCTATTGGGATTGGCGGTCATCGCCACCACTGTGATCGCCGGGTCGGAATCGGCGATCTGCGCCAGCAGCTCGCTGACATCAGTGCCCTCGAGCTCGGCATTGATGACGATCACGCCGATCTGCTCCTGGCGGACGATCTCCAGCCCCTCGCGGATGCTGGCGGCGCCGCGGACATTGTAGTCGCGGGTGAACATCTCCAGCACGCTCTGCCGGTCGCTCTCGACGCCGTCGATGGCCAGCAGCTGCGAGCCGATGCTGAATTGCGGCTGGCTGTCGAAGCTGTCCCCGGCGGGCGGCTCGGCGGCCTGCCAGACCGGCGGGATCGCGCTCTCGAGCTTGCGCTGGCCGCGGGCGACATCGACCGCCTCGGTGATGACCGAGCGCAGCTCCTGCTGGTTCCAGGGCTTGTTGAGGAAGCGGAAGACCTCGCCTTCGTTGACCGCGCCGATGATGGCGACGAGATCGCTGTAGCCGGTCAGCAGCACCCGCACCGTGCTGGGCCAGCGCTCGCGCACCTGCGACAGCAGCTCGATCCCGGTCATGTTGGGCATGCGCTGGTCGCTGGCGATCACGTCGACATCGACGGTTTCCATGATCGCCAGGGCATCGGCACCGCTGAGCGCAGTATGGACCTCGTATTCGGCGCGGAACATGATCTTCAAGAGCTTCACGATCCGTTCTTCATCATCAACGAAAAGCAGCACCGGCTTCTGGCTCATCTGTTGCATCCCTTGTTCTGGTTTGATCTGGAGCCGGCCGGACAGGGCGGCCTGCGGAAAGCCGGACCGGCCGCGGCGGGGCGGCCGGTCCGGGCGCTCATGCGGAGGCGAGCTGCCGGACGGGCAGGCCCGGCATCTCCTCGTCGTCCCGGACCGCGGCATTGCGCGGCAGCGTGACCGTGAAGACCGTGCCGCTGCCGGGCGTGGTGTTGACCGTGATCGTGCCGCCATGGTTCTCGATGATCCGGTAGCAGATGGACAGGCCCATGCCGGTGCCGTCGCCGACCGGCTTGGTGGTGAAGAACGGATCGAAGATCCGCGGCAGCACGTCGTCGGGGATGCCGGGGCCGTTGTCGCGGATCTCCACCCGGATCGTGTCCGAGGAGGTCAGCCGGGTGCGCAGGGTCAGCTTGCCGCGGGTGCCGCTATCGGCCATCGCCTGCACGGCGTTGTTGATGAGGTTGAGGAAGACCTGCCGGATCTGCGAGGGCGCGGCCATGATCTCGGGCACGCCGTCGAAGTCGCGGTCGACATCGGCGACGTATTTCAGCTGCGAACGGGCGATCAGCAGCGCGCTTTCCAGCCCGTCCTCCACCGAGAACCGCTCGGCATGGCCGCGGTCGAAGCGGCTGAAGTTCTTCATCGTGCGGATCAGCGTGGCGATCTCGTCGATGCCGTGCAGCCCGTCATCGAGCAGCATCTGCAGCTCCTCGCGGTAGAACTGCGCCTCCTCCTCGTCCTCCGTGTCGCGGCCGAGCACCGCGCCCGACTGGTCCTCGGACAGGGCGCGCTCCTTGATCAGCTCGAAGACCGTGCGGACATAGGCCAGCGGCGTGTTGATCTCGTGGGTGATCCCGGCGACCATCTGGCCGATGGCCGAGAGCTTGGCGGATTGCAGGAGCTGTTCCTGCACGTCTTCATTGGCCTGCTGGAGCATGTGGTTGTCCTCGTCGAGCTTGACATAGCGGCTGCGCAGCGCGGCGATCAGCGCGATCACCGACAGCGCCAGAAGCGCGGCCAGCCCGGCGGCCAGCCACAGGAGCTGCCGCCGGCCGTCCTGCAGCCCGGCCTCCAGGCTCTGCACGGCGCCCTGAAGATCGGCGACGGCGATGTCGGAGGGCACGGCGCTGACCGCGAGCATCAGCTCGTTGCCGCGCTGCCTTTCGCGCACCACCACCGCGGCCTGCGCCACCAGCTGGTCGACCAGCTCGGTCAGCCCGGGCGAGCGGTCGCGCACCGCCTGGCGCATCTCGTCGAATTCCGCGGCCACCGTCGCCGCCAGGCTGTCGGTCGGCGAGATCACGAAGCTGGTCATCGCCATCACCGTCTGGCTCATCATGTCGGCCAGCCGCTCGCCGTCGCCCGTCGCCTGGGAATAGACCTGCGGGTTCTCGAAGAAGGCCGAGACGCCCGAGGGCAGCACGCTGGCGGAGTTGCGCATCATCGCGTAGCTGGCCTTGATCTGCTCGCTGTACCATATCTTGCGCTCGACGGTTTCGGCGAAGCGCGCCAGCTCGGGCCCGAGCGCGGCGAGGCTGCCGTCGGACTGCTGGATCCCCTGCAGCGCGTCCAGCCCGGCCTCCAGCTCGACGACCCCGCGGGCGACGGCGTCGTAATTGGGCGCGATGCCCAGCTCCACCGCCAGCAGGTCGAGGCTCCAGGAGGCTTCCCTGTCGTCGAGCGCGGCGAGCCGGGCGCGGAACTCCTGCAGCGCGCTGTCCCGGGGCTGCATCTGGTAGATCACGAAGCCGATGGCGACGGCGAGCGCCGCGATGACGGCAACGCAGATCGCCCAGGCTCGGTTGGACTTCAGTAGTTCCGTCATGATCCGATGTCTCCAAGGTCAGTGAACGGGGCCGCCTGGAAGCGACCGGGCATGGGTCTAGTCGCCGAGCGGGACGCCGCGGTACTCGCCGCTGAGCGATCCGAGGAAGGCCTCGATTTCGGCGCTCTCGCGGTCGCTGATCTCGCGGCCGAGCTGGTAGAAGGCCATCACCGAGATCGCGTCCTGCAGCGTCTCGGCGGAGCCGTCGTGGAAATAGGGGTCGGTCTGGGCGACATTGCGCAGGCTGGGCACGCGGAAGACCGGCTGGGTGTCGGAAATGCCGGTCTCCTGCGCGGCGCCGGGCGTGTCGGCGCCCGCGCGCGCGGCCAGGGGCGTGCCGAAGATGCCGAAGACCTGCACCATGTTGCCGCCGACATTGACGCCCTGGTGGCAGGAGACGCAGCCGTAATCCTTGAAGATCCGGTAGCCGGCCTTGGCCTCGGCGCTGATCGCGTCGGCGTCGCCGCGCAGGTAGCGGTCGAAGGGCGCGTTCGGCGTGATCAGCGTGCGCTCGTATTCGGCGATGGCATTGGCGACGGTGTCGCGGGTCATGCCCTCGGGATAGATCTCGCCGAAGGCGGCGGTGATGCCGGTATCCTCGGACAGCCGCCGCAGCACGTCGGGCCACTGCGCGCCCATCGTGTTGGGGCTTTCGATCACGCTGAGCACCTGCTGCTCCAGCGTGCGGTTGCGCGCGTCCCAGTTCAGCCGCGCGCTCAGCGCCACGTTGAAGATCGTCGGCGTGTTGGTGATGCCGGGATGGCCGGGCAGGCCGGGCGAGACCGCCAGCCCGTCGGCGCCGCCGCGCGGCAGCACGTGGCAGGTGGCGCAGGCGACGCCGTTGTCGCCCGAGAGCCGGGTGTCAGAGAACAGCCGCCGGCCCAGCTCGGCCTTGCGCGGATCGGCACCGAGCCCCATCGGCACCGGCAGGATCGGCTCGTCCGCGGACAGCTCCACCGCCTGGGCCTGCGCGGCCTGGACGGTCGCGAATGCCGCCGCGGCGGCGGCCAGGAGGGTCCTTCGCCAGCGTGCGGGAGGCGTCCCGGGGCGGTCCCGTCCTGTCTGCGGGATGGCAGATGTCATGCGTGCTCCCCTTTCCTTTCGTGGCGGCCCCTGTCGTTCCGGCGCCTTCGCCCGGTGCCGCCGGGGCACCTGAACCGGGTATACCAGAGCCCTCCCCGGGCCCTGCATGCGTTTTGGCCATGCCCGCATGCGGACGGCGACGGTTCCCGCAATAGCGCCTCTGCATGATGCTGGGGTGACGCAAAACCGTGCCCGCCGCGAACCCGGCCGCCATGCCGGGCCCCGCCGCCGCACCAACCCGCACGGTCCCGGCCGGGCCGCGCGAAACAGGGGAATGCCGATGTTCGCCAGAGTTTCCGAACGCAAGATGCTGTCCGTCCGCGGGGTCCTCTTCCTGGCCTGGCTGGGGCTGATCGCCTCGCTGTTCTGGGATCCCTTCACGGTGGAGCTGACCCGCGCGGAGAACCTGGCCAGCCCGTTCCGCACCACCGACGGAACTGTGCCGATCCAGGATCTGCGCCAGGGCAGCGAGCCCTACGCGATGGGCGCGCGGGTCTTCTGGACCATGGCGGTGCCCTTGCTGCCGCTCTTCCTGATGGTCTTCGGCCACGAGGCCTGGCGGCGCATCTGCCCGCTGTCCTTCGCCTCGCAGATCCCCGGCTATCTGGGCCTGCAGCGGCGGCGCAGCGCGCTGAACCGGCGCAACGGGATGGTGCAGAAGGCGATCGTGCTGGTCGAGCGCAGCAGCTGGCTGGGCCGCAATGCCTGGTACGTGCAGTTCGGGCTGCTTTTCGCCGGGGTGACGGCGCGGCTGCTGATCATAAATTCCGACCGCCATGCGCTGGCCGTGGCGCTGATCACGGTGATCGCCGCGGCGATGCTGACCGGGCTGCTCTGGGGCGGCAAGACCTGGTGCAACTACTTCTGCCCGGCCAATATCGTCCAGAAGATCTATACCGAGCCGCGCGGCCTGCTGGAAAGCGCGCCGCATCTCGACCGCCCGGCGATCCCGCAGTCGATGTGCCGCAAGCCGGGGCCCGAGGGCGACCAGAGCGCCTGCGTCGCCTGCACGGTCAACTGCGGCGACATCGACCTGGAGCGCGCCTACTGGCAGGGCATCCTCGATCCCCGGCGGCGCAACACCTACTACATGTTCCTCGGCCTGATCTTCGGCTTCTACGGCTACTACTATGTCTATGCCGGCAACTGGGACTACTACTTCTCCGGCATCTGGACCCACGAGGCGGGCATTGCCGGACGGCTGACCGCGCCGGGGGTGTTCCTGTTCGGCCAGGCGCTGGCGGTGCCGAAATTCGTTGCCGCGCCGGTCACGCTGGCGCTGAGCTGCCTGGCCTCGCTGGGGCTCGGCCGCCTGCTGGAGGCCGGCTACCGGCGCTACCGCGCGGGCGAGACGCGCTTCAGCGAGGCCGAGATCGTCAACCACTGCCTCAGCGTCTCGGCCTGGGCCTCGATCAACGCCTTCTACTTCTTCGGCGGGCGGCCGAACCTGCTGCTGCTGCCCGAGCTCGGCACCCGGCTGGTCGACCTGCTGATCGTCTCGCTGACCACGATGTGGCTGCGCCAGGCGCTGCAATGCTCGCCCGGCCGCTACGAGCGGGAAAGCATGACCCAGCGCCTGCTCGACCAGTTACGAAGGCTGAAGGTCGATGTCAGCCGCTATCTGGGCGGCCGCAATCTCGAGGATCTCAAGCCCGACGCGCTCTACGTGCTTTCCAAGGTGCTGCCCGGCTTCTCCCACAGCCAGAAGCTCGACGCCTACCGCAACGTGCTGGGCGACGCGGTGGCCGATGGCGGCACGGCGAGCCCCTCGACCAACAAGCTGCTGGGCGACCTGCGCAGCCAGATGGAGATCAGCGACGAAGAGCATACCCAGATCGTCGAGGAACTGGGCTTCCAGGGCAGTCTCGGCATCGAGGGCGTCGCGCTGAGCGAGGACGAGCGCCGGGCCGGGCTGCCGGTCTACCGCGACCTGGTCGGCAATTTCCTGGCCGAGCGGCTGGCGGCGGGGCGCGGCATGGACGAGCTGCTGGCCGAACCGGACGTGCGCGCGACGATCCAGATCCTGCGGGACAGCCTGCAGGTCACCGAGACCGAGCATCTCACCGCGCTGGCGGCGCTGGCCGGGCAGGACGGCATCCTCAGCCAGCGGATGGACGAGCTGCTGGGCCAGATCGTCGACCAGCAGGGGATGCGGTTCTGCATCGAGGCGGTGGAGGCGGGCGATCCGCTGGGCCGCACGCTGGCCGATCTGCTGTCGGAGCGGCTGCGCACGCGGGAAAGCGCGCTCTGCGTCCGGGCGCTGTCGATGCTCGGGACGCTGTCGGGCGGTCCGGCCGCGGCCGCGCATGCCCGCAGCCTCGCCGCCATCGCCGCGGACCAGATCCGCCCGCTGCTGCGCGCGCATGTGGCGCCGGGCGCCGAGGAGCACTGGGAGGACTGCCTGCCGCAGCGGCTGCTGCAGATCCTGCGGGGCGAGGAAGGGCCGGGCGCGCCGCCTGCCGCCCGCTCGCCGCGCCAGGTGCTGGCGGCCAGCGCCGACGAGCGCGGCAATCTCCAGCGGCTGCTCGAGGATCCCGAACCGCTGATGCGCGCGCTCGGCCTGGCGGTGTTCAGCTATCTCGACGACGAGCTGGCGCATGAGGCGGCCTTCTCGGTCGCCGGAAGCCCCGCCGCGGAGGAGAACGAGATCCTGCGCAGCGTGGCGGCGCGGCTCTCGGGCAGCGAGCCGCGCGCCAATGCCGAAATCGAGCCGGCCGAGCTGCGCATCGACCTGGAGATGCCCGGCCGCCCCCGCCAGAGCGTGACCATGACCGCGGGGACGGTCCGCATCGGCCGCGCCTTCGACAATGACATCGTGCTGAACCACCCCGGCATCTGGGCCTATCACGCGGTGCTGAAGGCCGCCCGCGGCGCGGTCGAGCTGCAGCGGCTGGATGGCGGCGAGGTGCGGCTGGACGGCCAGCTGGTGACCGCGGATGCCGTGCCGCTGGCCCGCGGCGCGGAGATCGGTCTGGGCGCGGCCGGCGCGGAGGCCGCGCGGCTCGGCCTGAGCTGGGACAGCGGCGCCGCCGCCTTCGAGACCCTGGCGATCGAGCCGGTGATGCGGCTGGCGATGCTGGTGCGCAATCCCGAGCTGCGCCGCCTGCCCTTGGCTGCGCTCGGCGAGATCGCGCTCGGTGCCACCGCGCGGCGCTACCTGCCGCATGCCAGGGTCGTCTCGCCGGAGTTCCGTCCCGGCCATTTCCTCGTGCATTTCGGCCGGGTCCGGCTCTTCGATCCGGCGCGCATGGACTATGCCCCGGGCGCGGAGTTCGGCCCCGGCGACATCCTGCATGCCGAGCTGGCGCAGCCCTATTCCGAGCTGGTGTCGGAAATCGACGGCGATTTCGCCGTGCTCCTGCACCTCGCCCCCTCCGACGCGGTCGCGGCGGCCGCCCGCCGCGGCGCCGCGCTGCCGCCCGGAGCGGTCGCGGCCGCCGCCGAGCTTGGCCGCGCGCGGGCCTCCGGGCTCTGACGCCCGGCCCCCCGTTTCCCTCCCGGTCCGGCGCCGTCCGGGCCATCCCGTTCCCGAACCGAAGGACAAGCCCATGACCAAGAGCTTCACCCCGCCGATGCCGCTGGCGCGTCCCGCCGACCTGCCGCAGCTCCTCTTCGGCGTCTTCGCCTTCGTCGCCGATGGCGAGCGCGACATCACCCCCCAGGAGGTCCGCCGCTTCCAGACGCTGCTGAAGGAGACCGGCTGGACCGAGAATGACGACCTGCGCGCGGCCGCGGCGGCGCTGCGCGACGACTATGCCGGGCACTGGTCGCGCTACGAGGAGCGCACCGGCGCGCTGAGCCTCGAGGAGCGCGGCGAGGCGCTCGGCCGGGCCGAGGCCGCGCTCGGGGTGGAGCGCAGCAAGGATCTGCGCAAGGGGCTGAAATCCTTCCTCGTGCATCTGGAGCGTGGCAGCCATGGCGGCGGCATGTTCGGCGCGGGCGAGGCCCGCGGCCGGGCCCGGGCACGCGCCGAGCTGCGCGGCCTGCTCGACAGCGAGGCCCGCGCGCTGCCGGTGCCCGCCGAATACGGTGCCGAGGCCGCGCCGGTCGCGACCGCGCTGCCCGCGCCCGCGGACGGCTGGCCGGCCGCCGCGCTCGCCCCCGGCGGGCCCGGCACCTGGGAGGGCGGCCGCACGCGGGTCCGCTGCGTCTCGGCGGTCAGCGAGACCCATGACACCAAGACCTACACCTTCGTCGCCGAGCCGCGCTGCCTGTTCCATTTCCGGCCCGGGCAGTTCGTCACGCTGGAACTGCCGGTCGAGGGCCGGCTGCTGCGCCGCAGCTACACCATCTCCTCGTCGCCCTCGCGGCCCTATGCGCTGTCGGTCACGGTCAAGCGGGTGCCCAAGGGCTGGGTGTCGAACTGGCTCTACGACAACATGGCCGAGGGCATGGACTTCGACCTGCTCGGCCCCTCAGGCACGTTCAGCTGCCTCGAGCAGGCGCGGCGGCCGCTGCTGCTGCTCTCCGGCGGCAGCGGCGTGACCCCGGTGATGTCGATGCTGCGCTGGATCGCCGATACCTGCAGCGACACCGACGTGGTCTTCCTCAACCATGTGCGCACGCCGCAGGACATCATCTTCCACCAGGAGCTCCTGCATCTGAGCGCGGTGATGGGCGCGCGGCTGAAGCTGGCGATCGTGCCGGGCGAGGTGCCGCCGGGCCAGGTCTGGAACGGGCTCGCCGGACGGTTCAGCGCCGAACTGCTGCAGCAGGTGGCGCCGGACCTGCTGCAGCGGACTGCCTATGTCTGCGGCCCGGCAGGGTTCATGCAGGCGGCGAAGGCGGTGCTGGAGCGGCTGGGCCTGCCCGCGGAGCAGTACCATGACGAGAGCTTCGGCGGCGCGGCTTCCGTGCCCGCCGCCCGGCCCGCGCCATCGCTGCCCGCACCCGCCATGCCCGCGCCCGCACCGGTCCCGGCCATGCCTGCGCCCGTGGCCCCGGCCGCGGCCGCGCCTGCCCCGGCGGGGACGACCGTGACGCTGGGCGTCACCGGCGGCAGCTTTCCGGCGGCGCCCGGCCAGACCATCCTCGAGGCGGCCGAGGCCGCGGGGGTGGCGCTGGAGAGCTCCTGCCGCTCGGGCGTCTGCGGCGCCTGCAAGCTGCGCCGCAGCGCGGGAGCGGCGGCCATGCCCGAGCAGCCGGTGCTGTCGGAGGCCGATATCGAGGGCGGCTACCTGCTGACCTGCATCGCCTGCGCTGAGGAGGACGTGACCCTGGAGGCCTGAGCCTCCCTCCCTTTCCGGGCGCCTTCAGGCACCGGTCCGCGGCGGCGGGCCGGTGCCTTTCGCTATGCGCCCGCACCCGCCGACGGCGGGGAGGCGCGCAAGACTGCGGCCTGCCGCCGGGGAGAGGCGACAGGCCGCTTGCCCCCGGGAGAGGGGCGGGGGCAGGGGGTGCGGATCAGCTGCCCGGTTCGAGCATCTTCACCGCATTGGCGAGCATCCCGCGCAGGCGGTTGAACTCGGCGGCCAGCTCCGCCACCTCGTCCTCGCCGCGGATCTCGACGGGCCGGACATCGGCATCCTCGAAGCTGACATCGGCCGCGGCGTCGCGCAGCGCCCGCACCGGCGCGATCACCACGCGCTGCAGCAGCAGGTTCAGCACCGCCATCATCAGCGCATAGGTCGACAGCAGCCCGATCGACAGGGTCGTCATCATGCCGCTGGCGCGGGTCAGGACCAGCTTCATCGGCACGGTGATCACCTCGGCGCCGACCACCTCGCCCAGCTCCCAGCCGAAGCCGCCATCGCCGCCGAAGAGGTCGGTATAGCCCGGCGGCGCCGCCTCGGGGCTGGAATGGCATTCCAGGCAGGCCGGGTCGCTGACCGAGACGGGCCGCACCACCGAGAGCATCCGGCCCGCGTCGGTGTCGCGCTCCACCACCTGCTCGCCAAGCGCCGGATCGGCGCGGAACTCCGCGATCAGCTCGGCCTGCCAGGGCTCGGGCGCATTGGCCGGATTGGTCGGGTTCAGCGTCGGGTAGCGCACCGAATAGGCCGGCAGATGCGCCTCGAGATCGCGGTAGTTGTTGTAGAGCACCCAGAACGGCACCGATTGCGGCAGGAAGGTCCCCGAGGGATGCGCCGTCAGCAGCGGCGTCACCTCGCGCGAGGTATAGCGGCGGATCACGTCGGACTGCGCCGAGAGGATCGCCACCTCGTGCAGGAGCTGGCGCTCGACATTGCGGTAGATCAGGAAGGCCGAGACGGCCAGGGTCAGCGCGAAGGCCGGCAGGAAGGCGGCGATCAGGGCGAGGTTGAACTTGGCGCGCATCTTCATGCCGGTCACTCCATCACGCTCATCAGCGCGGCGATGTCGTCCGGGCCCAGATCGCCCGAGCGCCGGCTGCCGGATTCGCCCTGGTACATGCGGATCGCGCTGATGCTCGCCGGGCCGAAGAGACCGTCGATCGGCCCGGAATAATAGCCCAGCCGCTGCAGCGAAAGCTGGATCATCCGCCGGTCGGCACGGGTCAGCGCGGCGGCGGCCTGCGGCGGCACGGGCGCGGCCGCTTCGGCGGCAGGCGGCGCCGCGGGTCCGGGCTGCGGCGGCGGCGCAAGCTGCGTCTCGCGCTCCTGCGGCAGGCTCGCGGCCTGCGCCTTGGGCCCCGGCGGGATCTCCAGCGACAGGCGGGCGATCATCGTGGCGACGGCCATCTCGGGCGCCGCCGCCGCCAGCGTGGCGGGAAGCGCGGCGGCCAGCGGGGCCGGATCGGCGCCATGCGCGGCGATCGATCCGGTCCGCGGCAGGGGCGTGCCCTGGGCGAGGCCCAGGAGGCTCTCGGCGTCCCCGTCGCGCAAGGGCGCCAGGTCGAGCAGCACCAGGCCGCTGCCCGGCAGCTCCCGCAGCGCCGGGGCGGGGATGCCCTCGGAGACGGCGTCGGTCATCCGGTTCATCCGCGCCGAGACCGGCAGCAGGAAGCTGCGCCCGTCGAAGACCGTGCCGTAGCCGCAGAAATAGACCATCCCGGGCCGGTTCCCCTCGGCGCGGGCGGTGCGGAACCGCATCAGCGCGGCGGAGACCTCGCCATGGGTGGAGTCCTGCAGCAGCTCGACCTCGAACCCCGCCCGGCCGAGCGCCTCGGCCGTGGCGGCGGCGGCGGCGGCGCATTCCGGCCGGTCGGGCAGGTACCAGTAGCCGGACTGGGCGAGGACCAGCGCGGCCGGGCTGCCCGGCGCCGCCGCGGCAGGCCGCAGCGGCGGTCCGCAGAGCAGCGCAGCCAGCAGGGCCGCGGCGCCGGAAAGCGTGGAGAAGAAGGCAGTCATGGGGCGGTCTCCCTTGCGTCTTGGAACTGCGGCCGGGCGGTCACGACACGGCCTGGAGGCGGGCGGGAACCTGGTCGAGGATCCGGCCGAAGGCGGCGCCGACCGTGCTCTGCGGGAAGCCGTCGGGGCAGGCATCGAGCCCGGCGAAATCCCCGGCCAGGCGGCGGCGCAGGGCGGCGGCGGCGGCGGCGAGCTCTTCGATGTCGCCCGGCATCAGCCCGCCCGGACCCGTTGCGCTGCGCATCAGCGTCTCGGCGCGTTCGAGAAAGCCGGCCGTGCCGGACATCAGGCTGTCGGCCAGCCCGTCGAAGAACGCCTCTGCCGCGGGATCGAGCCCGTCCTCGCCCTCGCGCCTGAGCCCGGCCTCGAAGGCGGAGCGGGCGGCTTCGACCTGGCCGAGCCCGGTGCCCATCGCCGACAGCATCGCCTGCGCCAGCCCCGCGAAAGCGGCCCGGTGCGCCGCGGGCAGCGGGCCGGGCGCGGCGAAGTTCTCGCGCAGCCGCGCCGGGTCGTGCATCACCGGCAAGAGCACCATCGACAGCCGCTTGAGCGCCTCGAGCTTGCGGTCCGGCGCCAGCCCGTCGCCGAAGAACGCGTCCACGCGCTGCCGGATCTTCTCGCGCGAGGCCTGGCCGTCCGGTTCGGTCTTCAGGATCAGCCGGGTGGCGATGTCGAGGAAATGCGCGGTCACCTCGTCGCTGCCGACCGGCAGGTCCGGGGCGTAGAGATCGAGCGCGTCGGAAAGCTGCGGTTCCGCGGACAGGCCCAGCACGGCGCGGCGGGACTCCTCCATCAGCATGCGCGGCGGCCCGGTCTCGATCAGCGCGGGGCGCAGGTCTTCCTCGGTGGCGGCAAGCCGGGCGGCGAATTTCTCCTCCATCCGGGCGGCCAGCTCCTCCCGCGCGGCGGGCTCCACGCCCGGGATCCGCGCCGCCGTTCCGGCGACGATGGCCGCGACCGAGCGGGCGGCCTTCGCCGCGCGGGCCTTCTCCAGGTCGTTGAGCGGACGGGCAGCGGGGGCAGCCGGGGCGGGCCCGGACTCCGCCTCGGGCTCGGGCTCCGGCTCGGGTTCTGGCGCCTCCGCTCCGGCCGGCCCGGGCACAGCCTCGTCCGGCAGAGCGGGCGCCGCGGCCTCGTCCGGTTCGTCGGCCTCGAGCAGCGCCTCGATCTCGGCCTCGTCCTCCTCCTCGTTCCGCGCAGCGGCCGCGGCGTCCATCTTGTCGGCCTGGCGGATCGGCGGCGGGGCGATGCCGAACTTGCGCAGATAGCCCTGCAGGGTCTTGCGCGCCGAGGAGAAGGCGCCGCGTTCCATCGACAGCCAGATCGCGCCGTCCTCGAACCACAGGAAGCCATCGCTCCGCTCGGCGATCTCGGTGGCCTTCGGCTGCTTGATGCCGAATTTCGTCAGATCGGCCTTCGCCTTGGCGAGCTTCGGCCGCACCAGCGCCGACTGGCTGTCCTGCTCGATCCGCGCCGCCGCGAAACCGAGCGCCCAGCCGGGCTTGCTGCTGCGGATCTTCTCGCTCTTGCGGATGGTCGACATCATCCGCTTTGCGAGTGCCGGGGTGTGCTTGGGCATGGTCTTCCCTTTCTTCCGGTGTGAAGGTCATGGCGCAGGGCGTCGCGCCTATCCGTCGCGGTCCCAGGGCCGCAGCCCGGGCGCGCCGCCGCGGCCGGCGGCAAGGGGGGCAAGCTGCCAGCCATGCTGCCGCCAGCCGCCGTCGATGAGGGCCACGAAGCCGCGCGGCGAGACGAGCTGCGCCGAGACCGCCAGCATGGGCGGCATCGCCCTGCCGCCGCCGGTCCAGCACAGCACGCGCCTCGGCGCGGCATCGCCGCAGGTCTCCTGCGCCTGGGCCGCGGCGGCGGAGGCCATGGGCAGTTCCAGCGCCAGCCCCTCGCCGGGAGCCACTGGCAGGGGCCCGCGGCCGCGCCGGGGCAGCGGCGGCGGGTCGAGCCGGGGCAGGGCGCGGCGCTGCAGCTCGCCGGGGTCGAAGCCGGGATCGAGCGCGTCGAGCGCCAGCGCCTCGACCGCCGCGAACCAGCGGTTCAGCCCGGCCATCAGCGCCATCGTGTCCGCGGGAAAGGGGATCTCTGCGCCCAGGAACAGCGGATAGGCGCGGCCGACCGTGTCGCGGCTGGGCAGCATGACGCCGATCAGCGTGGCGGGGCCGAAGATCTGCAGCGGCAGCACGAAATTCCAGGTCGGCGCATCGGCGAAGACCTCGCGCCAGCCGGGCCCGTGGACCTGCTGGCAGGCGGCCAGCCCGGCCTGGATCCAGGCGTCCCAGCCGCGCCGGGCGGCCGGGGAGATGCCGGAGGCGACGAAATCCGGGCGCGCGGGCAGCTTGCCGAAGGCGCAGAACCGGCCCTTGAGCGAGACCGGGCGCATCAGAACCCCTCCGGGCAGCGGAAGCCGGCCATCAGGCTGCGGTCGAGCGGATTGACGGCGGCGTCCGACTGGAAGACCAGCCCGGCACTGCGCCCGTCGGCGGCGAAGACCGCCTCCAGCGCGCCGGGCGCGGCCCCCGCGCTGCGCCGCGCGGCGCGGTCGAGCAGCCGGTAGAGCGCCCAGTCGCCGCTGGCCGCGATGCCCGGTTCCCGCCCGCCGAAGAGCCGAGGGAAGCCGATCGCGGCGCGGCCGAGCCCGGCGGCGCCCGGCCAGTGCATCCGCGCCGCGCGGGTGCCGCCGCGCTTGAAGCGGGCCTCCTCGCCATTGACGGCGAGCCGCACGGTTGCGCCCGCGGGCTCCGCCGCGCGCAGGCTGACCTGGAAATCGACCGAGGGCCGCTGCCCGGTGCCGCGGAAGAGCGCGTCGCGGATCGCGGCGGCCCGTTCCAGCGCGGCCAGCGCCTCGGGGTCCAGCCCGCCTTCTGCATTGGCGCCGAGCCCGCCCTGGTCGCGCCAGCGCCAGGGCGATCCGCTGCGGTCGATGCTGGCGGCGAGGCTCTCCTCGACGAAGCGGTCGATGGCGCCGCCCGGGCCGAAAAGCGCGCCGAATTCGGCCAGGGGCGCCTCCTCGGCCGCATTGGCCGCGAAGGGATAGCGTCGGGCGGCGACCGCGCGGCAGAGCTCGGCCGGACCGGCCTGCCAGCGGGCGTTGAGCGCGGCGCGCGCCGAGCTGGCGCTGCGGCTGACCGTGCCGGTGCTGATATCGGCGATCCAGCTCTGCACCGGCTCGGGCAGGGCCGCGGCGCTGGCCCGGACCTGGCGCATCACCATCGCCGCCCCGGCGGTATGGCCCAGCGACGAAACCGTGCCCGAGGCCTGGATGTCGCGCAGCTGGCGGTAGAGGTCGCGCAGGTCGGCGATCACCTGGTCGACCGAGGGCAGCGCGCCGCTCTGGCTGTTGTCGGGCACCTCGATGAGCGCGCGGATCTCGCGGAAATGCGCCGGGGCGAACTCCTCTGCCGCCGCCAGCGCGGCCGCGGCTGCCGGGCCCGGTGCCGGCGGGGCGTGCTCTGCCGCGGTGCCATCCTCGGCCGCGGGCGGGGCGGGGCGCTCGATCGCGGTCTCTTCGGCGACCGAGGCCAGCAGCAGCCGGATCGGCGAGCTCGGCGCCGAGAGGCTGTTCATCACCCGCAGCGCCTGCGGCAGCGAGTCGAGCGGCACGACGGCGAGCGCCGACAGCGTCTCGTCCCAGCGCAGCGCCAGCTCGCGCAGATACAGGTCAGTGGCCTCCGCGGCCAGCCGCGCGGCGAGGCCGCTCAGCGCTTCGCCCTCCGCCGGGGGGCGGTCCTCGAGTACCCAGATCTCGCGGGCCTGGGCGCGGGCCAGCGGCTCCAGCGCGGGCAGGACCGCCTCGCGGAAGCCGCGGGCGGTGTAGAGGCCGGGCACGACCGTGCCGTCGAGCGGCCCGCGGCGGTCGCGGAAGACTTTCTCGGCCTCGGGCCCCGCCACGTCGGTCAGCCGCCACGCGGGCAGGGCCGCCGCGGCCTCGCCCGCGGTGATCGCGGCGAGCAGCCGCCCGGCGGGAGAGGCACCGGCCAGCCCCGCGCGCGCCGCGGCGATCGCCCCGGGATCGAGCGGGAAATCCGGCTGGCCGAGCGCCAGCAGCGCGTCGGCGTGATCGAGGAGGGCGAGGCGCTTCGCGCCATTCTCCGGACCCGGCAGGGCAGCGCGGGCGCTGCGCTCGGCCCAGTGGCGGACCGCCGCCGCATCCCAGTCGCCGCGCCCGCCGAGCAGCAGATAGGCCTTGAGCGCGGCGAAGAGCGCATCGGGATCGCCCGCGGCCTCTGCCATGTCGCGCTCGGCCGCCAGCACCAGCCGCGGCAGCAGGATCCCGCGCAGCGCGTCGCCGTAGGCGGCGGCGCCCTGGGAGGCGAGCACCCGGCCGCTGCCCGGAAGCGGGCCGGGACCCTGCGCGTCCCTGGCGCGCAGCGCGGTCTGGCGGATCGTGGCGAGCGGCACCAGCGCGGCGGCGAAATCCGGCTCGGCCACCGTGTCGGGGCGCAGCGCGGCGGCCTGAGCGGCAAAGCTGTCGAGCCCGCGGCCGAAGGCGGAGATCTCGGCGCTGCCGCGCAGATGCAGCGCCACCAGCGCGCAGGCAGCACCCCCGGCGGCCAGCGCGATCGCGGCCCGCGCGCCCTGGCGCAGCCGCGCCCGCCGCCGCGCCTTCTGCGGATCCGCCGCGACCAGCCCGGCCTCGCCGAAGACCACCTCGCGCAGGAGCCGCGCCAGGAAATAGCTGCGCGCGGTCTCGCCGCCCGGCTTGCCCGGCGCGGGGTCGATCCGGCGCAGGAAGGCGTCGAAGCGGTGCGGCGACTGGGTGCCGCTGGCCAGGTAGACGCCGCGCAGCAGGAAGGGCGTCTCGAAGGAGCTGGGCTGGAAGACATCGCCGACGAAGTCCGCCACCGGGCCGCGCAGCGCGGCGATGCGCTGGGGGAAGCCGAAGATCGCGCCGCGCCGCGCGCCGTCCAGCTCCTGCTGCAGCCGCTTGACCAGCCGCGCGTCGAGACTGTCGACCAGCGCGTCGAATTCCGGGGCGAGGGCCTCGCAGGGGGCGGGGGCGCCGTCGGCGGGCAGGTCGAAGGTGATCCCCAGCACCGCATCGCGGGAGTCGCGCCCGAGATCGTCGAAGAACTCGCCGAACCCGTCGACCAGGTCGAGCTTCGAGATCACCACATAGACCGGCAGGGTCAGGCCGAGCCCGTCATAGAGCTCCCGCACGCGCTGGCGGATCCGCTGCGCCTGGTCGCGCCGCGCGGCCTCCGGCCCGGCGATCAGGTCGAGCCCGATCACCACCAGCACGCCATTGACCGGCTCGCGGCGGCGGTGGCGGCGCAGCAGCCGCAGGAAGCCCAGCCAGGCGGCGCGTTCGGGGCCCGACGGGTCCTGCTGGGTGGTGTAGCGCCCGGCCGTGTCGATCAGCACTGCCTCGTCGGTGAACCACCAGTCGCAGTGCCGCGTGCCGCCGATGCCCTGCAGCGGGCCGCTGCCATGGCGCGCGCCAAGCGGGAAATGCAGCCCCGAATTCTGGATCGCCGTGGTCTTGCCCGAGCCCGAGGGACCGATCACCGCGTACCAGGGCAGCTGGTAGAGCCAGTGCCGCCGCCCGCTGCCGAAGCGGCGCTTGCGCAGCGTGCCGAGCGCCGCGCGCAGCGAGCCCGCGACGGTGCGGATCTCGTCCTCGGCCAGCGCCGCGGCGGCGGCGGGGTCTCGGGGCCGGCCGGCAGGGGCGGTCTCGCCGCCATGGAGCAGCTCCTCGACGCGGCGGTTCACCTTGTCGTCGATGCCCATGCGGATCTCGGCGGCGGCAAGGCCCGCGGCCGGCAGGAAGAGCCCTGCCAGCAGGTAGCCCCGCGCCGCCTCGAAGGCGGTGCCCTGGAAGGGCGCCAGCCAGAGGACCAGCACGACGAGGACCAGCGGCACCGCAATCGCGGCGATCAGAAGGACTTGGCGGCGCGGCAGGCGCTTCGGAAAGGGCATGGCGGGCTCCTAGGGGGCGGGCTTGAGGAGGACGAATTCGGTGCGGCGGTTCAGCCGCCGCCCGGCCTCGGTGTCGTTCGGCGCCACCGGCTGGGACGCGCCGCGGCCCTCGATCGAGAGCCGACCGGGATCGGCCATCTCCGCCGCGGTCAGTGCCGCCACCGCCCGCGCGCGGGCCAGCGACAGCGCGTCATTGCCGGGAAAGGCCGCGGTGCGGATCGGCTGGGCGTCGGTATGGCCGGTGACCAGGACCTGCCCCTCCTCGCCGTCGAGCGCGCGGCCGACGCGGCGGATCACCGGCAGGAACTGCGGCAGCGGATCGGCCTCGGCCGAGGGGAACATCCCGTCGCCGCGCAGGGTGACGGTGATGCTGCCGTCGTCTTCGGTCACGCTGACCAGCCCGTCGCGGATCTCGGCCTCCAGGAACTTGCGCAGCCGTTCGGTCGGGGCCACGGCGACAGGGGGCGGCGGCGGGGCGGGGCGCAGCAGCGTGACCTGCCCTGCGGGCGGCAGCGCGGCGACCCGGTCGGGCAGCGCCTGCACCCGCGCCATGAGCAGCGCCGAGAAGAGCGCCTGCAGCAGCACCAGCCCGGCCGCCGCGGCCAGCGCGAGAAGCCAGAGCGGCAGGCCCTGCCGCGCCTGGACCGAGGGCACGCCGGTGCCGCGCCAGCGCGGCGAGAGATCGCGCTCGGCCGGGCCGCGGATCGAGCGGATCAGCCGGTAGAGATCCTCGCGCAGCAGCTGCAGCTCTCCCGCGCCGCGGGCCGAGACCCGCAGACGCCCCTCGAAGCCGAGGCTGAGGCAGCAGTAGAGCAGCTCGATCAGGTCGATATTCAGCCCCGGCTCCTTGCGCAGCTGCTCGAGCAGGTCGAAGACCCGGTTGCCGCCCCAGGTCTCGCTGAAATGCGCGCCCACCAGGGAATGCGACGGCCAGACCGAGCGGCTGCCCCAGGCGGAGTTCATCGCGACGTCATCGAGCGTGGCGCAGAGCGCATATTTCGACGCCTTGAGCATGTTCGGCGCCAGGCCCAGCGGCTGGACGCGGGTCTCGAAGCTGCGGATCATCGCGAAGGCGGCGCGGTGGAGCCGGTCGGCATCCTGGCCGAGCGCGCCGGATTTCATCGCCGCGCAGAATTCCAGAACCGGCCCGGCAGCGATGACCAGGGGCGCGTGGCGGCCCTGTGCCGGGGTCGCCCAGAGCGCGGGCGCGGCCCGGGGCAGGGCGCCGGGGGCGAGACCGTCATCCATCGCGCGATCCTCCTCCGGCGCGGCCGCCCAGCTCGGCGCAGAGCGCGGCGAGATCGGCGGAGACCTCGCCATGGAGGCGGGCGAAGGTGTCCTGGCAGCCGCAGTCCCGGTGGCGCAGCCGTCCGAGCGGTCCCTGCGGCGGCGCGGGCAGCCGCGCGACCAGAGCCGCGGGTGCCAGGTCGCGGCGCAGCGCGTCCAGCGCATGTTCCAGCATCGCCGCCGCCGCCTCGTGCTGGTCGGCGATGCCGCTGCAGGCACGGGCGATCTCGGCATCGCCCGGCAGCTGCCCGTCCTGCGGTGCTTCCAGCAGCCGCGCCAGCGCGCCGCCCGGCGGCGCCGCCGATAGCGGCGTGTCCCCGGCCTCGCTGCCCGGCCCGTCGCGGCGCCGCGCGCAATCGGCCAGCAGCATCTGCAGCCCCGAGAGCGAGGCCGCCAGCAGCCGTCCGGCCAGCGTCATCCGCTGCCGCCCCTGCGGTCCCTCGAACAGCGCCGGATCGAGCCCGGCCGCCTCGGCGAAGGCGGCCAGCGCCGCGGCGCCCCGGTCCGGCGGCGGCGGGGCCGGCGGGGCCTCGGCGGCGGGCGGCGGCATCTCGGGCAGGGTGCCGTCCTGCAGCGCGCGCAGCTCCGCCATCAGGTCCCAGGTCTCCGGGATCGGCTCGCGGCCCTGCGCGGGCGGCAGGTAGGCGCCGCGCTGCGGATCGAGATGGTCGTCGTGCAGGCGCGGCGCCGGCTGCGGAAAAAGCGCGTCCGGCTCCGCCGCGAAGCCCGTGGCGGGCTCGGGGCGCACGGCATAGACCCCGTCCTCGGCCGAGGCCAGCACCTGGTCGAGCAGGTCCGGCGCGGCGGGCGCCGCAGCGGCGTCGGCAGGCGCCTCTGGCACGGGGTCCTCGGCGGCGGCGGGGGGCGGCGCGGCGCCGGCGCCGCCCGTCACGGTCAGCCGGCAGGGGCCGATCTGCAGCCAGTCGCCGTCGCGCAGCGCGAAGGGCGCGTCGCGGCTGCGCAGATCCTCGGTGCCGTTGACGAAAGTGCCGCCGGTACTGCGGTCGATCACGACATAGCGGTCCTGGTCGCGGGCGATGACGCAGTGATGCGCCGAGACCGCGCCGCCGGGCGCGCCGATCACCAGGCCGTT
Organism: Poseidonocella sp. HB161398; assembly: GCF_005870025.1. Classification (GTDB taxonomy): domain Bacteria; phylum Pseudomonadota; class Alphaproteobacteria; order Rhodobacterales; family Rhodobacteraceae; genus Mangrovicoccus. The sequence goes on from NZ_VATA01000001.1 coordinate 249,030, forward strand.
CTCCTCGGCATGGCCGAGCGTCAGGCTGTGCTCCACGCGGACGCTGCGCGGCGGGCCGCTGCCGCAATCGAGGGAAAGCTCCAGGGGGGGCATGGCAGGTCCTCCGCTCAGCTGCCGCGGATCGCCCAGAGGGCCATCTCGAGACCGGGGAAATCGCCGGAGACATGCAGCGCCAGCCCGCCGGAGGCCTGCAGCTCCTTCCAGAGCGCGTCGGAGCGGTCGAGCTCGAAATAGACGGTGCCTGCGGCGAAGGGGATCTGGCGGGGCGCGACCGGCAGCGGCTCCAGCCCGATGCCGGGCAGGGCGACATTGACGAGCTCGCGGATGCGTTCGGCGGGCCCGGCCTTGACCTGCGGCGGGAAGCTGCGGCGCAGCGCGTCGGCGGCGATGTCGGCCCGCACCGCCAGCACGAAGGCGGCCGAGGCGAAAAGCGTGCGGTCGGCGGTCTCGGCGAGATGCACGCCGTATTTGAACGGGCGCAGCGGCAGCGGCAGGGCGGACTGCTCCAGCACGGTGTTCAGCGCGCTGCGGATCGCGTCCATCACCGGCCGGAAGGTGGCGGCCAGCTCGCCATGGTCATAGGCCGCCGCCTCGGCGCAGCGTCGCGCGCCGGGGGCGAAGGTCGCCAGCTCGCCGGCCAGCTGCAGCATCTGGCGGTAGGCGCTTTCGGGATGCAGCCGCGCCAGCCCGGCGAGATGGCGGAAGACCGGCTCGAAGCGGTTGACCGCCTGCAGGAGCATGAAATCGGTGATCTCGGCCACGCCGCGCGTGCCCGACTCCGCCAGCCGCCCGGCCAGCGCCTCGCCGCGGTGGTGCAGCAGCCCGGCGATCTCGCCCAGATAGCCCGAGAGCACCGGCGAGACCGCGCAGTCGAGCGCGGGGGGCACATGGCCCTCGTCGAGGACGAGCGTGCCGTCGGCACGGCTCTCGACGATCCGGGCGACCGGCAGGCAGGCATAGCCCGACCGGTCGGCGCTTTCCGGCAGCAGGCGCAGCCGCAGCCGCAGCACCTCGATCACCGTCGCCTCGGCCTCGGCGCCGACTGTGTCCGACAGGCTCTGCTCGGCGATGCGGTAGCGGGCGGGCAGGTCGGTGGCGGCATGGCGCTGCACTTCGGGCAGGCCGGGCTGGCGCAGCGGCAGGCACAGATGGACGCGCTCGCCGCGCAGGTGCTTCGGCGGGGCATAGGGCGCGGGCGGGTCGGCCTCTCCGGGCAGGGAGAAGGGGGTGCCGTCATCCAGCACCCCCTCGGCCGCCGCGAGCCCGATCCTGCCCTGTCCCAGCAGCTCGGCATTCAGCTTCAGCGCGGAGAAGCCCCAGCCGAAGCCGCGGCCCCCCAGCAGCGCATGGCGCGCCAGCCGGTCGACATGGCGGTCGGTCTGCTGGAGATGTTCGGGCCGAAGGAACAGGCCTTCGGTCCAGGCAACCCTGTTGTCCCAGGACATGGCGATCCCCTGTCTGATGTCGCGGAGGGCCCGGAACGGCCGCTCCTGCCATCTTGGTACCGCCGGGGCGGGGGTTTGCGGCCATGCGTAGTTCGCATGTGCGGATGCGGTCGGCGGTCCTCCGGGACGGGCATGGCGGCATGGCGAATTTGCATGGCGGCCTGCGGACAGCGGCGCCTATCCTGCTTCTGGACCGGCCGGCAGGCAGGCCCCAGGCCGGGCTCCGCATCCGGAGGCAGGCGCGGCGCCTTCCGCCGCCGGGATCGCAGCGCCGGGGCGGAAAGGAGCGCAGACATGCCCGACTTTCTTGCGGGATTGTCAAAATTCGAACAATTTCCCGCCGAATGGGCAAAGAGTGTTACAAATACCTTCAATAGTCTTTCCGCGGCTGCGGCCGCACTGGGATGTGTAGGGAGTGGTCATGGCGGCAGCACGCGGGTTGGGGATGGATACTGCGCTGGACGAGGCGGGAGAGACCGGGGAGGCCCGGATCGAGAGCAAGCTGGCCGGGTTCGACCTGAACCTGCTGGTCGCGCTCGAGGCGCTGGTGGTCTGCCGCAACGTGACCCATGCCGCGCGCCGGGTCGGCCAGACCCAGCCGGCGATGAGCCGTGCGCTGGCGCGGCTGCGCGACATGCTTTCCGACGATCTCCTGGTGCGCGGCTCGGCCGGCATGCAGCTGACGGCGCGGGGCGAGTACCTGGCGCGGCACCTGCCCGCCTCGATGGCGCATCTGCGCGACATCCTCGAGGCGCGCGAGGCGGCGGTGGAGGTCAAGCTGACGATCAGCGGGCATCTTTCGCCGATCCTGCTGCCGCGCTTCCTGCGCGACGCGCCCTCGGGCAACACGACGCTGCGGGTCGGCACGCACCGGACGGCGGCGGCGGCGATGGACCAGCTGCGCGCGCGCACGGCGGATTTCATGATCGGCTCGGATTTCGACATCGAGCCCGAGCTGCGCACGCGGCTGCTGTGCAGCGAGGATTTCGTCACGCTGGTGGCCAATGAGGGCTATCTGCAGACCGGCGCGGGCTCGGATCTGGCGCGGTTCCTCGAGCTGCGCCACGCGGTGCTCTGCGAGGACGGGGCGGAATGCTATCCCCAGGTGGCCCAGGCGCTGGTCTGGGCGGGCATCTCCCGCGCGCGGCTGGTGCGGGTCGAGGGCATCACCTCGGCCGGGCTGATGGCCAGCCAGGGCGATGTCGCGCTGACCGTGCCGCAGTCGATCGCCGCCTGGCTGCAGCAGACGGTGAAGCTGAATGTCGTGCAGGCGCCGCTGGAGATCGCCAAGCACCGGATCCGGATCGGCTGGATCGCCCAGGAGCTGGAGCCGGATTACGACGTGATGCTCGACAAGATCGGCATCTCGGCCCGGGCGGCGCTGATCCCCGGCCGCGCCGGCGCCGCCCGGCGCCCGGGCTGAGGGGCGCCGCGATGTCCGTCCAGCCCGCGCTGAGGATCGACGAGCCGGAAGAAGGCCCCGGGCTCGGCCGCTACGACCTCAACCTGCTGGTGGTGCTCACCGCGCTCCTGCGGCGGCGCAACATCACCCATGCCGGGCGCGACGTGCGGCTCAGCCAGCCCGCCGCCAGCCGCGCGCTGACGCGGCTGCGGGCGGTCTATGGCAACGACCTGCTGGTCAAGCGCGACCGCAGCTTCGAGCTGACCGGGCTCGGCCAGTTCCTGCTGCCGAAGCTGGACTTCACGCTCGAGGGGATCGACCGCATCCTCGGCCCCTACATGCCCGCGCCCGAGCGCTTCACCGTCGCGATGCCGGACCACCAGGCGCTGACGCTCTCCGGGCACCTGTCGCGCTATTTCCGCGAGATCTCGCCCTCGACCGTCTTCCTGCCGCTGACCAGCCTGGCGCAGTCGATGAACCACCTCGAGAACGGCCAGGTCGATCTGGTGCTGGGCAATGCCGAGGACGCCCCGGCCGGGTTCTTCCGCCGCGCGCTGCCGCCCTTCGCCGCGGTCGGGCTCTGCCGCCAGGGCCATCCCGCCTGCCGCGGGCGCTTCGCCCATGGCGATCTGGGCCGCTTCCTGTCGATCCGGATCGGCAGCGGCTACCAGGCGGGGTTCGGCGAGGTGCATGACGGGCTCGAGGCGCTGCGCCCGCGCGGCCGCGAGACGCTGACCGTGCCGGACATCCACACCGCGGCGAGCCTGCTGCTCGACACCGACGGGGTGCTGGTGCTGCCGGAGCGGACCGCGACGTACCTGGCCTCGCGCTATGGCCTGGCGACATTCGCGCTGCGCGGGCGCAAGCTGCCGGAATACCAGATCGGCCTTCTGTGGCACGAGCGCAGCCATCGCGATGGCATCCATGCCGGGGTGCGCAGCGTGGTCGCCTCGATGATGCTCGAGGGCTGCAGCCGTCCGGACTGACCGGCGTCCAAGCCCGGAGCGGGTTGCATGCACCGTGCCCCGCATGGTGCCTCGGGAGGGCGAGTTCTCTCGGGGACGGGTTCCGGTCGGGGGCGGCGCGAAGGTTGCGATGGCATGGGCTTTGCGCGTCGGCCGGCCGGTTTCATGGGCGTGCATTGCGAAAGCCCGCGGGGGGCCAGATCGGGGGCCTGCCCGCAGTCGGGGCTGGCAGCTCTCCAGCGGCTTCAGGGACGGATCCCCCATGAGCGGGGCACCCGGTCAGGGCCGGGCTCAGGGAGCAGGCGGCCCCATTCCAGCGGGCGCCGGACGCGATCCATGTGGTGCAGGGCCGGCGTGTCCCTGCGCCTGCATGCTTCGAACCCGGAGCCGCGCCCATCTGCGCGTCCCGGTCCCTGCGGCCCGTGCCCCGTGCCCGGGCGCCTTGCGGCAGGGACCGGTAGCAGGGCGGCAAAGCCGGTGTCGTTAGCAGGTGCTGAAAAAGCCCGTCCGGCGACGGAGTGCAGGGCAAGACTGGAAAATCTGTCCGGAATGCGGCTGTACGTGATCTTCTCTCGGGGATGTTTCAGCCCAATACGGAACAGTTTCCTCCCTGGCGACGCCTCAGGGCAATTCCAGCAGCCTGCTAGGGCCCATGCCTCCATGCGAAGCCGGAAAGCGCGTGACGCGATCGCCGCGGGCCTCGGGGCAGGTCCCGGCCCCCGCTGCGCTGCGTCATGGTGGCAGCGACCCTGCTCCCGCATGGCAGCCCGGCCGGCAGGCACGGCTTGCGAAAAGGGCACAGCCCGGTTCCGGCCATCGCACCCTGCCGGTTGCCTGCGCGGGAGAACCGGGGCTCGGCCCTCCGCGATCCGGCGCCCGCCCCGGCGGCGCTATTGCGTCCCGCGTTCCGCGCGGGCTGCGTCGGCGGCGGCGAAATGCGCGATCTGGTCGGCATGCGCCCTGGCAAAACCCGGCCGGCTGCAGGCGCGCGCGACATAGGCGTCGGTCGCGGGATAGCTGCCGAGCGCGCGGATCCAGGGCGGGCGGAGGATGTCGGCCATCAGCAGGTCGGCCGCGGTGAAGCGGTCCGCCGCCAGCCAGTCCCGCCGGCTCAGCACGCCTTCGAGCGCCTCCAGCCGCGCCTGCAGCCAGCGCTCGAGCGGGTTCTCCGGCGGGTCCGCCAGGCCGATGACCCACCAGGGCACGCTGACCATCTCGATCGAATTGAGCGCCGAGACGATCCAGGACAGCGTGTCCGCCCGCGGCCCGGGCTCGCGCGGCATGAGCGCCTCGCTCTTTTCCGCCAGATAGAGCAGGCAGGCGCCGCTTTCGAATAGCCCCAGCTCCCCGTCCGTCAGGAACGGCACCTGCCCGTAGGGCTGGCGCGCGAGATGCTCCGGCCCGCGCTCGGCAAAGGGGACGGTGCCGGTCCGGTAGGCCAGCCCGGCCTCTTCGCAGGCCCAGCGGAGGCGGAGGTCGCGCACATATCCGCGCGGGCCCTCCGGCACCCAGTCGAAGGTCCAGATGGCCAGCCCGTCCCGCGCTTGCCCGGGCACGGGTCAGGCCCTGCCTTCGAAGATGGGAACGAAGCTGCCCCACATCATGCGGCGGCCGTCGAAGGGCATGTCCATCTCCTGCCAGCGGGGATCCGTCTGCATGCTGGCGCCGCACCTGTCGTGAGTGTCCCTGTCGGGCCAGATCATCCAGGACAAGCAGACCGTCTCTCCGTCTTCCAGCGCCACGGCCCGCCGGAAATCGGTGTGCTTGCCCTCGGGGATCTGGTCGCCCCAAGTCTCCATGATCTGCAGCGCGCCGTATTCCCGGAACAGGGGCCAGGCCTTGCGCGCGCTTTCGATATAGGCCTGCTTGTTCCCGTTCGGCACGGGGGTCAGGAAGCCGGCGACATAGGTCATGCGAGTTCTCCTTGCTTGGCGCGACGTTCCGCCATCCATTCGTCGAAACCGGGCGGCGGATGGCCCGTGAAGCCGGCCATGTGATCGGCCAGCGCCTGCCGGAAGGCGGGCCGTTCGGTGGCCCGCGCGACATAGGCGGCGAGGTTGGGGACGGCGTCGAGCAGGCCCGTGCCCTCGATGATCCGCAGGACGCTGGCCATCATCAGGTCGCCTGCGGAGAAGCCGCCGCCGTACCAGTCGGCGGAGCCGAGCCGGTCCGAGGCGTCCTGCAACCGCTCGGCGATCCGTTCTTCGATGCCCGGCAGGCGGGGGGCGGCCCAGGGCTCCGCCGCTTCGAAGATCGTCATCTGCGCCCGGTCCATCACCGGCGGCTCCACCGTGTTCAGCGCGGCAAGCAGCCATTCCAGCGCCCGGCTCCGCTCCGCGGGCCCCGCCGGCATGAGGCCGGGGAACCGCTCGGCGACATGCCAGACGATCGCGCCGCTTTCGAAGAGGGCCAGGTCCCCTTCCTCGTAGGTCGGCACCTGGCCGAAGGGCTGGAGCGCACGATGGGCGGCCTCCTTCTGCTGCCCCTGGGACAGCAGCCGCACGGCATAGTCCTGTCCGGCTTCCTCCAGCGCCCATCGGACCCGCAGGTCGCGGACCTGCCCGCGGGCGAAGTCGGGGACCCAGTCGAAGGCGGTGATGGTGATGGCAGCCTCGGGATCAACCGGCATCGGACATCTCCGCCGGTCCCGTCCGGGCCGCCGCGGTGCCCGTCCGTGCCGAATGGCGGGCTTGGCGGCCGCGATCGGCAAGGCGGCGCCCGCAAGGCAGGCTCCGGCCCCGTGCCGCAGAGGGACCGCCAGCGGCGGCGTCCCTGCGGCCGATGCAGAGCGGCACATGTGCCGCCCGCGCCGGGGTGACATGGCGTTGATTGATGCAAGCCGCCCGGAATTCCCGGACCAGCCGCATCGCGCATATGCTGCCGGGCCGGACCGTGCCGGGCGCCCGGTGGGTCCCGGCGAGGGCCGCGCAGAGGGTGGCCGGGCTGCCGGTCTCTGCCGCCTGCAGGGTCGCGCTGGTCATGTGGGGCATCGTGCGTCCTCCCTTTCCGCGCCGAAGCTGGAAACAGGCTAGGCCACTTTGGTTACAAAAAGCAACTCAGAAAACACAAAAAGTAACCAATCGGCGGAATCCCCCCTGGGCGCTCTGCGGGGACGCCTGCGGCCCTGACATCCCGGCGAATGCCGGACGGGGCTGATCGTCAGGCAGCGCATGTCCCGGCCGCGCTGGTGCCGCGCATTCGCGCGAACCGCCGGGCATCGGCGCCAGGGCCCTGTCCAAGCGGCTTGCGGTCTCCCGAGGCAAATGGATCCGTCATCCGCGCGACCGCCCCCGCGCCTCCGCCGGCACGGCGCGGCGCCTCGCGCATCGGGGACCGGCCGCCGCGCCGGTCCTGCAGGCGATGGGCCGGCGGCCGCTGCTGCCGTCCCCGGCCTCCGTCATGGTCCCTGCGCAGGGTACCCGATACGGGCGCGGGACATGACACCTGTCGCGGTCTTCGCCATCGCCAAGCCGCAGTCAGCGGCCCGGCACTCGAAGGGCGCGATGCCGGTGGAACGCGGCGCGGACGGCGCTTCGAAGCGCCCTCTCTGCGCAGGCGTGGCACCCGGGATCGGCCCGGAGACTGACGCCGGGCCCGAAGGTGCCGACGGAGGCGCCACCGGTCCGGGCGACCGCTGGCGACGCATGCGCCGCAGCCGGGGTCGCGGGCGATTGCAGGCTGGCCTGCGTCACGCCGCATGTCGCGCAGAGTGCGCGCCAATCGGGCATCGACGCCTTCATCGCCCGCCTGGGCATCGACGCGCCCGTCGAGCCGCCCTTCGGGAAGCTCCGGGAGCCGGGCGAAGAGGCGACGGAGCTGGACCTCGCCGAGGCCTCGGTGTTCTGGGCGATCGGTTTCCGTCCAGATTGCTCATGGATCGAGGCGGATGTCTTCGTCGCCCGCGGCAAGCCGGTCTATCGCAGCGTCGAGCGGGCGCGGTCCCGCTTCATCCCCATCCTGGCAGCGGCAAACCTTGCCCGGCTGCCACAGCTGCCGGCGATGTGAGACCGGCAGCTGCCGACCCTCAGGCAGCGCGGCAGGAACGGGCCGGGAAGTTGCCCGGCCGCATCCAACCCGCGGAACCCTTTCCGCGCGCCGGATTATCTCAGCAGCCTGCCAGGACGGGATGGCGGCGATCTGACGGGCAGGGCGCGCGGAAAAGCCAGTTCCAAACGGTGCACCAGACAGCGGCAGGCGGATTGGGGTTCCGCCCGTCCTCGTCCCGCCGCGCGGACCGGTGCCATGCGTCAGGCGGCGCGGCCACCGGGCCGCGAGCCGGAGACATGGGCGCAACCGGCCCGGCGCCGACCTCCCATGATGCGCCCTGGCCATTCGGGTGCCATCCATGCGCGGTCCGTGCCCGATGGCGACGGGTCCTGTTTCGCGCCGGACCGGGACGACCGGTGCCGGAAGGCATGGGGTCATATCGACACTCCGGACGGCGCCCGGGACTCTTGATCCCCTCCGGGACATGGCTGCGCCATGTTCTGCCGGGCTGCGGACAGCGCCGGTCTCCGCTTTCCCGGCGGCGGCTGGCGGGCGTGGCGGCATGGTGCATCGCAGCGGCGCGAGGCGTGCATGGGGCAGATCACATGGAGGCCGATGCGGGCGGCCTCCACCTCCAGCCGGGAGGGCAACCGCCTGATGCGGCCCCGGCCGCTGCCGAAGGACCCGGCCGCCGGGGGATCGAGGCCGAGACAGCCGCAGCCTCGCCAAGATCGTCTGGCGCGACGCGGGCGAGGGTGGCTCTATCGCCGCGCCTGGAGGTCCGACGGCCCCGCGGCGATTTCGCAGAACGGGACCCTGCGGGCTGCGAGTTCCCTGGGCCGGGTGTTCCGGCAGCGCCAGCCCGGCCGAAGTCCCATCTGCAGCCTGTCGGGGCAGATGCCGGGCTGCGCGCTCTGGACGGGGTGGCCGCGGAGATCCCGCTCCGCCTGGCGCGCTGCGCCTCCGGGAGCCGCCGCGGGGCGCCCGGCAGGGCCGGGACCGGAGCCGCGGCCCGGACGCGGCGGGCAGCCGGGCGGCTTGATCCGGGCGCGGATTTGCGCTGCGATGCCGCGGCCTGCGCTACGCGCCGGTTGCGCGCGGGGACCGAAACCGGGTTGACCTGCATCCGGTTTGCCCCTTCCCTCCGTATCAGGGGAGGACCGGCGCGCTGGTCCCGGGGCAGGGGCCCGCCGAGGGGCCGGATGACGGCAGGATTGCCGGAGGAACTGAGTTGGACTTGTTGTGACCGAGACGGAGCGTGCCGATTCCGCCGAGCTGCTCGCGGCCTGTGCCGCGCGCGATGAAACCGCCCTTCGGCGCCTCTTCGAGGCGGAATCCGGCCGCATGAAGGGCATTGCGATGCGGATCCTGCATCGCCACGACCTTGCGGAGGAAGCCGTGCAGGACGCCTTCGTGCAGATCTGGCAGAACGCCGCGCGCTACGACCGGCGGCTCGGCTCGCCGCGCGCCTGGATGAATGCCATCGTGCGGTTCCGCGCCATCGACATCCTGCGCAGCCGGCCGCAGGAGGATGCGGTGCCGCCCGAGGATCTGGACCGGATGCGCGACGGCGCGGTGGAGGCCGCCTGGACCGGGCTCGACGGCGACGGGCGGCTGCGCGGCTGCCTCGAGGCGATCGACGAATGGTCGCGCCGCGCGCTGCTACTGGCCTATGTCGCGGGGCTGTCGCAGGCGGAGATCGCCGGACGGTTCTCGCGCCCGCTCGGCACGGTCAAGAGCTGGATGCGCCGCGGGCTCCTGTCGCTGCGGGAGTGCCTGGGATGACCGGCATCCGCAACCTGGCAGAGGACTACGTCCTGGGGCTGCTCGACCCGCAGGAGCGCGCAGAGGTCGAGGCGCGGCTGGCCGCGCCGGCCGGACCGCAGGACGAGGCGCTGGCGGCCGAAGTGCGCGCGGTTTCGGAAAGCTGGCTGGCGGTGGACCGCACCGCGCCGGAGCTGCCGATGCCCGTAGGCGCCTGGGCGGCGCTGCAGGCGGCCTGCGCCGCCGCGCCCGACGTCCCGGCCGTGGCCCCGCCGCCGCCGGAGGGGGCGACGGTGCACCGGCTGCCACAGGCGGCCCGGCGCTGGCGGGGGATCGCGGGCCTGGCCATGGCGGCCTGCATCGGCCTGGCCGCGCTGCTCTTCTCGGAGCTGCTGACCCCCGACCCGGCGGTGATGGCGATCCTGCTCGACGCCGACGGCAATTCCGTCGCGGTGATCGAGGCCTTCGCCGATGACACGGTCCGCGTCACGCCGCTGGCGCCGGTCGCGCCGGACGGGGCGCAGGTGCTGCAGGTCTGGACCAAGCCCGATCCGGAGGGGCCGCCGGTCTCGCTGGGGATCCTCGAGCGCGCGATCCGCTCGAGCCTGGCCGGACCGGACCTGCCGCGCCCGGTGGCCGACCAGCTCTTCGAGATCACCATCGAGCCCGAGGGCGGCTCGCCGACCGGGCTGCCGACGGGCCCGGTCCTCGGCGTGGGCCTCGCGCAGCAGACCTTCTGAGACGCGGTTTCCGGCAGGGAGCGAAAAAAGTTCCGCTCCCTGCATCCGTTCGCGGAGCTGCGCCCGTTTCCTTGGCCAGTCGCCTGAAGCATGCCGGATGCCCGGCAGGTGCATGGCGGCCAACCAAGGAGGAACCATGTCCAGCGATCAAACACCCGTTTCCGCGAGCGGCTCCACGGAAGACGCCTTCCCCGGCGCCGCCTCCGCCATGGCGGTCGACGAGACCACCGTCGCCATCGGCATGAACGCGATGGCAACGGGCGAGGACGCCGTCGCCATCGGCACGGATGCCTCGGCGGCGGGCAAGTCGTCCACCAGCGTCGGCGGCGAAAGCGCGGCCGAGGGCATCGCGGCCACGGCCTTCGGCTGGCAGGCCTCGGCCTCGGGCGAGCGCGCCCATGCGCTGGGGCATCTCGCGACCGCCGATGGCGACCGCAGCCTGGCTGTCGGCGAGGCCGCCGCGGCGTCGTCTTCCAATGCCACGGCCATCGGCAACATGGCGATGGCAGAGGGGACCGACGCGCTGGCGATCGGCGACGCGGCCATGGCGGCCGGTCCCTCGACCACGGCGATCGGCGGCGAGACCATGGCCGAAGGGCCCGGCGCGACAGCGGTCGGCTGGCAGGCCTCTGCCACGGCCGAACGCGCCCAGGCCTTCGGGCATCTGGCCTCGGCCGAGGGCCTGCGCAGCCTGGCCGTCGGCGAAGCGGCGCGGGCGCAGTCGCCGGGCAGTGTCGCCATCGGCAACGAGGCCCATGCGGCCGGCTGGGACGCGCTGGCCATCGGCAATGCGTCCATGTCCGCCGGGGTCGGCAGCGTCGCGGTCGGCGCCATGGCCGCCAGCACCGGGCGCCATGCGATCGGCATCGGCAACGGCGCGGAGGCGGACGGCTTCGGCGCCATGGCCTTCGGCCTGAATGCCGATGCGAGCGCGCATTACGCCAAGGCCTTCGGGGTGCTCGCCGAGGCCCGGGGCAAGTTCGGCATCGCGCTCGGCGACCATGCCAAGGCGCTGTCCGACCATTCGACCGCCATCGGCATGGGCGCCCGTGCCGACGGGGCGGATGCGCTGGCCCTGGGCGACCGGGCCGTGGCGCAGGGCCCCTCGACCACCAGCCTCGGCGGCGAGACCCTGACCACCGGGCCGGGCACGACGGCAGTCGGCTGGCAGGCCTCGGCCACGGCGGAACGCGCCCAGGCCTTCGGGCATCTGGCCTCGGCCGAGGGCGTGCGCAGCCTGGCCGTCGGCGAGGCGGCCGCGGCGAAATCCGACAATGCCACCGCGATCGGCAACATGGCCACGGCCAGCGGCATCGACGCGCTGGCGATCGGCGACAGCGCCAGCGCCATGGGCAACTCCACCACCAGCCTCGGCGGCGAGACCATGACCGACGGTCCCGGCGCGACGGCGGTCGGCTGGCAGGCCAGCGCCGGGGCGGAACGCGCCCAGGCCTTCGGCCATCTGGCCTCGGCCGACGGGGTGCGCAGCCTTGCCGTCGGCGAGGATGCCGGTGCCCAGAGCGATTTCGCCACGGCCATCGGCAACCAGGCCTCGGCCAGCGGCACCGACGCGCTGGCCATCGGCGACAGTGCCATGGCGGCCGGCACCTCGACCACCGCGGTCGGCGGCGAGAGCGTGGCGAGCAATACCGCCGCCACGGCCTTCGGCTGGCAGGCGGAGGCCAGCGGCGAGCGGGCGCATGCCCTCGGCCATCTGGCGGAGGCCGGCGGCGACTTCTCGCTGGCGGTGGGCGAGGCCGCCTCGGCAACCGGGATGAACGCGACCGCGATCGGCAATGGCGCCGTCGCGGACGAGGACAACGAGTTCACCCTCGGCAATGCCGACAACACCTACACGCTGGCCGGCTTCTCCGACGAGATCGACGACGGCGAGTACGGCTTCCTCCGCGTCGATGGCGACGGCCAGCTCTCCGCGGTCGGCACCGGGGATCTCGTGTCCCTGCTTGCCGATGCCGCGATCGAGCTGGAGATCGACCTGGGCCTTTCCCTGCTCTCTTCGCAGTCCGGCCCTGCCGCGCCGGAGCCCATGGCGGAGATGGCCGAGATGCCGGCGATGGCCGACCTGCCGGATGCCGACGACCTGGCATCCATGGCCTGACGCCGCGGCCCGCGGCGGTCCGCCGCCGCGGGCCATCTCCACCGACAGGCACGCGAAGGGAGCGCACATGCCCGACACGACCCGACAGCACACGGCCGCGGAGGCGATCCGGGCCCATGCCATCCTGGCGCTCGGCTTCAGCCTGGCCGTCAACATCCTCTTCTTCGCCTCGCCGCTCTACATGATGCAGCTCTACGGCCGGGTGCTCGACTCCCGCAGCCTGGAGACGCTGGCCTCGCTCTCGGCGATGCTGCTCCTGGTGCTGATCGCCATGGCGGCGGCCGATGCGGCGCGCGGACGGCTCTTGGCCCGTGCGGCGGCGCGGCTGGAGCGGCATCTGGGCGGCGCCCCGCAGCCCGCCGGGCAGAGCGAGGCCGGGCGGCTGCGCGATCTGGGCATGCTGCGCGGCATGCTGGCCGACACTGCGGCCACGACGCTCTGCGATGCGCCCTTCACGCTGTTCTTCCTCTTCGCGCTCTTCCTGATCCATCCGCTCCTGGGGCTCGTGGCCACGGCGGGCGCGGCGGTGATCCTCGGCGCGGTGCTCGTCGCGCGCTGGTCGGGACGCCGCCGCGAGGCCAGCATCGCAGCCTCCGAAGCCGGGGCGCGCGCCCTGGCCGAGACCCTCGACCGGGACCGCGGCGAGCTCGAGGCGATCGGCGCCCTTCCGAACCTGCAGCAGCGCCTGGCCGCAGCGCTGGCGGAGGAGAGCGCGCTGCGCCGGGAGGCCGGGGAGGCCGCGGCCGGGCTCGGTGCGTTCAACCGCATGGTCCGCATGCTGGCGCATGGCGCCGCGCTGGCGACCGGCGCGATCCTGACGCTCGAGGGGCTGATGGCGCCGGCGGCGATGCTGGCCTCGGCGATCCTGGCCGGGCGCGCCCTCGGCCCGATCGAGGCGCTGCCGGGGGCGCTGCGGCAGGCGGGGGCGGCCCGCGCGGCGCTCTGCCGCCTGGAAGAGGCCGGACCCGCGCCGGCGCATGCCGCCCCTGCGCGGACCGGGGCGGGGGCGGCGGTCTCGCTGTCGCGCGCGATGGTCCTGCCGAAAGGCGCGGCGCGCCCGGCCCTGCGCGGCATCGCGCTGGAGATCGCGGCGGGAGAGACCATCGCCGTGCTCGGCCCGGCGGGCTCCGGCAAGTCGGCCCTGGCGCGGGTGCTGGCCGGCTGCCTGCCGCTTGCGGGCGGCCAGCTCCGGGTGGCGGGGGTCGATCCGGCCTCGCTCGATCCGGTTGATCGGGCGCGGCTGATCGGCTGGATGGGGCAGGAACCCGCGCTCTATCCCGGCACGGTGGCGGAGAATATCGCCAGCTTTGCCGAGGCGCCTTTTGCCGAGGTCGCGGCGGCGGCAGAGGCCGCGGGCATCCGCGCGCTGATCGAGGACCTGCCCGGCGGCTTCGCGGCCCGGACCGGCGCGGCGGGGGGCGAGGTGCCGCCCGGGCTGCGCCAGAGGATCGCGCTGGCCCGCGCGCTCTTCGGCCGGCCGCAGCTCGTCATCCTCGACCAGCCGACCTCGCTGGCCGATGCCGAGGGCGAGGTGGCGGCGCTGAACGCGTTGCGGGCGCTGAAAGAGGCCGGAACGACGGTCATCGTGATCTCGCACAAGCCGGTGCTGGCCTCCTTCGCGGACCGCATCCTGATGATGAAAGACGGCATGATCGAACATTTCGAGCCCCGCGACCGCATCATCGGCACGATGCGGCGCCGGACCATCGGCGCGGTCGGAACCGGCGGGGAGATGGCAAGGGGGGCTGCGCAATGACGCAATCGCACGAAGACGGGATCGCCCGCCCGCTGGTCCGGGCAGCGGCGGTGATCGGGCTGGCGGCGGCCGGGGCCGGGCTCTGGCTGGCGCAGGCGCCGGTCTCGGGCGCGGTGGTCGCCGAGGGCCGGTTCAAGGTCGATGGCGAGGTCAAGGCGGTGCAGCATCTCGAGGGCGGCATCGTCCGCGAGATCCGCGTCCGCAACGGCGACCGGGTGGCCGCCGGCGATGTCCTGGTGCGGCTAGACGCGTCCGAGAGCGAGGCCGCGCTGGCCGCGCTGAGCGCCGAGCGGGACTCGCTGCGGGCCCGGCAGATCCGGCTGGAGGCGGAGCGGGACGGCCGGGTTCCGTCCTTTCCGGAGGCCGCGGCGCCGGCGCAGCCCTGGCTTGCCTCCGCGGCGCGCAGCCAGGCGGCGCTTTTCGAGGCGCGCCGCGCCGAGCTTGCCGCGCGCGACGAGATGCTGGCGGGCCGCATCGCCCGGCTGTCCGCCCGTCTCGCCGCGCAGGAGGCGGAGCAGGCCTCGGTCCGCGCGCAGCATGCGCTGGCGGAGGAAAGCGCCGTCTCCGCCCGCAGCCTGGCCGATCGCGGGATCGTCGCGCGGCGCGACCTGGACGCGCGGGAACGCGACCGGCTGATGCTGGCGGGCGCGCGCGATGCGCTGGCGGCCGGCATCGCCGAGACCCGCGCCGCCCAGGCCGAGGCCCGGCTGGACCATGCCCGGGCGCGGTCGGAATACCTCTCGGCCGTGTCGCGCGAGCTGTCCGAAGTGGTGGCGGCCCTGGCCGCGCTGGAGCCGCGGATCGCCGCCGAAGGGGAGCGCATCGCGCGCAGCCGGATCACGGCGCCGGTGGACGGGCGCATCAACAATCTCGGGCTCGCCACGCTCGGCGGCGTCACCGCTCCGGGCGAGACCATGCTGGAGATCGTCCCGGCAGAAAGCCGCCTTTTCGTCGAGGCCCGCTTCCCGCCCGCCGCGCGCGCGCGGCTGCGCGAGGGGATGGCCGCCGAGCTGCGCCTGCCGGGCGTCCGGTCGCGGACGGAGGCGCCGCTGGCCGGCCGGGTCGAGCTGATCTCGGCGGAACTCAGCGCCGGGGCGCCGGAGGTGGCCGGGGATGGCACCCGCGCCTACACGATGCGCATCGCCCTGGCGGCTGCCGCGCCGGACCGGCAGCTGGAGCCCGGCATGCCGGTCACCGCCGTGGTCGCGACCGGCGGGAGGACGGCCCTGCAGTACCTGGTCTCGCCGCTGTCGGATGCGATGGCGCGCTCGATGCGGGAGGAATAGCATGCGCCCGACCGGAAAGGCCGCCCTGCCGGCGCGCCGGGAAATCGCCGAGGACCTGTTCCGCGACCATGTCGATCTGGACCGGATCCGCCGCGCCATGCGGCAGGCCGGGGTCCCCGCAGGGGCGCTGCCGCCTCGGGCGGAGGTCCCGCCCGTCCCGGCGCCTGCCGCATGCGCCGCCCCGCTCCCGTTGCCGGAGCCGCCGTCCCGTCCGGTTCCCGCCCCGCCGCGAGGGCGGGCCGGGGCCGTCCCGGCCGTGCTCGCGGCGATTGCCCTGTCCGGCTGGCTCGGGGGCACTCTGCGGCCGACGCCCTTGGCGCCGGAGGTGAGGCTTGCCATGGGGACCGCCTCGGTCGCGACGCCTTTGCCTGCGCCGCCCGGTCCCGCTCTGGAGGCCGGCAGGGCCGGAGAGCCTCCGGCCGCGCCGCCCGCCCTGCCGCGGTCGGCCCCGCAGGAGCTACCGCCCGCCCTGTTCCGGCCAGAGGACCTGCCGCGCGCGCCGGTCGTCGCGGCGGAGCGCGCACCGGTTATCGCGGCGGAGCGCGCGCTGGTCAAACTGGCGGAGCGCGCGCCCGAGCGGCTTCCCGGCCTGCCGGCGCGTCCTGCCGGAACCTCCTGGCGCGGCGGAACCGCCGTCGCGCCGCCCGCGGCTCTGGTTCCCGCCATACTCCGGGCGCGCGGCGATCCCGGCGCGGAGCCGCTGATGCCGGCAAGGCCGGTGGCAGCCGCCGCCAGCCCGGTGCCGCGCCCGCGTCCCCTGCAGGCAGAGCTGGCTGCGGCGGCCGGTGCCGCCATGGAGCGGGCCCTGGCTCCGATCGCGGCTGCCCGGGTCGTCATCCACCATGCCGCCGGCTCGGAGGCGCCGCGCGCCCTGGCCGGGAAGCTGCGCCAGGCGGGCGCCGGCGAGGTGGAGATCCGCAAGGTCGGATTTCCGGTGCGCAGCCCCAGCGTCCGGTATTTCCGCGCAGGCGACCGGGAGAAGGCGGCGGCGGCCTGCAGGCTGTCCTTCGGGACCTGCCGGGACGAACTCGCCGATTTCACCGGCTACCGTCCGCTTCCGCGGGCAGGCACGGTCGAGGTCTGGCTGCCCTAGCCGGAGGCCGTGAAGATGGTTCCCGGCCCATGGGCCCGCACCCGGAGCTGGCCGACCGCGGGAGATGCCGCGCGGTTCCTGCCCGCAGGCGGGGCCATGCTCCGCGCGGCTGGTCCCTGGCATCGGCGATAGCGATCGCTCCGGCCGGGCCCTCGACCGGGATCCGGCCGCGCTCTGCAAGCTCCGTGGAGATGCGGCCGATGCGCCGGGCCTGCGGAGCCGCCACAGGGGTCCCGTCGCGACCTGCGGAGGCATTGGCCATCCATGCCGCGGCGGTCGGCGGTCAGGATGCCGATGCATGCGCAGCTAGCCCTTGCGGGACCGGGCGATCCGGGTCCCGGCGCGGCTTCGGCCCAGGCAAGCCGCGACGCGAGATCCGCCGCACGGGTCGCGCTGACGGTTGGATTGCGATGCAAACGCGTCCCCGGGCCCGGCCGCGGGACGCTGAGCACGCGTTTGCATCGGCATCCAACCCGCGTTGCCGCCGCGACGCGCCCGGCATGCAGGGAGGCGCGCAGATATTTGCGTGCAGCCGCCTCCGGCGGCGGGCGGTCCGCGGACCCGCCTCTCGAAGTCCTTTGCGACCCTGGCCGGGAGCTGATCCGTCTGCGATGGCCGCATGACAGGGCGCGGTGACCTGGATCGTCGGCCTGGCGCGGATATCCGTGCCGGGCGTGGAGGCCGCGGGTGGCCGCCCGCGGAACGGGCCGGGCAGGCGTTGATCCGCACGCGCCTCGGCGGCGTCAGCCGCCGCCCGCCGGTCTTCCCCGCGACCCTGTGCAGGGCGGCCCGGCGCGGCATGGCGATCCCTGTCGCCGGCGCCGGGACTGCGGGAGGCGACCATTCCGCCCGGACCGGAGACCGGCGATCTCCGCCGGCAGATCTCTCCCGGGTCCGGCATGAGGCTCGGGGTCTTGCAGCGGGCTGCGGGTGTGGATGTGCCGGCGGCGCCTTCCGGCATCTGGCCGCAGGTCCGGGTCCGGGGCGGCGGCCCGGTCTTCACCGGGGCCGCCATCCGCCGCGAGCGTCCCGAGGGCGGCTTTCTGCACCCGGGGCGGGCCGGGCTTCGGAAGGATATGATGCGCGCCTTGGACCTGCTCTTGGAGAACGAGGCGGCGTCCGGCATCGGTCCGGGGATGATCCCGAATGGCATCAAGATGGAGGTCGAAGGCGCGTGGCTCGGGCGCAAGCATGGCGGCTCCAAGCTGCGCGTTCGCGGATCCGCCCGGACCGGCGGCGCTGCCCGCCTCGGCATTGACGGGGCATTGGTGCTGGAAGCGTCATCCGGACGTGATGCGCCTTTCCGGAGCCGAGGTCGGGGCACGGGTCGGATCTCGGCGGCGCCGGGGGCGTTGAAGCGGTGCTTGGAGGCGCGGCAGGCGCCATCGGTCCGGGCGCAGCCGCGACTGGCGCGGATGCGGATCTCGGCGGTCTGGCGGTCGGGATCCCTCGCGGGGATCCGCTCGGCGGAGGATTTGAGGGGTCTCCTCCCGGCCTCGATGCCGCTCCGGACATGGCGGCCGGAGCATCGTTTCCAGAGTGGGCCGGACCCGTGGCGCCGGTCGCGCCGCAAAAGTCCCGCAGCCGCTCCGGAAGGGCCCGGCGGCGCCGGTCGCCATGCCCGGCAGGCGCATCCGGAGGATGCTGCCGGCAGGCGGTGCCGATGCAAGCCGCGAGCGCGACCGCCCCCGCTGCGATCCGGCCGCCCTGGCGCAGCCCGAGGCAGGTCGCACCGATCCACGAGCCAGGGCGGAGCAGGAAAGGCTGAGGGGGAGCCTTTCCCCGCCGAAGGGCCATCCGCCCCCGGCCGGCCGCCCCTCAGGAAGGTGTCCGCACGCTCGCCGATCTTCGCGCAGAGGCGGCTGATCTGGCCCCAGGAGAAGCCGCCCGCACCCATCGCCTGGACCGGATCGTCCATTGTGCGTGTCGAGACGCCATGGGCATCTGCGTCCTGGATCGCCGCTGCGAGGGCCTTCCGGGCCGAGCCCCGCGGCGCGGGGAACGCGGGAAAACAGGTGCCGCTGCGCAGGTGCCGAATGCGCCGATCAGCCCTGCCGGCCCGGCAGGGCATTGCGCTGCAATGCGCGAGAGGGGGCGCCAGGTTCAGACGGCCGGGAGCTCGGCGGGACGGCACCTGGATGTGGATCAGTCGATGGGCTTCCGCGGCCCCGACTCGCTCCGGCCCCGGCTGAGCGTGGAGACGTCGGGTGCCGGCCAGTCAGCCCTGCCATCTCGAGGATGCCGGAGACCATTCCGGCCGCATGGCGCGACACGCTTGCCACCCGGGCCGATGGCGCGGCAATGGCAGCCGGGCCGGGGAGCACCTGCGCCATGAGGCATGTGCGTGCCGCGAGTGATGGCCGTGTCCCGCGGGGCAGTGGCCGGCTGCAGACACGCGCAGGGCCCGCTTGGCCTCGTCCTGCCGCCGGCCGGCATGGAGCCGCGCGGATGGAGGCCCTTCCGGACCTGCGGGCTCCGGAGCCCGGGCCCGGCGCTGACTTGCCCCGCCCGGCCTGGCGCCCGCCCGGCGCGACGGCACCCTGCCCGGCCAAGCGAGCCCGCAGCGCCTGCGCCAGCCGGGGTCCCTGCGCGACCCGCAGCTCACGGCTGCGCAAGGGGATGGCGAGCGCCTGCTGCGCCCGCGTCCTGAGGCTGTCCCGAGGCTGTCCTCACCGGCGCCGTCCGCATCGTCGCTCCCGGGGCGGCCTCGGCAATGGCTCTGCCGCCATTCGCATCCGCCCCGGCGGCGTCGGTCCGTGGCCTGCGCCTGATCCCGCCGGCATGCGTGACGCCTTCCGTCAAGCGCCAGGGCGCGGCGGTTCCCGCAGCAGGTCACTGACCGACGCCGGCAGGTCCCGGGCCCGGCGATGCGAGCTCGCGCAGGCCCCATGGCGATTTTGCGGGGCGCGATCCGGCACTGGAACCGCAGGACGCGGCTCCGGGGCACGCGCGTCGTCGCAAGGCCTCCGCTCCGTGCAGCCGAAGGACATCCCTAGCCGGACCGGCGCCCGCCATGGCAAGTTCCTCCATGAGCGACACGCCGGCTTGACGGTGAAGGCCTCTCCGCCCCAGCCTGACGCAACGCCGCCGGCTGGGGGGCTCCCACCCGTCAGGCTCTGGAGGGCGTTCGCCCGTCAGGGCGCCTAAGCCTCCCCCGGAGGAGGTGCCGCTGGCGCGGACCGGTCCGGACTCCTCCGGACCGTCGGCTGATCCTCATTATTCGGAGACGTGCGGCGGACGCCCCGGCTTGCCTGCCCTCGGCGCGAGCCGGGCCCTGTCCCGGTCCAGCCAGACGGGCAGCGACCCGCGCCGCTTCTGCGTGTGCGCCAATGTGCTCGGACCAGTGGCGCATCATTGGCTCGCGATGAGACTTCCCCCTCGCAGTGCGGCGGCGGGCAGGTTCGGGCTTCGTCATGGCCGGCTCTTCAACCACCGCATTCCCGCCGTGACTCCCGGGAGCCGGTGAGGTCTGCAGCAACGCCCAGCGTGCGCAATGGTCCGGGACGGCCGTCTCGCAGGCCGCCCATCCGCCTGGCCGCGCTCCGGGTGCCGGAGGAGGCTGGGCATCGCTCGTCTGCGGAGGCCGCAATTCCGGAGTTCCGGAAGGGGAGGCACGCTGCCGCGCAGGGGCCGCAACCGGAGACCTGCTCCGTCAATTCCTGTCCGGAGCGGGTCCGGGAGGCCGCGGATCTGCCCGATGGCCGTGGACAGGCCGGCGCCGCGGGGATGCCGGTCCCCGGGGCGGCCGCCTCCGCGATGCGGGGCCTTTGCCGCGGAGATCGCAGGGGCTGCGGCGCCCGCGCTGACGGCCGGCCCCGCGGGCGGCGCCGGAACTGCCGCCGGAGCGGACGCTTCGGACAGTGTCGGGCGGACGGGAGGCCACAGCCGCCCGCACCGGCAATCGCCGGAGCGGGCCGTCCTGCCGGAGCGGGCTAGTCCCAGCCGGGCGCCAGCCCGTCGGGCGAGACGATCCGCCCATCCGGGCGCGCCAGCGCATCGATCCGGGAGACCTCCTCGTCGCTCAGGATGATCTCCGCCGCGGCGAGATTGCCCGACAGACGCGAGGCTTTTGCGGTCTTCGGCAGGGCTACCGTCTCCGGCTTGTGCAGAAGCCATGCCACGGCGATCGCCGCCGCGCTGGTCCCGTGGGCCTCGGCGATCTGGGCGAGCACGGGCTCGTCCATCACCTTGCCCTGCGCCAGCGGCGCATAGGCCTCGAGCGGAAGTCCCGCGCCGGCCATGAAGTCCCGCAGCTTCGCCTGGTCGATGAAGGGATGCATCTCCACCTGGTTGGCTGCCAGCGGCGCGCCCAGGATCTCCTCGGCCACCTTCAGCATCGGGATGGTGAAGTTCGACACCCCGCCAAAGCGCACCTTGCCTTCGGCGATCAGCGCGTCCAGCACCGGCAGGGTTTCGGCCAGCGGCACCTCCTTCGAGGGCCAGTGCAGCAGCAGCAGGTCGATATAGTCGGTGCCGAGCGCTTTCAGCGAAGCCTCCGTCGCCTTGCGGAAGTCGCTTGCGGCAAAGTCCTTCGGCAGGATCTTCGTCGTGACGAAGACCTCGCTGCGGGCCACGGGCGAGGCCCGCAGTCCTTCGCCAACCTCGGCCTCGTTCTCATAGGCCTGTGCGGTGTCGATATGGCGGTAGCCCTCGGCCAGGGCGGCAAGCGTCATCGCGCGCGCTTCGCCGGGATTCATGCGGAACGTGCCGAGGCCGAGCGAGGGGATGCCGGCGGGGCCGATCTTGCGAATGGTCATGGGTGCGGTTCCTTCATTCTGCGGGGACAGGGGAGGTGGCCCGGTCGAGACGACCGGAAAGCTGGGTCAGCAGCACGCCGGTCACGACGGCGGCCGCGCCCAGGAACGGGGCCGCTGCAAGGCCAATGCCCTCGACGATCAGGCCGCCGGACCAGGCCCCCAGGGCGATGCCCAGGTTGAAGGCGCCGATGTTGAGCCCCGAGGCCACGTCGATCGCGTCGGGTGCCACCTCGCGGGCGATCTGCACGGTGTAGACCTGAAGCGGCGGAACATTGGCGAAGGCGAAGCCGCCCCAGATCGCGATCACGAAGATGGTCGCCACGGGCGAAGTCAGCACCAGGCCAAGGGCCAGCAGCACCACCGTCAGCCCGCTGAAGATCAGCGTCAGCGCGGGCACAGCGCCCATGCGGTCCGCCAGCTTGCCGCCCAGGATGTTGCCCACTGCGACGGAGGCGCCATAGAGCAGGATCACCAGGCTCACCGCCCCGGCGCCAAGGCCGGTCACGTCGGTCAGCATCGGGGCGAGGTAGGTGAAGGCGATGAAGTTGCCGCCATAGCCGATCGCGGTGATCAGGTAGACCAGCAGCAGCCGCGGCGAGGTCAGCACCCGGGCCTGCGCCCGCAGGCCCGGCGCCGCGCCCTGCCGGAGGTTGGACGGCACCAGCACCGCCGAGGCTACCAGCCCGATCAGGCCAAGCACGACCACGCCCAGGAAGGCCGACTGCCAGCCGAAGGCCTGGCCGATCCAGGTGCCAAGCGGCACGCCGGTCACGAGGGCGACGGTCAGGCCGAGGAAAACGAGGGCGATGGCCGAGCTTTCCCTGGCGCGATCCACGAGATTGGTGGCAATGGTCGAGGCGATGGCGAAGAAGACGCCATGCGCCAGGCCCGTGATGAAACGCGCAGCCAGCAGGCTGCTGTAGCCGGGGGCGACGGCCGCGAAGGCATTGCCGGCGATGAAGAGAGCAAGCAGGGCCAGCAGCAGGGTCTTGCGGGGAACGCGCCCGGCGAGCGCGGTCAGCACGGGGGCGCCGATGGTGACGCCGAGAGCGTAGATGCTGACCAGGAGCCCGGCCGAAGGCAGGGACACGCCAAGGTCGGCGGCAATGGTCGGGATGAGGCCGACGATCACGAACTCGGTCGTGCCGACGGCGAAGGCGCTGATCGTCAGCGCCCAGAGAGCAAGGGGCATGGGGATCTCCGGTTTCCGCTTTCGCGGCGAAGATGGCCGCGATAGGCTTTTGCGTGAACAGGCAGCTTGGCAAAGGCTCGTTGCGCGAAATGCACGAATTACCCCAGACCCGGGACCTGGCGGCCTTTGTCGCGGTGATCGAGGCGGGCGGCTTTGCCGAGGCCGGGCGGCATCTGGGGGTGGCGCCCTCGACGCTCAGCCGGACGGTGACGCGGCTGGAGGCGCAGCTGGGCGTCACGCTGCTGCGCCGCAGCACGCGCGCGATCGAGCTGACGCCCGAGGGCAGCGACCTGCTTTCGGCGGCGCAGGACATCGTCACCCGGACCGAGGCGCTGTCGGATCTCGCCAGCCGGGGACGGGCGCCGCGCGGGCCGCTGCGCGTGAACGCCCCGGT
This sequence comes from Poseidonocella sp. HB161398, assembly GCF_005870025.1. Taxonomy (GTDB): domain Bacteria; phylum Pseudomonadota; class Alphaproteobacteria; order Rhodobacterales; family Rhodobacteraceae; genus Mangrovicoccus. Next base: position 271,930 of record NZ_VATA01000001.1, read on the forward strand.
CGGCTTCGTCCTCCATGCGATCGCGCCGCGCCTGGCCGGGTTCCATGCGCACTATCCGCAGGTGGATGTCACGCTCGACATGACCGACAGGCCCGTCGACCTGATCGACAGCCACGCCGATCTGGCGATCCGCTTCGGCACGCTCGCCGACAGCGGGCTGCTGCAGCGTCCGCTCGGCCGCACGCCCTGGCGGCTGGTGGCCGCGCCGGGATATCTCGACCGCGCCGGCTGGCCGGAACGGCCCGAAGACCTCGCCCGCCTTTCGCAGGTCCGCTTCACCGCGCCATCGCATATCAACGCGCTCCGCTTCACCGGGCTCGCTGCGCCGGTCGACGTTCCCGCCGCGGTCCATGCGGAGAACGGAGAGGCGGTGCGCAGCCTGATCCTCGGCGGCATGGGCATCGCCCGGCTGTCCGAGTTCATGGTGGCCGAGGATATCGCCGCGGGGCGCCTGGCGTCGCTCTTCGCCGACCGCCTGATCGCCGAACCGCTGGACATCACGGCGCTCTATCTCACGCGGGCCTCGGGCCTGCGGCGGCTCGCGGTGTTCCTCGACTGGCTCGGGGCGGCTCTTGCCGGGCGCGAAATTCCCTGACGCGGCCTGCCGCTTGCCTGTGCCCCTGCGGTCCGGTGGCGGTCCGGAAGGCCCCGTGCCGCACGCGCAGGCATGCCACCGCCGGGCCGGTACGACCGGGCTTCGAGAGGACCCCGCACTCGCGGCTGCGCGCGGGAAGGCGGCCCGGATGTCCTGGGGCCGGCCGGGGCCATCCTGCGGGCCAATCCGCGTGCGCCTTCCCGCCGACGGATCGCCGGGGGCACGCCGGAACGACGCCTGCCGGCACCCTGCGGGGGCAGGCGGTCGTCATCGGGCATCCGGAGCGGGAACGTGGCACCCGGCCGCCGTGCCCTGTCCCGGCGAAGCTGCGATGCCTCGCGTTGGCGGGCCCGCGATCCCGTGGGCGCGAAATGAGCTGGCGGGTCCACGAGGCCGTGCGTGCGCGAGTTGGCTGGCACGGTCCAGCGCGGGCAGTGCGCGAACGGGCTGGCGTGGGTCAAGGCAGGCGGGGCGGGCGTGCGAGGCGGACGCCGCCGGGCTGTTCCCCTCGGGCTCCGGGAGGGACGACCGAGCCGGTCGCGGCGTCCGCTCTGATCTGGCCCGGCTCATGGAAATCGGCGCCGGTGCGAAGTCCCGATGCAGACGTCCCGGGCGGCCGTGCGGGGATCATCCCGGGTCCCGGGGACCTCGCAACGCGGCCACCCGGCCGCTGCATCGCCGCCGCTGCTGGGTTCGGCGTGTCTCGCGCATGTGGCACATAGCGTCGCCTCCGGCTGCCAGCCTGTGCAGCCGTCAACCGAGGGTCGGGCGCTTGCGGCTGGAGCTTGGCGGCAAGAGGGACATGCTGTTCCGCGCCCGCGCCCGCGCCCGCGCCCGCGCCCGCGCCCGCGCCCGCGCCCGCGCCCGCGCCCGCGCCGCTGGTCCGGGCCTTGCACCGGAACGCCGGAGGCGGCGATCCGCAGGGCTGACCGGCGCTATGTGACAGCCCTCGGGGGGATTTCCCGGAGAGCCGCGCGGCTCCTGTGTGTGCCGCGGAGATGGCTGCGGTCCGAAGGTTGAGGCCCGCCGCGCATGGCGCAACGGCGCTGTCGGCGGCCCGCCCGGACCGGCCTGTCCGTGGCCCCGGCCCGACGGCGGCGCGCATGACCCTGTTCCGGAGATGCGGGCCCGGACCGGCCGGGCGCTCCTGGGGGCCGCGCCGCGCCTGCTGGCGCCCGGCGCCGCAATCCGGTCTGACCCGGGCCGGGCGCTGCGGCGTGACGCCGGGCAGCGGCGGTCGCGGCCTTTGCCGGTCCGCGCGCCGCAAGGACCGGCGCGGCGGCTTTCGTGCGGGGCGGCACGGGACGGCAGGAATCGACAAGACCCTGCCGCCCCGCCCGGCTATCCTGAGCGCCGTATCCCGGGACCGGCGGATGACGGCCCCGCCTCGGGAACGGCCTCCGGTCTTCCCGGGCCGGACGGGATTGGCGGCACGGAGGGCCGGGATGACATCGACGGACGAGGGCCATTGCGGCGTCGGACGCTCCTTCGGGCTGGCCGCCGCGCCCTGCCTCAGCATCCTCCCGCTCGGGAGCGCCGCGCTGTCCGCGAACCTGATCGAGACGGCGGCGCCCGGTCCGCGGGGACGGGACGTCCGCCTGCCCGCGGAGGACGCCTATTTCCTGCTGCTCTATCTCGATCCCGCCGAACATGCGGATATCCAGGAGGATGGCGCGCAGGGGCCCGCACGGACCTATCCCGCCGGCGGCGTCTGCCTCGTCGATCTGCGGGACGGCGCCGCGATCTCCCTGCGGAGCGCGCTGCGCGCCATCGCCTTTGTCTGCCCCAAGCCGCTGCTCCGGCGCGTGGCGGCGCTCTCGGGCAGAGGCAGCGGAAAGCTGCGATGCCTGCGGGGCGAACCCGATCCGGTGGTGGCGCATCTTGCAAGCGCCCTCTGGCCGTTTTTCGGCCGCCCCGCCGCCTCGCAGCCGCTTCTGCGGCATGTCGCGATGGCGCTCTGCGCGCATCTGGTGCACGCCTACGAACGGCCGCCGGGGCCGCTGGTCGGCGATCCGGCCTGCTGCCCCGGCTGCATGGACCCCGGATGCCGCTGCGGAGGGCCGCGCCAGTGACGGCCGTCTGCGCAGCGGATGAGGGCACGCTCGCCCTGCACGCGATCCGCGCCGCGCGCCTGCGATCCGCCGATGATCTCCGCGACCCCTGCGAGGGCCTGTCCGGGCAGGACGGCTTTCTGGTCGACATCCACATGCGGGCGCAGCGGATGCACCGGCTCTGGCGCGGCGACCGCCTCTGGGCCGAGGGGCCGCTGGCCGAGGGCGCGGTCTCGATCCGCGATCTGCGCCCCGGCTGGCGGGAGGCCTGCAGCGCGCCCCCCGACGCGGTGCGGTTCCGCATCCCGTTCGATGCGCTTCGCGCCTTTGCCGTCTCGGCTGGCCGGCCCGAATTCGCCAGGCTGGGCAGCGCCCACGGCATCGGCGACCCGTCGCTGCACGGTCTGGCCCGGGCCCTGGGTCCCGCGCTGGAGGATCCCGGATCGGCCAGCCGGCTCTTCCTCGACCAGATGGGGCTGGCCGTCCTGGCGCATCTCGTGCAGCGCCATGGCGGGCTGCGGCTCAGGGTGCCGCGCAAGGGCGGGCTCGCGCCATGGCAGGAAGCCCGCGCGACGGAGGTCCTCGCGGCGCATCTGTCCGGGCAGGTCGCGCTTGCGGACCTGGCCGCCGCCTGCGGCCTGTCGCAGAGCCATTTCGGACGCGCCTTCAAGACCAGCTTCGGCAAGACGCCGCTGCGCTGGCTGACGGAATACCGCATCGCCAGGGCCCGCGACCTCCTGCGCTCGGGAATGCCGGTCGCGGAGATCGCGCCGCGCTGCGGCTTTGCGGACCAGAGCCACCTGACGCGGGTCTTCTCCGCGATCATGGGGGAGGCGCCGGCCAGCTGGCGCAGGGCGCAGGGGTCGCCCCGCCGGGCAGGCGCGGGGGATGCGCGGGCTAGCTGCGCCGGGCCTGGCGCCAGCGTCCGGGCGAGATCCCCGTCGAGCGGGTGAAGGCGCGGGTGAAGTGGCTCTGGTCCGCGAAGCCGCAGCTCAGCGCGATCTCCTGCAGCGACAGGCGGCTGCTGCCGAGGAGATCCCGGGCCCGGTCGATCCGGCGCTGCGTGATCCAGCGATAGGGCGGCATCCCGGTGGACAGCTTGAAGCCGCGGGTGAAATGCGACCGGGACAGCCGGCAGGCCGCCGCGATCTCGGCGATCTTCAAGCTCCCGTCGAGCTGCGCATCCATCATCTCGCAGGCCCGCACGAGCTGCCAGGGGGCCAGGCCGCGGACCGGAGACGGCGGCGTCACGGTGGCATCGCCGTAGGTAATGGCAAGATGCGTGCACAGCGCCAGGCTGACATGGTCGAGGAACAGCAGGCTGGCGGTCTCGGGCGCCTCGAAGGCCGGCAGCAGCGCGCCGACCAGCCCGCTCACCACCGGATCGGCCACATCGGCACCCGGCGCCGGGTTGAGCGTTTCGACCCGGCGCGTGCCGAGATCCTCCTCGAGCGCGGTCATCGCCTCGCGGGGGACATGGAAATTCACGCAGTCGAAGCGGGATTTCAGGTTCGCCTGCCACGAGCGCTTGTAGTCGTAGAAGCTGAACGCGCCCTTGCGCAGGGAGCCGAGATCGAGATTCCGGCCGTCGACCCAGAGGTCGCCCTCGTAGTCGCGCAGCTGGTAGGCCAGCATGAAGGCGTCTTCGGGGGCGTGCTGCTCCGCGAAACCGTGGTTCGGCGTGTCGCGGGTCAGCCGCGAGACCGAGACGGCCGCCTTGTCCAGCACCGACGCGCGCACCGTCCGCGTCTTCTGGACGCGCAGAAACTCCATGCGTTCGTTGCTTGCCATCATTCTCGTCGACATGTCGTCCAGCCTCTCGGAAGGCGTGCCCCGGAGCGCGGGCGGCGGCCGCCACTGCCCGCGGAGTCTGCCGCAAAGGCGCGGCGCCGCCAATACCGCCGCGCCCTCCGGGCCGGTTTTGCGGTCATTTCGTGCAAGAAACCGATCGTCTCGTACAAGAACGCGCACCGGCGATCCGCCGTCTGCCGGCTCTGTCGTCGCCGCGGCAGGATGCCGAACGATGCCCGCGGACGGGTCGTGCCCCGCCGCGCCCGGTCCGCTCCGGGGGCGCCGGTTTCAGGCAGCCATCCCGGCCGCGCTTGCCGGTCAGGGCGGTTCCGCTCCGCCCCGGCAGGAGGCATGGTCCCGATGCGACCGGGGCGGCGCCCAGTGCCGTCCTGGCGGTCCCGTTTCAATATCTCCCGCTCCGGCGGGCGGCGGATGGATGTCTCCGCCAGCACGCTTTGCGCGCCTCCAGTGCTCCCCCGGAACGTTCGGCCCGCTCCCGCGGACCAGCCTGGACGCTTGCTCATCCTGGCGCGGCCGACCGATGGGCCTGGTCCGCCCCCGGGCCAGGCGTCCGGCGCGGCGCAGGGACGGATGCTCTGGTTCACTTGCGCCGAGCTAGCCGCAGATAGCGGCGAGAGGGGATCCGTGCGGGAAATCCGGCGCTTGGACCGGCCGCATGCCGACATCGGGTGCCGCCGGCGACCGCATGATGTCCCGGTCCGGCTCGCGCACCATTGCTGCGCGATTGCTTCGAGCGCAATGTCGGGCGCTCCGCTGAGACGTGCGGGCCCGCCCGATCTGGTTCGATCCTCTTGGAGCGTGGCCCGGGGCGAGAACAGGCAAGCATGGCCTCCTTGGGACTTTCTCCGCCGGAGGAGGGCCAGGACCCCGGGCGGAGCTTGTTGGAAAAGCCGCTTCGGGTTGGCTCACGGGGTCCGTGCCGACAAGGCGAAGGCGGTGCCGGGCCGGCCTGTCCGCGACCGGATCGCTGCGCAGCCTGACCCCGCACGGCCACGTGCTCCTGCGGGTTGACGCGGCCACCGGCCCGGCGGGCTGCCCGGCAAAGCCCGTCCCCTCCGCATCCCGCACAAGCGAAGCCCGGGAATGGACCGCGGAGCGGCGATCCGCCGGATGCCGGCGGGTGGCCTTGCCGGGACCGTCGGGGACCGGAGACCCGGGCGGGAAGCACAGGTGGACTTGGAAATCCGCTGGGCCGCGGGCTGCGCGCTTCACGGAGACCTGCCCGGCCATTCGTCGCGCGCGCGCATCCGGCAGCGATCGGGCGCGGAAACGCTCCGGATCGTCTCCGCGCAGGGCGTATGGCAGTGCCGGAACACAGGATCGGTCATGGCCGAAACGGGCGAAATGAATGCCCCCCGATCCGGAGCGATGCCGGCATGGATGCACCGGTCGCGCAGCAGCTTGATGCCGCCGAACGGCTATCGCGTGCTGCGGACGGGCAGAAGAAGCTCTGCTCGACCGGCCCCGACGCGAGTTGCCTCCGGATCGAGCGCCGTTGGCCAGGGCGCCCTTGCGCCCGTCGAGGACAGCGCCGCCGCGGGGATCGATGCCGGGCACGGGACACGCGAGGGGCAGGGCACCGGCCTCTTCTCCCGACAGGTTAATCCATTGCGGCTACGCTCGGCGCGCATCCGGGGCGGATCACGGCGGACGCGGCCCGCGGAACGGGCGCCCAAGCGGTACTGGCGGAAAACGAGATCGGCTGCGCCATTCCGGCCCGCAGGCCGCCGTGGCGCGAGGCGGCGCGGGGTTCCGGCCGGGCGCGCCAAGTGGGAGGCCCCGAAGGATGTGGTGCGGCGCGCGAACTGGAAGACACTGAGGCCCGCAATGCCCCGACGGCCCGCCGCTGGCGCCGCACCGGCCGTGAGACGGGACACAGACGGAAGGCTCTGGAGGATCGATGTCCCTGCATCAGCGGCTCCGGCGCTGGCAGGGAGGATTTGGGCCCGGTGGCTCTCCGCCTCGCCGGAGGAGCGGTCGAAGCCGGTCGGCGCCCCTCGCATGGCCGTGCCGCAGGGGGGCCTGTCGCGGGCATTGCCGCGACCGGCAGCGGGCGGGGCGTGTTCGTGCCAGGTCATGAGGAAGCCGCAGAAAGCACCGGCAGGCGCGGACAGGGGCGCAGTGCCGGGTGACTCGGCGGGAGAGTCGGGGCGCGGGAAGCACGCTTGGGTTGAGTCAAGCCCGGAGGCGCTACCCTAAGGGATAGGAGGTCTATCCTTTTCACCGGGGCACTGCCCTGTTTCGGACCTTCTGTCCGGGGGGAGCCGGTGGTAATCTGTATCCAGTTTGATTGACCTGAGACTTTGAAAGAGGCGCCGCAAGGCTCTCTGACGTATTTTGATACGGAAATTTGATTAGGTAGCGAAGCCCGATATGGGCAACCCCTCCGGCACCGGGTCCGCCCGGCGGCCGGAGGGGTCCGCGTTTTATCGAACGCGGCCCGGCCGCAGACGCCGCCACGCAGGTGACGGGCGCCGCGGCGGGAAGAGCTCTCCTTCAGAACCATATCCCGGTGCGGGCGCTCAGAACCGGTCGTAGCGGGCGGCGGGCTGGGGGGTCTTCAGCCCGTGGCAGGCGCAGCCGGCACTGGCGGGCAGGCGGGCGGCGGCGCGCAGGGCGAGTTCCGAGCACAGCCGCGACAGCGAGGGCAGCACGTCGTCCTGCAGGAGCGTGCCGCGCCCGCGGTCCATGTAGTCGTTGAACCCGGCGGTGACGAAGGCGCAGGGGACGAAACAGGCGCCGATCTCGCGGCTCAGCGTCGCCTCGGGCGCGATCGAGTGGTTCATCACGTCGGCCCCCATCGAGCGGAAGGCGAGCGCCTCGGCCGGGGTGGTCAGGCGCGGGCCGTAGGCATGGGCGGCGACCAGCCCCTGCTCGATCCCGTGGACGCGGCAGGCGGCGGGCCAGACGCGGCGGGCCTCTTCGGCCAGGACATCCGCGCAGGCGGCGCAGACGATCGCCTTGCCCGAGGCGTCGAAGCGCTGCCGCCCCGGCAGCAGCGAATAGGGCGTCTGGGTCAGCTCGATGATATCGGCGTTGATCACCAGGTCGCCCGGCTGGATCGCCTTGTTGAGCGCGCCGATGGTGGAGCAGGCCAGCACCCGCTTCACCCCGGCCTGCTGCAGCACCCAGAAGGCGCGGCGGTGGCATTCATGGTCGATCTCGTCGCGCGGATTGCCGTGGGAATACATGCAGAGCGCGCGCTTGGGCCGTCCCTCGGGCGTCAGCGCGCCGTCGAATTCCAGGAGCTTCCAGTTCTCCGACACGCCCCATGGGGTCTCGTAGGCGAGGTCGCGGGCCAGGACGGTGACGCCCTCCATGGCCAGATCCTCGGGGAAGGCCAGGCCCCAGTTGGCCGAGCCGGTGATCAGCGCCAGCCCGACCTGCGGGATTGCGGCGGCGCGGGCTTCGGGGGAGATGGCGGGTTCGGTGGTCATGGGTCTTTCCCTGTCAGGCCTTCCGGCGCGCATTGACGATCAGCACGATGCCGATGACGAGGACGCTCCAGAGGGTGGAGATGGCGGCGATGGTCGGGTCGATCTGGTCGCGCAGCGACAGGAACATCAGCTTCGGCAGCGTGGCGTTCTGGCCCGAGGAGACGAAGATGGAGATCACGGCCTCGTCGAGCGAGGTCAGGAAGGCCATGAGCGCGGCGGTCATCAGCGTGAAGGACATCTGCGGCAGCAGGATCTGCACCAGCGCCCTTGCCCAGCCCGCGCCGAGGCTGCGCGCCGCCATCACCTGCCCCCAGTCGAAGCGGGCGACGGCCGGGCGCAGCACGATGACGGCGACCGGGATGGCCAGCACGACATGGCCGATCAGCACCCCGCCCAGCGTGCCGACGAGGCGCAGCCGGGCCAGCACGAAGAAGAGGCCGATCGCCAGCAGGATGCCGGGGATCACCGAGGGCGCCAGCACGTAGCCGCCGAGCGCCTTCGCCGTCCTGCCGCCGAGCCGGTCCATCGAGATGCAGGCCAGGAGCGCAGCCGGCACGGCCAGCGCCGCAGTCAGCAGGCCGAGGATCAGCGAGGTCCTCAGCGCCGCCATCCAGGTGGGCGAGCCGAAGAAGGTCTCGTACCAGCGCAGCGAGAAGTCCCGCGGCGGGAATTCCAGCAGGTCCGAGGCCGAGAAGGAGATCGGGATGACAATCAGCGTCGGCAGGATCAGGAAGGCGAGCACCGCGCCCGCGTAGATCCACAGCCCCGCGCGGAAGCCGCGGGCGTCGAAAGCATCAAGCATGGGTCCGTCCCTTCCGTCCGGCCAGCCGCCGCGCGGCCGCCAGCATTGCCGCCGCCATGGCGACGAGGATCAGCAGCAGCACCCCGAGCGCCGAGGCCTGGCCCCAGTCCTGGAAGGTCGACATGACCTTCTCGATGCGGATCGCCACCGGGCTGACCTGGCCGCCGCCGAGCACCGCGGGGGTGATGAAGAAGCCGAGCGTGTAGATGAAGACGATCATCGCGCCCGAGCGGATGCCGCCCGCCGCAAGCGGCAGCACGACGGTTGCCAGCGTCCTGGGCAGGCTCGCCCCCATGCTGGCGGCGGCGCGGATCGCGTTGCCGTCGATGTCGCGCATCGCGGCATAGACCGGCAGCACGAAGAGCGGCAGCATGAAATGCACCATGCCGATCAGCGTGCCGGTGAAGTTGTAGACCAGCGCCAGCGGCTCGGAGGCGATGCCGGTTCCGGTCAGCGCCTGGTTCACCAGCCCGTCGCGGCGCAGGAGCACCAGCCAGCCATAGGTGCGCACCAGGATCGAGGTCCAGAGCGGCAGCATGACGAGGATCAGCAGGCGGTTGGCAAGCTTCTGCGGCGCCGAGGCCAGCGCCAGCGCCAGCGGGATGCCGAGCGCCATGCACAGCACCAGCGTCGCGCCCGAGAGCTCGACCGTGGTCCAGACGGATTTCCAGGTCAGGCTGCTCGACAGCAGCTTCTCCCAGTTGGCGAGGGTGAACTCGCCGCGCAGGGTCAGGACGCTCTGGCGCAGGATCCAGAGGATCGGCAGCATGGCGCAGAGCCCGACCAGCACCAGCGCGGGCAGGGACAGCGACAGGAAGAAGGCGCGCTCGCGCTGCGCATCGCGGCGCAGCCCGGCGCGGCCGTCATCGGCGGGCGGGGCGGGGGCGGTCATCGCGGCAGGTCCGGTCATGCCGCCTCCGGGGCCGGGATCGGATGGGCATGGCGGCGCGCGGCGAAGGCGGCGACAGGATCGCCGGGGGCCAGCGTCTCGCAGCCCGCCGCGGCGGCGGCCGGGATGGAAAGCATGACCTCCTTGCCGGAGGCCAGCGCCACCTGCAGGAGCCAGTTCTCGCCGCGATAGGCCTTGCCCGCGAGACGCCCCTCCAGCCGGAGCCCGTCCGTCCCGCAGGTCCGCGCGTCGAGATGCAGGTTCTCGGCGCGGATCATCAGCGTCGCCGCTGAGGACAGCGCCGTGCCGTCGAGCGTGGCGCAGTCGCCGCCCGCCAGGATATTGGCCTCGCCCATGAATTCGGCGACGAAGCCCGAGCCGGGGCGGCTGTAGATGTCCTGCGGCGCATCGATCTGGCGGATGCACCCGTCCTTCATCACGGCGATCCGGTCGGACATGGTCAGCGCCTCGCGCTGGTCATGGGTGACGTAGATCGTGGTGATGCCCAGGTCGTCATGCAGGCGGCGGATCTCCAGCTGCATGTGCTCGCGCAGGTTCTTGTCGAGCGCCGAGAGCGGTTCGTCCATCAGCATGATCCGCGGCTCGAAGACGATGGCGCGCGCGAGCGCGACGCGCTGGCGCTGGCCGCCGGAGAGCTGCGAGATGTCCCGCCCGGCGAAGGCGTCGAGCTTGACCCGCGCCAGCGCGGCCATGGCCCGCTCGCGCGCCTGCCGGCGGGAAACCTTGCGCAGCCGCAGCGGGTATTCGACATTCGCCAGGACATCCATATGCGGGAAGAGCGCGTAGTTCTGGAAGACGATGCCGATGTCGCGGCGGTTCGGCGCCAGCCGGGTGACGTCGCGCCCGCCGATCAGGATGCGCCCGGCCTCCGGACGGACGAAGCCCGCCAGCGCCATCAGCAGCGTGGTCTTGCCGGAGCCCGAGGGCCCCAGCAGCGTCAGGAACTCGCCCGGGCGGATCGCCAGCGAGACATCGTCGAGCGCGACGTAATCCCCGTAGGTCTTGCGCAGCGCGTCGAGCGTGATCGGGATCGGTGTCATTCTGGCTCCCCGGCTCAGCGGTTCATCATCTCGTCGAAGGCGATCTGCGCCTCCTGGCCATGCTCCACCCACCAGGCGGGATCGGAGAAGACCGAGGTTCCGGCATTGGCCGGCGCGGTGGCCAGCAGCGCCAGCCGCTCCTCGGGGATCAGCCCGGTGGCGTAGGCGGCCGGGTTGACCGGGCCGTAGAGGATATGGTCGGTCAGCCGCGCCTCGCGCTCGGCCGTGGTCATGGCGGCGATCAGCTTCATCGCCTCCGCCGCATGGGGCGCGCCTGCGGGCACGGCGAGGCAGTCGGTGCCGATCACCGAGCCGGCAAAGCTGTAATCCGCCGCCCCGCCATCGGCAGCGGCGTTCGCCGCGCGGCCGTTCCAGGTCACGACCAGATCGGCCTCGCCGTCCTTCAGCAGCTGGGTCGACTGCGCGCCCGAGCTCCACCAGACCGCGACCGCGGGCTTCAGCTCCTCGAGCCGGGCGATCGCTCGCTCGAGCCCCTCGCCGGTGGCCAGCACGTCATAGACCTCGTCCGGGGCGACGCCATCGGACAGCAGCGCGATCTCCAGCAGGTCCTGGGCGTTGGCGCGCAGCGCCCGGCGGCCGGGGAAGGTCTCGGTGTCCCAGAACTCCGCCCAGTTCCGCGGCGGCGCGTCGCCATAGGTCTCCGTGTTCCAGGCCATCACCGTGCCGTAGCTGTCGAACGGGTGGCAATAGGCGTTCCGCGCGCCCTCGGGCAGGCCGTCGATATCGACGATCCCGGGGTCGAGCGGCTCCAGCAGGTCTATCGCCGCGGCCTGGGCCGCCTCGAGCGAGCCCATCTGGATCACGTCGGTGGAGACCGCGCCCGACATCACCTGCATGCGCAGCGCGGCGAGGCTGTCGCTCTGGGTGTCTTCGCGGATCTGGTAGCCGAGCGCGTCGCTGGCAGGGGCCCACAGGGCCTCGCGCAGCGCAGCGCCGTAGTCGCCTCCGGAGGTGGTGATCGTGAGGGTCTGGGCCTGCAGCGGGGCGGCCATGGCCATGGCCAGCGCCGCGGAGGGCAGGCTGCGGAAAAGGTTCATCGGGCTTCCCTGTCGAGTCTGGAGTTTCGGTCGAGCCGGGCGATTCCGGCCGTTTTCTCAATTCGTAACGTTACGATTTTCAGAAAGGCGACAATTCCGGAAGAAATTTGTTAGTCTACAATCGATATTTCCGGGGGGCGCCGCCGCGACTGCCCAAAAATTGGACACAGGCCGCGGAAATGGCCGCCGGATGCCTTCCCATTCCCGCCCGCCGCGGGCAATCTGGCCGCCGACCCAGCCTCCCGGACCGATCCATGCCTGCCACCCGCCCCAATCTCCGCCAGATCGCCGACAGCCTCGGCCTCTCCGTGACCACCGTGTCGCGGGCCCTCAAGGACGGGCCGGAAGTGCATCCGAAGACCGTCGCGCGGGTGAAGGAGGCCGCCGCGGCGGCCGGCTACGTGCCGAACCTGCGCGGGCTGGCGCTGCGCACCGGGCGCACCCATGCCATCACCGCGGTGCTGCCGCTCGAGGCGCGGGCCTACCTGTCGGACATCGCCCGGCTGCCCTTGATCGAGGGCATGACCGTGGCGGCGCGGGCGCGCGGCTACACCCTGGCGATCCAGTCGCCGCTGCCCGAGGAGGACCCGCTGGAGGCCCTGCGCAAGATCGTCCATCTCGGCGCCTCGGACGGGGTCGTCATCACGCGGATGACCGAGGAGGACCGCCGCGTCGCCTGGCTGGAGCAGAACGGCGTGCCCTTCGCCACATTCGGGCGCTCGGCCGGCGCGAGCCTGCATGCCTATGTCGATATCGACAATCACCGGATCGCCCGCGAGGCCGCCGCCCATCTGGCCGCCGCCGGGCACCGCCGGATCGCGCTGCAGCTCCTGTCGGGCACCGATGTCAGCAGCGCCGACCGGCTGGAGGGCTACCGCGCGGCGCTGGCCACGGCCGGGCTCGCCGCCGATCCCGCGCTGGTCGGCCGCGACGATTTCAGCCTGGAGGCCAGCCAGACCTCTTTCGCGCGGATGCTCGACGAGGCGGATCCGCCGACTGCGCTGATCTGCGCCAGCGAGCTGGGGCTTCTGGGCGCGATCGCCGCGCTGCGCCAGCGGGGGCTGGTCCCCGGCACGGACGTCGCCCTGATCGCGCGCGACAACACCCGGCTCTGCGGCTATCTCTCGCTGCCGGTCCTGGCGCATCGCGTCGACATGGCGCTGGCGGGCGAGACGCTGGTCGCTGCCCTGGCGGGCCGCATCGAAACCCCCGCCGCGCCGCCCCTGAGGACGGTCATCGCGCCGGGACCGCTCGAAGCCGCGGGCTGAGGCCCGCCCGGCCGGAGCCGGGCGCCGCATCGCAGAGCCGTGCCGCGCCGGTGGCCGCCATGCTCCCGCCGCTTTCGTCGGCCGCCCGGGGGCGCGGCCGGAGCCTCCGATCCCGCATTCGAAAGGCCGGGGCCTGCTGCCGGGGGCATTGCCGATGACCTTTCCCGGGTCTCCTGCTCCGGCCTTGCTGCGCAAATCCGGCCGGGGAGTCACGGCGCGACTCCAGGATGATAGCTGGCGGCCCTGAGCAGACCGGCGACGACCACGTACAGGACAGCCAGCTGGCATGGCTACAATCAGGCGCTGAGGCAGCGCTGATCGCCGACCGTCTGGTTCAATCCCTCGATGCAATGGGAAGCGGCGCCTTCCGGGCGTCGCACCCGCCAGCAGGCATACAGCGAATGAGTAGGATCAATTCCCCGACGAACGCGATCCAGGCCTGCTTGACCCTCAAGTCCCTCCTCGGACTGCCGCTCCGGCAGGGCGTGCGATTGTCCGCCATTGGTCCGAGGAGTTGCTATCGCTTGCGCCATCGGTCCGAGCAAGGATGGCGACGGGGTGAGGCTTCGTGGCGCGCCTGCCGGACCTGTCCGGACTCGGCTGGTCCGCGCCGGACTTCAGCACCCTGTCGCGCCGCCAGAGCGAGACGGGACTGTGGCGCCAATGGCGCCGCGAAAGCCCGTCGAACAATGGACGTGACCATTCCGTATAGTGAACCCAGGGACGTGCCTCACCTGCTCGTCTCCTCTCGGACATTGCTGCGCAATACCCTGCCGGGCAGCGGACAGCACGGGCATCACGGTGGACGGCGAAGCGTGCCAAGCGATCGTGGCGCCGCGAAAGCACGTAGCACGTTACAGGCGCACGCATGGCGGCTCCAAGCTGCGCAGTCGCGGTGCCGCTCGGACCGGTGGCGCGGCCCGCTCATGGCGCAAGATCCACCCCGGCATAGACGAGATGGAGGAAGATCAGGAAACCGTCCGGGGGACCTTTTCCGCGGCGACTGGATGACCTGCGTGAAGCTGCTCGGCCAGAGGCTGATCTCCCTCCGTTCGGCATCGGCCTCGGACCGATGGCGGCGCGATGCCTCACCTTCGACCGCCAGGTTGCCGAGGTCCAGGTCCGCGCATTCGCGGCCGCGCTCGGACCAATGGCGCTTGCCGCTCATTCATGAACCGCGTCACGGCCCTTGGCATCCCGATGACCGTGGCCGCAGGGTGGGCGTGTCTTGGGAAAAGGGGACTGCGGTCGCCAACGGATCTATCCAACAACGCCCTGCACGGGGCGTTTCATCCCTTGCGGGAACCGGCGTTCCGATCCTCGGGCCACTGCCAGCCCATCCGGGGTCTTCAACGCCATCCTCCCGGGACGGGGCGGAGGCCTGCCCGAACGCGATGTGCTGCTTTGCAGCATCAGGGCGCAGGCCCGGGAAGAGCCGGCGGCCCGTGTGTCCGCGCGGCAAGCCGCCGGCGGAGTGCAGCGACTGTTCCAGGCGCCCGGAAGGGTCGCCGCACCGGCCTTCCTGCACCGGCAGCATGCAGCTGCCGGAGGGCAGGCTGCAATGGCGGCCCGGGGCTGTCCGCGCCGTCTGGCCGATGGGCGGGGCGCGGCAGGAGGGGCGCTATTGCGCGGCGAAATCCGAGAGGTACTCCGCCCCGATCAGCGTCATCAGATAGGTGACGACTTCGGCATCGCTCAGGTCGTCTTCCTCGCCAAGGATATAGACCGAGCTGGCCAGCAGGACGTCGCGCTTCACTCTGAGCGCGAGGTAGAGATCGGCATAGCCGCCGCTGCCCCGGTCGGTGCCGTCGAAATAGTCCCAGCAATAGGCTTCGCCTTCCTCCGCGTCGATCTCCATCTCGCAGTCGAGCGGCCCGCTGTCCGACCAGTCGGCATAGCCGGCCAGCCGGGACAGGAATTCCGACGCGCCCGCGCCAGTCGCGGCGCGGAAGCTGGCGGCGCGCTGCACGGCGACGGCCAGCCGGACCTTGCCGCCCGCAAGCTCGGCCGCGACCGCGCCCAGATCCGGCTGCCAGGCAAGGGCAATGCCCTCGGGCACGGCGACCGTGGCGCCGGTGGCGTGGTCCTCGTAGATGTCGAAGGCCAGCGCGTCGAATTCCGCCGGATCGGCCAGCCGGGACTTGAGATGCGACAGGTCGCTTTTCCAGCCGTAGTTGCGGTCCGCGACGAAGCCCTTCGCCACATCGGCCAGCGGCACCCGGCGCACCAGGGTCAGCGCGCTCGGCTCCGGCTGGTAGCCCGACGCGGCCAGCGCCCGGGGATCGAGAGCGGCTTCGATCTCCTCGTCGAGCGGCCAGAGGCTGTTGAGGTCCCAGGTCGCCAGATCCATCATCATGAAATCGACATAGTCCGCGTCGCTCATGTCCTCGAACGGCCGGGTCCGGTAGATCGCGCGGCCGGAGAAGACGGGGCCGTTCATCTGCACGACCAGGTCGAGCGCGGCGGGGTCGTCGTCCCCGCCCACGGTCTCCTCGTAGTCGATGTATTCGAGCTGCCGGTCCACCTCTGCGGCGGGCACCGCGGCCGGCACGCCGGCGAGCCCCAGCCCCGCGAGATGGCCGAAGAAGGCCGCGCTGCCCTCGGCGAGGGCCGTCTCGAAGTCCCGGCCTTCGCGGAAATAGGCGATCTGCCGGGCGCCGCCGTCGATGCTGCGCGCCTCGAAGAGGCCGGTGGCCGGGTCATAGGCGACCGCGTCGCGCTCGGGCGCGAAGAAGAGCGCGCCGGAGCGCGCCGACTGGAGGGCCGCGAAGCGGAAGGCCTGCCAGTCCGAGCGCCGGGGCAGGATGTCCTCGAGATCCTCGACGATCCAGGACAGGTCCTCGCTGTCTTCGGCGCCGAAGAGGTCGAGCACCAGCGGCAAGGGCAAAAGGCCGGTCTGCACCAGCACCTCGGCCGGGGCGGCAGCGGGCGCGGCCGGGATGTCCGGCGCGCCGAGCGGGATGGATTTCAGCTCGCCGACCGCATAGGCGCTGAAAAGCGCGGCCTGGCCCGAAACCGCGCCGGGCACCGGATCGCCGGAGGCGGGCAGGCCCGGCAGGTAGACATGCGCCGGGATCGACCAGTTGATCCCGCGCCAGCCGCCCAGCAGACCGCCATCGGCAATGGCCACCACCCGCCCGCCGGCATCGAAGATCGGCGCGCCGGAATGGCCCGGCTGCAGCGTCGTCGTCACCCGCAGGATCTCGGTGTCGCGGGTCGGATAGTCCTGTCCGAGGAAGAGCTTGGCCAGGTCGCCCGAGGAGAAGGCCCGCCCGAGCGTCGTCGTCCCGCCCTCGAGCCCGCCGGCGAAATCGACCCTCAGGTCGATCAGCTGCGCGGCGGCCAGCGGATAGCCCCAGGCATAGTGCAGGCCGCGCAGATCCGGAGCGTCCCCGGCGAAGGGGACCGGCTGCAGGCCCAGGTCGTCCTCGAGGTCCAGGAGCGCAAGGTCGGCTTCGAGGTCGACCGCGGCGATGCGGGCGATCCCCGCCTCGCGCCCGGCTGCCTGGCTGTAGACAAAGCCCTTGCCCGCCGGGCAGCCCGCCACGGCATGCAGCGCGGTGACGATCCGGCCGGGCGCGGGCCAGACGAAGCCGGTCGCCTTCATCTCGCCGTCGGCCGTGGCGCAGCGCACCTGAACCACCGAGCGGGCGCTTTCGGCATCGGTCCGGGCGGAGGCGGCCCCTGGCAGCAGCAGCGCCAAGAGGGCCAGGGCAGCGATCGCGGGAGGGCGCATCAGGGATCGTCCCCGGCCTGGACATCGCAGAGCAGGCCATGGGCCAGGGCCAGCGCGGTGCCGCGCTGCGCCTCGGGCAGGGCGGCGATGCGCGCCGCCGTGCGCCGCACCAGCACGGGCGGATCGCCGCGCCCATAGGCCGCCAGCGTGTCGGCATCCGATGCGAAGCGGCCGGGATCGAGCTGCTGGCAGGCGTCGTAGCTGCCGAAGCCGGAGAAGAGCACCGATTGGCGCGCTGCGGCCGAGGGCCCGGCCGCGACCGGCGCGGCGCGGTCTTCGCGGAAGGCCACTTCCGCGGGCTGGAGCTGGGTGCGCTCGAAGACCATCATCTGCCGCGCGAGGGTGGGGTTCTCGGGGAAGGCCTCGCTCCAGCGCGCCATGTCGGCACGGGGCGGTGCCGCGAGCGGATTGTTGATCCGCGCGTAGAGCCCGAGCGCAAGCCCGGCGACGGCCGCGAAGCCGAAGGCGCCGATGCGCAGCGCGTTGACCGCCGGCAGGCGCGTGCCGCCCTCCTTGGCGTCCAGCCCGAGGATCGCCGCCAGGAGCGTGGCCAGCACGCCGACCACGGTGGCCACCACCGGCGTCACCGAAAGCCCCATGACCGTGCCCAGCAGCAGCCCGATGCCGGATCCTGCGAACAGGTCGGCGAGAGCGCCTCCGTCCCTCTGCGGATCGCGTGCCATTCTGGCATCCCCCCGGATCGCGACCTCCTGAGTCGCGACCCTATGGTAGCATGAGTGCGTATTTAGACACGCCAAGGTTGTTTCCCGCTTGCGCTGCCCTGTCCGCGTGTCGTCGCCGCAAGGACCGTTCCGGACACCGCCTTTCGTCGGCCCGTGCTGCAGGGCGTCGCGGCGGAAGGGAGCAGCACCGGACGTCTTGCGGACTGCACCCGGGGCGCCGGGCCGTTGTGCGGCCGGGCAGGACCGCTGCGCCTTCTCCCGCGGCTCCCGAAACGCTTCGGCCGGTGCCCGTCCGCGTCGGCAGCAGGGGCGGGGCCGCATCTCTTCCGGGCGGCGCAGAACTCGGTCCGGGTGGCGTCCGAAACGTTGCGGAAGTGGCCGGAGAGGCCGTAAGCCGCCTTCCAAACCGCCGGCGGGCGGTCTAGTGTCCGGCCGGTGGAGGAAGCACGGGGACGGACATGACCACTTTGCGGGACCTTGCGCGGCATCTCGACCTGTCGGTGACGCAGGTCAGCCGGGCCCTGAACGGCCATTCGGATGTCAGCGAGGCCACCCGCCTGCGGGTGGAGGCGGCGGCGCGGCAGCTCAACTACTTCCCGAACCGGGCCGCGCGCCGGCTGGTCTCGGGCCGCTCCGGCGTGGTCGGCTTCGTCGAGCGGAGCTTTGCCGGGATCGAGCGCGAGGAGATCCTCTTCGCCACGGTCACCGGCCTGTCCGAGGCCTTCTCCGAGCGCGGCATGCAGTTCGTCCTGCATCTGGCGCCGAAGGCAGAGGGCCATGAACGTGACGATATAATAAGGACTTACGACCAGCTGGTCCGCGGAGGATCGCTGGACGGCTTTGTCCTGACCGGGCCGCGTCCCGATGATGTGCGCATCCGGCACCTGATGGAGAACAGCATCCCCTTCGTGGTCCATGGCCGGACCGGGGAGGCCGCGCAGCATCCCTTTTTCGACATCGACAATTTCGGGCTGGTCCTGCATCTGACCCGCCATCTGTGCGCCCTGGGCCACCGGCGGATCGGGCTGATCTCCGGTCCCGAGCATTTCGCCTATGTCCACTCGCGCCAGAACGGGTTCGAGACCGGGCTGGCGGAATTCGGCGCCGCGCCGTCCCGCGCCCGCCTGCGCAACGGGCCGATGACCGAGGATTTCGGCATGGTCTCCGCGGTGCAGATGTTCTCGGATCCGGGGGATGCGCCGACGGCTGTGATCTGCGGCAACCTGCGCATCGCCAAGGGGGTCTACACGGCGCTCTCCGCGCTCTCCCTGCGCATCCCCGAAGACGTTTCGGTGGTGGCCCATGACGATGTCGTGGCCCATGCGCGGCCAGAACTTTTCTTTCCCGCCCTGACCGTCACGCGCGCTTCGCTGTCGGAAAGCTGGGGGCCGCTTGCCGATGTCCTGAGAGATGCGATCGAGGGCAAGGAATTGAAAGAGCTTCAGAAAATATCTCCCTATAGCTTCATAGACGGCGCGTCGACGGCCCCCGCCAGGGGCTGAAGCGGAGACAGCTTCCGGTTGTGACAGGCGAATTGACAGGCTGCCAGTGATTCGCTTATCAAGATTGCCGAAACGTTTCGGATTTCGGGAGGGAAGCCGGAACGTGGCCGCCGCCGCCTGCCTGCGGCGCGGCCGGAACCCAGACGGGAGGTACTGGATGGAACGGATTTCGGCGAAATGGCGCGGCGGCACGGCGATCGGCACGGCCATCGTGCTGGCGCTTGCGGCCTGGCCCGCGGCGGCGGTGGAGATCAGCTATGCCTCGGGCGTCGTCGGCACGGCGATCGATAGCTTCCGCGAGAGGGTGAAGCCCTGGGAGGAGGCGACCGGCAACACGGTGAATTTCGTGCCGATGCCCGCCTCGACCTCGGACCAGTTCGGCCAGTACCGGCTGTGGCTGGCGGCCGGGAACGCCGATATCGACCTCTACCAGACCGACATCATCTGGGCCGCGCAGCTGGCCGACCAGTTCGTCGATCTGTCCGGGCCGGCCGCGGAGATCGCCGCGGCGAGCTTTCCGGCGATCATCGAGTCCCAGACGGTCGACGGGCGGCTGGTCGCGCTGCCGCTCTATACCGATGCGCCGGCGCTCTACTACCGCGCGGACCTGCTGGAGAAGTACGGCGCCGGAGTGCCCCGCAGCTGGGAGGAGCTGACCGAGACGGCGGCGCGCATCCAGGCGGAAGAGCGGGCGGCCGGGAACGGCGATTTCTGGGGCTTCGTCTGGCAGGGCAATGCCTATGAGGGGCTCAGCTGCAACGCGCTGGAATGGCTCGCCTCCTCGGGCGGCGGCCATGTGGTCGAGGCGGATGGCGCCATCTCGGTGAACAACCCCGCCGCCATCGAGGCGCTGGAGCTGGCGGCCGGCTGGGTCGGGACGATCTCGCCGCCGGGCGTGCTGGCCTACCAGGAAGAGGAGGCGCGCGGCGTCTGGCAGACCGGCAACGCGCTTTTCATGCGCAACTGGCCCTATGCCTATGCGCTGGGGAATGGCGCGGACAGCCCGGTCAAGGGGCTCTTCGGCGTCGCGCCCCTGCCTGCGGGCGGCGATGACGGCGGCTCGGCGGCGACGCTGGGCGGCTGGAACGTGGCGGTGTCGAAATACTCGCAGCACCAGGAGGCGGCCATTTCGCTGGCGCTCTATCTCGCCGGTCCCGAGGCGCAGAAGGCCGGGGCGCTCGGCGAGGCGCATCTGCCGACGCTGGTCGCGCTCTACGACGATCCCGAGATCGCCGCCGCCCAGCCGATCGTGCCGCGCTGGAAGGAGATCTTCGAGCAGGCCGTGCCGCGTCCCTCTGCGCCGACCAAGGGCGCCTATAACGAGGTCTCCGCGCGGTTCTGGAGCGCCGTGCACGAGACGCTGTCGGGCCAGGGCAGCGCCGCCGAGAACCTAGAGCTGCTGGAGCTCGACCTCGACGACCTGAAAGGCCGCGGCTGGTAGCCCGTGCCGCCCCGACCCGTCCCGACCCAGCTTTCCCGCGGGCAGGCCTGCCCGCTCCCCCGCATCGCGGCAGGCGCCCCCGCCTTGCCCGGTGCCCGGCCGGACGGCCGCCGATGCGCCGCCGTTCCGCCGGGAGACAGTCCCGGGAGACCCGATGACCGACATGACCGCCCCCCTGAGCGACACCGCTCCGCCGAGCGACGCCCGCCCGCGCGCCCTGCGCAAGGAGCCCGACCTGGAGGCCCGCCGCCGCCGCGCCGCCTTCTGGTTCCTCGCGCCGATGCTCGCCATGCTGATCTGCGTGGCCGCCTGGCCGCTGGCGCGCTCGATCTACTTCTCTTTCACCGACACCACGCTCACCAGCCTCTATGACGGCCGCTGGGTGGGCTTCGACAACTATCTCAGCTACCGCCAGCTCTCCTCGGGCCGGGTCGTCTGGCGCGGCACGCTGGCCGATCCGGCCTGGTGGAACGCGGTCTGGAACACGGTCCGCTTCGCCGCGATCTCGGTCTCGCTGGAAACCGTGCTGGGGCTGATGGTGGCGCTGGTGCTGAATGTCCGCTTCCCGATGCGCGGCCTCGTGCGGGCGGCGATCCTGATCCCCTGGGCGATCCCGACCATCGTCTCGGCCAAGATGTGGGGCTGGATGCTCAACGACCAGTTCGGCATTCTCAACGACATGCTGCTGCGCGCCGGGCTGATTTCCGAGAAGATCGCCTGGACCGCGAATGCCGACACGGCGATGGCGGCGGTGATCCTGGTCGACGTGTGGAAGACCACGCCCTTCATGGCGCTGCTGTGCCTGGCCGGGCTGCAGATGATCCCGCGCGACATCTACGAGGCGGCGAAGGTCGACGGGGTGCATCCGGTCAAGGTGTTCTTCCGCGTGACCCTGCCGCTGGTGCGCCCGGCGCTGATGGTGGCGGTGATCTTCCGCATGCTCGACGCGCTGCGCATGTTCGACCTGGTCTACGTGCTGACGCCGAATTCCTCGGCCACCAAGACCATGTCGATCCTCAGCCGCGAGAACCTGATCGAGTTCGACAAGTTCGCCTACGGATCGGCGCAGTCGACGCTGCTCTTCGCGCTGATCGCGATTTTCGTGAGCCTCTACATCTGGCTCGGCAAGGTGGATCTGGGCGGGAGGACACCGGCATGACCGCGCTCGACCTGACGAAGAAGGCCGGCTTCGCGCTGGCCGTGGCAACCATCGTGACCGTCTCGGTCTTCCCCTTCTACTACGCCGTCATCACCAGCTTCGAGACCGGCACCGCGCTGTTCGAGGTGAACTACCTGCCGCAGGGCTTCGATTTCGGCAACTACCTCGCGGTGCTCGGCCAGCAGGCCTTTCCGCGCAACGTGCTGAACTCGGTCTTCATTGCAACCGCGACGGTGGGCGCCGCGCTGCTTCTGGCGGTGACGGCCGCCTATGCGCTGTCGCGGGTGCGGTTCCGCGGCCGCGGGCTTCTGCTGATGACGATCCTCGCGGTGTCGATGTTCCCGCAGATCGCGGTGCTGTCGGGGCTCTTCGAGATGGTCCGCTTCCTCGGGATCTTCAACACGCCCTGGGCGATGATCCTCAGCTACACGATCTTCACGCTGCCCTTCACCGTCTGGGTGCTGACCACCTTCATGCGCGACCTGCCGGTGGAGATCGAGGAGGCCGCCATCGTCGACGGCGCCTCGCCCTGGGTCGTCATCACCCAGGTCTTCCTGCCGCTCCTGTGGCCGGCGATGGTGACGACCGGGCTCCTGGCCTTCATCGGCGCCTGGAACGAGTTCCTCTTCGCCCTGACCTTCACCGCCTCGGAGACGACGCGGACGGTGCCGGTCGCCATCGCGCTCCTCTCCGGGGCGTCGCAGTTCGAAACCCCCTGGGGGACCATCATGGCGGCGTCGGTCATCGTCACCGTTCCGCTGATCGTCCTCGTCCTCATCTTCCAGCGCAAGATCGTCGCGGGCCTGACGGCCGGCGGGGTCAAGGGCTGAACCGGGAGACCCGAAAATGGCACATATCCAGCTTCACGACATCCGCAAGTCCTACGGCGCCGCCGAGGTGATCAAAGGCGTCGACCTGGAGATCCGCGCGGGCGAGTTCATGGTCTTCGTCGGCCCTTCGGGCTGCGGCAAGTCCACGCTCCTGCGGCTGATCTCGGGCCTGACCAGCATCAGTTCGGGCGAGCTGCTGTTTGACGGCGCGCGGATGAATTCCAAGGTGCCCTCGGACCGCGGCATCGCCATGGTGTTCCAGTCCTACGCGCTCTATCCGCACATGACCGTCTACGAGAACATGGCCTTCGGCATGAAGCTCGCCAAGGCCGGAAAGGCCGCGATCCGCGAGCGGGTAGAGCGGGCAGCGGAGATGCTGCAGATCGGCCATCTGCTCGAGCGGCTGCCGCGGCAGCTTTCGGGCGGGCAGCGCCAGCGCGTCGCCATCGGCCGCGCCATCTGCCGCGATCCGCGCGTGTTCCTGTTCGACGAGCCGCTGTCGAATCTCGACGCCGCGCTGCGCGTTGCGACCCGGCTGGAGATCGCCAAGCTGCATCACGACATGGAAAAGGCGACGATGGTCTACGTGACCCATGACCAGGTCGAGGCGATGACGCTGGCCGACCGGATCTGCGTGCTGCGCGACGGCAAGGTGGAGCAGGTCGGAACCCCGGCGGATCTTTACGAGAAGCCCAATTCCACCTTCGTCGCGGGCTTCATCGGCTCGCCGAAGATGAACCTGCTGAACGGCGCCATCGCCGCGGGCCATGGCTGCCGCACGCTGGGCATCCGCTCCGAGCACATTGACATCACCGGGGAAGGCGCGGTCTGGTCGGGCGAGGTCGTCCATGCCGAGGACCTGGGCTCGGACACCTACCTCTATGTCGATATCGGCGCGGAGGAGCCCGTCGTGGTCCGCCGCGAGGGACGCCGCGCGATCGCCCTGGGCGAGACCGTCGGATTGCGGCCCCGTCCCGAGAACCTGCACCGTTTCGACGCCGGCGGCCTGCCGCTCCACTGAGCGGGCTACGGCGCAACCCCAAGGAGGACCAAGCATGCTGCATGATCCGGCCCCGCCCATGGACGCGGCCCGCTGGTGGCAATCGGCCACCGGCTACCAGATCTACCCGCGCAGCTTCGCCGACAGCAATGGCGACGGCATCGGCGACATTCCCGGCATCATCTCGAAGCTCGGCTATCTCGAAGAGCTCGGGATCGGCTTCATCTGGCTCTCGCCGGTCTACCGCTCGCCGATGCGCGACAACGGCTACGACATCTCGGACTACCGCGACATCGCCCCGGAATTCGGCACGCTGGCGGATTTCGACCGGCTGGTGGCCGAGGCGAAGGCGCGCGGCATCGGCATCGTGATGGATCTGGTGGTCAATCACAGCTCGGACGAACACGCCTGGTTCCGCGCGGCCTGCCGCTCGCGCGGGGCGCCCGAGCACGACTACTACATCTGGCGCGACCCGGGCCCCGATGGCGGTCCGCCGAGCGACCTTCAGGCCTGCTTCGGCGGCTCCGCCTGGACCTATGTCCCCGCGGCCGGGCGCTACTACCTGGGCTATTTCAGCCCCGGCCAGCCCGACCTGAACTGGCAGAACCCGGCGCTGCGCCGCGAGATCCACGAGATGATGCGCTGGTGGCTCGACCGCGGCATCGCCGGGTTCCGGATGGACGTCATCAGCCTGATCGGCAAGGACGTGGAGGCGGGCCTCTTCGAGGAGGGCCCCTATCTGCACGGCTTCCTGCAGGAGATGCACCGCGAGGTGCTGGCCGGGCGCGACCTGCTGTCGATCGGCGAGAGCTGGTCGGTCAGCCGGGGCACGGCGCTGCTCTATTGCGGGCGCGACCGGGCCGAGCTCGACATGGTGTTCCAGTTCAACCACGTGGTCGAGGGCTGGGATCCCGAGCACGGCAAGTGGAAGCCGAAGCCCTTCGATCTGGGCCGCTTCCGCGCGGTTCTGGAGGACTGGCAGGCGGTGCTGGACCAGGACGGGTGGAACGCGCTCTTCCTAAGCAATCACGACCTGCCGCGCCAGGTGTCGAAATACGGCTGCGACGGGCCGCAGCGGGTGGCGGCCGCCAAGATGCTGGCCACGGTCATGCACCTGATGAAGGGCACCCCCTTCGTCTACCAGGGCGAGGAGATCGGCATGACCAATGCCGCCTTCGCCGAGATCGGCGAGTTCCGCGACCTGGAGACGCTCGGCCATTACGAGGCGGCGATGGCCCGCGGCATGTCGCCCGAGGCCTTCATCGCCGGCGCCAACGACAATGGCCGCGACAATTCCCGCACGCCGATGCAGTGGAGCGCGGGGCCGCAGGCGGGCTTCACCACCGGCACGCCCTGGATCGGGGTCAACCCGAACCATGCGGCGATCAACGTGGACGCCGAGCGCGCCGATCCCGGCGGCATCCTCGCGCATTACCGCGCCCTGATCGCGCTGCGCCGTACCCAGCCCGTCGTGGTCCATGGCAGCTACCGCGCCATGGCGCCGGAGCATGCCCAGGTCTTCGCCTATGAGCGCCGCCTCGGCGGCACGCGGCTGGCGGTGGTGGCGAATTTCTCTGCTGACCCGGCGGTCTTCGACGTGCCGCAGGAGATGCAGGGCAGCGGGCGCGGCCTTCTCGGCAGCCACGGACTGCGCGGCGATCTCGGGCCCCGGCTGGAGCTCGCCCCCTATGAAAGCCTCGCCGTCCTCTTCGGCGGCCCCTGAGCGCAGAGCGGGAGCCCACTCATGGCATTGACCCTCAAGGACAAGTGGATCTGGGACAGCTGGTACCTGCATGACGGCGGGCGCTGGCATGCCTGGTTCCTCGAGGCCGACCGCGCGCTCGGTGATCCCGAGCTGCGCCATTTCAACGCCCGCCAGGGCCACGCGGTCAGCGACGACCTGCAGAGCTGGACCTATCTGGGCACCTCGCTCGCGCCCAGGGCGGAGGGGTTCGACAGCCAGGCGACCTGGACCGGCTCGGTCGTGACCGGCCCGGACGGGCTGCACCACCTGTTCTATACCGGCTGCGACCGGGCCGAGGGCGGGCTCTGGCAGCGGATCGGCCATGCCGTCAGCCGCGACCTGCATGACTGGGAGCGGGTCGGCGACGGCCCCTGCCTCGATCTTGTCGGTCCTGCGGCGGTGCATTACGAGGCCGGGCATGCCGTCGGCCACTGGCCGGACCGGGCGATGCGCGATCCCTGGGTGATGCCCGATCCCGAGGGCGATGGCTGGCTGATGTACTTCACCGCCCGCGTGCCCGGCCGGGCCGAGGCCAATGACGCGGGCGCCATCGGCTTCGCCACCTCGCCGGATCTCCACAGCTGGGAGCTGCAGCCGCCGGTCTTCGCGGGCGGGTTCGGCCAGCTCGAGGTGCCGCAGGTCTTCCGCCTCGGCGGACGCTGGCACTGCCTCTTCTGCACCGCCGCCAGGCACTGGTCCGACGCCTATCGCCGCCAGGCGCCGCAGCCGCCGGTCACCGGCTCGCACTACCTCGTGGCCGAGCACCCGCGCGGCCCCTGGCAGATCGCGCCCGGGCCCTTCCTCGACGGCGCGGAGCCCTGCCGCCGCTATGCCGCGCGCATGGTGGAGACCGGCGCGGGCCCGATGCTGACGGGCTTCGCCGATGGCGGCCGCGACGCCTTCGGCGGCTATCTCATGGACCCCGCGCCGCTTGGCGTGGCGCCCGACGGGCGCCTCGTCCTCGTTCCCCAATCCTGACATTTCCGATCAAGGAGCCTGCGCTCATGGACACGCTGAACCTCGCCGCCTGCCAGGCGGCCGCCGCCGACTGGTGGAAGACCGCCGTCATCTACCAGATCTACCCGCGCTCCTTCCAGGACAGCGACGGGGACGGGGTCGGCGACCTCGCCGGGATCGAGTCCCGCCTCGACTACCTCTGCGACCTGGGCATCGACGCGATCTGGCTATCGCCGGTCTTCCCCTCGCCGATGGCCGATTTCGGCTATGACGTCTCGGACTACTGCGGCATCGACCCGGTCTTCGGCACGCTCGAGGATTTCGACCGCCTGGTCGCGTCCTGCCACGACCGCGGGCTGAAGCTGCTTCTCGACTTCGTCCCAAGCCACAGCTCGGACCGCCACCCCTGGTTCCTCGAAAGCCGGTCCTCGCGCGGCAATCCCCGCCGCGACTGGTACATCTGGCGCGACGCCAAGCCCGATGGCAGCCCGCCCAACAACTGGATCGGCGAGTTCGGCGGCCCGTCCTGGACCTGGGACGAGGCGACGGGCCAGTACTACCACAACACCTTCCTGCCCGAGCAGCCGGCGCTGAACTGGCAGAATCCGGAGCTGCGCGCGGCCATGCTGGAGGTCATCCGCTTCTGGTACCGCCGCGGGGTCGACGGGCTCCGGGTCGACGCGATCACCCATGTCGCGCCGGATGTCGACAAGGGGGACAACCCGCCCAATCCCGACTGGGCGCCGCATATGGGCCCGACCCACAGCCATCTGCAGGCGAATTCCAAGAACCAGCCCGAGGGCTACCGCATCGTCCGGCTGATGCGCCAGGTCTCGGACGAATTCCCCGACCGGGTGCTGATCGGCGAGACCTCGGGGTCGCTCGGCGAGGTGATGAGCTACTACGGCGACGCGCTCGACCTCTTCCATCTGCCGTTCAACTTCATGCTCCTGCGGGCGCGCTGGGACGCGGCGGAGATCGCCGGGCTGGTCGAGACCTACGAGGCGGCCCTGCCCGAGGGCGGCTGGCCGAACTGGGTGCTCGGCAATCACGATATCGGCCGCATCGCCAGCCGCGCGGGCCCGGCGCAGGCAAGGGTCGCCGCGGCGCTCCTGCTGACGCTGCGCGGCACGCCGACGCTCTACCAGGGCGACGAGCTCGGCCTCGAGAATGCCGTCATCCCGCCCGCGGCGGTGCAGGACCCCTGGGAGAAGCGGGTGCCGGGGCTCGGGCTCGGCCGCGACCCCGCGCGCACGCCGATGGCCTGGCAGCCGGGCGAGGGCGCGGGCTTCAGCAGCGCGGACCCCTGGCTGCCGCTCTGCCTGCCCGCCGAGGGCGATGCCGCCCGCCAGTCCGCCGCGCCGGGCTCCATCCTGGCCTTCATCCGCGCGCTCCTGCAGCTGCGCCGGGAAGAGCCCTGCCTGCAGATCGGCAGCTACCGGACGCGGCAGGCGGGGGACGGGCTCTATGTCTTCGACCGTTCCATGCCGGAGGGGGCTGTGACCGTCTGCCTGAATTTCACTTCCCGCCCGCAGGCGACGGGGCTTGGCGGCGAGGTCCTGCTCTCTTCCGATCCCGCGCGTCCCCGGGGGCTGTCGAGCGGGCTCGTCCTCGCGCCCGACGAGGCGGTGATCCTGCGCCAGTAGCTGCGGAGGCATCGGCCCCCGGTCCGCCCCTCCGAGTCGGCCGGGGCGCCCGCCGCTCGGCCTCGATCACGACCGGGAAGGCTGCCGGGCGGCCGGTGCGCCGAGCTAGATGAAAGCGGGGCCCGCGGTGTCGAGGCCGGCCGGCAGCGCGCGCTCGCTGCGCCAGTTCCAGTTGGTCCGCGTTTGCGGCGGGGGCCGGAGCCTGAAAGCGGCCTGCCAGTCTCCGTGCATTGTCGGCGTCGATGCGACGGTCGCAGATGGCGAGCGCAGCGCGGCCGGGACGGGACGGCCGCGCGCACTCTCTCAAGGCGGACGTCCGGCTGCTTCGCCCGGGCCGTGCCGGCCGGAACGGGGGCGGGCGCGTGTTCCGGGGTCCGTGCCGGCCAGGCGCCGGACCTGTGGCGCCTGGCCGGACGAATGGCCAAGGGAACGGGGTCGGAGAGGCGGGCTTGCCCTGCATGCCGGCAAGCGGCTGGAGGTTCAGGACATGGGGCCTGAGCGCGACGACGTGCACAGGCTTCCGCTGCCATCAGAGGCAAGATCTGGCCGGCCCCGGTCCGGGTCGGCGAAGGGCGCAGCCGGCCGCTCCGAGGCTGCGGCCCTTTGGAGTGGAGAGCAGGCAGGGGCGGGAGCGAGGTCGTGCGCGGATCAGGGTGCGAGCCTCGCCGAGGCACGCCGTTGCCTGCCATCGTCCCGAGGCAGGGGCCGCGCGCCGCCCATGGGATCCCTGCCTGCGACGGACGGACCTTCTCCAAGGCAGCCGGCGCCCTGCCGCGGCGCGGGCCTGGCGGCGGGGCCGGTCTCCGCGCCCGGATTGCGTGCGGCCGCGAGAGCCCGGGTGGCGCCTGTCGCCATCCGGTGGCCGGGGCGCGGGATTTGCCTTCCGGGTCCCTCTCGACATGCCCGGTGCAATGGCGTCCGCGCGTCCCGCCTTCGCGGATGTGCCGACCGTGGTGATGAGCCCTGTCGGCCGCGCGGTCACGACCCGCGATCGTCCGCCCGGAATGCCTCCTCCGGCATGCGCCACCTCGCTGCGCCCGAAGGGCTGCAGCCGGGCGGGTCCCTCATGCTGTGCGGCGCGGTCAGCGGCCTCGTCCCCTTCGAGTTCCTGCGGGACACCGGGCTCTCCTGTACTGGTGCCAGCGGCGTCCGCCGAGGCGGAGCGTTTCGGGCCGGGGCAGCGCCCGGCGGTTGCCCTGCGCCTGCCGCGGCCCAGGGGGAGGCCGGGCGGGCCGGCGCCGGCCGGTCATGGCCATCCTTTCCGGGCGCAATGCCGATGCCGGGACCTGCACCCGCTCCGTGCCGCCCGTGACGGCGTCTAGCGCGGACTGAGCGCGTCGAGCTCCAGCCCGTCGCGGTCCTTGAGCACCTTCAGCACGATTTCCGAGCGGACCTGCGCCACCTGCGGATGGGGCAGCAGGCGGCCATGGATGAATTCGGCGAAGGCCTCGAGGCTGCGGGCGTTGATCTCCAGCACGTAATCCGCGTCGCCCGAGACCGAGAAGGCCGCGCGGATCTCGGGCTGGTCGCCGAGGAAGCGGGCAAAGGCCTCCTCGTTGCCCTGGCCGTGGTCGCGCAGGTTGACCCGGATGATGGCCCGCAGCCCCAGCCCCAGCTTCTTCGCGTCGAGCCGCGCCGCATAGCCCGAGATGATCCCCGCCCCCTCCAGCGCGGCGCGGCGGCGCGAGCATTGCGAGGCCGAGAGGTTGACCACCTCCGACAGCGCCGCATTGGTCATCGCCCCGTCGCGCTGCAATGCGTCCAGAATCGCGCGGTCATAGTCGTCAATGCGCATCTCGTGCATCCTTCCGGCATTTCATGCATCTCTGCAGTCATTTTTCTGTCCGGAAAGGTTTCAAATGCAACCCTCTTGCGCCGGATTTCCCGCATTCTGGCGCCAGAACAGCTCAGAGGAGGACACGCGCATGGGACCCTTCCCGCATGACGCCCCGAAGCCCGAGATTTCCGACGTCAATCCGGCTGGCACGGACGGGTTCGAATTCGTCGAATTCGCCCATCCCGAGCCGGAACAGCTCGACCGGATCTTCCGCCAGATGGGCTTCGTTCCGGTCGCCAGGCATCGCAGCAAGGCGATCACCCTCTACCGCCAGGGCGACATCAACTACCTGCTGAATGCCGAACCGGGCAGCCATGCCGCGGGCTTCGTCGCCGAGCACGGCCCCTGCGCCCCTGCCATGGCCTGGCGCGTCGTCGATGCGCAGAAGGCCCTGCAGCGCGCGCTCGACACGGGTGCCACGGAATACACCGGGCCGGGCAAGTCGCTGGACGTCCCGGCGGTCCATGGCATCGGCGGATCGCTTCTCTACTTCGTCGACACCTATGGCGCGGACGGCTCCTGCTATGCGGCGGAATTCGACTGGCTGGGCGAGGAGAATCCGCGTCCCGAGGGCTTCGGCTTCTACTATCTCGACCACCTGACCCACAATGTCGTGCGCGGCAACATGGACACCTGGTACAAGTTCTACCACGACACGTTCAATTTCCGCGAAATCAAGTATTTCGACATCAAGGGCAAGCAGACCGGGCTGGTCAGCCGGGCGCTGACCTCGCCGGACGGCAAGATCCGCATCCCGATCAACGAGTCCACGGACGAGCACAGCCAGATCGAGGAATACCTGAAGGAATACAAGGGCGAGGGCATCCAGCACATCGCCATCGCCTCCGAGGACATCTATGCCGGCACCGACGCGATCGCGGCGGCGGGCATGGACTTCATGCCGGGGCCGCCGGACACCTATTACGAGATGTCCCGCCGCCGGGTGACGGGCCACCGGGAGCCGCTGGAGCGGATGCGCCAGCACGGCATCCTGATCGACGGCGAGGGCGTGGTCGGCGGCGGCGAGACCCGGATCCTGCTGCAGATCTTCTCCAGGACGGTGATCGGCCCGATCTTCTTCGAATTCATCCAGCGCAAGGGCGATGACGGCTTCGGCGAGGGCAATTTCCGCGCGCTCTTCGAGTCGATCGAGGAGGACCAGATCCGCCGTGGCGTCCTGAAGGCCGAACCGGCGGAATAGCGCCCCGCCTGCCGTGACTTGCCGCTCCGGGCCGCCGGGGCGGTCCTTCCCGTGCCCGGAGAGACTTGCATGCCCTGGACCGACTACAGCTCCGCCCCGCCCGCGGGCACGCAGATCTGCGCGCTGGCCGATCTGGACGGCGTCCGCGCGGTGATGGTGGAAAGCGGCGCGGGGCGGTTCCCGCTGCTGCTCGTCAAGGACGCTGCCGGGATCCGCGCCTTCGTCAATGCCTGCCCGCACCAGTACCTGCCGCTCGACTACCAGGGCGGCAGCATCCTGTCGGCGGACGGCCGCCGGCTGATGTGCACCGCGCATGGCGCCATGTTCGACGCCGTCACCGGCGCGGCGGAGCGCGGCGCCCCCTGCGGCCTCGACCCGGTGCCGATCAGCCTCGAGGACGGCATCGTCCTCATCGGCGGCTGAGCCTCACGCGTCGCCGTCCCCGTGGCCGGCCGCGAGGATCAGCTGCCGCAGCATCGCCTCGAGCTGCGAGCTCAGATGCGGGCCGAGCCGGTTCCTCAGCCGGTCGTCATAGTCGATCGCCCGCTTCCCCAGCGTGCGGAACACCTCGGTTCCGGCGGGCGTCAGGGTCAGGCTCTCCTGCCGCTTGTCCGCCGCGTCGCGGCTGCGGCTCAGCAATCCGCGGCCTTCCAGCACCGAGACGGCCCGGCTGACTGCGGTTTTCTCGATATGCGAGATGCGGCAGATCTCGGCCGCGGCCATCGAGCCGAAGCGCCCGAGATTGGCGACCACCCGCCATTGCGTCCGGGTCAGGTCGTATTCGGCGCGGTAATGCTCGTGGAACTCCTCGCTGGTGCGTTCCGCCGCCTGGTTCAGCAGGTAGGGCAGGAAGTTCTCCAGGTTGAATTCGGGGTCCGGGGGCGGGTCTTTGCGGGGCAAGCGTGTCTCCGTCTGCGGCTGGTCCTGTTATGGCAGGACTTGGCGTCTGGGTGCAACTGCAACGGGATTCGCCCGGGAATATAGTTACCGATGCACCGAGTAGCGGGAGATGGCTACAAGACTGCAGGGTCGGATCGACATGTGGATCGGGTCCGATCATCCCATAATAGGCTAGGGTCAGGACCCATTGATTTCCCGGTGGCAGCGTGATTCACGGCTCGGAAATCGAGCGGTGAACATGTCTGATCTTTTCTGGTTGAGCGACACGCAGATGGCGCGTCTGGAGCCCTTCTTTCCCAAGTCCCACGGCAAGCCTCGCGTCGATGATCGACGAGTGTTGAGCGGGATTATCTTCATCAATCGCAATGGTTTACGTTGGCGCGACGCCCCGGCGGAATATGGCCCGCACAAGACACTCTACAACCGTTGGAAACGTTGGAGTGACAAGGGTATCTTCGCGCGGATGATGGTCGGCTTGGCCGCCGATCACGGCGAACGGAAGGCCGTCATGAGCGTTCCTCGTCGCTGAGATCAATTGGAACAGCAACACGGCCACCCATCACATCCTCCCGCATCAGGCAAAATAATGATACAAACTTTAGTTCCAGGTGACTAGAGATACACATATATTCAGGCTTGTGACGCTCGCGATGCGAAGAGGGAGATGGGCGTCCAATCTCTCGGATCAAAAGTTGCACTTGACACCGTTGCAAATGTAACGACTAATGACGTTGCAACAGCGACGGGTTTCGGGGAGGAGATCCGGCCGGGCAGCGCCAAGGAGGGCGGTCCCGGCGCTCCTCGGCCTGTGCCCGAAGACGAGGACACGCGATGAACAAGGCATTTGCATCTGCCGGGGACCTTGAGGAGAAGGTCGTCAGCTTCACCGAAGTGGGCGAGGGTCTCTACGCCTTCACCGCGCAGGGCGATCCCAATACGGGCGTGATCATCGGCGACGAGAGCGTCATGATCGTCGAGGCCCAGGCGACCCCGCGCCTGGCGCGCAAGGTCATGGACTGCGTCCGCTCGGTCACCGACAAGCCGATCTCGCACCTGGTGCTGACCCATTACCACGCGGTCCGCGTGCTCGGCGCCTCGGCCTATGGCGCGCGCGAGGTGATCATGTCCGACACCGCCCGCGCCCAGGTCGCCGAGCGCGGCCAGGAGGACTGGGACAGCGAGTTCGGCCGCTTCCCGCGGCTCTTCCAGGGGCACGAAGAAATCCCCGGCCTGACCTGGCCGACCACGACCTTCTCGGACCGCATGACCGTCTATCTGGGCCGGCGCCGCGTCGACATCCTGCATCTCGGCCGCGCCCATACCGCCGGCGACGCGGTGATCTGGGTGCCCGACCAGGAGGTGATGTTCACCGGCGACATCGTCGAGTACCACTCGGCCTGCTATTGCGGCGACGGCCATTTCGGCGACTGGCCGGAGACCTTGAAGGCCATCGCGGAATTCGCGCCCAAGTCGATCGCGCCGGGGCGCGGCGACGCTCTGGTGGGCGAGGCGATGGTGGCCGAGGCGCTGGCGAACACCGCCGATTTCGTCGCCTCGACCTACCGTCCGGTGGCGAAGGTCGCGGCACGCGGCGGCACGCTGAAGGAGGCCTGGGACGCGGTGCGCGCGGAATGCGACCCGAAATTCGGCGACTACGCGATCTACGAGCACTGCCTGCCCTTCAACGTCGCCCGCGCCTGGGACGAGGCCCGCGGCATCGACACGCCGCGCGTCTGGACCGCCGGGCGCGACCGCGAGATGTGGGCGGCCCTGCAGGGGTGAGCGGCGGTCCGGGCGGAGCCCGGCGGAAGCTCCAGTGGAGCTTCCGAGCCGCGAACGGGCGGAGCCCCGGCCAGCACGGTCCGGGCGGAGCCCGGCGAAGGCTCCATTGGAGCGTTTGAGCGCCGAACGGGCGGAGCCCTGGCCATCAGGGTCCGGGCAGAGCTCAGCCGGAGGTTCCGGGCGCCGAACACGGGAGCCTCGGGCCCGGCCAAGGGTCCTCCTTCGCCATCTTCAGGGCCGCAGAGGCCCAAAGACCGGAGGCAGGGCTCTCGCAGCCCGGCGCCGGACGCCGCACGGGGCCCGCGGGGCCTCATGCGCAACGCAGACGGGTCCCCGGGCAGCTTCCGGATCCCGCCGGCCAAGCGCTCCGGCGGGGCGTCCGGCTGCCGGGCCCGCCCCCTGACCCTGTCCCGCGCCGGGCCTGACCCGGCGCCTCGTCTGCCACAATCACCCGGGCGCCATGCCGCGCCCGGCCGGGAGAGGCGTGCCGCCACGCCGGGAGGAGCCATGAAAGACTTCGTCGCACCGCGCTACCAGCTCGCGTACAAGCTGTACCCCTACCTCAAATCCCCCGATCAGGACCTCGAAGCCCCCGCGCGCCATCCGGTCGTGGTCATGGGCGGCGGGCCGATCGGCCTGGCCACCGCGCTCGATCTCGGCCGCCGGGGCATCCCCGTGCTGGTCCTCGACGACCACGAGGGCGTGGGCATGGGCAGCCGCGCCATCTGCTTCGCCAAGCGGACGCTCGAGATCTGCGACCGGCTGGGCGCGGGCGACGAGATGGTCGCCAAGGGCGTGCAGTGGAACCTCGGCAAGGTCTTCCATGACGACCGCCAGCTCTACGAGTTCAACCTCCTGCCCGAGGCGGGGCACAAGCACCCGGCCTTCATCAACCTCCAGCAGCCCGCCTTCGAGAAGTTCCTGCATGACGCCATCCTGCGCGCCCAGGCCGCGGGCGCGCCGATCGAGATCCGCGGCGCCAACCGCGTCGATGCGGTGGAGACCGGCGAAGACGGCGTGACGCTCGACCTGATGACGCCGGACGGGCCCTACCGCATCATGGCGGACTGGCTGATCGGCTGCGACGGCGCGCGCTCGCCCTTGCGCGACATGCTGGGGCTCGGCTTCGAGGGACGGGTCTTCGAGGACAACTTCCTGATCGCCGACGTGAAGATGACCGCGGATTTCCCGACCGAGCGCTGGTTCTGGTTCGAGCCGCATTTCAAGTCCGGCGCCTCCGCGCTCCTGCACCGCCAGCCCGACGATGTCTGGCGGATCGACTTCCAGCTCGGCTGGGATATCGACCGCGAAAAGGAGCTGGAGGAGGCGAATATCCGCGCCCGCATCGACGCGATGCTGGGCGAGGGGACGGAATACGAGTTGGTCTGGACCTCGATCTACACCTTCCAGTGCCGCCGGATGGAGAGGTTCCGCCATGGCCGCGTGCTTTTCGCGGGCGATGCCGCGCATCAGGTCAGCCCCTTCGGCGCGCGGGGCGCGAATTCCGGCATCCAGGATGTCGACAACCTGGGCTGGAAGCTCGCCGCGGTGATCAACGGCGCGGCGCCCGAGAGCCTCTTGGACAGCTACGATGCCGAGCGCGTCCATGGCGCCGACGAGAACATCCTGAACTCGACAAGGGCCACGGATTTCATCACGCCGAAGAGCCCGGTCAGCCACATGTTCCGCAATGCGGTGCTCGACCTGGCCGAGACCATGCCGTTTGCGCGGACCATCGTGAATTCCGGGCGGCTCTCCGTGCCCTGCACCTATGACGGCTCGGACCTCAACGGTCCCGACCATCCGGCGATGCCCGCCCGCACCCGACCGGGCAGCCCGGTGCCGGATCTGGCGCTGGGGGAGGGCTGGCTGCTGACGGCGCTGGCCGGGGAGGGCTTTACCCTGCTGGGGATCGGCACGCAGGTGCCCGCCGCGCTCGAGGGCGCGGGGCTGCCAGTGACGGGCTTTTCCATCCCGGCGGAGACGCCCGAGGCGGGCCCGCGCTTCCTCGCCGCCGCCGCCGCGGCCGTCTACCTGATCCGCCCCGACCAGCATGTGGCGGCCCGCTGGGACCAGTTCGACGAGGCGGCGGTGCTGGCCGCGGCAAGGAAGGCGCTCGGCCATGATTGAGACATCCATCGAGGGAACCCGCATGCTGACCACCGCCCCCAATCTCGGCGATCCCGACGAGGCCTATGCCCGCCTGATCGCCGCCCATGACGGACTGCCCGAGGCCGAGAGCCACGCGATGAACGCCCGGCTCATCCTCATCCTCATGAACCATGTCGGCGACCAGAAGGTGCTTGACGAGGCGCTGGCCCGCGCCCGCCGCTGAGCCGGGACAAACGCGCGACCCGGCGGGCGGGGAGGCCCGCCGGGAGAACAGGAAGAGACCGGACAACTCTCAGGGAGGATCCCATGTCCAGATTCACGAGCTTCGCGGCCACGGCCGCTCTGTGCCTTGCCGCCGGCTCCGCCATGGCGGAAGAGCTGGTGCTGTCGAGCTGGCTGCCGCCGCGCCATCCGATCGTCGTCAACGCCATCGAGCCCTGGGCCGAGGAGGTGGAGACCGTCACCGATGGCCGCGTCACCGTCCGCGTGCTCAGGAAGCCGCTGGGCAGCCCGGCGGCGCATTTCGACATGGCCCGCGACGGCGTGGCCGACATCACCTACGGGCTGCACAGCTTCACCGAGGATGACCGGTTCAAGGGCGCCGAGCTCGGCCAGTTCAGCTTCCTCGGCGACGACGCCGTGGCGAATTCCCGGGCCTTCTGGTCGATCTACACCAGCCGCCTCGGCGCCGGGGAGGAACATGCGGGGACCAAGCTGCTGGGCCTCTTCATGCACGGGCCGGGGCTGCTGCATAACAACAAGATGGAGATCACCCAGGTCTCCGACCTCCAGGGGATGAAGATCCGCGTGCCGGGCGGCTATGCCGCCGACCTGATGGCCGGGCTCGGCGCGACGCCGCTCTTCATGTCCTCTCCGGAAGTCTACGAGAAGCTCAGCCGCGGCGTGATCGACGGCGTGGCCTTCACCTACGAGGCGCTGACCGCCTTCCGCCTGACCGACGACATCAAGTACTCGATGACCGTGCCGGGCGGCATCTACAACACGACCTGGTTCCTGGTGATGAACGAGGCCAAGTGGGATGGCATCTCGGCGGAGGACCAGGCGGCGATCGAGGCGATCTCGGGCGAGGCCTTCGCCGAGCGCGTGGGCAAGGCGTGGAACGATGCCGATGCGGCCGCCGAGGCCGAGATCGAAAAGGCGGGCATCCTGCTCTATCCCGCGCCCGCGCCGGTCGAGGAGGCGATCCGCGCGCAGGCCTCCAAGCTCGAGGCAGCCTGGGCCGACACGCTGGATGACGACCGCGACGGGCTGGCCGCGCTGGCCGCGTTCCGCGGGATGACCGGCGCCGCAAGCGAATGACCCGGACCTTCTTCGCCGTCCTCCGCGGGCTCTCGGCGCTGCTCATCGCGGCGCTGATCCTCGTGACCGTGACCGACGTGATCGGCCGCTACATCCTGAACGCGCCTTTGCCCGGCGCCTTCGAGCTGACCCAGATCCTGCTGGCGCTGCTGGTCTTCACGGCGCTGCCCCTGACCACCGCGCGGCGCGAGCATGTCGAGGTCGACCTCCTGGCCCATGTCCTGGCGCCGCGCGTGATCCGGGTCTTCGGCATCGTCGCGGCCGTCGTCACCGCCCTGTCTCTGGCCTTCTTCGCGCTCCGCCTCGGGATCGTCGCGGAGGACCAGGCCGCGACCGGGGCCAGGAGCAATGCGCTCGGCCTGCCGATGGCGGTGATCGCGGGCGCGGGCGTGGCAAGCTGCGCGGTCTCCGCCGTGATCGCCCTGGCCGGAGCGCGCAATCCATGACCGCGTCGCTCATCGCCTTCGCCCTGCTTCTGGGCCTTGCGTTCCTGCGGGTGCCGATCGCCTTCGCCATGGCGCTGACCGGGGCGGCGGGCTTCGCGCTGCTGCGCGGTCCCGAGGCCGCCGGGGCCATGGTCGGCAATGCCGTCTTCGAGACCGGGCTGAGCTATTCGCTCTCGGTCGTGCCGCTCTTCATCTTCATGGGCAATGTTCTTGCCGCCTCGGGCATCGCGCACGGGCTGTTCTCGGGGGCCGACCGGCTTTTCGGGCGGTTCCGCGGCGGGCTTGCCATGGCCACCGTGCTCAGCTGCGGCGGCTTCTCGGCGGTCTGCGGCTCGTCCCTGGCGACCGCGGCCACCATGTCGAAGGTCGCCATGCCCTCGATGCGCCGCTTCGGCTACCATGACAGCCTGTCGACCGGGGCGATCGCCGCGGGCGGCACGCTGGGCATCCTGATCCCGCCCTCGGTGATCCTGATCATCTACGGCATCCTGACGGAAAGCGACATCGGCAAGCTCTTCGTCGCGGGGCTGCTGCCGGGGGTGCTGGGCATCGCGCTCTACCTGCTTGCCGTGCTGGTCGCGGTGCGGATGAACCCGAAGCTCGCGCCGCCGGTGTCGGAGACCGTGCCGATGTCGCGCCGCGACACGATGGGGGTGCTGGGCACGCTGGGGCTCTTCGTCTTCATCATGGCGGGGATCTACGGCGGGTTCTTCACCCCGATCGAGGCGGCGGGTATGGGGGCGGGCGCCTCGCTGCTGATCGCCTTCGGCATGGGCCAGATGAGCCTCGCCGCGCTGGGGCGGGCCTTCGCCGATACCGCCTCGGCCACGGCGATGATCTTCGCGATCATCATCGGCGCCGAGATCTTCGGCAATTTCGTCAGCTTCGCGGGGCTGCCTGACGCCATTGCCGACCTTGTCTACGATCTCGACATCAATCCCTGGCTGGTGATGCTGGTCATCGTGGCGATCTACCTGGCGCTCGGCACCGTGTTCGAGAGCCTGTCGATGATCCTGCTGACCGTGCCGGTCTTCTATCCGGTGGTCGAGTACCTGCAATTCGCCTCGCCGATCCTGCGCGATCCCGAGCATGTGGTGATCTGGTTCGCCATCATCGTCGTGGTCGCCACCGAGATCAGCCTGATCACCCCGCCCGTGGGGATGAACGTCTTCGTGCTGCGCTCGGTGGTGCAGGACGTGAAGCTCGGCACGATCTTCCGCGGCGTGTTCTGGTTCTGGGTGGCCGACATCCTGCGGATCGCGCTGATCGTGGGCGTGCCCTCGCTCTCGCTCTGGCTGGTCGGCTAGGACCGCGCCGCGCCCGGGCATGTCCGGGCGCGGCGCCTTGCCTGATATCCGAGCGAAGGCAGGCTGGACGGCAGGTCTGCCGCCCGCGCGGCCGCTGCCCTGCCGCCGCAGCGGCGCGGGCCTGGCCGTGCCGGCAAGAGGGCGCCCGGCGCGGCGCCGCAGGCGGGGCCCCGGGTCCGGGCGGCCGCCAGCTTCGTCAACGGCGGCGACGGATCGCTGCGCCAGATGGCGCTCGCCGGCCTTCATCGCGCCTCCGCCGCCGGAGCATGCCGCGGAGGCCGGACCGCTTTTGTCGTGCCCGGGCCAGCGGGTCGCCGAGTCCGGTCCATGCCGCCGGCCCGGCCCTGCACGGAAAGAGGACCGATCGCTGCCTCGCCCGGCCGACAAGAGGAAGCGGTGCAGCCAGCCGGTCCGTCCGGTGCCCCGGCTCAACTGTGATCGCATCCTGGCGGAGGGGTCCGAGCACTGCGCCGCCTCCGCGGTCCGGCGGGCTTTCGCGGCGGGGGAATGGCGGTGGCGGGATCGTCCTGCCGAGCCTCGGGATCGAACGGGCAGGCAGGCGCCCCTGCCCGCGGGCATCGGCGCCGCCGCAGGGCGGCCATCCCGGAAAGCATCCGGATCGGCCCCGAATTCCGAGCGGCATCTCACTGGGCAGCAATAGTGCCGCTGCCCCCCTTGCTCGGGCATTTGCACGGCCGGCGACCGGTCGGCCTCTCTGCCGCGGATCGGGGCGGCCCTAGATGTCTCGGGGCCGCCTGCGGAGGCGCAGCGGCAGAGACGCCCGTCATGCGCCGCCTTCGCGCCGATCGTCATGCGGCAGGCGGAACCGCTGGCGGCCGCGGGTGCGCTGGACGGGGCGGGCCTCCTGCGGGCCGGAGCCTGGCGGTCCCGGGAGACGGGCGTTCCGCCTGCCGAGAGGTCAGCGCCGCGCCGCGGTCATTCCCGGTGGACGCTGTGGCAGCCCTTGCAGGCGCCGCCGAGATCCCGCAGCGCCGGGCCCAGCCCGTCCGCGTCCGCGATCTCCAGCCCGGCAGCCGCCAGGCGCAGCGCTTCGGCCCGTGCCGAGAAGTCGTCCCAGTCCTCCCAGATGGCCGGACGGGCTTCGGATTGCGGCACCGTCACCTTGTCCCGGAACTGCGCGGGGATGCGGCCGGCCTCTTCCGCGAGCAGCGCCAGCGCGTCCTGCGCCGCCGCCGCATCGAAGGGCCGCTCGCCCTTTGCCATCGCGCCCAGCGTCTTCAGCTGCATGCCGAGCGATTTCATCCCGTGCATCCGCGCCATTACCACCGGGTCGGTCACGCCGTTATGGGCGGTCACCGGCACGGCTGCCGCCAGCGTGACGGCGGCGGCAAATCCGAAAGCCTTCATGTCGTCTCCTCTCATTGCGGTCGGGCCCCTCAGGCCACCTCGATCCAAGTCGTCATGCCGGACGCGGCGTGGCCCAGCATGTGGCAGTGCAGCAGCCACTTGCCGGGATTGTCCGCGACAAGGGCGATCTCCGTGCTTTCGCCGGGCAGCACCAGCACCGTGTCGCGCATCGGCCCCTGGCTGCCGTCCCGCGCCACCACGCGGAAATGCATCCCGTGCAGGTGCATCGCATGCGGGAACACCGTGGCGTTGCCGAAGCGCAGCCGCACCGCCTCGTCCAGGGAAAGCCGGGCGAACGGGTCCGCGCCCGGGCCCGCCTGTCCCGCCAGCGCCCAGTACTGGCCGCGCGCGGCCAGCGCGCCGACGTCGAGCTCCGCACCCTCGAAACGCGCAGACTCCAGGCCCCGCATCGCCCCGCCCTGAAGCGGCATCGCGAGGCTGCGCACGCCGTCGAGGACCGGCCGGTCCATCCGCGGGTTGGGCGGCAGCGGCGCAGGCGCCTCCCGCGGGCGCGCCGCCAGGCGGCCTGTCACGCGGACCCCGGCCAGCGTCTTCCAGCCGTCCTGGCCTGCCTGCATCAGCAGCCCGGCCGGAACGCCGTCCTGCGCGGTGACATCGACGATCAGGTCCGCCCGCTGGGCGGGGGCCAGAACGATCTCCGCGGTCACCGGCTCGGGCGTCTCCAGCGGCATGCCGTCCAGCGCCACGGTCCAGCCCGCGAGCCCGTCGAGCCGCAGCACGAAGATCCGCGCATTGGCGGCATTGACCAGCCGCAGGCGCAGCCGCTCGTGCTGCTTCGCCTCGAGCGCGAAGTCCCAGCGCCCGTTGACCCCGGCAAGGTTGCCCAGCCGCCCGCCATGGCTGCGCGCCATCGGGCTGGCGAAGCCATCCGCCAGCTGGCCGGTCTCCGGGTCGATCAGCCAGTCGTCGATCATCAGCAGCTCGTCGCGGTCGATATCGGGCGGCGACGGCTCGTCCACGACCAGGGCGCCGGAGAGGCCGCGCGCGACCTGCTCCATCGAATTCGCATGCGCGTGGTACCAGTAGGTCCCGGCATCGGGCAGCGCGAACGCGTAGTCGAAGCTGCCGCCCGGCGGCACCGCGTCCTGGGTCAGCCCGGCCACGCCGTCCATCGCGTTGTCGATGCGCAGGCCGTGCCAGTGCACCGAGGTCGGCACGTCCAGGCGGTTCTCGAGCCGCCGCGCCATCCGCGTGCCCTGCGGCGCGCGGATCAGGGGACCGGGGACGGAGCCGCCATAGCTCCAGACCCCGGTCGCCGGATAGCCCTCCGGGGCGAGCTGCACGCTGGCCGGCATGGCGGCGAGTTCCGCGGGCCCGGCAAATGCCGGGCGGGCGAGCGGCAGGGCGGCGAGGCCGGTGCAGAAGCCGCGGCGCGACAGGGGAAGGCTCATGTCAGTCGATCCCGTTGGCACGCTGCAATTCGCGGATATAGGCGATGATCGCGGTCACGTCGCCGCGGGTCACGGCCGGCTGCGGGGGCATGTCGCCGAAGCGCCAGTGATGCGCGCGGACGCCCCGGGCCGCGGCCATCTGGAAAGCCATGTCGGCATGATGGCCGGGCTCGTAGATCACATGCACGAGCGGCGGGCCGGAGCCCTGCCGACCGACGGCATTCTCGCCATGGCAACTGGCGCAGACGGCGTCGAAGGCCTGCTTGCCGGTCCTGGCGGTGGCGGACAGATCGGCGGGCAGGTCGATCTCGACGATCGGCTCGCCCGGGGCGGGTCGCCCGGAGGCGGGCAGGGCGGGCGGCTCGGGGCGCAGCAGCTGGTAGGCGGCGGCGCCGGTCACGGCTGCCGCGGCGAGGAGAAGCACGGGTTTCTTCAAGGTGTCGATCCTGGTCTGGTTCCGGAAGCGGGGACATGTCGGAAACGGCAGGATCAGGTGCGGGGCGGCGGCGGATCGGTTCCGGCGGAGCGCGACGGCACGGCAGGGGCGGCCGGCAGGACGGCATGAACCGCGCGGCGCGATGCGGCACGGGCACAGGCAGGCGGAAGCGGCAGCGCGGCGGGACAGCAGGCCTGGGCATGGTCGCAGGACGCCGCGGCGGGGTGTGCCGCCCCGGTCCCGCCCGCGCAGGCGGCGCAGCTGCCGTGATCCATCGCCATGGCCGCCGTCGGCGCGGCGGGAAGCAGCCCCAGCACAAGCAGGGCGGTGAGGGCGATGATGCGGATGGCGTGCAAGGGCTCTCCTTCTCCGGCCCGGCATATCGCAGCCCGGGCGTCCCCGCGTCAAGCCCGGCGGCGCCTGCCGGGCGCTGCTGCCGCAGGTTGCGCGAATCCCGTTGCCTTTCCCCGGCGATTGCGGTCTCATCCGCGCCATGCGCCGGATGACCTGGACCAGAGCCTGCCGTTTGCTGGCCGCGCGGATCGTATCCGTCGCGCTGGTGCTGGCCGTGCTCGCCCAATCCGTCCCGGTAGCGCTGGCCGCCCCGCATCATCCCGGCCCGGTGGCCGCGGAGATGCACCATGCCGGACATGCGATGCTTCACGGCAAGCCGGGCAAGCCCGCGCTTCCGGCCAAGGAGATCGCCGGCTGCACCGGGGTGATCTGCTGCACCGGCGGCATGCTCGTCCCGGCGCCGGTTCCGGGACCGCAATCCTGGATCCTCTTCGCCTACTGGGTGCCCGAGCCGGTCTCGCATGTGCCCGGCCCGCCCGGAGGGCCCGAGCGCCCGCCCCGCGCAGCCGCCTGAGGGCGGCATCCGTTCCGCCCTGACCTGCCGGACCCTGCCGCGCCCCTGATCCGGGCCGCGGTCCGGGACCGGTGCATCCCGGATTCAGGACAGGCACGCGAGGCAATTCCATGCGCGGACGCTATCAGGCCCTGGCGGTACTCGCCCTGGGCGCAGGACTCGGGGGCGGCGTGGCCCTCGAACGCTACCATCTTTCCGCCCCCAGCGCGGGCAGGGGCGACGGCCCGGAGATCCTCTACTGGGTCGCGCCGATGGACCCGAACTACCGCCGGGACGCGCCCGGCAAGTCGCCGATGGGCATGGATCTGATCCCGGTCTACGAGGGCGGCGAGCCCGCGGGCGACCCGGCGGAGGTGATGCTGTCGGCCGCCGAGATCAACGCCATCGGCGTGCGCACCGCGGTGGCGCGCCGCGAGGAGATCGCGCAGGAGATCCGCACCGTCGGCTTCGCGGACTGGGACGAGCACCGCACCGCCCATGTCCATACCCGCGTCGAGGGCTGGATCGAGCGGCTGGAGGTGCGCGCCATCGGCGACCGGGTGCAGGCGGGCGACCTGCTCTTCGAGCTGTTCTCGCCCGAGGCCGGGGCCGCGGCGGCGGAGCTGGTGCGCGCGATCGAGGACCGGCCCGGCGGGCGGATCGCCGAGATCGCGAAGAACCGGCTGCGCAGCATCGGCTTCTCCGAGGCGCAGATCACGGAGATCTCGGAGACGCGCCAGACGCCGCGCAACATCCGCATCCTGGCGCCGCAGGACGGCGTGGTGGTGGCGCTGGAAGCGG
This sequence comes from Poseidonocella sp. HB161398, assembly GCF_005870025.1. Lineage (GTDB taxonomy): Bacteria > Pseudomonadota > Alphaproteobacteria > Rhodobacterales > Rhodobacteraceae > Mangrovicoccus. The sequence goes on from NZ_VATA01000001.1 coordinate 315,370, forward strand.
CGGAGGGGATGTATCTCAAGCCCGACATCCGCGCCATGACCCTGACCGATCCGGGCCAGATCTGGCTGATCGCGGAGGTGTTCGAGCGCGACCTGGGACGGCTAACGCCCGACATGCGCGCCGGGATCCGCTTCGACTCGCTGCCCGGCGAGGTCTTCGAGGGGCGGATCGACTACATCTATCCCGAGCTCGACACCGTGACGCGCACCCTGCCGGTGCGGCTGGTGCTGGGGACGGCGGGCGGCAAGCTGCGGCCGGGCATGTTCGGCGCCGTGCGGCTCCTGCCGGCAGCCGCGCAGGAGGCCGTCACCGTGCCCTCGGAGGCGCTGATCCGGACGGGACGCGCCGAGCGGGTGATCCTGAAGACCGGGGAGGGCAGCTTCCGGCCGCGGCTGGTGGCCACGGGGCTGCGCGACAGCTTCGGCGCGGGCGGGCGGACCGAGATCGTGCAGGGGCTGGCGCCCGGAGAGGAAGTGGTCGCCTCGGCACAGTTCCTGATCGACAGCGAGAGCGTGCTGAATGCCGGAATGATGCGCATGGCCCCGACCGAGGAGGCCCCGGCGCGGGGCCGGGGCGGGATCGTGAAGGTGGATGCCGCCGCGCGGCGCGTGACGATCCGGCACGGGGCGATCGAGGCGCTGGACTGGCCCGCGATGGAGACCGTCTTCGCCGCGGCGGCCGGGCTGCGCCTCGACCGGCTCGTGCCGGGCGAGGCGGTGGCCTTCACCCTGGTGCGCGGCGCCGACGGGCTTCTGGCGCTGTCGCGGATCGGCCGCGACGACGGCGTTGCCGCGACCGGGCATGGCACGGCACAGGCAGTGACGGCGGAGGGACGGCTGAGCCTGTCGCACGATCCGATCCCGGATCTCGGCTGGCCCGCCATGACCATGGACATGGAGCTGAAGGGGGTGGACGCGGCGTCGGTGCCGCTCGGCGTGCCGGTGGATTTCGACCTCGCGGAGAATGACGCGGGCATGTACGCCATCGTGGCCGTGCGCCCTGCCGGAGAGCGTGCCGGCGCCCCGGCGCCCGCTCCGGCTGGCGCTCCGTCGCGGAGGATAGAGACGACCGGCACGGTCAACAGCGTCGATGCCGCCGCGCGGGTGGCGAATGTCACGCATGGTCCGATGACGCAGATCGGCATGCCGGGCATGACCATGGACTTCCCGCTGGCCGAAGGGGTGGACCCGGAGGGCCTGCCGCTCGGGCAGGAGACCGGGCTGAGCTTCGTGCAGGACGCCGGCATGAGCTTGCGCCTCGCGGCCGTCGCGCCGCCGGTGCGGATCATCGAGGCGACCGGCACGGTCAACAGCGTGGACGCCGCCGCGCGGGTGGCCAATGTCACGCATGGTCCGATGACGCAGATCGGGATGCCGGGCATGACGATGGATTTCCCGCTGGCCGAGGGCGTGGACCCGGAGGCCCTGCCCGTCGGGCAGGAGATGCCGCTGCGCTTCGCGCAGGGGGCCGACATGTCGCTGAGGCTGACCGCAGGAGACGCGCCGTGATCCCCGCCGTCATCCGCTGGTCCATCGCCAACCGGCTGATGGTCCTGCTCTTCGCCATCGTGCTCGGTGCCGCCGGGATATGGGCGCTGAGGACCACGCCGGTCGACGCGATCCCGGACCTGTCCGAAGTGCAGGTGATCGTCCGCACCCCCTATCCGGGGCAGGCGCCGCAGGTGATCGAGGACCAGATCACTTATCCGCTGGCCACCGCGATGCTCGCGGTGCCGGGCGCGGTCGACGTGCGCGGCTTCTCCTTCTTCGGCGACAGCTATGTCTACGTGGTCTTCGAGGAGGGCACCGACCTCTACTGGGCGCGCTCGCGCGTGCTGGAATACCTGGGCCAGATCAACTCGCGCCTGCCCGAGGGCGTCTCGCCGGAACTGGGTCCGGACGCGACCGGGGTCGGCTGGATCTATCAATACGCGCTGATCGACCGGACCGGACAGCATGACATCGCGCAGCTCAGATCCTTGCAGGACTGGTGGCTGAAATACGAGCTGCAGACCATCGACGGCGTCTCCGAGGTCGCCACGATCGGCGGCATGGTGCGGCAGTACCAGGTGGTGGTCGATCCCGACCGGCTGCGGGCCTACGACCTGACGCTGGGCCAGATCCGCAGCGCGATCCGCGATGCCAACCGCGAGACCGGCGGCAGCGTCATCGAGATGGGCGAGGCCGAGTACATGGTCCGCGCCACCGGCTATGTCGACGGGCTCGACGACCTCGCCGCGGCGCCGCTCAAGGTGAACGGGCGCGGCGCGGCGCTGACGCTCGGCGACGTGGCCGAGATCCGCATGGGCCCAGAGATGCGCCGCGGCGTCGGCGAGTTCGACGGGCTGGGAGATGCCGCGGGCGGCGTGGTGATCATGCGCTGGGGCGGCAACGCGCTGGCCACGATCCGGGCGGTGGAGGAGAAGCTCGGCGAGCTGCGCCCGACCCTGCCCGCGGGCGTGGAGATCGTCACCACCTATGACCGCTCCGGCGTGATCGAGCGCGCCATCGAGAACCTCTCCCACAAGCTCGCCGAGGAATTCCTTGTCGTCGTGCTGGTCTGCGGGCTGTTCCTGCTGCACCTGCGGTCGTCGCTGGTGATCGTGCTGTCGCTGCCCTTGGGCATCTGCGCGGCGCTCCTGGTCATGCGGTTGCAGGGGGTGAACGCCAATATCATGTCGCTCGGCGGCATCGCCATCGCCATCGGCGCCATGGTGGATGCGGCCATCGTGATGATCGAGGCGATGCACCGGCGGATCGAGACGGAGCCGCTGACGAAGGAGAACCGCTGGCGGATCGTGGCGGAGACCTGCTCCGAGGTCGGCCCGGCGCTGTTCTATTCGCTCGCCATCATCGCGGTCAGCTTCCTGCCGGTCTTCGTGCTGGAAAGCCAGGAGGGGCGGATGTTCAAGCCGCTGGCCTTCACCAAGACCTATGCGATGGCGGCGGCCTGCATCCTGTCGGTCACGCTGGTGCCGGTGCTGATGGGCTGGTTCGTGCGCGGCCGCATCCTGCCCGAGCGGAAGAACCCGGTGAACCGGCTCTGCATCTGGGCCTACCGGCCGTTCCTCGATGCCGCGGTGGCCTGGCCCTGGGCGACCTCGCTGCTCGCGGTCGCGGTCGTCGCCTCGATGGCCTGGCCGCTGCAGCGCATCGGCACCGAATTCATGCCCGAGCTGAAGGAGGGCGATTTCCTCTACATGCCCTCGCTCTATCCCGGCGTCTCGATCGGCAAGGCGCGCGAGGTGCTGCAGCAGACCGACCGGCTGATCGGCACGGTGCCGGAAGTCGCGACCGTCCATGGCAAGCTCGGCCGCGCCGAGACCGCCACGGATCCGGCACCGCTGACGATGATCGAGACCACGATCCAGTTGAAGCCCGAGGCGGAGTGGCGCCCCGGCATGACGATGGAGGGCATCCGCGCCGAGCTTGACCGCATCGTGCAGGTGCCGGGCGTGACCAATGTCTGGATCCAGCCGATCAAGAACCGCATCGACATGCTCGCGACCGGCATCAAGACGCCGGTGGGCGTCAAGGTCACCGGCGCGGACCTGTCGGAGATCGAGAAGATCGCGGTGGAGGTGGAGCGCGTGGTGGGCCACATCGACGGCACCGCCTCGGCCTATGCCGAGCGGCCGGTCGGCGGGCGCTTCATCCAGATCGACGTGAACCGGGCGGAGGCGGCGCGCTACATGCTGTCGGTCGCCGAGGTGCAGGAAGTCGTCCAGACCGCGATCGGCGGCATGCAGGTCTCGGAAAGCGTCGAGGGGCTGGAGCGCTATCCGGTCAACCTTCGCTATCCGCAGGACTGGCGGAACAGCCCCGAGCGGCTGCGCGACCTGCCGGTCGTCACGCCCTCGGGCGCGCATGTGCCGCTGGGTGCCGTGGCCGAGATCAGCGTGGTCGACGGGCCGGGGATGATCCGGTCGGAGAATGCGCGGCGCACCGGCTTCGTCTTCATCGACATCGCCGGGCGCGATCTGGGCAGCTATGTCGCCGAGGCCCGCGAAGTGGTGGCGCGCGAGGTGGTCCTGCCGCCGGGCTATTCCATCGCCTGGTCGGGCCAGTACGAGTATATCGAGCGGGTCCGCGCGCGGCTGGTCCTGGTCGCGCCGGCGACGCTGCTGACCATCGCGCTGATGCTGTTCCTCGCCTTCAAGCGGGCGACCGAGGTGGCGATCCTGCTGGCCGCTCTGCCTGTCGCGCTGGCCGGCGGGGTCTGGCTGGTCTGGTTCCTCGGCTTCGACCTGTCGGTGGCGGTGCTCGTCGGCTTCATCGCGCTGGCGGGCGTGGCGGTGGAGACGGCGATCGTCATGCTGCTCTACCTGAACCTCGCCTGGGAGAAGCGCCGCAAGGCCGCGCACGGGACCGGACGCCGCCTGACCCGGGACGATATCGAGGAGGCGGTCTTCGAGGGCGCGCTCCTGCGCGTGCGGCCGAAGGTGATGACCGTCGCCACGATCTTCGCCGGGCTGATCCCGATCATGTACGGCTCCGCCACCGGGTCCGAGATCATGCAGCGCATCGCCGCGCCGATGGTCGGCGGCATGGTGACGGCGACGCTCCTGACCCTCTTCGTCATCCCCGCGCTCTTCGTGATCTGGAAGCGGATCACGCTGGGGCGCGCCAACCGGACCCCCGCCGGACCCCGTTCCGGCGCAGGTCAGCTCCAGCCCGGCGAATGACCGCCGGGCCCCTTTCCACGCACATCCCAAGGAGAAAGAAGATGCGCGCGATGCTTGCAACCCTGGCCCTGGGGCTCTGCCTCGGCCCGTCCGCCTGGGCGCAGATGTCCCAGTCCGGCATGGATCACGGCGACATGCCGATGGAGGCCGACGAGATGCCGATGGACGCGGAAGACATGCCGCACATGGTCGGCGCCGATGCGGTGGTGAACTCCTTCGGCGACGGCACGGTCAATGTCACCCACGGCCCGATCCCCGAGATCGGCTGGCCCGCCATGACCATGGACATGCCGCTGATGGAGGGCTTCACGGTCCCCGAGGGCATCGAGCCGGGCGACCATGTGCGGATGATGCTCGGCCAGGACGGCGAGGGCATGTACGGCATCGGCGGGCTCGACCCCGCCGAGTGACGCGGCAGGACGGGGCCGGGTCCGCGCCCGGCCCCGCTTCCCGGCGGGGCCCGGTCAGCCCGGAAACCTCGCCAGCCAGCCGCGCGGCGGCTTGCCGGGACTGCGGCAGGATCTGCGCCTGGGCCCGGAAGGCGCGGCGATGCCGGCCGCGGTCTCCGAAGGCATCGCGCCTGGCGGCCAGGCGCAGCGGATGCCCGGCCTGTCCGGCGCGGGCGCGATCCGGCCCTCCGGGCGATGCGACGGCGCGGGGCCGGTGAGGGACCGGCCCCGCCGCTTTCAGCGGATCTCGAAGAATTCCGAGTAGTCGCCCGCCACCTGCACGGTGACGGTGACCGGGACCTTGTCGCGGTTGCGGAAGAACCAGCCATGCTCGCCCTCGAAGGGCGCGATCAGGCCGCCCTCGGAGCCGGCGGAGCCGCGGCCGCGCTCGTAATTGGCGGTCTCGCCGCCGCCATGGCCGTGCAGGTCGTAATTGACCCGCCCGCCCTCGACGGTGACGCGGTACTGCGCCTGATCGCCCTGCGCCATCATCATCTTCCACTCCGCCGAGGCGCCGGGCTCCAGCGCGAAGGTGACCTCGTCGCGCCAGGCCGGGGCCTCCTGCGCATGGGCCTGGCCCACGAAGAGCCCCAGAAGCCCGTCGAGCAGGCTGGACTGTTCCCCGGCTGCGGGCGCAATCTGGCGGTCGGCCTCGGCCTCCTCCGCAAGCTGGCTTTTGATCTCGCCCATCTCGGTCAGGCCGAGCACGCGGCCCGCACCGGTCGGGTCGATGCCGTATTCCGCGGGCAGCACCACGGTGACGAGAATCGCCGCGGCCGAGGCCGCCGCGATCAGGGTGGAGCGCAGGAGCTGGGCTGTGCTGGGCAGTTCCTCGAGGCTGGGACGGTGGCTGTTGAACATGGTCTGTCTCCCTTCAGGCGACGAAATAGCCGGTGATCTGGTAGCCCATGAGGATGAACCCCATGCTCATCATCACCACGTTTGCGGTATAGGCTTGGGCCATGAAGTTCGGCGCTCTGCGCCAGAAGCCCATGACGATCAGGATCACGGCCAGCGCCATCAGCTGCCCGATCTCGACGCCGGCATTGAAGGCCAGCAGGTTCGGCAGCAGCCCGTCCGGCGCGATCCGGTACGCCAGGATCTTGCTCGCCAGGCCGGTGCCGTGGACGAAGCCGAAGATCAGCGTCGCCGCCCTGGTATCCGGCTGCACCCCGAACCACCGCTGGTAGGCGCCCAGGTTGTCGAGCGCCTTGTAGACGACCGACAGGCCGATGACCGCATCGACGATGTAGCTGTTCACGCCCCAGCCGAACCAGACGCCGAGGAGCATCGTGGTCGAATGGCCGAGGGCGAAGAGGCTGACATAGAGCCAGACCTCCTTCATCCGGTAGAGGAAGAAGACCACGCCCGCGAGGAACAGGATGTGGTCGTAGCCGGTCACCATGTGCTTGGCGCCGAGATAGAGGAAGGGGACCAGATGGACCCCCCAGATTTCCTGGATGTAGCCCGCATCGCCTTCGGTGACGTCATGGGCGGCGGCGCCGGTCGCCATCGCGACGGCTGCCAGCGCGGGCAGGAGCGGCCGCAGCCGTCCTGTCGCATCTGCGAATTGCATGTGGTTCTCCTTGAAAGGCCGTTTTCTGCCGAGGGGTCCCTTGCGGGACATGTCAGGCCCGCGGCGGCCGTTCGAGGCGGAAGACGGGCGGCGTCCAGTGCGCCAGCGACGGGGCGTGCCAGAGGGCCGTGACCTCGGCCGGGACCACCGCCCCGCGATGCGCGGGCAGCACCGCCTGGATATGGTCGTGATCGGCCTGGTCATGGCTGTGGCCGTGCAGGGCCCAGGCGATGTCCTCCTCCAGCCCGTGGCTGTGGCCGTGATCCGCGATCATCGCGGCATGATCGGAGAGCACGCGCAGCAGCTTCGGCACATGCGGCGAAGGGAACAGCTGGGCCGCGAGCAGCGCGAGCGCACAGGCCGCCGCAGCGATGCCCGCCGCGCCTCCTCTGCCTCTTCGTGCCGCCATGCCGGGCCCTCCTGCCTGCCTTGCCGTCTCCCCCGGAGGAGGGTACCCTGCCGTTGTGCCAGACCCGCATCGCCATGCAAGCCACCCCAAGGTCGTAGCCCGGCTGACGCGCGCCGGGGGCCGGCCGCGCGCGGCCATCGGCGTGATCGCGCAGGGCCGCCCCTGCTTCGGTCCCGCCGGCAGCCGCAGCCGGCGTCAAGCGCCGGGCAGGCGGACCGCTGCCCCGGGGCCGGGGCGCCTGGCGAGATGCGGGCCGTAACCCGCCATTTCCGAGAGCATCATGCTGGCCATTCTCGCCGACCGCACCTACCGCCACCTCTTCCTGGCCCAGATCGTGGCGCTGCTGGGCACCGGGCTTGCCACCGTGGCGCTGGGGCTTCTGGCCTACGACCTCGCGGGCGGGGGCGCGGCCATGGTGCTGGGCACGATCTTCACCATCAAGATGGTGGCCTATGTCGGCATCGCGCCGGTGGCCTCGGCCGTCGCCGAGCGGGTGAACCGCCGGCGCCTGCTGGTCGCGCTGGACCTGGTGCGCGGCGCGGTGGCGGTCTGCCTGCCCTTCGTCGCCGAGGCCTGGCAGGTCTATCTCCTGATCTTCGTTCTCCAATCGGCCTCGGCCGCCTTCACCCCGGCCTTCCAGGCCACGATCCCCGAGGTGCTGCCCGACGAGGCGCGCTATACCCGCGCGCTGTCGCTGTCGCGGCTGGCCTACGACCTGGAGAACATCGCCTCGCCCGCCCTCGCGGCGCTGCTGCTGGCGATGGTGAGCTACGACGCGCTGTTCTTCGGCACTGTCGCGGGCTTTCTCGCCTCGGCGGCGCTGGTCGTGTCGGTCGTGCTGCCGTCTCCCCGGCCGGGACCGCGCCGCGGCATCTACGACCGCACCACCCGCGGCATCCGCATCTACCTGGCAACGCCGCGGCTGCGCGGGCTGCTGGCGCTGAACCTCGCGGCGGCGGCGGCCGGAGCGATGGTTCTGGTGAATTCGGTGGTGCTGGTGCGCGCCGAGCTGGGGCTGGGCGACAGCGCGCTGGCCTGGACGCTCTTCGCCTTCGGCGCGGGCTCCATGACGGCGGCGCTCGCCCTGCCGCGGCTCCTCGACCGGCTGCCCGACCGGCCGGTGATGCTGGCAGGCGCTGCGCTGATGGCCGCCGCGCTTCTCGGGCTCGCGGCGGCGGTCGCTGTCGCGGGCCCCGGCTGGCCGGTGCTTCTCGCTGCGTGGACCGCGGCCGGGCTGGGCTATTCGGCCGTGCTGACCCCCTCGGGCCGCCTGCTGCGCCGTTCCGCCCATGCGGGCGACCGCCCGGCGATCTTCGCCGCGCAATTCGCCCTGAGCCATGCCTGCTGGCTTCTGGCCTATCCGCTGGCCGGCTGGCTGATGACCGGCTTCGGCACGGTCCCCGCGCTCGTCTCACTGGCCGCGCTGGCGGTCCTTGGCATCGTGCTCGCGCTGATCCTCTGGCCCGCGGAGGAGGCCGAAGCGCTGGAGCACACCCATGACGACCTTCCCCTCGAGCATCCCCATGTCGAGGGCCGCCGCACCCACAGCCACCCCTTCGTCATAGACGACCTCCACCGCCACTGGGGACGGCCCTGAAGGCCGGGTCGCGGACCGGTCCAGGTGCTGGGCCCGGCCTTCAGGGTCGTCCCCAGTGGCGGAACGATGCTCCAAATGGCGCCGCGCTGGTCCGTCGAACAGCGGCTGGCACCTTCCCCTGTCGCGGGGCCAGGGCCGCTGCAGGACGCATGCATGCGGGGAAAGGGAAACCGCGGCTTTCGGCCGTCTTGCGCAGGACCGCCGCATGGAGCGCCAGCATCGAAGGTGCCGCCAGGGACTTCCGGCATTGCGGCGCTGAAGGAGCATGCCGCGCGCGGATGGCGGCCACGACGCGCAGGAGGCTGGCGCGGGCAAACGTGCGGCGGCCCGTTCCGGGCCCGCGGGCGCGGCGGGCTTCGGCGGACGGGATCGCGGGCGTCCCGGCCAGCTTCGATGGCAGGCGGACTGCCGGCGCGGATCCGAAGGTGATCCGGCAAGGCCGCGCGGGGACCGGTGCGATCAGAGCTCCGGGCTGCCCTCCGGCGGGACGGGCAGGGCGTCCATCGCGCGCAGCAGCGCGTCGAGCCCCTGCTCCAGCGCCGCGCGGTCGCCCGGGTCCAGCCGGGCCAGCGTCTCCGCCGCCATCGCCTCCACCTGCGGGAAGGCCGCTGCGAAGAGCGCGCGGCCGTCCCCGGTGATCTCGAATTCGCGCAGGCGGCGGTCATTGGGCGCGGTGCGGCGCGTGATCAGCCCGCGCTCTTCCAGCCGCTGCGAGGCGCGCGTCACCTGCACCTTGTCGAGCGTCGTGCGCCGCGCCAGGACGCTCGAGTCGATCGGGCCGTCCTTGACGAGGAAGAGAAGCCGCCATTCCTCGCGGCTGAGCCCGAATTCCTGCCCGTAGACAGAGGCCAGGCGGCGCGAAAATCCCTCGGCCGCGATGGCCAGGCGGTAGGGGAAGAAGGTCTCGATCTGCATGGGGTCTCCGGCCGTGTCCGGATCGTTGCAGCGGAAACGGCCGGGGGTTGTCAAGATGCGGCGGCGCCTCTTACGCCAGCTGCGTCCGCGCGGCCTCCGCTTCGGCGTCGAGATAGCCGCGCAGCCCCGCATTCAGGCCCAGACGCGCGGCGAGGCTGTCGAGATAGCGCGCCTCCTCCGGCGTGTCCGGATCGATCGAGAGGACCGAGGCCAAATAGAGCTCGGCCCGCTGCGCGTCGCTCCCGGCCAGGCCGGCGATCGCGGCCGGATCGGACGGCGCGGAGAAGAAGTCGAAGAGCGCGCCCTTTTCCTCGGGGCCGAGCTCCATCGCCTCGATCTGGGCGCGGATGGCGCGGTGCTCGCCGGCATCGACATGCCCGTCCGCCTGCGCCGCCGAGATCATCGCGCGCACCAGCGCCAGGCGGAAATCCTGTCCGGGGGCCTGCGGATCCTGCGCGGGATCGAACCCGGTCTCCGGCGCGGGCAGGGTCGGGGCAGCGGTTCCCGCCGCCGGGGGCCTGCCGCCCTGCCAGTCGCGATAGGCCTTGTAGGCCAGCCCGCCGACCACCGCCATGCCGCCATAGGTCAGCGCCTTGCCGCCCATCTTGCGCGCCTTCTTGGAGCCGAGCGCCATGGCGATCAGCCCGCCGGCTGCCGCGCCGCCGGCCAGCCCGCCCGGCAGGCTGCCCTTCAGGCTGTCCGCCAGTCCGGATCCGCTGCTGCCCGGGCGCGCGGCCGGCAGGCTCTGTTTCAGGGACTGGCCCGCACTGGATCCCAGAAAGCCTTCCAGGAGCTTGGTGACATCCATCGTCTGATCCTTTTTCATCACGTGATGACAAGGAGTTGTGAACGCGGGCCCCGCGCTTCAAGTTCGGATCGCGATGCCTGACGCAAGGGTGATCGCCCGTCAGCCGGTGACGGGGGCCGCCACGCGGTCGGGATGCGCGGCCGCGACGGCCGGAACCGTGTCGAGATGCGCGCCGATCCGGACGAGCCGGGGCAGGGGGGACAGGTCGACGCCCCAGCGGCGGGCATTGTAGAGCTGCGGCACGAGGCAGATATCGGCCAGCGTCAATTCTCCGCCCGCGCAATAGTCGCCGTCATCGACCATCGCCTCGAGCGCCGCGAGCCCGGGCGCGATGAAGGCCTGCATCCAGCCCTCCATGGTGATCCCGCCGCCGGAACGCGCCACCGCATGGTGGGCGACCCGCAGGTTGCAGACCGGGTGGATCTCCATCGCGACAGCCTGTGCCAGCGCCCGCACCCGGGCACGCTGGCCCGCATCGCCGGGCAGCAGCCCCAGCCCCCGCGTCTCGTCGAGATACTCGACGATGGCCAGCGACTGGGTCAGCGCCAGCCCGTCGATCTCCAGCACCGGCACCAGACCTTGCGGGTTCTTCGCCAGATGCGCCGGCTCGCGCTGCGCGCCTGCCACCAGATCGACCGGCAGCGCCTCCCAGTGCAGTCCGGCCAGTCCCAGCGCGATGCGCACCCGGTAGCTGGCGGAGCTGCGCCAGTAGTCATGCAGACGGATCATCCTTGTCCTCCATGTCGTCGAGAAGCCGTTGCAGCCCCTGCTCGAAGCCCGCGAAGGCATCGCCCAGCCGCGCCTCGATCTCCTCCTGGAAGCCCAGGGCCACCGGCAGCATCTCGGCCATCAGCGCGCGCCCCTTGGGCGTCAGGCTCAGCTGCACCAGCCGCCGGTCCGCCGGATCGACCGCCTTGGCGATCAGCCCGGCCGCCTCCAGGCGGGACGCCGCGCGCGAGACCTTGGATTTCTCCAGCGCCACCCGCGCCTCGATGTCCCGGACCGAGACATTGCCGGAATGCTCCAGATGCGCCAGCACCCGCCATTCCGCCACCGAGATGCCGAATCTGACGCGGTAGAGCCGGGCAAGCCCTTCGGAGGCCCGCTCGGCCGCCACCGACAGCCGGTAGGGCGTGAAGCGGTCCAGATCGAAGCCGGGCAGGGCAGGATCATCCTGATCTTCCATGGAAATCTCCTTCTCCACCTGGCCAGTCTCGCCTGCGGCCGCGCCGCCTGGCAAGGGCTGTTTCATTGCATATGCAACGTCTAGCTTGACATCATTGCAAATGCAATGAATAACGGGAGCAGAGGCCGGGACGGGAGACCCGGCCGGAACGGAGGATTTCACGATGACGAGCCACAGCCTTCCCGAGGGGATGGTCCGCGCGGCCGGGACGACCGGGACGCATGAGGGCTACATGCCGGGCTTCGGCAACGACTTCGAGACCGAGGCGCTGCCGGGCGCGCTGCCGCAGGGCCAGAACAGCCCGCAGAAATGCGCCTACGGCCTCTATGCCGAGCAGCTCTCGGGCACCGCCTTCACCGCGCCGCGCGGCCAGAACGAGCGGACCTGGTGCTACCGCATCCGGCCCTCGGTCAAGCATGCCGGACGCTTCGCCAGGATCGCCGTGCCCTACTGGAAGACCGCGCCCCATGTGACGACCTCGAAGGACGGCGCGGCCGCCAATGACATCGTCTCGCTCGGCCAGTACCGCTGGGATCCGGTGCCGCATTCCGAAGAGCCGATGACCTGGATCACCGGCATGCGCACGATGACCACCGCGGGTGACGTCAACACCCAGATCGGCATGGCCACCCATGTCTACCTGGTCAACCAGTCGATGGTCGACGAGTACTTCTATTCCGCCGACAGCGAGCTGCTGGTCGTCCCGCAGGAGGGCCGGCTGCGCTTCTGCACCGAGCTTGGCGTGATCGACCTAGAGCCGAAGGAGATCGCCATCCTGCCGCGCGGCCTCGTCTACCGGGTCGAGGTGCTGGAGGGGCCCTGCCGCGGCTTCGTCTGCGAGAATTACGGCCAGAAGTTCGACCTGCCGAACCGCGGGCCGATCGGCGCCAACTGCCTGGCGAACCCGCGCGATTTCAAGTCGCCCGTCGCCGCCTTCGAGGACCGCGACGCGAAGTCCCGCGTCGTCATCAAGTGGTGCGGCGAGTTCCACGAGACCTGGATCGGCCACTCGCCCCTCGACGTGGTGGCCTGGCACGGCAATTACTGCGCCTACAAGTACGACCTGCGCACCTATTCGCCGGTCGGCGCGATCCTCTTCGACCATCCCGACCCGTCGATCTTCACCGTGCTGACCGCGCCCTCGGGCCAGGAGGGCACCGCGAATATCGACTTCGTGCTCTTCCGCGAGCGCTGGATGGTGGCCGAGAACACCTTCCGCCCGCCCTGGTACCACAAGAACATCATGTCCGAGCTGATGGGCAACATCTACGGCATCTACGACGCCAAGCCGCAGGGCTTCGTGCCGGGCGGCATCAGCCTCCACAACATGATGCTGCCGCACGGGCCGGACCGCAACGCCTTCGAGGGCGCTTCGAACGAGGAGATGAAGCCGGTCTTCCAGGACAAGACGATGTCCTTCATGTTCGAGACCCGCTTCCCGCAGCACCTCACCGAATTCGCCGCCCGCGAGGCGCCGATGCAGGACGACTACATCGACTGCTGGACGAGCCTCGAGAAGAAGTTCGACGGCACCCCCGGAGAGAAGTGACGCCGCTGCCGGGGTCCCGCCCGGCAGATGGCGCAGGCGGCGGGGTGCCTTTCCCGCCCCGCCGGTTCCGAACAGAAGACACGCGAAAGTTCCCATGACCCTGATCCGTTCCTGGCTTCCGGCCGCAAACGACCCGGCCTGCCCCTTCCCGCTCAACAACCTGCCCTATGGCGTGGTCTCGGCCGCGGGCGGCGCGCCGCGCTGCGGCGTGGCGATCGGCGACCGGGTGCTCGACGCGGCCGCTCTGGCCGCGGCCGGGCTGGTCACGGTGCCCGCGGGCACGTTCGACGCGCCCTCCTGGAACGCCTTCATGGCCCATGGCCCGGCGCTCTGGGCGTCCTTCCGGGCGGAGCTGACGGCGCTCCTGGCCGAGGGGTCGGCGCAGGAGGCGGCCGTCGCGCCGCATCTGCTGCCGCTGGCCGATCTGCAGCTGCACATGCCCTTCGCGGTGACCGAATACACCGATTTCTACGCCTCGAAGCACCATGCGACCAATGTCGGCACGATGTTCCGCGGCGCCGAGAACGCGCTGCCGCCGAACTGGCTGTCGATCCCGATCGGCTACAATGGCCGCGCCTCGTCGGTGGTGGTCTCGGGCACGCCGGTGCGCCGCCCCTGGGGCCAGGTGAAGGGCCCGGACGAGGCGCTGCCGCGCTTCGCGCCCTCGGCCCGCTTCGACATCGAGCTGGAGATGGGCTGCATCGTCGGCCGGTCCAGCACGGGGCCCGTGACGGTGGCCGGGGCCGAGGAGATGATCTTCGGCTATGTCCTGCTGAACGACTGGTCGGCGCGCGACATCCAGGCCTGGGAATACCAGCCGCTGGGGCCGTTCCAGTCCAAGGCGACGGCGACGACGATCAGCCCCTGGATCGTCACGGCCGCCGCGCTGGAGCCCTTCCGCGTGCCGGTGCCGCCGCGCGAGCGCGAGACCCTGCCCTATCTGGAAGAGCCGAAGCCCGGCCTCTACGACATCGCGCTGGAGGTCGGCCTCGCCCCCGAGGGCGGGGAGGAGACGGTGATCGCCCGCACCAACTACCGAGAGATGTACTTCTCGGCGGCGCAGCAGCTGGCGCATCACACCACATCGGGCTGCGCGATGCGCACGGGCGACCTTCTGGGCTCGGGCACGATTTCGGGGCCGCAGAAGGACAGCCGCGGCAGCCTGCTGGAGATGAGCTGGGGCGGGAAGGAGCCGCTCGAGCTTCCGGGCGGCGCGACGCGCAGCTTCATCGCCGACAATGACACCCTGACGCTGCGCGGCGCGGCGCGGGGCGACGGCTACACGATCGGCTTCGGCGAGGCGGCCGGCAAGGTCCTCCCCGCGCTCGAGGACCCCTACGCCGGCTGAGCCGGATCGCTGCCGGCCCTTGCAACGGTCCGTAGCGCGCGGACGGACCGGCTCTGGCCCGGTCATGCGAGGGCCGGCAGTTGCGCCGCGTCACAGGCCCGGAGGGCGCGCGACCGGCCGGGCGCCTTGGTCCCGGCCGGCAGAGATATGGCGCCGTGCGGGAAGATCTGCGGACAAGCCTGACCTCCTCCCGCGGGCCGGCGGGCGGTTCGGGCGCTGGCCGCCATAATCCCTGGCAGGGGGCTCAAAAGGTCTGCCCGGCCATGGAGGTCGCGGGAAATGCCGCGAAAATGGTGCCGGAGGCGGCGAAACTTGCTGAGTTCCGGCGGCCGTCTTGACCCGATCTGGAACGATTTCCTGCAGGACGGAATCTTGGCATCCCTGTCCAGCACCCTGCCAATGCCCCATGCCACGTCGCCGGCCAGTGACAGGCGGCGCTTGAGCGGGAGTGCCGTCATGAACCGCGAGGGGCTGCGGTGGCGGGGGGCCGCCAAGGAACGCGGTCCCGGCAAGACGCCGCAGAACCGCCGGAGGCGATGGTGCGAGAGGGGGCGTCTTCGCAGGGAAGACGGCGGGCATGGCGCAGAGCGGCGGCGCGCCTGAAGGCGCATCGCGCGGGGGCAAGCAGGGCCGTGGCCGCCTGACAGATCGCAGCAGGGGCAATGGCCAACGAGCTGCAGCACGTCCCGATCGGGCGGGCCGCCCGGTCAATGGCATGGTCCCTGCCGGGCATCCTCGCGGGACACCGCCGGGCAAGGCCCTGTGGGACCGCCCCTCCGCGACGACCACGGCACGCGCGCCGGGTGGCGATTGCCTGCCCCGGGATCGGGATGCGATGAAGACGGGACCGGAGAAGCGCTGCAGGCCGGCCGGATGCGCCGCTGCATCCCCGCCCGGAGGCAAGGCGGGAGGAACTCTCTTGCGGCGAGTGGCGCCGCCGGACGGGATCATATCCGGCCGGCTGACGGAGGAGCGACGCGCAGCGGCGCGGCCCTGGCCGATCGCCGCGGAGCTCCTGCGCGGCCCAGGCCGCCGGCTGCCAGCGACCCGCAACGGGTCCGGAGGCTAGAGGGCCTCCACCGCTCCGGTCGCAATGACGGTGCCTGTCGGGCTGCCGGTCGGGGAGCCGCCCGGAGGTTCGTCGGACACCGCCAGCATGCCCGCGGGAAGCGCGGCCAGAAGCGCCGTCGGCACCGTGATGCGGGTCTCGCCGCCGGCGTCGAGCACCCCCAGGGAGACCGGCCCCGGCGCGCCGTCGGCAATCAGCCACAATTCGAAGACCCGCCCCGCCGGAGGCGACCCGGCCGTCACCTCGACCAGCATCTGGTCCGCGGAGGCGTCGCTGCGCGCCAGAAGCGTGACGCTGCGATCTTCGCTGGCCAGTTCCGCCCGGTAGCCGGTCGCGGTGCCGTCCCGGGGGCCGGACTGGAAGAGGCCGAACGCCACCACCGCAATCGCCGCGGCCGCGAGGACTGGACGCAGCACGGGCCGGTCCCGCCATCCGGACAGCCAGCCGCTCCGCGGCGCCGGACCGGCGCCGACCGCATGCAGGACCGCGGCGCGCAGGCGCGAGGACGGCGGCACGCCGGGCAGGCCGTCCGCAAGCGGCGCGAACCGGTCCTCCCACTGGGCGACCAGCGCGCGCAGCTGCGGCTCTTCGCGCAGGCGGGCCTCGAATGCCTGCTCGTCCGGCGCCTCCAGGAGCCGCAGCACGTACTCGGCCGCGAGGGCCTCGTCGCCATATGTATCCTCCGGGCCGGTCATCGGGTCAGGCATTCCCTGAGTGTCATGAGGCTGCGCCGCAGCCAGGTGCGCATGGTGTTGAGAGGCACATCATAGCGCTGTGCCAGGTCCTTGTACGTCTCCCCGTGCAGATAGGCCCGCTTCACGGCATCCGCACGCTCGGTCTCCAGCTCGTCGAGGCAGGCCCTGATCGCGCTGCTCTCGGACCGGGCGATGGCGGCGGCCTCCGGCCCGGGACGGTCATCGGCAACGGCGCCGGCCTCGTCGATGGCGACGGTCGCCGCCCTGCGCCTGCGGATCCGGTCGATGGCCAGGTTCCGCGCCACCGTGATCAGCCAGGTCATCGGGCTGTGGCCGGTGACCGCGTAGCTGTCCGCCTTGTGCCAGATGCGGACATAGACTTCCTGCAGGGTCTCCTCCGCCTCGCCGCGATGGTCGAGCACCTGCAGGCAGACCGCGAACAGCTTGGCGCTGGTCACGTCGTAGAGCGCCGCGAAGGCAGACTGGTCCCGCAGCGCGACACGGGCGATCAGCCGTTCGATGTCCTCTCTTGGCGTCATGGGGCCAAGAGAGGCATGCCGGGCGCCACTGTCAATCGCCGCCTGGCCGCGAGCGCCGGAAAGTTGCGTCCCCGGGGCATCTTTGCCGCGGGTCCCGTCCGGCCTGCGCGCCCTCTGCCTTCCAGACACGAGT
This sequence comes from Poseidonocella sp. HB161398, assembly GCF_005870025.1. Taxonomy (GTDB): domain Bacteria; phylum Pseudomonadota; class Alphaproteobacteria; order Rhodobacterales; family Rhodobacteraceae; genus Mangrovicoccus. The sequence goes on from NZ_VATA01000001.1 coordinate 332,327, forward strand.
CCGGCCGCGGAAAAGTTTCAGCCGGCCGTCCGGCGCGGACGCGGCGATGCGCTGGCGGCCCGCCCCGGAACGGCGGCGGAAAAAAATTCCGGCCGTGCTGAAACTCTCCGGGCGGCGGGTTCGTGACTACCAGTGTCGGTTCAATTCCAAGGGAGGTTACGACATGGCCCATCTGGGTTCATCCTATTCATCCTACGAGGCTTTCCTCAACCGCGCGGAGGCCTTCTGGACGGTCGACCTGGCCGCGATGAACAATTCCGGCGTTACCGGTGACGCCCTGCTGGCCGTCAGCACCGAGGAGGACGGCACCCGGTACCTGAACATCTCCATTTCCGCCGAGGGCCTCACGCCGGATGTCCAGCATGCCCAGCATGTCCATGGCACCTTCAACGAGGACGGCACGCCCAGCGATGCCAGGATGCCCGTCACCGCCGACGATGCGGACCAGGACGGCTTCGTCGAAGTGCTGGAGGGCCTGGCCGCCTATGGCGACATCCTGCTGCCGCTGGTGGATGGCGGCGGCGCCCTGCCGATGACGCGGGCGGATGGCACGCTCGACTTCATCCAGAGCTACGACCTGGGCGACGGCGCGAACTTCTTCAGCCCGGTCAGCGGCAACGACTATGACGCGGACGACCTGATGCCGCTGGAATCGCGGGAAATCGTGCTTCACGGCCAGGTCGTCGGCGCGGGCTTCGGCGCGGGCACGGGCGGCGAGATCGACGGCACCCAGGACGGCTATGTGGGTCTGCTGCCGGTGGCCGCCGGCGAGATCGAGGCCACCAGCCGCGAACAGGCGCTGGACATCCTCGAGGACCAGTTCGAGCGCGCCTCCGTGAGCGTCCATCTCGGGGGCGGCGATGACGTCTTCGATGGCGGGGCGGGCAATGACACCGTCCATGGCGGGGCCGGCAAGGACCGCATCGAGGGCGGCGCGGATGACGACCATATCCGCGGCAACGCCCAGAGCGACGTGCTGCGCGGCGGCAGCGGCGACGACCGCCTCTACGGCAACGAGGGCCGGGACCGGCTGTTCGGCGACGACGGCAACGACCTTCTGGTCGGCGGCCGCGGCGTCGACGCGCTGCATGGCGGCGAGGGAAATGACACCCTGGACGGGCACAAGGGCGCGGACGCGCTGCATGGCGGCGGCGGGGACGACAAGCTCGACGGCCAGAGGGGCGCGGACGCGCTCGACGGCGGCGCCGGGAACGACATCCTGAAGGGGCGGCTGGGCGACGACGTGCTGACCGGCGGCGACGGCAACGATCTCCTCTACGGCGGCTATGGCTGGGACGAGTTCGCCTATGCCGACATGGACGAGGGCGACGACGTGATCGGCGATTTCGAGGACGGCGTCGACCTGATCACCCTTGCCGGGCTGGGCCTGGGCATGGACGACCTGTCCATCACCGAAGCCGGCGGCGGCACGGATGCCATGATCGAGTTCGGCAGCACATCGATCCTCCTGGCCGACGTGACGGTCGATCAGCTGGACCAGGGCGACTTCCTCTTCTGATGCAGTCGGCCCGGCGCGCCCTCCGGCGGGCCGGGCCATTTCCGGATGGTGATGATCGGCGCATGGCGCCCGCGCGCCGGGACTGTCCGGTTTCATACGGTCCTCGCGATCCCTTGGCAGTGCACGACGAAGACCTGCTCCGGCAGGCCGGGGCGCCGGTTCGGCCCGTCTGTCGGGCAAGCGTCCCCCATTTGTCGAATAACGGCGTAGCGATCCGCCTGTAGCTGGCGGGTTTCGCGGCGGGGTGCGTCCGGATAGCGGCGGCGCGGATGAGGGCGGCTGCCCCGGTGATCGGGGAAGGCCCCGGTTGCCCTGAGGGCGAAAGGTGCATCCTCCAACCGGGCCGGCGAGAATGAACGGGCCGCGCTTCCAGGCATCTGTTCGCGGTCAGCCGCTCTGCGTGCAGGGCGATCTGCCTTTGGCCGGAGGCCGGGCATTCCCGGAAGATCGGCCAGGGCAAGATGGAGCGCGGAGCCGGTGCAGCATGGCGCAACCCGCGCAACCGGTACTTCCGCGATTGGACCCGCCTCCGCGCGTGCCGGGAAGGCAGTTCGGCTTGTGTCGTGGTTCGGTCCGGCGGGGGCGAAGACGGTGGAGCTGCGCCACCAGCTCGAGGACCTCGCCAGCGGCCGGGCGCGGGTCGTGTCGCTCATTATCGACCTGGACACGCGGCGGCCGGCCGGGCTGCCTGCCGGGATCCGCGGGCGCCTGGGCTGACCCTCTGCTCAGTTCCGCCTGATGAAGAAAGTCAGCACCAGGCTCGCCGCCGCGATCCCGGCGGCCGCCATGTAGAGGACCGAGAAGCCCGCGCCATAGGTCGCCATCACCTCGGCGCGCAGGCCGGGCTCCAGCTCGCCCATCATCCCGGGCGTCAGCGCCGTGCCCGAAAGCCCGCTCGCCGCCGGCAGACCCTCGACCGCATGGGCGATGATCGTGCCGTAGACCGCGATGCCGATCGCCGCGCCGACGGTGCGCATCAGCGTGATGCTGCCCGTGGCCGCGCCCACGGTCTCCGGCGGCGATAGCAGCTGCGCGCCCAGCACCAGCGCGTTCATCGCCAGCCCCATGCCGGTGCCCAGGAGCACGAAGATCGCCGGCAGCACCGTCACGGGCAGGCGCCCCGGCGCGGCGGCGAGGCTGCCGAGCGCCAGCACGAAGACGGCCAGCGATATCCGCAGCGGCAGGGTGAAATGCCCGCCGCGGGACAGGAGCCGCCCGGTGGTCAGCGCGCCGGCGGAGACGCCGATGGTCAGCGCGATGAAGAAGAGCCCGGCCGTCGCGGGCGAGAGCCCGACGCCCATCTGCAGGAAATAGGCGTGATAGGTGATCAGCCCGATCGAGATCCCGCCATTGCCGAGCGCCAGCAGCGCCAGCAGCGCGAAGGAGCGCTGCCGCAGCAGCGCAACCGGCAGGACCGGCTCGGGGGCATTGCGCTCGATCGAGAAGAGCGCGGGCAGCAGCAGCAGGACCAGCGCGGCGAGGAACAGGCTCTGCGGCGCCGAGAAGCTGCCGAAGAGCCGCCCGCTATCGACCCAGATGACGATGGCGGTGACCGCGGCGGCCAGCGTCAGCGCGCCGGCATAGTCGATCGAGGGGGTGGGGCGGTTCCCGCGGACCGGCAGGAAGCGGCGGAAGCCGAGGATCGCGGCCAGCGCGACGGGCAGGGTGACGAGGAAGATCGACCGCCAGCCCAGCCACTCGGTCATCAGCCCGCCGAGCGCCGGTCCGACCACCGAGCCGAAGACGAAGACGAAGCTGAGATAGCCCTGGAAGCGGGCGCGGGTGCGCGGCTCGAAGATGTCGGCGCTGATCGCCAGCACCAGCACCAGGAGCCCGCCATTGCCGAGCCCCTGCAGCGTGCGCGCCACGATCAGCGCGGTCATCGAGGTGCTCATCGCGCAGAGCAGCGCGCCCGCCGAGAAGATCAGGAGCGCCGCCTGCATGATCCGCTTGCGCCCGAAGAGGTCGCCGAGCTTGCCGTAGACCGGCATCACCACGCATTGGGCGAGGACATAGGCCGAGACCAGCCAGCTGAAATGCTCGGCCTCGCCCAGCTCGCCGACGATGGTGGGCAGCGCGGTCGCGACGATCTGGTTGTCGAGCGTGGCGATCAGCTGGGTGAGCATCAGGAAGAGGAAGACGGCCATCTCCTGGCGGCCGGGGCGCGGGGCGGTATCGGCGGGCTGGTCGGTCAAGCGGCGCTCCGGTTCAGGCGGCTTCGATGATCATGGCCGTTCCCTGCCCGACGCCGACGCACATGGTACACAGGGCATAACGTCCGCGTCGGCCGCGCGGCCCGCCGGAGGCGGCGGCTGGGGGACCGGTTCGCGGGGCGGTCTTGCAGGGGCGCGCTGCCGCCAGCGGCACCTTCCCGTCCGTCGGCCGCGCCTCGGATGCAAGCAGCCCGGCTCTGGCCCAAGAGGACGGTCCGTGCGTGCCGCCGGCGGTCCCGGGCACTGTGCAGTGGCGCTCGCGGCGGGCGCAGGCGGATATCCGGATGGGCGCCGGCAGCGCTGGCGTGGCGGCCGGAACGGCCAGGCCAGGCCGCGCCTGGCTCCGGGAGGTGTCAGACCGTCCGCCACGTGATCGACCCGGCCCGGGCGCGTCCGGAGCCGCCCTCGCAGGTTGCCGAAAATGCCTGTCTTGCCACGGAGCTTGGGCGCAAAGCTGGAAAATTGGTCCTGAACGCGGCTGGAATTTCCGAATCCAGGGAGAAGCCCTGACCAAATCCGGAGCATCCCCTCCAGGACGCGCCCTGAAGACCTATTCCGGCAGCCTGATACTGCCGGTGCCTTCCAGAACGCTCTCCGCCGGACGGGACCGGCGTCCGGTTCTCCGGGGGCGGGCGTGCCGCCGTCCCAGTCGCGCATATGGCCGCGGCGAACCCGGTCGCGCCTTCAGCCTGCGCCACCGCGTCGATTGACATGGGGCGGATGCGGCTGTTGGACGGGAGGGCAGGTCCTGCCGCCGCTGCCGCGGGATGGCCTGCGAGACTAATCTGACCCAAGAGCGGACCGGGAATGCAAGGCGAACAGAACATCGAATGGCTCTCAGCGCACGCATTGCGCGACAGGATCATCGCGGGCGGGATCACGTCGGAGACCGTGACGCGCCGCCTGCTGGAGCGCATCCGCCGCCTCGACGGCGGGGTGAATGCCTTCATCACCGTTGACGAGGACCAGGCCCTGTCCGAGGCGCGCGCGGTCGATGCGCAGATTGCCGCGGGCCGCGCCGGGCCGCTGGCCGGGGTGCCGGTGACGATCAAGGACCAGTTCTTCACCCGCGGGCTGCGCACGACCGGCGGGTCGCGGATCCTGGCGGATCACGTGCCCGATCATGACAGCATCTACGTCTCCCGCATACGGGCCGCGGGCGGGGTGATCCTGGGCAAGACCAACACGCCCGAATTCGGGATGTACTGGCGCACGGCCGGCAATCTCGCGCCGGAATGCCTGAACCCCTGGGACACAAGCCGGACTGCGGGCGGCTCCAGCGGCGGGGCGGCGGCGGGGCTGGCCATGGGCTTCGGCCCGCTGGCGCTCGGCAGCGACGCGGGCGGCTCGATCCGCCTGCCCTCGGCGCAATGCGGCGTCTTCGGGCTGCTGCCGTCGCGGGGCCGGGTGCCGCGCCATGGCGGCTTCGGCTCGACGCTGTTCTTCTCGGCGATCGGGCCGATGGCGCGCGACGTGCGCGATGCCGCGACCCTGCTGCAGGTGATCGCGGGGCCGATGGCGGGCGATCCCCTCTGCCGCACCGACACGCCGCCCGACTATCTCGGCGGCCTAGAGCACGGGATCGAAGGCGTGCGCCTCGCCTGGTGGGACAACGCCGCGGCGGCCGGGTTCAGCGATCCCGAGGTGGTGGCGCGGGTGCGCGAGGCGGCCGGGCGCGCGCCCGGATTCGGGGCGCGGCTTTCCTCAACGGCGGCCGTGCTCGAGACCGAAGGGGTGGACGAGGCCTGGCGGGTGCTGGATTTCGTCGACCGCCAGGCGAACCTGGGCGAGGAGATCATGGCCGACCCGGCAAAGGCGGCGATGCTGGCGCCCTATGCCAGGACCCGGTTCGAATGGGCGGCGGGGATCACGGGCACGGCGTATTCGCGGGCCCTGCTGCGGCGGGCCGAGTTCATCCGCCACCTCGAGGGCATCTTCGAGCAGACCGATCTTCTGCTGGCCCCCTCGATCGGCATCGTCTCGCCCGTCGTCGATCCCGACGACCTGACCCTGCGCATCCCGTCGCTGGTCTCCTACACCTTGCCGGTGAATTTCGCCGGCTATTGCGGTGCAAGCGTGCCCTGCGGTTTCGTGCAGGGCATGCCCGTGGGACTGCAGATCATCGGCCGGCCGAACGAGGAGGCGCTGGTGCTGCGCGCCGCGCGGCAGTTCGAGAAGGCGCTGGATCTGGCCGGCCGCCACCCGCAGATCGCGCTTTGACCGGCTCCGCGAGCGGCGCACCGGTCCGGCGCGGCCATGTGAAAGCATCCGTGCGCCGGTTCCCGGCTGCGATTGGCCCTGCCTGGCGATAGCGGCGGACCGCGCGGAGGGCTTGCCGCGGGGCGCGCGGCCTGGCACCGCACGCCAGGGACAAAGGCGGCCGATACCGGCGGCCGGCCGCCTGTCCCGTTGCGGCCGGTGGCGCCAGCTCCAGCCAGCGTCTCCTTGCCGATGACGAAGCGCTAGCGGACGCCGTTCTTCTCCAGCCGCTCGAAGGCCTCGCTGATCCTCTCCGCGGAGATGCCGTGCCCGGCGCAGAAATCCGGCATCCCCGCGCCTCCGCGATCCCGCCGCTATCCGTCCCGGGAAGCTTCCGCGCCCCTTCACGACATTGAACGCGCCGACTCCCGGCGGCTGGGCGGGCAGGCCAGCAGGTTAGGTAGCCGTTCGCGTCATGCTGTGCCGAGAACGTGTCGATGATCAGGTCGACCTTCGACTTGAACGCGGTCATCGGCGCCGGATCGGTGGACAGGACGGCCTCATGCGCCGCGCCGCTTGGCGTTGTCGGCCTTGGCGGCGGAGGTTGTGAAGGCAACGACATGCGCGCCGATCGCCCGGGCGGTGCGGATTGCGACACGGCCGAGCCCGCCGATGCCCGCCGTCGTGACTGCGCCGATCCCCCAGTGCTTGAACGGCGAATAGACGGCGATTGCCGCGCAAAGGCGCGGCCGGACCGCGGGTCTTCGGCACGCGCAGCATGCAGGCTTCCTTGCAGGAATTGCCTGCGAAAAGCCGCCATCGGTCATGCCGCGAGATACCTCTCGGGGGGCGTTGAAGGGCAGCGTGTGCCGCCTTCGTCCGCGCAGATCTGCTCCGGGCCGCGGCGGCAGGCGGGGCAGGTGCCGCAAGTGCCGCAATTGCCGAGGAGGCAGCCGGGCTTGAAGCTCTTGACGTCGCTGCCGACCGCGGTGACGCGGCCGGTGATCTCCTGCCCGGGGATCATCGGGAAATGGCTGGCGCCGGAGCCGGTCTTTGGCTGGTGCAGGCCGGAATGGCGGCTGCCGCAATCGAGGGTCCCGAAGTGGACATCGCCGGGCTGCAGGTCGCGGCGGCCGATATCCATCCTGTCCGCGGGAAGCTCGCCGGGGTCCGTCCCAACAGCCTCATTTCGGAAAAACGTTGACAGACTCACCCGGAATGAAAAATATTCCATTAACGAAAAAAAACGCACCGGGCGACCGGGGCGGGCCCGGAGAGGGCCGCAAGGGAGGAAGACCATTGGCGCGAGGCCCGAAATCCTCGCCGCAGGAGTCCGATGTCGACATCGTGGCGCGCGCGGCATGGCTGCATTTCGTCGGGGGGCTGACCCAGAACGAAGTGGCGGAGCGGCTGGGCCTGTCCACGAGCAGCGCCCATCGCGCCATCGCCAAGGCGCAGGGGCTCGGCTTCGTCCACATCACCGTCGACGCCACCGCCGCGCCCTGCGTGCAGCTGGAGAATGCGCTGATCGAGCGCTTCGGGCTGACGGCCTGCCATGTCGCGATGGATCTGGCGGAACCCGCGCCGATCCCGCTGCGGGCGCTTGGCGCGGCCGGGGCGAACTGGCTGGGGCACATGCTGGACTCGGGCGCCCATGAGGTGATCGGCGTCAGCCACGGCCGCACCATCGCCGCCGTCGTCGAGGCGATGCGGCCGCGGGCCAGGCCCGGCGTCACCTTCGTGTCGCTTCTCGGCGGGCTGACGCGGTCGCTGGCGGCGAACCCCTATGACGTGATCCACCGGCTTGCGCAGAAGACCGGCGCGGCGGGCTACCTGATGCCGGCGCCGCTCTTCACCGACACGGCGCAGGACAAGGACATGCTGATGGGGCAGTCGATGCTGCGCACGGCGTTCGAGCACATGGACCGCGCCACGCTGGCCATCGTCGGCATCGGCGACCTGCAGAGCTCGGTCGGCATCGCCGAGGCAGAGCAGGACGGGCCGGTCCTGGCCGGAGCGCTGCGCCGGGAGGGCGCAGTGGCCGAGATCCTCGGCCAGTTCCTGGATGCCGGGGGAAATATCCTCTCCACGCCCTTCGACGGCCGGACCATGTCCGCGCCGCTGGGGGATCTGCGCGGACGGGACATCGTCGCCATTGCCGGCGGCGCCAGCAAGGTCGAGGCAATCGCAGCCGCCCTCAAGAGCGGCCTCCTGACCGGACTGATCATCGACGAGGCCACGGCCCGCACCCTCGTCGGGCGGCTGGAGGGCAAGGAGACAGTCGCCGCCGAATGAAACGCGGGCTTCAGGGAGGAACCCGGGAATGCACGAAAAGGAAAAGGACCTGGTCGACGCCTACATGCGCGGCCAGATGAGCCGCCGCAGCCTGTTGCGCGGGCTGGCGGCACTGGGAATGACCGCCGGGACGGCGTCGGTGCTGGTGAATGCCGCGGCGACGCGGGCGCTGGCGGCCGATTTCGACTGGAAGGCGCATTCCGGCAAGTCGGTCAAGCTGCTTCTGAACAAGCATCCCTACACGGATGCGATGATCGCCAATCTGGAGAACTTCAAGGCGCTGACCGGGATGAATGTCGAGTACGACATCTTCCCCGAGGACGTCTATTTCGACAAGGTCACGGCCGCGCTGTCCTCGCGCTCCAGCGAGTACGACGCCTTCATGACCGGCGCCTACATGACCTGGACCTACGGGCCCGCGGGCTGGGTGGTCGACCACTCCGAATGGATCCAGGACGCGGCGAAGACCAATCCGCACTACAACTGGGACGACATGCTGGAGGGCGTGCGCAAGTCCTGCGCCTGGAACGGCCAGCCCGGCGGCGCGCTGGGATCGGAGGATGCCAAGCAGTGGTGCATCCCCTGGGGCTACGAGCAGAACAACCTGACCTACAATGCCGCGATGCTGGAGAAGGCCGGCGTCGGCGTGCCGACCGATCTCGACGGGCTGATGGAGGCCGCCGCGGCGGCGCAGGCCGCCAACGAGGGGGTCTACGGCATCGGCGTGCGCGGCTCGCGCAGCTGGGCGACGATCCATCCGGGCTTCCTGTCGGCCTATGCCAATCTCGGCCAGTCCGACCTGAACGTGAATGACGACGGCAAGCTCTCGGCGGCGATGAACACCGCGGGCTCGAAGGACTTCCACGCCAAATGGGTGAAGATGATCCAGGACAGCGGCGCGAGGGACTGGTCGACCCATACCTGGTACCAGGTCGGCACCGATCTGGGCGCGGGCAAGTCGGCGATGATCTACGACGCCGACATCCTGGGCTATTTCATGAACGGCGCGGGCAACGCCATGGAGGGGCAGCTGGCCTATGCGCCCTTCGCCGCCTCGGGCGACGGCAAGCCGACGCCGAATATCTGGATCTGGTCGCTGGCCATGTCGAAATTCTCGAAGCAGCCGGATGCCGCCTGGTACTTCCTGCAATGGGCAAGCGGTCCCGAGCATGCGCTCTTCGGCGCGACGCAGATGGATTTCGTCAATCCGGTGCGCAAGTCGGTCTGGGCCGATGCGGGGTTCCGCGACCGGCTGTCGGGCAGCTATCCGGGCTATGTCGACATGCATGACGTCTCGGCCCCGGGCGCGTCGATCAAGTTCACGCCGCAGCCGCTGTTCTTCGACCTGATGACCGAATGGGCCGCCAGCCTGCAGAAGATGGTGGCGAAGGAAGTCCCGGTCGACGAGGGGCTCGACCAGCTGGCGGCGAGCATCGACCGGCAGCTGAAGGACGCCGGGCTGGGCTGACGCGCCCGGCACCGCCGATCGTCCGAGAAAAGGCGGGCCCGGAGCGGCCCGCCGACCCCCAAGAGGTGTGCAGATGGCTGACATGACCGCTGCCCGGACGCCCTCGCGGCGCTTCCGGGTACCGCCCGCGCTTTTCCCGTACCTGCTGAGCATGCCGGCCCTGCTGGTCTGCATCGGCATCCTGGTCCCGTTCTTCACGGCGGTGTTCTACTCGCTGCAGCGCTACCGGCTGTCGCAGCCCTGGAACCGCGCGATGAACTGGGGCGAGAACTATCTCGACTTCCTGACCGACCCGTCCTTCTGGAACACGCTGGAGGTCAGCCTGCTCTATGCCGCGCTGACCGTCGGGATCGAGCTGGCGCTGGGGCTGGGGATCGCGCTCCTGCTGCAGAAGCGGACGCGGGTCAACAACTTCGTCTCGATCATGCTCCTGATGCCGCTGATGACCGCCCCGGCGCTGGCGGCGCTGATGTTCAAGCTGATGACCAACCCGAATTTCGGCATCCTGAGCTACTTCGCCCAGGCGATCGGCTTCGGCGACATGCGCTGGGGCGCCGATCCCTCGACCGCGCTCCTGACCGTCGTGCTGGTCGATGTCTGGGTCTACACGCCCTTCATCATGATCCTGCTGCTGGCCGGGCTGCGCTCGCTGCCGACCCAGCCCTTCGAGGCGGCCGCGCTCGACAACGTGCCGCGGCTGCAGCAGTTCTGGCGGATCACCCTGCCGATGCTGACGCCCTACCTGCTGACGGCGGCGCTGTTCCGGCTGCTCGACAGCATCCAGCAGTTCGACATCATCTACGCCATGACCCAGGGCGGTCCGGGCGACACGCTGATGGTCTTCCAGGTCGAGGCCTACCTGACCTTCTTCCAGTCGACCAATGTCGGGCGCTCGGCGGCGCTGCTGATCATCCTCTGGGCGATCACCTTCTTCCTGTCGAATGTCTTCATCAAGAACTGGCTGCGGCTCCGCGAGCGCGCCCGCGGGGAGGCCTGAGCCATGACCCATCAATCGCCCCTCGAACGCCTGCTGCGCGGCCTGGCGCTGGTGCTGGTCGTGTGCTTCTTCATCTTCCCGATCCTGTGGATCGTTCTGATGAGCTTCCAGACCAACGAGACCATCCTGCGCTCCCCGCCCTCGGTGGTGTTCCGGCCGACCGTGTCGAACTATGCCGCGATCATCTCGGGCCATCTCGACAGCAATGTCGCCTCGATGGGGATCGAGTTCATGCGGAACCTGATGAATTCGGTGATCCTCTCGGCAGGCTCGGTGGCGCTGTCGCTGGTGCTCGGGGTGCCTGCCGCCTATGCCTTCGCCCGCCACAAGTTCCGCGGCTCCGAGGACATCGCCTTCACGCTGCTGAGCTTCCGCTTCGCGCCGCCGCTCCTCGTGCTGCTGCCGCTGACGCTCTATTTCCAGCAGATCGGCCTTGCCGACACCTATCTGGGGCTGATCTGGGTCTACCAGCTGATCTGCCTGCCGCTGATCCTGTGGATCGTGCGCGGCTATTTCGAGGATATCAGCCCCGATATCGAGCATGCCTACCGCATCGCCGGGCATAGCTGGTTCTCGACCTTCTGCCGGATCTCGCTGCCGCTGGCCGGGCCCGGCATCGCGGCGGCGGCTCTGCTGGCCTTCATCTTCGCCTGGAACAACTTCGTCTTCGCGCTGGTGCTGGCCTCGGCGGACAAGCAGCCGGTCACGGTGGGCGCGCTGGCCTTCGTCACCGCCAGCGGCATCCAGTACGGCCAGATCGCGGCGGCGGTGGTGCTGTCGATCCTGCCGGTGCTGGCCCTCGCCCTCTACGCGCAACGCTACCTGGTCGAAGGGCTCTCCCTCGGCGCGGTGAAAGGATAAGCCCATGAAAGCCATCCGCATCGAAAACCTGACCAAGACCTACAAGGGCCAGGCCGTGCTCGACGGCGTGTCGCTCGAGGTGCCCGAGGGCGGGACGCTCGCGCTCTTCGGCGCCTCGGGGGCCGGCAAGACCGTGCTGCTGCGCTGCATCGCCGGGGCGGTGGAGCCCGACGCGGGCCGCATCCTTCTGGGCGGCGAGGACGTCACCGGGCTGCCGCCCGAGGCGCGCGGCATCGGCATGGCCTTCCAGAACTTCGCGCTCTTCCCGCACATGTCGGCCGAGGCCAATATCGCCAGCCCGCTGGAGGCGCGCCGTTCCAGCCGGGCGCAGATCCTCGACGGGGTGGGGCGGGTCGCGCGGCTCCTGAAGATCGACCACGTGCTCGGCCACCACCCCAAGGCGCTGTCGAACGGCCAGAAGCAGCGCACCGCGCTGGCCCGCGCGCTGGTGGCCGAGCCCGACGTGCTGCTCCTTGACGATCCGCTGCGCAATGTCGACGCCAAGCTGCGCTTCGAGATGCGGCTGGAGCTGCCGCGGCTCCTGGCCGACCGCGGCGCGACGGTGATCTACGTCACCCAGGACTACAAGGAGGCGATGGCGATCGGCCAGTCGATCGCGGTGCTCGACGAGGGCCGCATCGCCCAGATCGGCACGCCCGAGGACATCTACCTGCGCCCCGCCAGCATCGGCATCGCGCGGCTCTTCGGCGAGCCGGTCATCAACCTCCTCGACGTCATCCCCGAGCGGGACGAGCGCGGCGTCCATGTCCGGCTTTCGGACCAGAAGCTCTACCTGGCGCCGGGCTACGAGGCGGCGGTGGGCCGGGCGGCGGTGATCGGGCTGCGTCCCGAGGCTCTGCATTTCGCCGAGCACGGCATCCCGGTGGAGATCGAGGCGGAGACGCCCTTCAACGAGAAGACCGTCACGCTGACCCAGACCAAGCGCGGCCGCGAGCTCTTCGTGTCGCGCCCGGCGGGCACGCCCGCGCCGTCCGAGGGCAGCGCGCGGATCTCGGCGGCGGCGGAGAACGCCATCCTCTTCGACCGCCTGACCGGCCAGCGCATCGTTCCGGTCCTGCATGCAAGGGAGGCCGCGGCATGAGCTACCTTGAGATCGCGTCGGTCAACAAGATCTACGGCGGCAAGGTCCATGCCGTGAAGGCGCTGGACCTCGCCATCGGCCAGGGCGAGATCGTCGCGCTGCTGGGCTCCTCGGGCTGCGGCAAGACCTCGACGCTGCGGATGATCGCGGGCTTCGAGGAGGTCAGCTCGGGGCGCATCTCGCTGGGCGGGCAGGAGGTCCACCGCCTGCCGCCTGGCCGCCGCGGCGTCGCCATGGCCTTCGAGGGCTATTCGCTCTACCCACCGCTGACCCTGCGCGAGAACATCGCCTTCGCGCTGAAGGGCGAGAAGCTGGCGGCCTCCGAGGTCGCGGCGCGGGTGGAGGAGGTCGCGCATCTGGTCGAGATCACCGCCATCCTCGACCGCTATCCCTCCTCGGTCTCGGGCGGCCAGCAGCAGCGCGCCTCGCTGGCCCGCGCGCTGATCCGCCGGGCGGCGCTGCACCTGCTCGACGAGCCGATGGGCCAGCTCGAGCCGCAGCTGCGCGCGCTCCTGCGCGGCCGGATCAAGCATTTCATCCGCGAGCGCGGGCTGACCGCCATCCTCGTCACCCATGACCAGACCGAGGCGAATGCGCTGGCCGACCGGATCGCGGTGATGGAGAATGGCGAGCTGCAGCAGTTCGACACGCCCGCCGCGCTGAAGGAGCGGCCCGCGAACCTCTTCACCGGCACCTTCATCGGCGAGCCGCCGATGAATGTCTTCGATGCCGAGCCGCAGGACAGCGGCGGGCGGCTGGCCTTCCGGCTGGGCGAGGGCGCGTCGCTCGACTACGACGCCGGCGCCTTTCCCGGCGCGCTCCGCGAAAGGCTCGCGGCGGGGCGGGGGATCACGCTGGGCGTGCGGCCCCATGCGGTGCGCATCGCCGAGGGCGGGCTGACGGCGCAGGTCGCGGCGAACCAGTGGCTGGGCGACCAGACCCATATCTCGGCGGGCTTCGCCGGCGGCACCATCGTCTCGGTCCGCCATGACCGCGCGGACCTGCGCCAGGGCGACCGCATCCCGATCGCCATCGCCCCGGCCGACCTGCACATCTTCGACCGCGCCACCGGCCGCGCGATCAGCCATGGCGGGCAGCTGGCATGAGCGCGGACATCCTGATCGGCGTCGACGCGGGAACCTCGGTCATCAAGGCCGTGGCCTTCGGGCTCGACGGGCGCGAGCTGGCCGTCGCCAGCCGCCGCAACAGCTATGCCACGCTGCCCGATGGCGGGGTGGAGCAGGACATGCTGCGCACCTGGGAGGACACCGCCGCGGTGCTGCGCGAGGTCGCCGCCCAGGTCGGGCCCGACCGCGTGCTGGCGCTCGGCGTGACCGGGCAGGGCGACGGCACCTGGCTGGTCGATGCCGCCGGGCGGCCGGTGCATGACGGCTGGCTCTGGCTCGACGCGCGGGCGGCGGCGGAGGCGCGCGACCTGGCGCAGCTGCCCGGGATCGGCGCGGTCTACCGCATCTGCGGCTCGGGCGTGAATGTCTGCCAGATGCGCACGCATCTGCTGTGGATGACGCGCCATGCGCCGCAGCTGCTGGAGCGCGCGGCGACGGCGCTGCACTGCAAGGACTGGCTCTACTACCGGCTGACCGGCGTGCTCGCCACCGATCCGACCGAGGGCGTCTTCACCTTCGGCGACTACCGCAGCCGGGACTATTCCGAGGAGGTGATCGAGGCGCTGGGGCTGTCGCCGCTGCGCCGCCTGCTGCCGCCGATCCTCGACGGATCGAAGGAGGCCCATGCGCTCTCGCCCGCGGCGGCGGCGGCGACCGGGCTGCCCGCGGGGCTGCCGGTCTCGCTCGGCTATGTCGACATCATGACCTCGGCGATGGGCGCGGGGCTGCATGATGCCGCGGCGCGTCCGGGCTTCACCATCCTCGGCTCGACCGGCGTGCACATGCGCTTTGCCGCCGACCAGTCGGAGGTCGCGCTGAATGCCGACCGCACCGGCTACACGATGCCCTTCCCGGGCCCGGCCTATGCGCAGCTGCAGACCAACATGGCCGCGACGCTGAACATCGACTGGCTGCTCGGGCTCGGCTGCCAGATTCTCGCCGCGGAGGGCGTGGCGCGCAGCCCCGCCGACCTGCTGCGCAGCCTCGACGGCCATGTGATGGCGGCGCGGCCGGGGGCGGCGCTCTTCCATCCCTACATCTCCGCCGCGGGCGAGCGCGGCCCCTTCACCGAGCCCGCCGCGCGGGCCAGCTTCACTGGGCTCGACCAGTCCACCGGCTGGTTCGACCTGGTGCGCGCGGTCTATGACGGGCTCGCCCTGGCGGCGCGCGACTGCTACGCCGCGATGGGCCCGCTGCCCGGCGAGATCCGCCTGACCGGCGGGGCCGCGCGCTCGGGCGCGCTGCGGCTGATCCTCGCCTCGGCGCTGGAGCGGCCGGTGCGCACCGTCGCCCGGGCAGAGGCGGGCGCGGCCGGGGCGGTGATGATCGCGGGCATCGCCCAGGGGGTCTTCGCCGATGCCGGCGAGGCCAATGACCGCTGGGTGCGCCCGCTGCTCGAGCCCGCGACGGCGCCCGATGCCGGGCTGGCGCGGACCTATGACAAGCTCTTCGAGGGCTACCGCGAGACCCGCGCCGCCATGGCCCCCGCCTGGGAGCGGCAGGCGCAGATGCGCGCCGGCCTCGCCGCGGCCCCCCTTCCCGAAACCGTGCCGCAGGAGATCATGGCATGACGACTGACGTGGCGATCATCGGCGACCGCTTCATGCTGCCCGAGATGTTCGAGGAAGCGCTGCAGGAGGCCTGCGGCGGCACCATCGCCTGCCGCCGCCTGCAGCAGCCCTGGCCCGACGCGCCGATGGAGCACGGCTATGCCAGCCCAGGCATGGACGGGCTGAAGGAGTACATGGGCAGCGCCGAGGAGGTGATCGGCCATGTCGGCGACGCGCCGGTGCTGGTGACGCATCTCGCGCCGCTCTCGCGGGGGATGTTCGAGGCGCTGCCCGCGCTGAAGCTGGTGGCGGTGTCGCGCGGCGGCCCGGTCAATATCGACATGCAGGCGGCGGCCGATCACGGGGTGACGGTGGTCAACACGCCGGGGCGCAACTCCTCGGCGGTGGCCGAGTTTGCCATCGGCGCGATCCTGGCGGAGACCCGCAACATCACCCGCGGCCATGACGCGCTGCGCCGGGGCGAGTACCGCGGCGATCTCTACCGCGCCGACATCACCGGCGACGAGCTGTCGGACATGACCGTCGGCGTGATCGGCTACGGCGCGATCGGGACGCGGGTGGTGCGGCTGCTGCGGGCCTTCGGCACCGAGGTGCTGGTCTCGGATCCCTACAAGCAGCTCGACCCGGCCGACATGGCCGACGGCGTGCGGATGGTGCCGCTGGAGACGCTGCTGGAACGCTCGGACGTGGTGACGCTGCATCCGCGGGTGACCGAGGAGACCCGGCACATGATGAACGAGCGGACGATCCGCGCGATGAAGCCCGGCGCGATCCTCGTCAACACCGCCCGCGGCCCGCTGATGGATTACGGCGCGCTGCATGACGCGCTGGCCGACGGGCACCTGCGCGGCGCGATGCTGGAGACCTTCGCGGTCGAGCCCGTGCCCCCCGATCTGCCGCTTCTGCAGCTGCCCAATGTCACGCTGACCCCGCATATCGCCGGGGCATCGCTGAAGACCGTGCGCATCGCCGCTGCCGGCGCGGCAGAGGAAGTGCGCCGCTGGCTGGCGGGCGAACCGCCGCTCAACCCCTGCTGACCGAGGAAGAGAGATGAAGAAAGCCGAACTGGACCTGCGCAAGGCCATCATCGAAAACTGCCGCTTCATGAATGCCAGCGGCCTGAACCAGGGCACGTCGGGCAACATCTCGGCGCGCTTCGGCGACCGGATGCTGATCACCCCCTCGGCCACGCCCTATGCGGCGATGACGCCCGAGATGATCGCCTCGATGCCCTTCGACGGCGAATACGGTGCCTGGGAGGGGCCGCTGAAGCCCTCGACCGAATGGCGCTTCCATTTCGACATCCTCAGGGGGCGGCCCGATGCCGGTGCGGTGGTCCATGCCCATCCGACCTACTGCACGACCTTGGCGATCGCGCGCAAGCCGATCCCGGCGGTGCATTACATGATGGCGGCCTTCGGGGGCATGGAGGTCCGCTGCGCCCCCTATGCGACCTTCGGCACCGCCGAGCTGTCGGCGCATGCGCTCGAGGCGCTCGAGGGGCGGACCGCCTGCCTGCTGGCCAATCACGGCTCGATCGCGGTCGGCGCCACGCTGGAAAAGGCGATGTGGCTGGCGGTCGAGCTGGAGACCATCGCGAAGCAGTACTACAACACCCTGCTGATCGGCGGGCCGGTGCTGCTGTCGGAGGAGGACATCGCGAAGACGACCGCCTCTTTCGGCTCCTACGGGGTGCAGGACGAGCACCGGCAGCTGATCGCGGAAGAGGCCTGAGACCATGGACGCGCCCTACGATCTGGTCGTCATTGGCGGCGGCATCAACGGCGCCGGAACCGCACGCGATGCCGCCGGGCGCGGCCTCCGCGTGCTCCTGGCCGAGAAGGACGATCTCGGCCAGGGGACGTCCTCGCGCTCCGGCAAGTACATCCATGGCGGGCTGCGCTATCTCGAATACTACGAGTTCCGCCTGGTCCGCGAGGCGCTGATCGAGCGCGAGGTGCTGCTCTCGGCGGCGCCGCACATGACCTGGCCGCTGCGGCTCTTCCTGGTGCATTCGCCCGCGCAGCGGCCGCGCTGGCTGATCCGGCTGGGGCTGTTCCTCTACGACCATCTCGGCGGCAGGAAGCGCATCCCCGGCACCCGCGCGGCGCGGCTCGACCGCATCCCCGAGGGCGAGACGGTGCGCGAGGCCTTCCCGCATGCCTTCGCCTATTACGATGTCTGGGTCGACGACGCGCGGCTGGTCGTGCTGAACGCCATCGACGCGGCGGCGCGCGGGGCCGAGATCGCCACCCGCACCGAGGCCGTCTCGGCGCGGCGCGAGGGCGGGCTATGGCATGTGGCCCTGCGCGGTCCCCAGGGCACGCGGGAGGTCCGGGCGCGCGCCCTCTTCAACGCCGCCGGCCCCTGGGTGGAGCAGGTGCTGGGCCGGGTCGAGGGCGTCTCCAGCGCGAAGCGCATCCGCCTGGTGAAGGGCTCGCACCTGATCCTGCCGCGCTGGTGGACGGGCGGGCACGGCTTCGTGCTGCAGGCGCCCGACCGGCGGCTGATCTTCGTGAACCCCTATTTCGACGACCTCGCGCTGGTGGGCACGACCGACATCCCCTATGACGACCGGCCCGAGGACGTGGAGATCGACGCGGCCGAGACCGACTACCTGCTCGGCATCCTCAACAGCCATTTCCGCATCGCGCTGACGCCGTCGGACGTGCTCTCGGCCTATTCCGGCGTGCGGCCGCTTTTCGACGACGACAGCGCCAAGGGCGCCTCGGCGGTGACGCGGGACTACACGTTCGAGCTCGATGGCGGGCCGGAGGCGCCGCCGCTGCTCTCGGCCTTCGGCGGCAAGCTGACCACCTACCGCAAGCTCTCGGAGGCGGCGCTGGAGAAGCTGCGCCCGGTCTTCCCCGCCATGACGGGCCCCTGGACGGAGACGGCGCCGCTGCCGGGCGGGGACCTGCCGGACGCGGATTTCGCCGCCTGGTTCGAGGGGTTCCGCGCCCGCCATGCCTGGCTGCCCGAGCCGCTCGCGCGGCACTATGCGCGCTGCTACGGGACGCGGGCCGAACAGATGCTGGACGGGGCCGGGGCCATGGCCGATCTCGGCCGCCATTTCGGCGGGCTCTTCTACGCGCGCGAGGCAGAGTGGCTGCGGGCGACGGAATGGGCGGTGACCGCCGAGGACATGCTGGTCCGGCGCACCAAGCACTACCTGAGCATGACGGCGGCCGAGCAGGCCGCGGTGGGCGACTGGCTGATGGGGGACCGCGCGGCATGAGCGATCTGAGGGACACCGCCGAATTCGCCGCGCTCGCGGCCTGCGCCGCACGGCTGGGCGCCGATCCGCTGCAGGTGCAGGGGCCGGGCGGGAACGTGTCGCTGAAGGCCGGCGGGACCATGCTGGTCAAGGCCTCGGGCACCTGGCTGGCCGATGCGGCCACCGCCGATGTCTTCTCGCCGGTCGATGCCGCCGGGCTGAAGGCCGCGCTCCTGGCCGGCGATCCGTCAGCCGAGACGCCGCAGGCCTTCCAGCTGGGCGAGGGGCTGCGGCCCTCGATCGAGGCGAGCTTCCACGCCGCGCTCGACGCGCCGGTCGTGCTCCACACCCATTGCGTCGCCACCCTCGCGCGCTCCCTGCGGCCGGTCCCGGCGGCGGAGCTCGACGCGCTGCGGCTGGTGCATGTGCCCTATGTCAAGCCGGGGGCGGATCTGGCGCGGGCGGTGCTGGCGGCCTGGCAGCCCGGCGCGCGCGGCGCGGTCCTGGCCAATCACGGGATCATCGCCGCCGCAGAGACGGTGGCGGAGGCCGGGGCGGTGCTGGCGGAGGCGCGGCAGCGCTTCGATACCGGCCCCGCTCCGCAGGCCGCCGCCGCGCTAGATGCGCCGGGCTGGCGGGCCCTGCCTCCGGGCGCGACCAATGCGCTGGCATTCGATCCGGCGCGGCTGGCGATGGCGGCCGGGCTGGCGCTCTGCCCGGACCAGGTGATCTTCCTCGGCCCCGAGCCGCTTGTGGCTGACACGCTTCCCGCCGATCCCGGCCCGGTTTCCGGCCTCGTGCTGGTGCCCGGGCGCGGGGCCGCGATGGCCGCCGACGCCTCCCCGGCGGCCATCGCCCTCGCGCAGTCGCTGGGCGAGATCGTCTTCCGCCTGCCCGCGGGAACGGAGCCCTCGCGACTGACTGGGGCGGAGTGCCGGGCGCTGCTCGGCTGGGATGCCGAGAAGTACCGCCAGGCGCTCGAGGCCGAACGCACCGCCCGGCAGATGGCGGCCGCCCCATGAGCGCGCTGGCCCTCGGCATCGATATCGGCACCTCGGGCGTGCGCGCGGCGCTCCTGGCGCCCGGCGGCGCGGTGGCGGGCTTCGCCTCGGCGCGGATGCCGGGCGGGGACGAGGCGCTGCGCACGCCGGGCGTCTGGCGCGACACGCTCGCGGCGGCGCTGGCGCTGCTCTTCGCCGATCAGGATCCGGCCCGGGTGGGCGCGGTTGCGGTGGACGGGACCTCGGGCACGGTGCTGGCGCTCGATGCCCGCGACCGGCCGGTCGGCACGGCGCTGATGTATCACGACGCGGTCGGGGACCCGGCCATCCCGGCCGCCATTGCCGCCGTCGCCCCGCGGGAAAGCGCCGCTCATGGCGCCGCCTCGGCGCTGGCGCGGGCCATCGTCCTGCAGGACCGGCCCGGGGTCGCGCGGCTGCTGCACCAGGCCGACTGGATCGCCGGGCTGCTGGCCGATGCCCCGGTCGCCAGCGACGAGAGCAACGCGCTGAAGACCGGCTACGACCCCGTGCTGCGGCGCTGGCCGGACTGGCTGGCGCGCACCTCGCTGCGGCCTGGCCTCCTGCCCGAGGTCCGGCCGGTCGGCGCCGTCACCGGCCGCAGCTCGGGCGCTTTCGGCCTGCCGCGCGGGGTGCCGGTCGTCGCGGGGATGACCGATGGCTGCGCGGCCTTCCTCGCGACCGGCGCGGACCGCCCCGGAGACGGCGTCACCAGCCTCGGCACCACGCTGACCGTGAAGCTCCTGTCGGACCGGCCGGTCTTCGCCCCCGAGCACGGTATCTACAGCCACCGGATCGGCGAGACTTGGCTGGCCGGCGGTGCCTCGAATACCGGGGGCGGGGTGCTTGCCGCGCATTTCTCGCGCGCGGAGCTGGAGCGGCTGAGCGCGCAGATCGACCCGGCAAGTCCGAGTGGGCTCGACTACTATCCGCTGCCGCGGCCGGGCGAGCGCTTCCCCGTTTCCGACCCCGCCCTGCCGCCGCGGCTGGAGCCGCGCCCGGCGGCCGACGCGCTCTTCCTGCAGGGCATGCTCGAGGCCATGGCCCGGATCGAGGCCGAGGGCTATGCCCGTCTCGCGGCGCTCGGCGCGCCGCGGCTCGCGCGGCTCAGGACCGTGGGCGGCGGCGCGGGAAACCCGGTCTGGCGGGCGCTGCGCGAGGCGGCGCTCGGCGTCGCGGACGCACCGCCCCTGTCCGAGGATGCGGCGGTCGGCACCGCGCGGATCGCCCTTGCGGCCCTGCCGGCCGCGGTCCGATGACCCGGCAGATCGCGGGCCTGTCCGAGGTCGCGTCGCGCTTCGATGCGGTCGTGGCCGACCAGTACGGCGTGCTCCATGACGGCTGCGCGGCCTTCCCCGGGACCCGGGAGGCGCTGGAGGCGCTGGCCGGATCGGGCGTCCCGGTCGTCGCCCTGACGAATTCCGGCAAGCGCGCCGCGGCGAATGCCGAGCGGCTGGCGCGGCTGGGCTTTCCCGGATCGCTCTTCCGCGCGGTGATCAGCTCGGGCGAGCTTGCGCGCGCCCGGCTCGCGGCGCTGCCGCCCGGCAGCCCGGTCCTGCTGGTCGCCCGTGAGGGCGAGACCGGGCTCATCGACGGGCTCGGCCTGTGCCCGGCGGGTCCCGCTGACGAGGCCGCGGCGGTGATCATCGCCGCGGTGGAGCCGCAGCGCCGCGACCGGGCCGCCTATGCCGCGATGCTCGCCCCGCATGCGCGGCGCGGGACGCCGGCGCTGCTGGTCAATCCCGACCTGATCACGGTCGATGGCGGGGCGGCGGTCTTCGGGCCCGGCGCGGTGGCCGAGGACTATGCGGCGGCGGGCGGTCCGGTGGAATTCCTCGGCAAGCCGGCGCCCGCCATGTACGAGGCCGCGCTCGCAGCGCTCGGCCATCCCGATCCGGCGCGGACGCTGATGATCGGCGACAGCCCGCTGCACGACATCGCCGGGGCCCGCGCCGCCGGTCTGGCGACGCTGTTGATCCGCGGCGGGGTGCAGTCCGGACTTCCCGGCGCCGAGGCGGATTTCGCGGCGGAGCGGCTCGCCTGGTAGCAAGCGGGGCCGCAGCTCCGGCGAGGGCGGAGGGATCCGGGCATTCCCGGGCGTGCCGACGGTCATTTGCCAGGCCGCTCGGCCGCGTCAGGCTTGTTTCCGCACCGCTGGAACAGGGGCGGCAGGAAATGGAGCGCAGTGTCCAGCATCCGCATCTTGACCGGCAATGTCGGTGCGAAGGCGTCCAGGTCCGCGTGAGACCTTTGACGTGCTCCGGCACCACACCCGGCGCGGGAAGCGGCAAGACGAAAGCCGATGAGTTCCGGCAGGCTGCGGAAGAAGACTTCCAAGGGGCTTGCCGCACATATCGGGGAGAGGGATTCAGTACCGGAATCCTGAGGGTTAGATCGTCGGCATTCCAAGGCCCGACGCCACGCGCTACCCTGCGGCGAACTGGTCCGGCTAGCGAGCCATTGTCGCGCCATTGGTCCGAGCGCAATTGCGAGCGCGTCGCTGAACCGGCGCCTCCCGCTGCCGGTCTGGTTCGATCCGGAGGTCACCGGGTGCTCGGAGAAAAGTGGCAAGCATGGCCATCCCGGGATCTTTTCCGAATGAGGTGGAGGAGACAGTCCGGGGGACCAATTCCACGCTCCTGGAAGTCCCAGACCTCTCCAGTCGAGAGTTGAAAACGCCAATGGATTAAGGGGGTTAATCTAGGGCGCTTCAGTTGGCAACACGGGAATGCAAACCCAGTTCTCAACTGGACCTGAACGCCCTTGACTGACCTGTCCTCGCTGCCCAAGCGCCTGAAGCTCATACCGCGAAGCAGCCCGTACATCCACATTCTGGTGCGTGGCAAGCTCGCTATCGGCTGGCGCCGGACGTCCGAGACCTCGGCTCCGAAGTGGATGATCCGCAGGACCAGGACAGATATGGCAGCTACACCTTCGAGACGCTGCCAGGTGAGCTCTCCTGGGCTGAGGTGGTCGAGAAGGCGATGGAAGCCGTTCCCGGACAGGGCACGGACCCGACCTTCGGCGAAGCGTCGACGCTTCACGAGGGACATCGCAGGAGCCGGAGCCGCAGCGCCAGGATAGACAGCTCCCTGGCAGCGGGCTTCAAGGCGCTGGGTCCCATATTCGAGGGGCTCCGGCTGTCGGAGGTCACAGCCGAGCGGGTCCTGGATTGGCGGGACAGCTACGTCGCCGAACGCCCTCGCCCGGACGAGTGAGGACAGCGTGCGGTGCGCTGCTCCTGGAACAAGCAGTTGACCGAATTCAAGGCTTGCCTGACCTGCGCAGCCAAGGCGGTCGGCTAGGAGGGCAAGAGGGGCTGGACCACCGTCGGCAAGTATCCTCGGCACCTGGCAGTCAACGTCCGGAGCACGACATTGACGGTCGAGGAGTTCGAGCAGCTGAACGCCCATGCCAGTGCAGACCTGCAGCCCCTCATCCGGTTCCTATGGCTCACGGGCTCCGTGTTCTGCGTCTTCGATCGATCCCGCGGATCGATCGACCTGCTTCGCAGACCGTCTTGAACTCGGAGAGTGGGCCACTCGTCAGCGCCGCGCAGGGCGGGCGCTCTCCGCGGGGACGGGAAAAGCGCCGCCCGCCCGCAAGATCGCGCGGCTGCTGACACTGGGCTGGGACCATCTGAACCGGGAAGACGCGCTCATGGTTGCCCGCATCGAGGCGGCGCTGCCGGCCTTGGCAACCGCCAGGACGCTGGCGGACAGGTTCGCCGCATTCGCGCGGGCGCTCGGACCGATGGCGCACCCGCGCTCATTCCGCAATGGCAAGGAAGCTGCGCTGGCTCCCTGGCTCGAAGAGGCCGAGGACAGCATGCTGGGCGCCTTTGCCCGTGGCCTCCGGAAAGATTGCGACGCGGTGGCCGCAGCCCTGACGGAGCCATGGTCCAATGGCCAGACCGAGGGACAGATCAACCGCCTGAAAATGCTGAAGCCGCAAATGTACGGCCGGGCGGGTGTCGCAACGCTGAAGGCGAGGATGACCGCGATGCCATAGACAAAGCCCTGCATCAAAATCGAGTCAGAGCCATGTTTGGACGCCTGTTTACACTGATATCGGCCTTGCCTGCCTCGGCGTGGTGCCGCTTCTCGAAGCAGAGCGGCGCTAGCTCGGGCTGCCGCTGATGGCGGTGGCGGCGGTGTTCCTCGCCTATGTCTTCTTCGGCTCCTGGGACGGGCTTCCGGACGTGATCCGCTGGCGCGGCGCCTCGGTCGAGCGCGCGATGAGCCATTTCTGGCTG
>NZ_VATA01000010.1 GCF_005870025.1 Poseidonocella sp. HB161398
AAATGCCATGATGCAATCGCCCATCGTGGCGTCCATGCCGTCATCCCACCGCGCAGGAATGCCAGGCCATGGAAGACTGTCACCGCCGGTGCGGTTGCAGGAAGCGAGGTCCTGCGAGCCTCGAAACACCTTGGTCGAGCACTTTGGCGACGATGGAGCGGATACCATCGCTGGAGCCGCCTCGAAACCAGGATGCACTGCTTGAAACTGCCGGGGCAGCGCCTCATGGCGCGGGACTTCGACCGCCAGATTGCGGAACTTCAGGTCCGCATTGCCGTGCTTGCCGGCGACGCCGCACTCAGCATGCCCGTCACAGGGATCGCGGGACAAGCCTGTCCGGGGGAGAGGGGGAGCTTGCCTATCGCCCGATTTGTGCAACAGGGCCCGTCTGCGCGAAGGGGCCGGAGGCCCGGTCGCCTACCGAGGTCCAGATCGCAGATGACGCCGCCCAGTGATCCACCGTGCCCAGCGCCGCCGAGACCATGGTGCGCTGGTAATTTCCGGCCGCTATGAAATTGTGGCAGGCGTGGACGAGACCGCTGCCGATCTCGATCCTTTCGCCTTCGCCGGCGAGGGACGTCAGCGGTATGTCGAACCCGAAGTGCGACTGGCAGTTGCGGGTCCCGGCATTGTCGTCGGCCTAGAGATGGGAACCGTAGTCGAAGACCGTATCCGGTTCGGTTTCGCTGACGGTGGTGTCCTGCCCGACGCGGATGTCGAGCGTTGCGGCCTGGCCCGGCTGGACCATTCCGGAAAGCCCCGGCAGTGTCGCGGCGATCAGTCTCTTCTTGGTGCATCCCGGTTATGAGGGCCAATGGAATAACCGCATTCACATCCGTTAATTCGTTGAGCGGATAGCGGCGGCGGTGGCGCATCTGCAGCATTCCTCCGGCCGCCTTCGCACCGCGGCCCCGGCAGGCAAGCGCTCCTGCAGACGGGTCCCGGGGCGGCCGGGCCTCGCGGCGGGTAACGCATTGTAAACTATGTCGCGAGGAAGCTTTCCGCGGTCCGGCGTCTAGCCGCAGCGCGGCACGAACCGCCATCCGCCGCGAAAATCCCGCGCGCTGAGGGATCTAGCCGGGGAGGTCCAGCGCAGCCCAGTTCAGACCGCCGCCCGCTGATAGCTTTTGCCAATCAAGCAACGGAAAGCCGATATTGATTTGTTAATCCCCTTGTCCTCAGGATGCCCGAAAAACGGCCGAAAAATACCATCCGGAGGAGCGCATGCCACGGGATTTCCCGCAGCCGACGGCAGACGAGATTGAAACGCTGATCCATTCGCAGCTTCACCTGGAAGGGCCGCTGCTGCCGATCTTCCATTTGCTGCAGGAGAGCTTTGGCCATGTGCCGGAGACGGCCATACAGCCGATTGCCGATGCGCTGAACATCACCCGCGCCGAGGTGCATGGCGTGATGTCCTTCTACCACGATTTCCGGAACGTCCCCGCGGGCCGCCATGTCGTCAAGATCTGCCGGGCCGAGGCCTGCCAGTCGATGGGCGCCAATGCCCTGGCCGAGGAGACGCTGGCGAAGCTCGGCCTCGCCTGGCACGGCACGACCGCGAACGGCAATGTCACGGTGGAGCCGGTCTACTGCCTCGGGCTCTGCGCCTGCGCCCCGGCCGTCATGGTCGGCGAGACCGTGCATGGCCGCGTCGACGGCGCGAAGATGGACGCCATCCTGAAGGAGGCCGGGGCATGAAGATCTACGTCCCTCTAGACAGCGCGGCCCGCGCGCTCGGCGCCGACCAGGTGGCCGAGGCCATCGCCGCCGAAGCCGCCAAGCGCGGCGTCGATGCCGAGATCGTCCGCAACGGCAGCCGCGGCATGGTCTGGCTCGAGCCGCTGGTCGAACTCGAGACGCCCGAGGGCCGCAAGGGCTTCGGCCCGCTCCTGCCCTCCGAGGCAGGCCAGGTCTTCGACGGCGACGGCGCCAAGGCGCTCGGCCTGGTCGACGAGTTGCCCTGGATGGCGAAGCAGACGCGGCTGACCTTCGCCCGCTGCGGCATCGTCGATCCGCTGTCCCTGGCCGAATACGAAGCGCTCGGCGGGCTTTCCGGGCTGCGCCGCGCGCTCGGGATGAACGGCGAGGCGATCGTCGACGAGGTCAAGCTCTCCGGCCTGCGCGGCCGCGGCGGGGCGGGCTTCCCGACCGGCATCAAATGGGACACGGTCCGGCTCGCCCATGCCTCCCAGAAATACATCGTCTGCAATGCCGACGAGGGCGACAGCGGCACCTTCGCCGACCGGATGATCATGGAGGGCGACCCCTTTACCCTGATCGAGGGCATGGCGATTGCCGGGCTCGCGACCGGGGCGACCAAGGGCTACATCTACTCCCGCTCCGAATACCCGCAGGCCAATGCCATCATGCGCCGCGCGATCGAGATCATGCGCGAGGCCGGCGTGCTCGGCGCCAAGGTGCTGGGCGAGGGCCCGGCCTTCGACATGGAGCTGCGCGTCGGCGCCGGCGCCTATGTCTGCGGCGAGGAGACCTCGCTCCTGAATTCGCTCGAGGGCAAGCGCGGCGTGGTGCGCGCCAAGCCGCCGCTGCCGGCGCTGGAAGGCTTCATGGGCAAGCCCACCGTGGTCAACAACGTGCTGTCGCTGGCCACCGTGCCGGTGATCTTCGAGAAGGGCGCGCAGTACTACGCCGATTTCGGCCTCGGCCGCTCGAAGGGCACGATGCCGATCCAGATCGCGGGCAACGTGAAATACGGCGGGCTCTTCGAGACCGCCTTCGGCATGGAGCTGGGCACGCTGGTCAACGAGATCGCCGGCGGCACCGCCTCGGGGCGCCCGGTGAAGGCCGTGCAGGTCGGCGGCCCGCTCGGCGCCTATCTGGCGCCCGAGAAATTCGGCACCCCCTTCGGCTACGAGGAATTCGACCGCAAGGAGGCGCTGATCGGCCATGCCGGGATCGTGGTCTATGACGACACGACCGACATGCTGGGCATGGCGCGCTTCGCCATGGAGTTCTGCGCGGTGGAAAGCTGCGGGAAATGCACCCCCTGCCGCATCGGCGCCGTGCGCGGCGTCGAGACCATCGACCGGATCGCCCGCGGCGACGCCTCGGCCATCCCTCTGCTGACCGATCTCTGCGAGACGATGAAGGACGGCTCGCTCTGCGCGCTCGGCGGCTTCACCCCCTTCCCCGTCATGTCCGCGCTGAAGCAGTTCCCCGAAGACTTCGCCACCACCGCCAAGGAGGCAGCCGAATGAAGGATTTCATCATTCCGTGGGATACCGATGCCGATCTGGGCACCCCCGCCCGCGAGGGCAAGCCGGTGACGCTGGAAATCGACGGGGTCGAGGTCACGGTGCCCGAGCACACCTCGGTGATGCGCGCCGCCATGCTGGCCGGGCTGAAGATCCCCAAGCTCTGCGCCACTGACAGCGTCGAGGCCTTCGGCTCCTGCCGTCTCTGCGTGGTCGAGATCGAGGGCCGCCGCGGCACCCCGGCCTCCTGCACCACGCCGGTTGCGCCGGGGATGAAGGTCCACACCCAGTCCTCCAAGGTGAAGAAGATCCGCAAGGGGGTGATGGAGCTCTACATCTCCGACCACCCGCTCGACTGCCTGACCTGCGCGGCGAATGGCGATTGCGAGCTGCAGGACATGGCCGGCATGGTCGGCCTGCGCGACGTCCGCTACGAAAGCGGCCAGAACCATTTCGACCCGACCGGCACCGGCGCGCTGTCGAAGGCCGATGCCGACCGCCGCGACGGCCCGGGGAACTTCCGCTATATCGAGAAGGACACCTCGAACCCCTACTTCACCTACGACCCGTCGAAATGCATCGTCTGCTCGCGCTGCGTGCGCGCCTGCGAGGAGGTGCAGGGCACCTTCGCGCTGACGATCGAGGGGCGCGGCTTCGACAGCCGGGTCTCGGCCGGCGCCGCCTCCGACAATTTCCTGTCCTCCGACTGCGTCAGCTGCGGCGCCTGCGTGCAGGCCTGCCCGACCGCGACCCTGCAGGAGAAATCCATCTGGGAGCTCGGCACGCCGGAACGCTCGGTCGTGACCACCTGCGCCTATTGCGGCGTCGGCTGCTCCTTCAAGGCGGAGCTGAACGGCGACGAGCTGGTGCGCATGGTCCCCTGGAAGCACGGCAAGGCCAATCGCGGCCATAGCTGCGTCAAGGGCCGCTTCGCCTATGGCTATGCCTCGCACAAGGACCGGATCCTGAACCCGATGATCCGCGACAGCGTCGAGGAACCCTGGCGCGAAGTCAGCTGGGACGAGGCGCTGAGCTTTGCCGCAGACCGCATGAAGGGCATCCAGGAGAAATACGGCCGCCGCTCCATCGGCGTCATCACCTCCAGCCGCTGCACCAACGAGGAGACCTTCCTGGTCCAGAAGCTCGCCCGCGGCGTCTTCATGAACAACAACACCGATACCTGCGCGCGGGTCTGCCATTCGCCGACCGGCTATGGTCTGGGCCAGACCTTCGGCACCTCGGCGGGGACGCAGGATTTCGACTCGGTCGAGCACACGGATGTGGTCATCGTGATCGGCGCCAACCCCACGGACGGCCATCCGGTCTTCGCCTCGCGGCTGAAGAAGCGGCTGCGCCAGGGCGCCAAGCTGATCGTCATCGACCCGCGCCGCATCGACCTGGTGAAATCCGCCCATATCCGCGCCGCGCATCACCTGCCGCTGCGCCCGGGCACCAATGTCGCCGTGGTCTCCGGCCTCGCCCATGTCATCGTCACCGAGAAGCTCTATGACGAGGCCTTCATCCGCGAGCGCTGCGACTGGGACGAATTCCAAGAATACGCGGAATTCATCTCCGACCCGCGCCACAGCCCCGAGGCGATCGAGGCGATGACCGGCGTCCCGGCGGTCGAGATGCGCGACGCCGCGCGGCTCTTCGCCCAGGGCGGCAACGGCGCGATCTACTACGGTCTCGGCGTGACCGAGCACAGCCAGGGCTCCACCACCGTGATGGGCATCGCCAACCTCGCCATGCTGACCGGCAATGTCGGCCGCAAGGGCGTCGGCGTGAACCCGCTGCGCGGCCAGAACAACGTCCAGGGCTCCTGCGACATGGGCAGCTTCCCGCACGAGCTGCCCGGCTACCGCCATGTCAAATCCCCAGAGGTCCGCAAGATCTTCGAGGAGGCCTGGGGCGTGACCATCGATCCGGAGCCCGGCCTGCGCATCCCCAACATGCTGGACGCGGCGGTGAACGGCTCCTTCAAGGGGCTCTACTGCCAGGGCGAGGACATCCTGCAATCCGACCCCGACACCAAGCACGTGGCCGCGGGGCTCGCCGCGATGGAATGCGTCATCGTCCATGACCTCTTCCTGAACGAGACGGCGAACTACGCCCATGTCTTCCTGCCCGGCTCGTCCTTCCTCGAGAAGAACGGCACCTTCACCAACGCGGAACGCCGCATCAACATGGTGCGCAAGGTGATGGCGCCGAAGAACGGCTACGAGGACTGGGAGGTCACGCAGAAGCTCGCCCAGGCGATGGGCGCCGACTGGAACTACGGCCATCCCTCCGAGATCATGGCGGAAATCGCGGCGACCACGCCGAGCTTCGCCAATGTCACCTATGACCTGATCGACGAGATGGGCTCGGTCCAGTGGCCCTGCAACGACGCCAACCCGGATGGCACGCCCTTGATGCATGTCGACGGCTTCGTGCGCGGCAAGGGGCGGTTCATCGTCACCGAATACGTGGCGACCGAGGAACGCACCGGCCCGCGCTTCCCGCTCCTGCTGACGACGGGGCGGATCCTCAGCCAGTACAATGTCGGCGCCCAGACCCGGCGGACCGAGAACACCGCCTGGCATCCCGAGGACATCCTCGAGATCCACGCCTCGGACGCCGAGAACCGCGGCGTGAAGGATGGCGACTGGATCAAGCTGGCCTCGCGCTCCGGCGAAACGACGCTGCGCGCGAAGATCAGCGACCGGATGATGCCGGGCGTGGTCTACACGACCTTCCACCACCCCGACACGCAGGCCAACGTCATCACCACCGACTTCTCCGACTGGGCGACCAACTGCCCGGAATACAAGGTGACGGCGGTGCAGATCCTGCCCTCGAACGGGCCGACCGACTGGCAGGAGGAGTACAGCGCCCAGGCCGAGAAGTCCCGGCGGATCCTGCCGGCGGCGGAATGACGATGAAACCGGTCCGGAGCCTCCCCGGCTCCGCCCTGCGCGGCGGCGGCCAGGTCGACATCACCCGGTCGCTGCCGGAGGAGACCCCCGTCGCCATCACCTTCGACGGGGCGACCCAGGCGGTGATGATGGCGACCCCCGCCGATATCGAGGATTTCGCCCTGGGCTTCGCCCTCAGCGAGGGCATCCTCGCCTCCCCGCAGGACATCGCCAGCTTCGAGCTGGTCGAGCACGAGACCGGGATCGAGGCGCGGTTCTGGCTCTCGGCCGACCGCTCGGCCGAGGTCAAGGCGCGGCGCCGGGCGATGCTCGGCCCGGTGGGCTGCGGGCTCTGCGGGATCGACAGCCTCGAGCAGGCGCTGCGCCCCCTGCCCGTCCTGCCCGATCCGGACTGGCGCCTGCCCGCGGCCGAGGCCGGGCGCGCCACGGAAAACCTGCGCCGCCACCAGCCGCTGCATGACCAGACCCGCGCCGTCCACGCCGCGGGCTTCCTCGAGCCGGGCAAGGGCATCACCTGCGCCCGCGAGGATGTCGGCCGCCACAACGCGCTCGACAAGCTGATCGGCGCGCTGGTGCGCCGCGGCACCGACCCGTCCACCGGCGCCGTCGTGCTGACCAGCCGGGTCTCGGTCGAGATGGTGCAGAAGACCGTCATGGCCGGAAGCCCGGTGCTGATTGCCGTTTCCGCCCCCACCGCAACCGCGCTGCGCCTTGCGCGCGAGGCCGGGCTGACCGTTGCCGCCTTCGCCCGCGGCGACGGGTTCGACCTTTACAGCCACCCCGACCGCATCCTGCCGGAGAGTTCCGATGTCGCCTGAAAAGATGGTCATGATGGCCAACCAGATCGCCACCTTCTTCAAGACCCAGCCGGGCAGCGACCAGGCGGCGCGCGTGGCCGACCACCTGAACGATTTCTGGGAACCGCGGATGCGCAGCCAGCTCGCCCGGCACATGGAAGCCGGCGGCGAAGGGCTGGAACCGCTGGTCAAGGAAGCCTTCGCGCAGGTCCGCGTCCCGGCGGAATAGCCCCTTTCGCAGCTTGATCGCGCCCCCAGCGAGGGGCACAGAGAGGGCGAGCCAGCCGGAAAGGACCGCCCGATGCCATCCACAGACCGTTTCCGCGCGTCCCGGACGGAGGCGCCGCGATGATCCTGTTCCTCGCCGCCGCGGCCGCGATCTGGCTGGCGGGCTGGGCCTTCAAGATGCCCTACCAGGCGCGCTGGCTGATGATCGGCCTGCTCTATGTCCTGGTCCTGGCGCTGCTTCTCCTGCTGCCGCCCGGGGCGGGACTGCACCGGGCGCTCGGCGGATCGGTGGAGATGTGGCTGCTGCTCGGCGGCTTCGCGGCGCTCGGCCTGGCCTATGCGGCCGGTCTGAAGGCGCTGAAATCCCGCATCCGGCCCGAGAACCGCCCTGCCCCCGCCCCGGAGCCGGAGCCCGCCCCGCCGGAGCCCGATCCCGAAGCGCCGCTCAGCGATGACGAGCTCGACCGCTACATGCGCCAGATCCTGCTGCGCGAGGTCGGCGGGCCCGGGCAGATGCGCTTCAAGCGCGCCAAGGTGCTGGTCGTGGGCGCCGGCGGCCTGGGCGCGCCTGCGCTGCAGTACCTCGCCGCGGCGGGCGTCGGCACGATCGGGGTGATCGACGACGACGTGGTCGATGTCTCGAACCTCCACCGCCAGATCATCCATACCGGCGCCCGCACTGGCATGCCCAAGGTCTTCTCCGCCCAGATCGCTCTGCGCGAGCTGAACCCGCATGTGCTGCTGCGCCCCTATCACCGCCGCCTCGACGAGGAGAGCGCCGCCGCCCTGATCGGCGAGTACGACCTGGTGCTCGACGGCACCGACAATTTCGAGACCCGCTACCTGGTCAACCGCGCCTGCGTGGCGGCCGGCGTGCCGCTGATCTCGGGGGCGATCACCCAGTGGGAGGGACAGCTCAGCCTCTTCGACCCGGCGCGCGGCGGCCCCTGCTATCAATGCGTCTTCCCCGAGGCCCCCGCCCCCGGCCTGGTGCCGACCTGCGCCGAGGCCGGCGTGATCGGCCCGCTGCCCGGCGTGCTCGGCTCGATGATGGCGGTCGAGGCGCTGAAATTCCTCGCCGGGGCGGGCGCCCCCCTGCGCGGCGAGATGATCCTCTATGACGCGCTCTACGGCGAGACCCGCAAGCTGCGGCTGAAGCCGCGCGCCAACTGCCCGGCCTGCGGCGGGCGCGGCGCCTGAGCGGAATTTTCGCGCCGCCCCCTCGCCTTGGCGGCGCCGAGCGATTAGCTCTTTGGGAAAAGGAGTCCCGGAATGACGAACGCGCTTACGGAAACCTGGTCCACCGAGTTCGACCTGCCGCCCTTCGACCGGATCGCCGATGACGACTTCCGCCCGGCCTTCGACGCCGCGCTGGCGCAGTCGCGCGCGGCCATCTCCGCGATTGCCGACAGCGACGAGCCGCCGAGCTTTGCCAATACGATCGAGGCGCTGGAACTGGCCGACGGGCTGCTCGACAAGGTCCTGGGCGTTTTCTACAACATGGCCGGCGCGGACAGCAATCCGGCCCGCGAGGCGCTGATGCGGGAGTTTTCCCCGGCGCTGGCCGCCTATTCGTCCGAAGTCTCGATGAACCGCCGGCTCTTCGCGCGGATCGACTCGCTCTGGATGCAGCGCGAGGCGCTGGAGCTGACGGCCGAGCAGGCGCGGCTCCTGATGCTGACGCGGCGCAGCTTCGTGCGCTCGGGCGCCGAGCTCGAGGGCGCCGACCGCGACCGGCTGGCGGAGATCTCGGCGCGGCTCGCCGTGCTCGGCACCGAATTCACCCAGAACCTGCTGGCCGACGAGCGCGAATGGTTCATGCCGCTGGCCGAGGCCGATCTGGAGGGCCTGCCGGAATTCGTCGTCGCCTCCGCCCGCGCCGCGGGCGAGGAGAAGGGCCAGGACGGGCCGGTGGTGACGCTGTCGCGCTCGCTGATCACGCCCTTCCTGCAGTTCAGCCCGCGCCGCGACCTGCGCGAGACGGCCTTCCGCGCCTGGGTGGCCCGCGGCGAGAATGGCGGCAAGACCGACAACCGCGCCATCGCCACCGAGATCCTCGCCCTGCGCGAGGAGCGCGCGCGGCTGCTCGGCTATGACAGCTTCGCCGCCTTCAAGCTGGAAACCGAGATGGCGAAGACCCCGGCCGCGGTGAAGGACCTGCTG
Source organism: Poseidonocella sp. HB161398 (assembly GCF_005870025.1). Lineage (GTDB taxonomy): Bacteria > Pseudomonadota > Alphaproteobacteria > Rhodobacterales > Rhodobacteraceae > Mangrovicoccus. The sequence continues at coordinate 9,325 of NZ_VATA01000010.1, forward strand.
ATGCAGGTCTGGACCCCCGCCAAGGCGCAGGCCGAGGCCGATGCGCAGGTGCTGACCCGGATGATGCAGGCCGACGGGGTGAATGGCGATCTGGAGCCCTGGGACTGGCGCTACTATGCCGAGAAGCGCCGCGCGGCCGAGCACGATCTCGACGAGACCGCGCTGAAGCCCTACCTGCAGCTCGAGCGCATGATCGAGGCGGCCTTCACCTGCGCCAACCGGCTGTTCGGGCTGGAATTCCGCGCGCTCGAGGCGCCGCTCTACCATCCCGACTGCCGCGCCTGGGAGGTGACCCGGAACGGCCGCCACCTGGCGGTCTTCATCGGCGACTATTTCGCCCGCGGCTCGAAGCGCTCGGGCGCCTGGTGCTCGGCGATCCGCAGCCAGCAGAAGCTGGCCGGCGACATCCGCCCGGTCGTGGTCAATGTCTGCAACTTCGCCAAGCCGCCCAAGGGCCGGCCGGCGCTGCTGAGCTATGACGACGCGCGCACGCTCTTCCACGAATTCGGCCATGCGCTGCACCAGATGCTGTCCGACGTGACCTATCCCTCGATCTCGGGCACCTCGGTGGCGCGCGATTTCGTCGAGCTGCCGAGCCAGCTCTACGAGCACTGGCTGGAAGTGCCCGCGGTGCTTGCCGAATTCGCCACCCATGCCGAGACCGGCGCGCCGATGCCCGGGGAGATGCTCGAGCGGCTGCTGGCGGCGAAGAATTTCGACCAGGGTTTCGCGACGGTGGAATATGTCGCCTCCGCGCTAGTCGATCTGGAATTCCACATGGGCAAGGCGCCCGCCGACATCATGGCGCGCCAGGGCGAGGTGCTGGCGGGGATCGGCCTGCCGCATGCCATCACCATGCGCCACGCGACGCCGCATTTCGCCCATGTCTTCTCGGGCGACGGCTATTCCTCGGGCTATTACAGCTACATGTGGTCCGAGGTGATGGATGCCGACGCGTTCGAGGCCTTCGAGGAGGCGGGAGACCCCTTCGATCCGGACATCGCCCGCAGCCTCGAACAGCATGTCCTCTCGGCCGGGGGATCTGCGGATGCGGCCGCGCTCTACACCGCCTTCCGCGGCCGGATGCCCGGACCCGAGGCGCTGCTGAAGGGCCGCGGCCTCCTGCCCGACGCCGCCTAGGGCGGGGCCCGCTCAGCGCAGGAAGCGCTCGCAGTTGCGCATGAGCTGCACCCAGCCCGGATAGTCGATATTGCCGGGATCGGGGTCGCGCCACCACACGCGGGCGACGCGGCCCAGATAGAGGTTGCCGCCGGCATGGGAGACCGTGCCGACCTCCTCGGGCCGGTCGGCGGCGGTGACATAGAGCAGCCGCCCCGGCCCGCGCGCGGCAATCGCCCCGGCGAGCTGGCCGACGGTTTCCGGGGGCAGGCCGGGATTGTACTTGAAGACGAACATCTGCCGCCCCTCGGCGAGCTGGCCGAGGAAGCGGTCGCGCAGATAGCCGATCTTCCCGGCCTCCCCGGCATGGATCCGGCGGCGTCTCGGCTCGGGATCGTCGAACGCCCCGCCGGTCGAGCGCATCTCGCTGTGGAAGCCGATGCCGGTGGCGGTGTCGGTCACCATCTTCGCGTTGCGCGGCACGAGATTGCGGAATTCGTAGAGGCCCTTGAATCCGCTGCGCAGATTCTGGACCAGCGGCCCGGGCATGGCCAGCGCCCATCGCAGGAGGCCGCCCTGTTCCCAGCCGCATTGATGCTGGACGAAGCCGAATTCGCAGTTGTAGCCGAGGCTTTCGAAGCGGGAGGCCAGCTCCTGCTCCGCCGTCAGTGCCTGCTTGTCCATCCCGCCCCCCTCTCGGCCCCGATCACGGCAGCAGGCTAGCATGGCCAGGCCCCGAATTCACGCGGCGTCGGGCCGCGGCCGCCCGGGGCAAGTGCCTATTTCCCCGCCGCCGCGTCCCGGTTTCCCCGTTTCGGGAAGACGCGCAGCTCGTGGATGGCCTGGCGCGGGTCCATGGCCCGCAGCCGGTCCAGGCGCGCCAGAACCGCTTTCTGCTTCTTCTGCGCCAATTCCCTGCGCCCGGCCATCAGGCCCATGCAGATGAATCCCCACCGGAAGAACCATGGCGCTGCCGCGGCCAGGAACAAGATGCTCGCGACCATGCCCAGGATCGCTGCGGGAATGAGCGCATGCCCGGAAAGCAGGACAAGCGGGAGACTGGCCGGAATGACGGGAAAGGTCCAGATCCACAGGGTTGCGGACACATGGGTGGAGAAAAGCGGAGCCTTCATCGCCGTCCTGATCGCCCAGGCCTCGTGCCGGGCAAACCGCATCATCACCCAATGGGCACATCTTCCGGCAACGGCCAGTCCGGGGCTCATGCACTCGCTCGGATCGGCCATCCGGAAAAGCTCCTGCACACGTTCCAGCAGGAGCACGGTAATCCCGCGCGCCGTTGTGGTCAAACCGGCGCACAGGGGAATATGCGGCAGCCGCGCGCGCTGCACCGCAAACGGAAAAGGGCCTCCCCGCGGGGAAGCCCTCCGAAAGCCGTCTGGCCGCGGATCAGTCGCGCAGCAGCTCGTTGATCGAGGTCTTGGAGCGGGTCTTCTCGTCGACGCGCTTCACGATCACCGCGCAGTAGAGGTTCACGCCGTTCTTCGAAGGCAGCGTGCCCGCGACGACGACGGAGCCCGCGGGGACCTCGCCATAGGTGACTTCGCCGGTCTCGCGGTCGACGATCTTGGTCGACTGGCCCAGGAACACGCCCATGCCCAGCACCGAGCCTTCGCGGACGATCACGCCCTCGACGACTTCCGAGCGGGCGCCGATGAAGCAGTTGTCCTCGATGATGGTCGGACCGGCCTGCATCGGTTCCAGCACGCCGCCGATGCCGACGCCGCCCGAGAGATGCACGTTCTTGCCGATCTGCGCGCAGGACCCGACGGTCGCCCAGGTATCGACCATGGTGCCCGAGTCGACATAGGCGCCGAGGTTCACGAAGGACGGCATCAGCACCACGCCCGGCGCGATATAGGCCGATTTGCGGACGACGCAGTTCGGCACGGCGCGGAAGCCTGCCTCTTTCCAGTCCTTCTTCTTCCAGTCGGCGAACTTGCTGTCGACCTTGTCCCACCAGTCGCCGCCCTGCGGGCCGCCCGACTGCTTTTCCATGTCCTTCAGGCGGAAGCCCAGGAGGACGGCCTTCTTGGCCCACTGGTTGACGTGCCAGGAGTTGTCGGCCTGCTTCTCCGCAACGCGGATCTTGCCGGAATCGAGCGCGTCGAGCGTCGTTTCGATGGCATCGCGGGTCGCGCCCTTGGTTTCGGGGGTGATCGTGTCCCGGGCCTCCCAGGCGGCCTCGATGGCGGTTTCCAGATCTGCGTGTGACATGGGGCCTCTCCGACAGGTTTCGACTGGCGTCGCGTTGGACCGGGCTATACGGCTATGGGTCGGAGGGTGCAATCCATATGGCAGACAAGACGACCCGCGGGCCCAAGGCCCACCCTCTTCCCGACGCGCGGGAAGACATCCGGCGCAGCCTCCTCGAAGAGCAGACGCCGCAGACGCTTTCGCCGACCTACCGGCTGGCCTTCGACGATTCCGACTTCCTCACCCGCGAGGAATTGCGCCCTGTCCGGCTGCAGCTGGAGCTCTTGAAGCCGCAGCTGATGATGGACGAGGCGGGCATCGTCTCGACCGTGGTGATGTTCGGCGGCGCGCGCATCCCCTCGCCGGCGGAGAAGCACAGCGCCCGCACCCCGGCGCTTGGCGCGCTCAGCCATTTCTACGAGGAGGCCCGCGAATTCGCCCGCCTCGTGACGCTGGAGAGCAAGAAATCCGGCGGCACCGAGAATGTCGTCGTCACCGGCGGCGGCCCCGGCGTGATGGAGGCCGGCAATCTCGGCGCCCATGAAGCGGGCGGGAAGTCCATCGGGCTGAATATCGTGCTGCCTTTCGAGGCCACGCCGAACGCCTATGTGACGCCGGAATTCTCTTTCAATTTCCACTACTTCGCCATCCGGAAGATGCATTTCCTGATGCGCGCCAAGGCAATCACCGTCTTCCCGGGCGGCTTCGGCACGCTCGACGAGCTCTTCGAGGCGATGACCCTGATCCAGACCCAGCGGATGTCGCCGGTGCCGATCCTGCTCTTCGGCGAGGAGTTCTGGCGCTCGATCATCAACTGGGAGGCGCTGGAGGCCGCCGGCACGATCGGTGCCGACGATCTCGGCCTCTTCCGCTTCGTCGAGACCGGCGAAGAGGCCGCGAAGATCGTGCTGGAGGCCTGACCCGGAGGCCTGGCCGGGCCCGGAGGCCCGGCGCTCAGCCGAGCTTCCAGGCCGCCGCTTCCGGGTTGCGGCGCAGCACCGAGAGGTTCAGCGCCGCGGCCACCGCCACCCAGGCGAGATAGGGCAGCATCAGCGCGCCCGCGAGCGGCGAGAGCAGCCAGAAGGCCCAGGCGGTCGCCGCGACGGCAAGCCACAGCAGCCCGATGACCGCCAGGCCTGCGCGCATGTGATGCAGGCCGAAGAAGACCGGCGACCAGACCGCGTTGAGCGCGATCTGCAGGCTCCAGAGCGAAAGCGCCAGCGCGCTGCCCTCCTGCGCCCCGGCCAGCGCCGCGGCCACCGACATCAGCAGGTAGAGCAGCGTCCAGACCGTCGGGAACATCCAGTTCGGCGGCGTCCATCCGGGTTTCTGCAGATGGGCGTACCAATTGCCCGGCTTGAACATCACCCCGGTCGCGGCGGCGACGGCCGCGGCGGCAAGATGGGTGGCGAAAACGGGCCAGCTGAACAGGGTCGGATCCATGGATCGCTCTCCGGAAGAGGGGTCGGGTCTCTTAGACTAGTCCGGCCCGCGCCCGGGTCGAGCCGGTCCGGACGTCACCCTGCGCCGTCGCCGCCTCCGGACGGCTTCTGCCCGCTCCGGCGCCGCTTCCACAGCCAGCTCGCCACGGCCAGCAGCGTGCCGCCGACCGCCACCAGCGCGCCATGCACCAGCTTCACATTCGCCGCGTGGAAGACCAGCCAGTCCCAGGTTCCGACATCGACATCGATCTGCGCGGTCAGGACGCGGGCGGAGACCGAGGATTCCTGCCCGTCCGGATCCTGGACCAGCGCCTCTAGCTCGAGCTGCAGCGGCAGATCCTCGCCGAAGCGCTCGGGCGTCACCAGCCAGGCCCAGACCGCATGCAGCCCGGGCACCACCCGGCGCGGCTGCGGCCCGGTCGGCGAAATGCTGAAATCATTGCCGAGAAGCGTGGCGCGCATGTCGATGCTGTAGGGCACGCCCGCGATCTCGACCGTCTCGCCCTGCAGCGCGTCCGACAGCAGATCGACGGGATCGGGCACGGCCCCGCCCTCCTCCGCGACGCCGTCGCGCTCCTGCGGGACCAGCGCCAGCTGCACGGCCGCGCTTTGCTTGTAGACCATGCGCGCCGGCGTGTTGAAGGCGACCCGCGCCCGGCCGAGCTGCGCCTTCACGAAGGCCGCCGCCTGCGCCATCGAGTCCGCGACCCCCGATTGCAGCATCAGGTAGGCGACCAGATCGGCGCGGTCGCGCGGATCGCGCAGCCCGGCAAAGGCCATGCTCGTGCCCGGCGCGAAGCCCTGCGGGTCGGCGATGTAGCCGCCGAGCATTTCCGGCGTCCAGATCCCGCCCGTCGCCCGGAGCGCCCCGGAATAGCCGTAGCCCTCCACCCCCGCCACCGGGCGCCCGATCACGCCGTCAAGCGGCGGTCCCGCGGCAGGGCGGCCGTCCAGATGGTGGCAGGCGGCGCAGCGGCGGAAGACGCCCTCGCCGCGGTCCGGATCCGCGTCGGCCAGAAGCTCGGCGAAGTCGTCGTCCCCGGCCTCGACCGCCTGCGGCTCGCCATCCCCCGGGACGGGCATGCGCAGCGCATAGTACCAGTCATAGAGCCGGTTGAACGGCCCCAGATCGTAGCGCGGGCCGAGGAGCTCGACATAGGCAGCGAACCCGGCCACCGCCACGACTGCCACGGCCAGCACGGAGAGGCTGCGGCGCAGGACGGAGGGACCGGTCCGGGGCTGGGTCATGGCAGGCTCCCGCCTTGGCTGTCAGTGCCATGACCCTACGTCAGGAATTGCGCCCGCGCAAAGCCGGGATTCGAGCCTCAGTCAAGACGCCGCGCTTCCCACTGGTTGCCCGCGCCGCGGCGCAGTTCCAGGATCGGCAGCTCGGCGATCAGCTCGGTCAGCTTCTTCTTGCCATAGGTGCGCGGGTCGAAATCGGGATTGGCCGCGGTGATGTGCTGGCCGATCTGGCCCAGCGAATACCATTCGTCATCCTGGTCGATCGCCTCCATCGCGCGCAGCACCAGCGTGCGGGCATCGGTCGGCTCCAGCTTGCGCTTCGGCGCGGTGCCGGGCGCCGCCGGAAGCTGCGTCTCGGCGCCGTCGTCGCCCAGGTTCTCGACATAGATGAAGCGCTTGCAGGCCATGCGGAAGGCCTCGGGCGTCTTCTGCTCGCCCATGCCGTAAACATCGAGCCCGTGTTCGCGGATGCGGCTGGCGAGCCGGGTGAAGTCGCTGTCGGAGGAAACCAGCACGAAACCGTCGAACCGGCCCTGGTGCAGGATGTCCATCGCGTCGATCACCAGCGAGATGTCCGAGGAGTTCTTGCCGCGGGTATTCGAGGGCGAATGGATCGGCACGATGGCCAGCTTGGCCAGCTTCTTCGCCCAGGTCTTCAGCCCCTCGCGGGCGAAATCGCCGTAGATGCGCCGCACCGAGGCTTCGCCGAGCGAGGTGATCTCCTCGAAGATCGCCTCGGCATAGCCCGCGGGCACGTTGTCGGCATCGATCAGGACGGCAAGGAGTTTGCTGCGGTCGTCGGGCATGGTCGCTTTCCAGTCTGCGTCAGCCCCTTCCTATCCGGTCGGGCGCGCCGAGGCCAGCGGCGAGACCGGCAGCAATCCCGGCCCCACCCTGTCGCAAATGCCACAGCCCGGGGGCGCCGCCCGCCGGCCAGCTTGTGATTCCGCCCCGCCTGCCGCATTTTCGCCAGGTCGATCCGGAGTACGATATGCGCCAGAGCCTCATTCCCGCCATTCTCGCCTGCCTCGCCCTCGCCGCCTGCGATCCGGCGGGCCCCTCCTCGACCGGCAGCTCTGCCGGCTCTGCCTCCGCCTCGGCGATCAATTCCGCCGATTGCGGCGCCGAAGCCTACCAGGATCTGGTCGGCGGCCCGCTCGCCCCGGCGCTGTCGCTGCCCTATGGCGGGCCCAAGCGCTATCTCGGCCCGGACGAGTCGGTGACCAAGGACTACAACCCGCACCGGCTGACCGTGACCAGCACCGATGGCGAGACCGTCGGCCGCATCATCTGCAGCTGATTTCCGTCGGTCCCCGGGGGAACGGAACGGCCGCATCCGCGTTGGATGCCCGAACCCTGCTTCGCAGGCCCCTGTAGACCGGAGGATATCCCCATGGCCGGAATTGGCTGGCTTCTCGCAATCATCGTCGGCGCGCTCGCGGGCTGGATCGCCGAAAAGATCATGGACGCCTCGCACGGGCTCCTGACCAATATCGTGCTCGGCATCCTCGGCGCGGTGATCCTGAACTTCGTGCTCGCCATGATCGTCGGCTGGCAGGCCTATGGCATCATCGCCAACCTGATCGTCGGCGTGATCGGCGCCTGCATCCTGATCGCGGGCGCCCGCTTCCTGCGCCGCGCCTGACCCCCGGCCGGGCGGACCCGCCCGGCCCCGCATTCCGACGCTGGCCGGCCGCCCTGGCGGCCCGCCGCCCCTGCCGCCCCCCGGAATACGCCCAAGGCAGCGGATCATGACTTTTCGTCATGACGACCCGAGCTTTGCGTCATTCCCAAACCGGGCCGCATCTGCCAATTTCCCCCTGTCACGCCGCCGCCGCCCCCCGCGGGCGGAGAGAACGGCACAAGCAGACGAGACAGAGAGGGAAGACATGAAACTCAGCGCAGCCGCGATTCTCGCGCTTTCGACCGCCCTGGGCAGCGCCGCCGCCGCCGAGACCTGGGACATGCCGGTCGCCTATCCGGCCTCGAACTACCATACCGAGAACGCCCAGACCTTCGCCGATGCCGTGGCCGAATGCACCGGCGGCGAGCTGGAGATCGTGATCCATGCCGGCGGCTCGCTGTTCAAGGGCGACGAGATCAAGCGCGCCGTGCAGCTCGGCGAGGCGCAGATCGGCGAGCGGCTGCTCTCGGCCCATGCCAACGAGAACCCGGTCTTCGCCTATGACTCGATCCCCTTCCTCGCGACCTCCTTCGAGGCCTCCGAGAAGCTGCGCGCCGCCGCCCAGCCGGTGCTGGCCAAGGTGCTGGGCGCGCAGAACCTGACCCTGCTCTATTCCGTGCCCTGGCCGCCGCAGGGGCTGTATTTCTCGAAGCCGGTGGCGACGCCCGCCGACATGGAGGGCGTGAAGTTCCGCGCCTACAACTCCATCACCGCCCGCGTCGCCGAGCTGGCCGGCATGGTCCCCACCCAGATCGAGGCCGCCGACCTGAAGCAGGCGCTGGCCACCGGGCTGGTCTCGTCGATGATCTCCTCGGGCTCGACCGGCGTGGACGAGAGCGTCTGGGAGGACATGACGAATTTCTACGACGTGAAGGCCTGGCTCCCGCGCAACACCGTCTTCGTCAATACCGACGCTTTCGAGGGGCTGTCCGAGGCGGCGCAGACCTGCGTCACTGACGAGGCGGCCAAGGCGCAGGCACGCGGCGCCGAGAAGGCGGCCGAGCTTTCCGGCGGCTTCGTCGCGACCCTGGCCGAGAACGGCATGGACGTGAACCCGCCGGCCGAGCCGATCATGGCCAAGCTCGGCGAGATCGGCGAGACCATGACCGCCGAATGGCTAGAGACCGCCGGCGACGACGGCAAGGCGATCGTCGACGCCTACAAGGCCGAGTGACGCCGCCGCCGCGGCAGCAGGGGCGTCCGGCATGGTCCGGGGCGCCCCTTTTCGCTATCCGCCTGACGGATGGACCGATACCCGGCCCGGCAAGGGCCGAAACTAGTGCAAGGTGACCTGATGCGCCGTTTCCTCGACCGGCTCTACGCCCTTTCCGGCTACGGCGCCGCGCTCGCGCTGCTGGCGATCCTCGGCCTCGTCGTCGCCCAGATGGTGACGCGCTGGCTGGGCGTGCTCTTCCCCGGCGGCGCGAATTACGCGGGCTACGCGATGGCCGCGGCCTCCTTCCTGGCGCTGGCCGACACGTTCCGCCGCAACGAGCATATCCGCGTCGGCATGTTGGTCGAGCGCGCCGGACGCTGGCGCCGCGGCGTCGAGATCTGGTGCTACACCGTCGCCTCGGCAGTGGCCGTGTTCTTCGCCTGGTACGCGATCCAGGCGCCGCTCCTGAGCCGCAAGATCAACGATGTCAGCCAGGGCCAGGACGGCACGCCGCTGTGGATCCCGCAGATCGCCATGGCCCTCGGCGCGACCCTGCTCGCCGTGGCGGTGATCGACGCGCTCGTCTCGCTGCTCTTCACCGAGGGCTACGGCATCGACACGCCGAGGAAGCCGGTGCTGAAGGACGCACTCTCTTCGGTGAAGCTGCGGATCGCGCTGGCGCTCGGCTGCGCGCTGGCGCTCTATGCGGCGATCCACCTGATGACCGGCTTCGACCGCGACGCGACGGGGCTGAAGATCGGCGTCTTCCTCTTCGTGATGTTCTTCCTGCTGGGCTCGGGCCTCTGGGTCGGGCTGGCGCTGATGGGCGTGGCCTATATGGGGATGATCGGCTTCACCCCGCGCAATCCCGGCAGCTCGATGTCGATCACCGTCTGGACCTCGTCCTCGAGCTGGACGCTGACTTCGCTGCCGCTCTTCATCTGGATGGGCGAGATCCTCTACCGCACGCGCCTGTCCGAGGACATGTTCAAGGGGCTCGCGCCCTGGCTGGCGCGCTTCCCCGGCGGGCTGCTGCATTCCAACGTGGTCGGCTGCACCGTCTTCGCCGCCGTTTCGGGCTCTTCCGCCGCGACGCTGACCACGGTCGGCAAGATGTCGATCCCGGAACTCCGGAAGCGCGGCTATCCCGAATTCATGATCGTCGGCACGCTGGCGGGCGCCGCCACGCTGGGGCTGATGATCCCGCCCTCGCTGACGCTGATCGTCTACGGGGTGACGGTGAAGGAATCGATCACCGGGCTCTTCATGGCGGGCGTGCTGCCGGGGCTGGTCCTGGCGGCGATGTTCATGGCCTATATCGCGCTCTGGTCGGTGATCCGGAAGGACCAGGCGCCCGAGCCCGAGCCGCGCCTGTCGCTGGCCGAGAAGCTGCGCGCCTCCACCCTGCTGATCCCGGTCGTGGTGCTGATCCTCGTGGTCATCGGCTCGATGTATGCGGGCATCGCCACCGCCACCGAGGCCGCCGCCTTCGGCGTGATCGGCGCGCTGCTCCTCGCCGGGCTGCAGGGCTCGCTCAGCCGCGCGGCCTTCCTGGAAAGCCTGCTCGGCGCCACCCGCACCTCGGCGATGATCGCGCTGATCCTGATGGGCGCGTCCTTCCTGACGCTGGCCATGGGCTTCACCGGGCTGCCGCGCAGCCTCGCCGCGGTGATCGCCGCGATGGATCTGTCGCCGGTCGCGCTGATCGCGGCGCTGACCGTGTTCTACATCATCATCGGCATGTTCCTCGACGGGATCTCCGCCGTGGTGCTGACCATGGCGATCATCGAGCCGATGATCCGTGCCGCCGGGATCGACCTGATGTGGTTCGGCATCTTCATCGTCGTGGTGGTCGAGATGGCGCAGATCACCCCGCCCGTGGGCTTCAACCTCTTCGTGCTGCAGGGGATGACGCGGCATGACATGACCTATATCGCCCGCACCGCGGCGCCGATGTTCCTGATCATGGTGCTGATGGTCGCCATCCTGGTGGCCGCGCCGGGACTGGCCACCTGGCTGCCCGACACGATCCAGGCCGCGCGATGAACCCGGTCGCCCTGGCCGGGCGCCATGCCTCGCTCCTGCTGCCCGCGGGATTCTCGGTCGTGCCCTTCCTGCCGGTCGATGCCGAGGCGCTGCGCCCGGCGCTCCCGCAGCTGGTCAGCCTCGCCACCGCGCTTGCGGTCGCGCGCCAGCCGCTCGACCCGGCGACGCTGCGCCGCCTGCTGGCGCCCGGCGCGGCGCTGCGGCTGGCGGGCTGGCTCTTCGTCACGCAGGTGCTGCTGGCAGGCGCCGCCGCCGCGCTGGGGCGGCTCTTCGGGGTCGATCCGCAGATCCTCGCGCTGATCGCGGTCTTCTGCGCCGCCCCGCCGCTCAGCGCCTCGCCCAATCTCTGCCTGATGCTCGGCTACGAGCTGGCGCTGGCGCTGCGGCTGACGCTGCTCGGCACGCTGCTGGCACCGCTCTTCCTGCCGGTCGCGCTGGCGCTGACCGGGCTGCCCTTCGACATCCCCGTCGCGGCGCTGGCACTGCGGGTGCTCGGCATCCTGGCCTTCGGCATCGCCGCGGGGCTGGCGATCCAGCGCCTGCTGGGCCAGGCCCGGATCGCCGAGCAGTCCGACCTGTTCAACGGGCTGGCCGCGATCCTGATGATCGTCTTCCTCTTCCCGCTGATGGCGGGCATGCGCGAGGCCGTTCTGGCCGATCCGGCCGAGGCGCTCCTCCTTCTCGGCCTGGCCGGGGCAGTCAATCTCGGCGGCCACCTGGCGCTGCGCAGCCTTGCCGGGACGGTCCTGCCGCCCGCCTCCGCCGCGGCGGCCGGGCTGGTCTTCGGCAACCGCAACACCGTGCTGGTCCTCGCCTCGCTGCCCTATGACCCGCGGCTGACCCTCTTCGTGGCGATGATGCAGTTCCCGATCTACGCCACCCCGTTCCTCTTCTCCCTCCACGACCGCTGGCGCGCCCCATGTCCTCCCCTGCCCCCTTCATCGGAATCCTGAGCCTCGACACGCGCTTCCCGCGCATTCCGGGCGATGCCGGCAATCCCGGCAGCTACCACCTGCCCGCGCGGCTGAGGATCGTGCCGGGCGCGGGCAGCCCCGACATCGTGCGCGACGGCCGCCCGGCGCCGGAACTGGTCGAGGGCTTCCGCACAGCCGCCCGGCAGCTTGCCGAGGAGGGCGCCTGCCTGGTCACCTCGACCTGCGGCTTCCTCGTCAGCGTGCAGGCGGAGATCGCCGCCGGGCTGCCGGTGCCGGTGCTGCTCTCGGGGCTGTCGCTGCTGCCGGTGGTGCGGCAGATGACCGGCGGGCGCCCGGTCGGCATCCTCACCGCCTCGGCCGCCGCGCTCGGCCCCGCGGCCATCGCCGCGGCGGGCGGACGGCCCGAAGAGGTGCGCATCGCCGGGCTCGACCATGACCCGCTTTTCGCCGGCACGTTCCTCGCCGCCAAGGCGCGGCAGATCGAGGCCTTCGACCCGGCGGCGATGGAGGCGGTCGCCGTCGAGGGCGCCCGCGGTCTCGTCGCGCGCCATCCCGGCGTCGGGGCGATTCTGCTCGAATGCGGGAACCTGCCGCCCTATGCGGCGGCGATCGGACGGGCCACCGGACGGCCGGTCTTCTCTATCCTCGACGGCGCCAGGATGGTCGCGCCGCGCTGAGCAGATCCGGCGCGCCCTGCGGCCGGAAACCCGCGCGGGCGCCGGATTCCCCGCCCTGCAGTGGCGGAGGCAAGTCACTGTTCCGCAAATGAAAAACGGCCCCGCAGCTTGCGCTGCGAAGGCCGTCATTTCCCTTCCGGAGAAGGTTGGCTGGGGTGGTAGGATTCGAACCTACGGTACACGGTACCAAAAACCGCTGCCTTACCGCTTGGCTACACCCCAACGGTGGAGGCGGATGTACTGTGTGGGGCCGGGGGGTGCAAGAGGCGAAACGCATTTTTTTCGCGGAAATTTCACGGACCGGCGACAGGCCGGTCCGTGCCCCCACGGAAGGCTCAGAGCCGGATCGGATCCGCCTTCGCCAGCGCGTCGAATGCCTTCAGCGAGGCCAGCAGCGCGGGCATCTGGTCGAGCGGGATCATGTTCGGACCATCCGAAGGCGCGGTGTCCGGCGCCTCGTGGGTTTCGATGAAGACCGCCGCGATTCCGAGGCTGACGGCGGCGCGCGCCATCACCGGCGCGAATTCGCGCTGCCCGCCGGAGGAACCGCCCTGCCCGCCCGGCTGCTGCACCGAATGGGTCGCGTCCATCACCACCGGATAGCCGGTCTTCATCATCGTCGGCAGGCTGCGCATGTCGGCGACAAGCGCGTTGTAGCCGAAGGACGCGCCGCGCTCGGTCAGCAGGATGCGCTCGTTGCCGGTGCTCTCCACCTTGGAGATCACGTTCGGCATGTCCCAGGGCGCCAGGAACTGGCCCTTCTTGATATTGACGACGGCGCCGGTCTCGCCCGCGGCGAGCAGCAGGTCGGTCTGGCGGCAGAGGAAGGCCGGGATCTGGATGATGTCGACCTGCTTGGCGGCCTGCTCGGCCTGGTCCTCGGTATGGATGTCGGTCAGGGTCGGGCAGCCGATCTTGTCGCGCACGGCCGACATGATGTCGAGCCCGGCCTCGATCCCGAGCCCGCGGCGGCCGCCCAGCGAGGTGCGGTTCGCCTTGTCGTAGGAGGCCTTGAAGACATAGCCGACCCCGGCCTCCGCGCAGGCGGCGGCCATGGTCTCGGCGATCATCAGGGCATGGTCGAGGGATTCGAGCTGGCAGGGCCCGGCGATCACGGTCAGCGGCGAGTCGTTCCCGATGGTCAGATCGCCGACGGAGATGGTTTTCATCAGTTTGTCACCTGTTCCTTCAGGACGGATGCGGTCAGAGATACCACAAGGTAAATACCAGCAAATATCAGGAAGGCCATGGCCGTGTTGGCAGCCACCCGCGGGTAGGCGGCCTGCTCCGGCGCGACCGGGGACACGTTCAGCGACAGGTAGCCCACCTGCCGCTCCGCCTCGCTGCGCGCGCCCTGCAGCGCCTGCTGCGCCTGCTGCAGCATCGCCTGGCGGGTGGCGAGCGCAGCTTCGGCGACGCGCAGGTCGCCATTGATCTGCGCCAGCGACAGCCGCCCGGCGCCGGGATCGTTGATCTCGGCCCTGAGCTCCGCGATCATCGTCTCCAGCCGGGCGATCGCGCGTTCCGAGGCCGAGACCCGCGCCGTGTTCGGCGCGCGGTTGTCGAGCAGCCCCGCCAGCTCCAGCCGCTCCTGCGCCAGCTGGGTCTCGAAGGCCGAAATCCGCGCCATCAGCGCGCCGATCTCCGCCTCGGCGCTGATCACGCCGCGGGTCTCCTCCAGGGTCAGCACCCGGCGCTGCGCCGCCTCCATCTCGGCCTCCGCCTTGGCGAAGGCGCGCTCCGCCGCGGCAAGCTGGTCCTCGCGCTGGCGCAGGGTCAGGTGGTTCACCACCTCCTCGGCATAGGAGACCAGCGCATCGGCAAATTCGACAGCCGAGGCCGGATCGGCGGCCATCACCTCCAGCTTCATCACCCCTTCGGTCGGGTCGTAGCCGGTCTTCACCCGGCGCAGGTAGAGCTTGTAGGCCCGCTCGATCGTGGCGTCCCGCGGCAGCCGCGCCATCGGGTCGAGCCGGCGGTCGGAGAAATGCCGGATGAAGCCCTTCTCGGCGGCGAGCCGCACCATCGCCTCCTTCGAGCCGATATAGCGCTGCACCGCGACCGCCTCCTGCGAGGAGCCGAAGGAGGTGCCCGCCAGCAGCGAGCCGATGCCGCTGCCGCCCGAGGCCTTCTGGACGATGAATTCCGCCGTCGTGGAATAGACCGGCGAGGCGACCACCTTCAGGTAGAGGCAGACCGCCAGCGTCGGCAGCAGAACGAGGCCCAGGATGCGCATCCACAGGCGCGAGAAGCTGCGCTTGCGCCGCTGGGCGATGTCCTTCTGGATCCGCTCGATCTCCAGCAGCTGGCGCTGCTCGTCGGCAAGCTGCGCAGGCGAGAGGCCGGGCATGACCGGCACCTGCAGCGCGGCGGCCGCGGGGCGGGTGTTGTCGACCACCAGATTGAGCGGATTGGCCGGGCCCTGCGGGTCGATCCCCTTTGCGCGCAGCTGGCGGACCGCCTCGAACGGGTCGGCGGCAGCCAGGCCGTGATGGCGCGCCAAGCGCATGGCATTGCGCAGCTGCTGGCCCGAGAATCCCTCCGCCTCGACGCCCGCGCGGCCCTCCGCCTTGGCGGCCTGCCGCCTTGCGGCCTTCGCGCGGCGCCGCTCCTGCCGGGCCCTGCGCCGGGCCGCGCCCGGATCGGGATCAGCCTGCGGCCCGGTAGTCATAGAGCCGCCTCGCTTCTTCCAGGGTTTCGAACCGGTAGAACCGCCCGTCGCGCAGCACCGCCGCGGAGCTGCAGAACTTCTCCAGCGTGTCGGGCTGGTGGGAGACCATGACGATGGTCGTGCTCGCCAGCCGCTCCTTCAGGATGCCGGCCGCCCTGCGGTTGAACTCCGCATCCGTCGCCCGCGGCATGCCCTCGTCGATCAGGTAGAGGTCGAAATCCAGCGCCAGCATCAGCGCGAAGCAGAAGCGCTGCCGCATGCCGGAGCTGTACTGGCCGACGGGGCGGTCGAAATACTCCTCCAGCCCGCAGAGCCAGCGGCAGAAGGCTTCGACATAGTCGGGATCGAGCCCGTAGAGCCGGGCGATGAAGCGGGCATTCTCGGCCGCGGTCAGCCGTCCCATCACGCCGCCCATGAAGCCCAGCGGGAAGGAGACCCGGCAGTTGCGGCGGATCGCGCCCTCGTCGGGCTTTTCCAGCCCCGCCATCATGTTGATCAGCGTCGTCTTGCCGGTGCCGTTGCGCGCGAGGATGCCGAGCGACTGGCCGGGGCGCACGGTGAAGCTGGCCCGGTCAAGGATCACCTTGTACCTGGTGCCGGTCCAGAACGCCTTGCTTACCCCTGCAAACTCGATCATCCGCCTACTCCGGGCCGCCCGGGCCCGGGAGACGGTCTAGCAGCCCCGCGCTGAAGACGGGCTTAACGCCCGCCTGCCGCGCCGCGCGCTCAGCCCTCGCGGCGCTGGACCCGGGTCACGCGCCCGGCGATGATCGCCAGCGCGGCGGCGGCGAAGCTCAGCAGCGCGCCCATCTTGGCGGCGTCCTGCACCACCCCCGGCTCGAAGGCCACGGTGGCGATGAAGAGCGAGACGGTGAAGCCGATCGCCGAGACGCAGCCGATCACCGTCAGGTCGATGATGCGCATCCCCTCGGGCAGGCCCAGCCCCAGCGGCCGCGCCGCCGCCCAGCCGAAAGCGGCCACGCCCAGCGGCTTGCCGACGATCAGCCCCAGGAAGACCAGCACCGTCGCCGGGCCGACCGCGTTCAGCTCCACCCCGGCATTGACCAGGCCGAAGAAGAACAGCACCACCTCGACCGGGTATTTCAGCGCGTGCTCCATGTCGTTGAGCAGGTCGTGCAGATGGCTCTCGGCAGCGGCGAAGAAGCCGAAGGCGCGGTCGGCATGGGGGATTGCCGGCACGACCGGCAGAAGGCCCAGCGCCGGGTGCAGCCCGGCCTGCTGGAAGCCGTACCAGCTGAGGCAGCCGGCCACGGCATAGGGCCAGAAGCTCAGCTTCTGCCGCACCCAGGAGGAATAGAGCCGCAGCTGGTCGCCGCGGTCGAGCCGCCGCGGCAGCTCGTTGAAGACGAGGAACACCGCCGCGGAGGCGCCGAAGGAGAGCAGCAGCCATTCCAGCGCCAGCTCGCTCGTGGGGTAGAAGACCGCCAGGATGATCAGACCCGCGGCGTCGTCGGCAATCGCCAGGAGCAGCAGGAACCGCACCGCCGGATGGCCCGCGCCGAAGACGATCCGGCCGACCAGGTAGGAGAAGGCGATATCGGTCGCGGTCGGGATCGCCCAGCCGCGCGAGACCGCGTCGAAGGTCTCGGAGCCCATCACGGCCGCCAGGCCCAGATAGACCAGCACCGGCCCGGCCATGCCGCCCGCGGTGGCGAAAAGCGGCGTCGCCGCCTTCTTGCCGCGCAGCGAGCCGTTCTGCAGGATCACCGCCTCCCAGACTTCCTTGGCGGCGATGGCGAAGAACAGCGCCATCAGCACGTCGTTGATCAGGTAGTGCAGCGTCAGCGTGCGGTGGACGTGGCCCTCGGCATCCAGATGCGGGTGGCCGATGAAGAAATTGTCGGCGATCACGAATTCGACGAAGTCATGATAGCTGTGCGGCGCCACATTCACCCAGACGAGCGCGATCAGCGCCCCGCTGATGAGCAGCAGGGAATATTCGCTGATGAAGCCCCAGACACGGTACATGATCGTCTCCCACCGGTACGTTGAGGCGAGCCTAGGCGGCGCAAGTTTCTGGTTCAAGACCGGTCCTCTCCGTGCTTCCGGCTTCCGCCCGTGCCCGGATCCGGGGATCCGGGGCCGGGCGGGACCGCGATGCCACGCCTTGCTGCACTGCGGCCATGAGGTGCAGGGCCGCAACCGCAGAGGCGGCGGAAAGGCGGTCAGAGGTCGAAGATCTTGCCCGGATTCAGGATCCCCCCGGGATCAAGCGCCGCCTTGATTTTGCGCATGATGCCAAGGGCCTGACCATGTTCTGCCTGCATGTAGAGCTTCTTGCCCAGTCCGACGCCATGCTCGCCCGTGGCGGTGCCCCCGGCCTCGAGCGCCATGGCGATCAGCCGGGAGTGGAGGCCGCGCACGACCTCCTGCTCTTCGGGGCCGTCAAACAGCATCACCAGGTGGAAATTGCCGTCGCCGACATGGCCGTGCAGCGGTGCCACGACACCGGCCGCCGCGATTTCGGCCTGGATCTGCGCGATCACGGCTGGCAGGGCCGAGACCGGAACGCAGACATCAGTGGACAGGCTCTTGGCACCCGGACGCAGGGCGCGGGCCGAATAGAGCGCCGAGTGGCGCAGCGTCCAGAGCGCATTGTACGCCTCCGGGCTCTCGCAGGGGGCGAGCGCCGCGCCATGGCCCTCGGCCAGCGCGCCGAAGGTCTCCAGATCGGCGGCCACCTGCTCCGGACTGCCGGCCATGTCGATCATCAGCGTCGCGGTCTCGGGGTGGTCCGTGCCGTTATAGGCGTTGATCGCCTGCATCTGCAGCGCGTCGAGCAGCTCGATCCGGTTCAGGCAGAGCCCGCATTGCAGCGCCTCGACCACCGTCTCGGTCGCCTCGGCGATCTCGGCGAAGCTGTAGAGCCCGGCCTTCGCCGCCTCGGGGATACCGGCCAGGCGCAGCGTCACCTCGGTGATGATGCCCAGCGTGCCCTCGGCGCCGACGAAGAGCCCGGTCAGGTCGTAGCCCGAGGAGGATTTCCGCGCCCGCCCGCCGGTATGGATCACCTCGCCATCGGCCATGACCACGGTCAGGCCCAGCACCCGGTCGCGCATCGTGCCATGGCGCACCGTCATCGTCCCCGAGGCGCGGGTCGAGGCGAGCCCGCCCATCGTGGCATGGGCGCCCACGTCGATCGGCAGGAAGAGCCCGGTGTCGCGCAGGTATTCGTTCAGCTCCTGCCGCGTGCAGCCGGCCTCGACAGTGGCGTCCATGTCGGGGGCCGAGACCCGCAGAACCCTGGTCATCCGCGTCAGGTCGAGCGAGAGCCCGCCCTGCACGGCCTGGGTCTGCCCCTCGATCGAGGAGCCGTGGCCGAAGGCGATCACCGGAAAGCGGTGGGCATGGCAGATCGCCAGCGCTTCGGAGACATCTCCGGTCGTCTCGGCGAAGAGCACCGCCTCGGGCGGGGCGGCGGCATGCCAGCTGTCGCCCGCCCCGTGCTGGTCGCGGATCGCCTGGCCGGTCTCGATCCGGGCGCCGAAACGGGCGGTGAGGGCGTCAAGGGCGGGATGGGACATCGCAGGGCTCCGGGCAGGAAGAGGCGGCGGGTCAAGCCCGCCGCGGGACCGTGTAGACCGGCAGCGGAGGGAAAGCTACTCCGCCGCCTCGCGCGCGGCGGCATGGCGGTTGACCGGCCAGCTCAGCCCGAGATTGCCGCGCAGCGTGTCGGCCTCGTATTCCTCGCGGAAGAGCCCGCGGCGCTGCAGCTCGGGGACCACCAGCCGGGTGAAGTCCTTCAGCGAGGCCGGGAGCGTCGGGAACATCAGGATGAAGCCGTCCGCGGCCTCGGCCTCGAACCATTCCTGCATGAAATCCGCGACCTCCATGTAGCTGCCGGTGAGGCCGTTGCCGGTGTGCTGGCGGGCGTAATGCGTCACCAGCTCGCGCAGCGTATGGCCCTGCTCGACGAAGTCCTTCACCTCCTGGAACATCGCGACCGAGCCCTTGGGCCTTTCGGGCATCCGCTCCATCGGGAAGGGCGCATCCAGGTCGGCGCCGTGCAGGTCGGTCTCCAGGAATTCCTGCAGCATCAGCAGGCCGACCTCGGGATGCATCAGGTCGACCATCTCCTGGGCGCGGGCCTCGGCCTCCTGGCGGGTCTCGCCGGTATTGATGACGATCCCCGGCATGATCTTCAGGTCCTTCGGATCGCGGCCGTATTTCGCCATCCGGGATTTCACGTCCTTGTAGAAGGCGGCGTTCTTCTCGATGTTCGAGGCCAGCGAGAAGGCGATCTCGGCGGTGCGCGCCGCCAGCTCGCGGCCGCGCTCGGACCCGCCGGCCTGGGCGATGACGGGCCGCCCCTGCGGCGTGCGCGCGATGTTCAGCGGGCCGCGCACCTGGAAATGCGCGCCCATGTGGTCGAGCTGGTGCAGCTTCGCCGGGTCGTGGTACATGCCGGCCTCGCGGTCGAGCAGCAGCGCGTCGTCCTCCCAGCTGTCCCAGAGGCCGAAGACCACGTCGAGGAACTCCTCGCCGCGGTCATAGCGGTCGGCATGCGGGTCGAGCCCCTGGCGGTTGTAGTTGTACCCCGTTTCGTCATGGTCCGAGGTGACCACGTTCCAGCAGACCCGCCCGCCCGAGATATGGTCGGCGGAGGCATAGAGCCGGGCGATGTTGTAGGGCTCGTAGTAGCTGGTCGAGGCGGTGGCGACGAAGCCGAGCTTCTCGGTCACCATGGACAGCGCGGTGATCGCGGTGATCGGCTCGAAGCGGTTCATCTTGGTGGGCTGGCGGGCCAGCGCCTCGGGATGGCCGACCGCGGCGGCGGGGCTGTCGGCGAAGAACATGAAATCGAGCTTGCCCGCCTCGGAGATCCTGGCGACCTCGGCCAGGTGCCTGATGTCGTTGGCGCCGTTCACGTCCGAGTCGGGATGCAGCCAGGCCGCCGGGTGGAAGCCGAAGGTGTAGACGAAAGTGCCCAGCCGGAGCTTGTCGGTGCGTGCCATGATGTCCTCGCGCATGTCCTGTCCGGGTCAGTATGCCTGCCCCATCCGCCTCGACAAGCCGCGCGGAGCTGCATTCCGGTTTAGGTTTCCTAAACAGTCACGCCCGGCCGGCGCATCTTGTGCGGTTCTGCAGCTGCGCTAGACTTTCCCGGCACAGACGGGAGGACAGAGCGGGATGGGCAGAGGGTTTGGCGGCACGGGACCGCAGCGGCGCGGCGGCAGGCTCGGACTGGCAGCGGTTCTGGCGCTGCTCATCGGGGCCTGCGCGCCCTGGGCGGAGGACTATCCGAAGACGGAGTCCCATGTCCTTCCCGATACCGGCAAGACCTTCCTGGCCGGGCAGGCCCGCGCGCTCGGCGATCCCGGGAAGGGGCTGTCGGGCATCCGCCTGCTGCCCGACGGCCCCGAGTCGCTGGCGCTGCGGCTCTTGCTGGCGGACCGGGCGGAACGCTCGATCGACGCGCAGTACTACCTTCTGCATGACGACACGGCGGGGCATCTCTTTGCCTGGCACCTGCTGCAGGCGGCGGATCGCGGCGTGCGGGTGCGGCTGCTGATCGACGACATGGACACCTCGGGCTATGACGCGATGACCGCCGCGCTCGACCGCCATCCCAATATCGAGATCCGGCTCTACAACCCGTTCCGCCGCGGCCCGGGCAAGATGCTGGCCTCGGCCTTCGAATTCGACCGAATCAACCGGCGCATGCACAACAAGTCGATGACCTTCGACGATGTCGTCACCATCGTCGGCGGGCGCAATATCGGCGACGAGTACTTCGCCGCCCGCTCGCAGAGCAACTACAACGATCTCGACCTGCTGGGCGCGGGGCCGGTGGCCAGTGAGGTCTCGACGGTCTTCGACAGCTACTGGAACAGCGAGCATGCGGTGCCGGTCGGCGCGGTGGCCCGCAATGCCGACCTGCTGAGCCTCGACGATGCGCGCGAGACGCTGGCCCGGCTGGCCGTGAAGGCCGGGGGGACGGAATACGGCAATGCGCTGATCGAGGCGACGCGGGACGCGTTCCGCCAGGACCGGCTGGCGCTGGACTGGGTGCCGGTCGAGGTGGTGGCCGACCCGGTGGAGAAATCCGGCGGCGCGGCGCCCGAAGGCGGGCTGCTGGCCGAGCGGCTGCTGCCGCATGTGAAGAACGCGCAGGAGGACCTGTTCGTCGCCTCCGCCTATTTCGTGCCGCGCGCGGCCGGGGTGGAGCTGCTCTCCGGGCTGTCGGAACGCGGGGTGAAGGTGACGGTGCTGACCAATTCGATGGATTCCACCGACGTGCTGCCGGTCTACAGCCACTATTCGCGCGACCGGAAGGAGATGCTGGAGGCCGGGATCCAGCTCTGGGAGCTGAAGGCCGACGGGCCGCGCCCGGACCGCGCGCGGCTGGGGCTCGGCCAGTCGCTGTCCTCGCTGCACACCAAGGCCTTCGCCATCGACCGCCGCTATCTTTTCGTCGGCTCCTTCAACTGGGATCCGCGCTCGGTCAGGCTGAATACCGAGATGGGCGTGCTGATCTCCTCGCCCCGGATCGCGTCGGAGGCGGTGCGCCAGTTCCAGGAGGGGCTGCAGCGCAATGCCTACCAGCTGCGGCTGGGCACGGACGGGCAGATCGAATGGCTGGACCACAGCCAGGACGGCAAGATCCTCGTCCGCCAGAGCGAGCCCGCGGACTCCTCCTGGCGCAGCTTCAAGAGCCGCGTCTACGGCATCCTGCCGATCGGCGGGCAGCTCTGATCCCGGAACGGAAAAAGGCGCGGAGGTCTCCCTCCGCGCCCTCGCTTCCGGCAGTTGCAGTCCTCAGTGGACCACGGCATCGTCCGGTTTCGGCCGGTTCGAGCTGCTGACGCGGTCGCCGACGATCAGCCCGTCCGTCCCGGCCGAGACCGGGATCACCGCGCCGTCCTTGACGTCGCCCGCCAGCAGCATCTCGGCCAGCGGATCCTGCAGCGCGCGCTGGATCACCCGCTTCAGCGGACGTGCGCCGAAGACCGGATCGTAGCCCTCGTCGGCCAGCCAGGTCTTGGCCTCCGCGTCGAGCTCCAGCGAGACCTTGCGGCCCGCCAGGCGCTTGGCCAGACGGCGCAGCTGGATGTCGACGATGCCGTCCATGTCCGCCCGGCCCAGCCGGTCGAAGATGATCGTCTCGTCGAGGCGGTTGAGGAATTCGGGGCGGAAATGCGCCCGCACCGCATCCATCACGTCGCGTTTCGCCTCCGAGGCATCCGCCCCGTCGGGAAGCATCGACAGCGCCTGCGCGCCGAGGTTCGAGGTCAGCACGATCAGCGTCTGCTTGAAGTCGACCGTCCGGCCCTGCCCGTCCGTCAGCTGCCCGTCATCGAGCACCTGCAGAAGGACGTTGAACACGTCCGGATGCGCCTTCTCGACCTCGTCGAACAGCACGACCTGGTAGGGCCGGCGCCGCACGGCTTCGGTCAGCACGCCGCCTTCGTCATAGCCGACATAGCCCGGAGGGGCGCCGATCAGGCGGGAGACCGCGTGCTTCTCCATGAACTCGGACATGTCGATCCGGACCATGGCGCTGTCGTCGTCGAACAGGAACTCGGCCAGGGCCTTGGTGAGTTCCGTCTTGCCGACGCCGGTCGGGCCGAGCATGAGGAACGAGCCCAGCGGCCGGTTCTCGTCGTTGAGCCCGGCGCGCGCCCGGCGCACCGCGTTCGACACCGCACGGACCGCCGTCCGCTGGCCGATGACCCGCTTGCCGATCTCGTCTTCCATGCGCAGGAGCTTCTCGCGCTCGCCTTCCAGCATCTTCGACATCGGGATGCCGGTCCAGCGCTCGACCACCTCGGCGATCTGCTCGGGCCGCACGGCCTCCTCGACCATCACCTCGTCCTCGGCCTCCTCGGCCGCGGCAAGGCGTTTCTCCAGATCGGGGATGCGGCCGTATTGCAGCTCGCCCGCCTTGGCGAAATCGCCCGACCGCTTGGCCTGGTCGAGTTCCGCCCGCGCCTGTTCCAGCTCTTCCTTGATGTCGCGCGCGGCCGCGAGCTTGTCGCGCTCGGCCTGCCATTGCGCGGTCATCTCGGCGGACCGCTCCTGCAGCTCGGCGAGCTCCTGCTCGAGCTTTTCGAGACGGTCGACGGAGGCCTGGTCATCCTCCTTCTTCAGCGCTTCGGCCTCGATCTGCAGCTGCAGGATCTGGCGGTCGAGCGCGTCGAGCTCCTCGGGTTTCGAGTCGACTTCCATGCGCAGCCGGCTGGCGGCCTCGTCCATCAGGTCGATGGCCTTGTCCGGCAGGAAGCGGTCGGTGATGTAGCGGTGCGAGAGCGTCGCGGCCGAGACCAGCGCGCTGTCGGAGATCCGCACGCCGTGGTGCAGCTCGTATTTCTCCTTGATGCCGCGCAGGATGGAGATCGTGTCCTCCACCGTCGGCTCCTGCACCATGACCGGCTGGAAGCGCCGGGCCAGCGCCGCGTCCTTCTCGACATGCTTGCGGTACTCGTCGAGCGTGGTCGCGCCGACGCAGTGCAGCTCGCCGCGCGCCAGCGCGGGTTTCAGCAAGTTCGAGGCATCCATCGCGCCATCGGCCTTGCCCGCGCCGACCAGCGTGTGCATCTCGTCGATGAACAGGATGATCTCGCCCGCAGCGGCGGTGATTTCCGACAGGATCGACTTCAGCCGCTCCTCGAACTCGCCGCGGTATTTCGCGCCGGCGATCAGCGAGCCCATGTCGAGCGCCATCAGCGTCTTGTTCTTCAGGCTCTCGGGCACGTCGCCATTGACGATCCTGAGCGCCAGGCCTTCCGCGATCGCGGTCTTGCCGACGCCCGGCTCGCCGATCAGCACCGGGTTGTTCTTGGTGCGGCGGCTCAGCACCTGCATGGCGCGGCGGATTTCCTCGTCGCGGCCGATGATCGGGTCGATCTTGCCGTCGCGCGCCGCCTCGGTCAGGTCGCGGGCGTATTTCTTCAGCGCTTCATAGGTGTCCTCGGCCGACGCGCTGTCGGCCGTGCGGCCCTTGCGCAGGTCGTTGATCGCCTCGTTCAGCTTCTGCGCGCTGACGGCACCGGCCTCCAGCGCTTCCTTGGCCTTCGAGCGCACCACGGCCAGTGCCGTGAGGATGCGTTCCACCGGCACGAAGCTGTCGCCCGCCTTGCCCGCGATCTTCTCGGCCTCGTCGAGCACGCGGCCCAGCTGCGGGTCCATGTAGACCTGCCCGGCATCGCCGGTGACGGCGGGGATGCGCCCCAGCGCCTGATCGACCGACTCGCGCACCCGGTCCGGCGCGCCGCCGGCCCGCTTGATCAGATTTGCGGCAAGACCCTCCTCGTCATCGAGCAGCGCCTTGAGCAAATGCTCGGGCGCCAGCTTCTGGTGGTTTTCGCGCATCGCGATGGTCTGGGCGGCCTGGAGGAACCCGCGCGACCGTTCCGTGAACTTCTCAAGGTTCATGGATATTCTCCTTTCCCTAAGCGCCCTTATGTTGCCCGCCCGACATGCGGCACGGGACCCTGCAGGGCCTCTGCGCAAGAGATGGGCAGGCGGCGAAGGCTTCTCAAGATACCGGCCGCAGAAAAATGCGCGCCCGCGCAGGAGGTAAAATATGCCTCAAATGAGCAAAAATCCGCGAGTCCCCGCCGCAAGCTTGAATCAAAAGTTGAAAAATGGGCAGGATGCCCACACGTTAAACGTGTGTTCAGATAGGTATCTTCATGGCAGACGTTTCTCCGACCTTGCCGCTGCAAGACGCGGCGCCCGAATTGCTGGATCTGGAGATCCGCACCCTGCGCCAGACCGCCCCCGGGCTTCTGGAGGCGGATGTGAGCCTGATCCTGCAGGGGCCCGACGGGCTGACCGCGCGGAACCTGACCCTCACCGTCCCGGAAGGCGGCAGCGGCGGGATGCTGCCGCGGCTGCGCGCGGAGGCGCAGCTGATGCTGAACGCGTCGATCCGGATGGAGAAATTCTGCTTCGAGGCCGTCGGCAATTCCAGCGGCCCGGACGGCGCCGCCGCCGCCTGAGCGCCCTGTCCCGAGCGGCCCCCGGGACCAAGCCCCTTGATGCAATCCGGCGTGCAAGCTAGTCCGGGGCAGCCCAAGGAGATGCCCATGACCGAGACCGAGACCGCCACCCGCCCGCAGACCGATGACCGCCTGATCGTCGCGCTCGACGTGCCCAACGCGGTGGCCGGGCTTGAGCTCGCCGGCAAGCTCGGCCCGGATGTCGGCTTCTACAAGATCGGCCTCGGCATGCTGACCGGCGGCGGCCTCGCGCTGGCCAACGAGCTCAAGCAGGAGCACGGCAAGCGCATCTTCCTCGACATGAAGCTCTTCGACATCGGCGCGACGGTGGAAGCCGCCGTGCGCGGCCTGGCGCAGTTCGACCTGGACTTCCTGACCGTGCATGGCGATCCGCATGTGGTGCGCGCCGCCAAGGAGGGCGCGGCCGGGTCGCAGACGAAGATCCTCGCCGTGACGATCCTGACCTCGCTCGACCGCGGCGATCTCGACGACGCGCTGATGCAGGACGGCCCGATCGAGGAGCTGGTGCTGGAACGCGCCGCCCGCGCGCTGGCGGCCGGTGCGGACGGGGTGATCTCCTCGCCGCAGGAAGCCGCGCTGATCCGCGGCCTGCCCGAAGCCGAGGGCAAGCTGATCGTCACCCCGGGCGTGCGCCCGGCCGGCGCCGATCTGGGCGACCAGAAGCGGGTGATGACCCCGGCCGAGGCGATCGCGGCGGGCGCGGACCACGTCGTGGTCGGCCGCCCGGTCTGGAAGGCCCCCGATCCCCGCGCCGCGGCCCAGGCGATCCTGGCCGAGCTCTCCAGCCCTCAGGCCGAGCGCCCCAACCGCGGCTGAGCCCGGAAGGCGGCACTCCGGAAGACGCGGCCGGTCATGCGTCTTCCCTGCCGGACCCGGCCCGGCAGACGGCGGCCCGGGCTCCGCGGCAGGAGCTTCCGGCATTCCTTTGGAGGACCACGCCCGATGCCTTCACCCGGCAGCGGCGCGCATCTCGTCCCGGCACCACCGCCGATGGCCCGGCACGTCCCCGGACCGCGCGCGCCAGCGCGCCTGAGCACTCCGGCGGCTGGCCGCCATCCTGCTGGAAGGTCAGCGGCCCTCGCCGCTCTCCCCGCCGTTCTCCTGGTCGCCCGGCAGCTTCTCGTTCACGTCGTAGTCGATCCGCTTGCCCCGGGCTGCGCGGCCCCCGGCCCAGCGGCGCAGCGCCATCCAGGCGCCGAGCGAGACCAGCGCGAAGCCGAGGGCCAGCGCCGGGACCGAGCCCGCCAGGAAGGCCGCCAGCGGCCCTCCGGCCATCAGCACGACCCCCATAGCGCCGGCGCCGATGGCGAAGCCCAGCAGCACGTAGCCCGGCAGCAGCACCTCGCCGATGCCGAGCACCACCGCCGCCAGAAGCCAGATCCAGCCGTCGCCTGCCATCAGCCGCGCCCCTTCAGCATCTTGAACGCGTCGCCGAAGGCCTCGAGCGCGGCGGCCGGCACGATCACCGTCTGCTGCCCCTGCCCGCTGCCCAGCGATTTCAGCGCCTCGACCTGCTTCAGCGCCACCTGGTACTGCGCCGCCGACAGCCCGGTCTCGGCGATCGCCTCGGCCACCGCCTTGGTCGCATAGGCCTCGGCCTCGGCCTCCACCCGGCGCGCCTCGGCACGCTGGCGCGCGGCGTAGAGCTCGGCATCCGCCTGCAGCTCCACCGCGCGCTTGCGGCCCTCGGCCTCGGTCACCTGCGCCCGCCGCGCCCGCTCGGCATTGAGCTGCTGGAGCATCGCGTCGCGGGTCGCCCGGTCGAGCTCGACATCGAGGATCTCGACCCGCGTCACCTCGATCCCCCAGTCATTCACCGCATCCGCCACCGAGGCCTTGATCGTCGCGATCAGCCGCGCGCGGTTGGCCTGCACCTCGTCAAGCTCCATCTGGCCGATCTCGGCGCGCACGATCCCCGCCACGGTGGTCGAGATCGCCCCGTCTATGTCGCGGATCCGGTAGACCGTCCGCTCGGGCTCGGTGATGCGGTAGAAGACGCTCGATTCCACCTGAACCAGCACGTTGTCGGCGGTGATCGCGTCCTGGCTGGCCGGGGGAAGCTGCCGCTCGAGCACCGAGACCTTGTGCGCCACGCTGTCGAGGAAGGGCACGATCAGGTTCAGCCCGGGGCCGAGCACCACCCGCAGCCGGCCGAAGCGCTCCACCACGTATTGCTGCGACTGCGGCACGATCCGCACGCCCAGGAACAGGCAGAGCAGGATGAAGACCGCCAGCGCGATCGCCAGGAGCCCCGAGCCGGTCAGGCCGGTGAGTTGCATGAAGTCCTGCATGCGGAAATGTCCTCTTTCAAACCTGCCAGTTAAATGAGCAATCTGCGGGACGGGCGCAAGGGTGCGCGGGAACCCTTGGCGCCATCCGCGCGTTGATCCTGCCCCCGGGAGATGCTTTTTTCATGACCAAGTTCCTGCCCGCAATCCTGCGGAAACTGCTCATCGACATCCGCCACAGCTACTGGTTCATTCCCTCCGCCATGGCGGCGGCCGCGCTGGGGCTGGCCGTGCTCTGCGAATGGCTCGACCGCCAGGGCGTCACCGGCTGGATGCCGGCCGTGCTTTTCGAGACCGATGCCGGGGCCGCGCGCTCGGTGCTCGGCGTGATCGCATCCGCGGCGATCGGCGCCGCCGGGGTGATGTTCTCGATGACCATGGTGGCGGTCAGCTTCGCCTCGTCGAATTTCGGCCCCCGGCTGATCGGCAATTTCATGCAGGACCGCGGCGTGCAGGTCTCGCTCGGCGTGCTGCTGTCGACCTTCGTCTTCTCGCTGACCATCCTGCGCGGCGTGCAGGACGGCGAGGACGGCTTCGCCTGGCTGCCGGCGCTGTCGCTCTCGGTCTCGCTGGGGCTGGCCTTCGTCTCGGTCGGGGTGATGATCTACTTCGTCCACCACATCCCCGAGATCATTTCGCTGGAAAATGTCTCCGCCGCGCTCGGACGGCGGCTGATGGCGGCGATCGACGCCCTGCCCCAGGCCGGTCCCGGCCCCGCCCCCGGCATCTCCGGGCGCAGCGAGACGGTCGCGCTGGAGGAGACCGGCTACCTGCAGGCGCTCGACGCGCCCGGGCTGCGCAAGCTGGCGGAGGAGCATGGCTGGACGCTGCGGCTCGACGCGGCGCCGGGGCAGTTCACCGGACCGCATGTGCCGGTGCTGACGGTGGCGAGCCCCGAGCCGCTGGACGCGCGCGCGCTGTCGCGGCTGCGCGCCTGCTTCGCCGTCGGGCCCGGGCGGACCGAGGCGCAGAACCCGCTTTTCATCGTGCAGCAGCTGGTCGAGATCATCGCCCGCGCGCTGTCGCCCGGGGTGAACGACCCGGTGACGGCGATGAACTGCCTCAACTGGCTGCATGCCGCGCTGCACCTGCTGGCCGACCGGGGCCCGGCCGATCCGGCCTCGGCGGAGGGGCTGTGCGATCCGGCGCAGTTCCTGGGCTTCGTCACGGTGCTGGAGGCGGCGCATGCCGATACGCGGCCCTATGTGGCGCCCGACCCGATGGTGTCGCGCCATGCCCACGGGCTGCTCCAGCGGCTCCGCGACCGGCTGGCGCCGGGGCCGCGCCGCGCGGCGGTGGAACGGCAGCTGAGGGTGCTGGTCGAGGAGGCGCAGGCGCTGCGCCCCGAGAATCACGAGGTCGGGGATCTCTCCCCGACCGGATGAGCGCAGGCGCCCGTTCTACTCGGCAGCGGCAAGCTCTGCGCCGAACTGTCCGCGCGGCGCATTGGCCCGCAGGCTGTCCGAGACGGTCTGGCCGACCATTTCGGCGGTGACGCCCGAAAGCGTCCAGCCCAGATGGCCGTGGCCGGTGTTGTAGAACACCCGCGGATGGCGGCCCTTGCCGACGCGCGGCATCATGTTGGGCATCATCGGGCGCAGGCCCGCCCAGGGGATGCAGCGCTCGGTCGAGACCCCGGGGAAGTATTCCTCCACCCATTGCACCAGCGGCCGGATGCGGTCGGCGCGGATGTCGCGGTTCTCGCCGTTGAACTCGGCCGTGCCCGCCACGCGGAACCGGTCGGCGCCGAGGCGCGAGGTCACGATCTTGGCCGCGTCGTCCAGCAGCGAGGCCCAGGGCGCCGCCGCCTGGCTGGCCGCGTCGTCCATCTCGACCGTGATCGAGTAGCCCTTCACCGGATAGATGTTGACCCGGTCGCCGAAGCCCTGCGCCAGCTTGCGCGAGCCGACCCCGGCCGCCACGACGACGCCGTCAAAGCGGTGCGTGTCCTCGCCGATCTGGATCTCCACCGCGTCATCGGCCGCCTTGGCGGCGCCGATCTCGCGGCCCATCTGGAAATGCACGCCCTGCCCCTTCAGCCATTCCGCCAGGCCGTAGGTGTACTTGTGGATGTCGCCGGTCGTGTCGCTCTCGGTCCAGAAGCCGCCGACCACGTCGGTCTTCAGCTGCGGGACATGGGCGAAGACCTCGGCGGGGCTCAGCTCCTTGCGGTCGAGCCCGGCCTCGGCATAGAGCGCGTTGACCTTGCGGGCCGAGGCCAGGTCCTTTTCCTTGCGGTAGAAATGGACGATCCCGGCCGGTTCGTGGTTGAAGTCGATCCCCGCCTTCTCGGCCATCTCGACGAAGACGCCGCGGGCCGCCTGGGCCATGCGCGCGGTCTGGATCGTGTTGGCCTTGTAATGCGGGATATTGGCCAGGAACTCGCCCATCCAGGACAGCTTGTGCCAGCTCGGCTTCGGGTTCACCAGAAGCGGCGCATCCGCTTTCAGCATCCATTTCAGGCCCTTGAAGACAGTGGCCCAGGAGTTCCAGACCTCGCCGTTGGAGGCCGAGAGCTGGCCGCCATTGGCAAAGGACGTCTCCATCCCGGCATAGCGCTGCCGGTCGATGACCGTGACCTCGAAACCGCGGTCGTGAAGCTGGAAAGCGGTGGTGATGCCGGTAATCCCGGCGCCCAGAACGGCAATATGCATAGTCAATAGGTCCTCAGGGTTCGCGCAGCCTGCGGCCGACGCCTAGACCCCCTCCGTATGGGACCTGAGAGATTCACCCGTGCCGGTTCGTCCGGCCGCGGGCTTGCTCCTTCGGTGGGCGCTTGCCGCTCTTCGGAGTTCTGACCCCCAGCCGGTCCGGGTGCCTGAGAGTTTTCGGGGCGATTGCTCCTTCGGCGGCGGTCTATCCGCGCTCTCCCGGCTGGGCTATATCCTCATGTATAGCGTGATTTGCGACACCTGCCAAATTTTTTGCGACAGGTTTGCGTTCGCAGGACGCGGAAATTTCACGCATCTGCAGCATTGCATATGCAGCATCGCGTATCAGCGCAGGCTGCGGCCCTTCATGATCGCCTCGGCGCCGAACCGCGCCCGGATCGCGTCGGTCGCGCGCTCGGCAGCGGCGCGGCGGGACGATTCCGGGTCGAGCAGGTCGCCGCTCAGATCCGCCCTCTCGGCGGGCACGATCTCGGCGATGCCGACGCCGAGCAGCCGCCAGGGCCCGGGCTCGGCGACCTGCGCGAAGAGCTCGCGCGCGGCGCGGTAGATCACGTCGGCCATCTGGGTCGGCTCGCGCAGCGCGTGGCGGCGGGTGATCTGGGTGAAATCCGCCCGCTTCAGCTTCAAGAGCACCACCCGCCCGGCGCGGTCCTTGGCCTTGGCGCGGTCGGCGACCTTCTCGGCCATGCGCCAGATATGGCCGTCCATCACCTCGCGGTCGCCGGTATCCTCGTTGAAGGTCGTCTCGCTGGAGATCGACTTGACCGCCGCGTCGCGCGTCACCCGCCGCGTGTCCTCGCCGCGCGCCAGATGGTAGAGCCGCTGCCCCATCGAGCCGAAGCGCGAGACCAGCTCCTTCTGGTCCCAGCGCAAAAGGTCCGAGATCGTGCGGATCCCGGCGGCATGGAGCGCCGCCTGCCCGGCCTGGCCGACGCCCCAGATCATGCCCACGGGGCGGTCGCGCAGGAACTCCGCCGTCTCCGCCCGGCCGATCACGGCAAAGCCCCGCGGCTTGTCGAGATCGCTCGCGACCTTGGCGAGGAACTTGTTGTGGCTCAGCCCGATCGAGCCCGAAACGCCGATCTCGGTCTCCATCCGCTTGACCAGCCGCGCCAGCATCACCGCGGGCGGGCGGCCGTGCAGCCGCGCCGTGCCGCCGAGATCGAGGAAGGCCTCGTCCAGCGACAGCGGCTCGATCGCCGGGGTCATCTCCTCCATCAGCGCGCGGATCTGACGGCTGACCTCGACATAGACCTGCATCCGCCCCTTCACCACCACCGCGTCGGGGCAGAGCTTCAGCGCCTGGAACATCGGCATGGCCGAGCGGACGCCCTTTATCCGGGCGATGTAGCAGGCGGTGGAGACCACGCCGCGGCGCCCGCCGCCGACAATGAGCGGGCGGTCGCGCAATTCGGGGTGATCGCGCTTTTCCACGCTGGCGTAGAAGGCGTCGCAGTCCATATGGGCTATGGACAGGTCCCACAGTTCGGGATGCGAGATCACCCGCGGCCCGCGGCAGGAGGGGCAGCGCGATCCGGTCTCGAATTGGGTCAGGCAGTCGCGGCAGAGGGATGGCATATGTCGAGTATAATGCGGGGCGGCGAAACCGAACAGGAGGCGCGTGCGAGCTTCTCGGGATCGAAGCTGGCACTGTTCATCGGCGGGCGGCTGCTGGTCTATCTGCGCGACGACCTGCCGAGCATCCCCTTCCCCGACCACTGGGACTTTCCCGGCGGCGGGCGCGAGCCGGGCGAGACCCCGGAAGAGACCGCGCTCCGCGAGACCGAGGAGGAATTCGGCCTGCGCCTCTCGGCATCCGACCTGCGCCACGCCACCGCCCATCGCGGCCACGAGCAGGGCTGGCTCAACTGGTTCTTCGCCGCCCATCTGCCCGCCAGCACCGAGGCGGCGATACGCTTCGGCGACGAGGGCCAGCTGTGGCGGCTGATCGAACCGGCGGACTACCTGCGCAATCCGCGGCGGATCCCGCATCTGGCGGCGCTGCTCGAGGACTACCTGACCTCAATGGCCGACAGATGAGAAGGCCTGCATGACCACGCAGCCCGCCACGATCAGCCCGATGCCGATCACCGCCGCCGTGTCCAGCCGCTGGCCGTAGAGCACCAGCCCGAGAATCGCAGTCAGCGTGATGCCGACCCCGCTCCAGACCGCATAGGCGACGCCGAGCGGCAGCACCCGCAGCGCGATCGTCAGGAAGTAGAGCGCCGAGCCGATCCCGGCGACCACCGCCACGCTCGGCCAGAGCCGGGTGAATTCCTGCGTCCTGGGCAGCGTCGAGGTGGCCGCGATCTCGCAGAGGATCGCAATCAGGAGGGCCCCGTAGGCCATCAGCGTGGGCGAGAACATGGGGGCTCCGTTCAGCTCAGATCCGACTCGCTCCCGGAGATACGCGGAAGATTGTCCTCGATCCAGCCGGTCAGCGCGGCCAGATGCGCCGCCGCCTCGCGGCCGAGCGGCGTCAGGCTGTATTCGACATGCGGCGGCACCGTATCCAGCGCATGGCGGTGGACCAGCCGGTCGCCCTCCAGGTTCTGCAGCGTCTGCGCCAGCATCCGCTCGCTGATCCCGCCGATCCGGCGGCGCAGCGCGCTGAAGCGGTGGGTGTCCTCCTGCAGCGCCACCATCACCAGCACGCCCCAGCGGCTGGTCATGTGGCTGAGCACCGCGCGGCTGGGACAGGCGGCGGCCATGACATTGCCGCGCTCGTAGCTGTCCAGAAGGGATGTGCGCGGCGCGGCGGCGTCCTGTGCGTCCATGATGGGTGCTTACATTTTTGTGGGTACTTACGAAAAGTGCGTATAGCCGGTAGAGCCGGTGGACGCAATGACGAAGGAGGTCATCATGATTGCTGTGACAGGCGCCACCGGCCAGCTGGGCCGCATCCTGGTCGCGAAGCTGAAGGAGAAGGGCGCGGGCGATCTGCTGGCGCTGGTCCGCTCGCCGCAGAAGGCCGCCGATCTGGGCGTGCCGGCCAGGGCCTTCGACTATGACAGCCCCGATGCCGCCGCGCTGGCGGGGGTCGAGACGCTGATGCTGATCTCGGGCAGCGAGCTGGGCCAGCGCGAGCGCCAGCACAAGGCGGTGATCGCCGCGGCGAAAGAGGCCGGGGTCAAGCGCATCGTCTATACCAGCCTCCTGCGCGCGGACAGCTCGCCCCTGAGCCTCGCGCCCGAGCATGTCGCCACCGAAGCGGCGCTGAAGGACAGCGGCCTGGCTGTGACCATCCTGCGCAACGGCTGGTACACCGAGAACTACCTGGCCTCGGTTCCGGCCGCACTGGAGCATGGCGCCTTCGTCGGCGCGGCGGGCGAGGGCCGGATCTCCTCCGCCTCGCGGGCGGATTACGCCGAAGCCGCGGCCGTCGTGCTGACCGGCGCGGGCCACGAGGGCAGGACCTACGAGCTGTCGGGCGATGCCGCCTACACGCTCGCCGATCTGGCCGCCGAGCTGTCGGCCCAGACCGGCAAGACGATCCCCTATGTGAACATGACGGTGGAGGAATACGCCAAGGTGCTCGAGGGCGCGGGCTTCCCCGCCCCGGTCGCGGCGGCCTATGCGGGCTTCGACGGCGCCGCGGCGGCGGGCGCGCTCCATGACGAGGGCAAGACGCTTTCCGAGCTGATCTCGCGGCCGACCACGACGCTGGCGCAATCGGTCAGGCTCGCCCTCGGCTGAGCCCCTTGCCCTGCCGTCCCGGCAGGGCTACCCCGGGCGCCATGCTGGTGCTCGACAACATCCTGACCGACCGGGGCTCGAAATACGCGGTCTCGGGCGGTCCCTGCCGCTCCGACGCGGAGGCGCAGGCCTTCCTGAAGGAGCTCAAGCGGAAGAAGAAATTCGCCAAGGCCACCCACAACACCTGGGCCTATCTCGGCGAGGCCGGGCCGGTGAAGAACGACGACGGCGAAAGCGGCGCCGGGATGGTCATCCTGCGCATGCTGGAGCGCGAGGAGCTGCGCGACCACATCGTGGTGGTCACGCGCTGGTACGGCGGCAAGCATCTGGGCGGCGACCGCTTCCGCCATGTCCAGACGGCCGTCCGGGCCTATCTGGACGCTCTGGGCTAGTCCGGCCGGACGGCCGGACTGCCGGGATCACACCGCCGCCATCTGCCCGTAGGGGGTCGATGCCGACAGCGCCTGCTCTTCCTCGGTCATGCCCTCGGCAATCCCCTCGAAGAGCGGCGTGGAGAGATAGCGCTCGCCGGTATCGGGCAGCATCGCCAGGATAACCGAGCCCTGGGGCGCGGTTTCGGCCACCTTCATCGCCACGGCGAAGGTCGCGCCGCCGGAGATGCCGGTGAAGATCCCCTCCTCGGCCGCCAGGCGCCGCGACCAGGCGATGCCCTCGGGTCCCGGCACCGGAAGGAGCTCGTCGTAATAGCCGCCATCCAGCGCCTCCTGCAGCACCAGCGGGATGAAATCCGGGGTCCAGCCCTGAATCGGATGCGGGTTGAAGGCGGGATGGCCCTCGGTCGGCTGGCCCTCGGCATTGCGGGTGTTCACGTAGCCCGATCCGACCAGCGCGGCATTGGCCGGCTCGGTCAGGATGATCTTGGTCTCCGGCCGCTCGCGGCGCAGCACCCGGCCGACGCCCGCGACCGTGCCGCCGGTGCCGTAGCCCGAGACGAAGTAGTCCAGCCGCTCGCCCTCGAAATCCGCCATGATCTCGCGCGCGGTGGTCGCCTCGTGGATATCGGCATTGTCCTTGGTCTCGAACTGGCTGGCCAGGAACCAGCCATTCGCCTCGGCCAGCTCCTTGGCCTTGGTATACATGCCGTAGCCCTTCAGCTCCTTCGGGGTCAGCACGACCTTGGCGCCGAGGAAGCGCATCAGCTTGCGCCGCTCGACCGAGAAGCTCTCGGCCATGGTGACGACCAGCGGATAGCCCTTGGCCGCGCAGACCATCGCGAGGCCGATCCCGGTATTGCCCGAGGTCGCCTCCACCACGGTCTGGCCGGGCTTCAGCCGGCCCTCGCGCTCGGCCGCCTCGATGATGTTCAGCGCCAGGCGGTCCTTGACCGAGCCGCCCGGGTTGAAGGCCTCGAATTTGACATAGACGGTGACATGGCCCGGCGCGATGCGGTTGATGCGGATCGCCGGCGTATCGCCGACCGCCTCCAGCACGCTGTCGTAGCGCCTGCCGCGCCCCTTGGTCTGACGGATGCCCATGGACTGTCCTCCTTATGGTCCGGCTGAGCGCAGTCTAGCCGGAGTTGCGCGCCGAGTCCCAGCACCCGGCATGCCATGGCCTCACTGGCGGATGCGCCAGCCGGTCTGGAAGATCCGCCAGATCACCACCAGGCAGAGCGCGGTGAAGGCGGCGATGGCCATCAGGCTGAGCCCGACCGGCACTTCGGCGGTGCCGAAGAAGGACCAGCGGAAGCCCGAGACCAGGTAGACCACCGGGTTGAAGAGGCTGATCGTGTGCCAGATGCCCGGCAGCAGCGAAATGGAATAGAAGCTGCCGCCGAGGAAGACGAGCGGCGTGATGATCAGGAGCGGCACCAGCTGGAGCTGCTCGAAGCTCTCCGCCCAGATGCCGATGATGAAGCCCATCAGCGAGAAGCTGATGCAGGTCAGCAGCAGGAAGGCCGCCGCCATCGCCGGATGCTGGATGTGCAGGTCGACGAAGAAGGTCGAGGTGCCCAGGATGATGACCCCGATCAGCAGCGCCTTGGTGGAGGCCGCCCCGGCATAGGCGATGACGATCTCGAGGAAGCTCACCGGCGCCGAGAGCTGCTCGTAGATGGTGCCCATGAATTTCGGGAAGTAGATGCCGAAGCTGCCATTCGACACCGCCTGGGTCATCACCGACAGCATCACCAGCCCCGGCACGATGAAGGCGCCGTAGGGGATGCCGTCCATCTCCTCGATGCTGCGGCCGATGGCGGCGCCGAAGACCACGAAATAGAGCGAGGTCGAGATGACCGGCGAGATCAGGCTCTGCACGAGCGAGCGGAAGAACCGGCTCATCTCGAAGAGGTACATGGTCCAGATTGCGGTCGGGCTCATGCGTGCTCCTTCACGAGGTCGACGAAGATGTCCTCGAGGCTCGACTGCCGCGTGTCCAGATCCCGCATCGACAGGCCGGCGTCGTGCAGGTCGGACAGCAGCCGGGTGATGCCGGTGCCGTCGGACTTGGTGTCGTAGGAATAGCTCAGCGTGCGGCCCTCGTTGCAGATCTCCAGCCCGTAGCCGTCGAGGCAGGCCGGCAGCTCGGTCACGGGCTCGCGCAGGTGCACGCTGAGGTTCTTGCGTCCCATCTGCGCCATCAGCCGCGCCTTGTCCTCGACCAGCAGGATGCGGCCGCCATTGATGACGGCGATCCGGTCGGCGATGGCCTCGGCCTCTTCGATGTAATGGGTGGTCAGGATGATGGTGACGCCCTGCTTCTTCAGCTCGGCCACCACGTTCCACATGTCGCGGCGCAGCTCGACATCGACGCCCGCGGTCGGCTCGTCGAGGAACAGCACCCGCGGCTCGTGGGCCAGCGCCTTGGCGATCAGCACCCGCCGCTTCATCCCGCCCGACAGCTCGCGCATGCGGTTCTTGCGCTTGTCCCAGAGCGAGAGCTGGCGCAGCACCTCCTCGACCTTCGCCGGATCGCGGCGCATGCCGAAGAGCCCGCGCGAGAAGGCGACGGCCGGACCGACCGGGGCGAAGGGCTCCAGGTTCAGCTCCTGCGGCACCAGCCCGATCAGCTTGCGCGCCCGGCGGTAGTCGGTGACGACGTCATGCCCGCCGACCAGGATCCGCCCCGAGCTGGGCCGGGTGATCCCGCAGATCGAGGAGATCAGCGTCGTCTTTCCCGCGCCGTTGGGTCCGAGCAGCGCGAGGATCTCGCCCTCTTCGATATCCAGGCTGACGCCCTTGAGCGCCTGGAAGCCCGTGGCATAGGTCTTGGTGACGTCCTGTACGGAAACAATCGGCATTCGGGGCTCCCTTCGGCGGGCAACCTATGTCGGCCGGCCGGAAAGGAAAACCGGTTTCCGGGCGGGGGAACGCCATTTGCCCTGCGGCGCCCCCCTGCACGAATGCACAGACTTCGGCCTCACTCGGGCGCGGCGAAGGGCCGGGCCGGGTTCAGGAGCGGATGCACCGAGAAGGGGAAGGCGTCGTCGGGGTCCACCGAGACCTCGACCGCATGCATGTTGGCCGAGCCGAAGGTCTCCAGCGCCATGACGAAGGGCGCGGTCTTCGGGAAGGGCCGGAACATGCGGAAGACATGGCTGTCGCCATAGACCAGCAGCACCGGCCGGGCGAAGCGGTTCGACAGGGTCTTCAGCGTCTCGCCGAAATGCGCGAATCCCGACTGGCCGAGGAAGCCCTCCGGATCCCAGGCCGGGCCGAAGTCGCTCTCGAACATGTCGGCCTGGATCGCCACGACGATCGCCTTCGCGTCCCGGCCCTTGTCGAAGCTCTCGACCAGCCAGTCGGCGGTGGCGGCGTCGCGGGCCATGAATTCCTCGACCGCCGCCATGTCGCGCGGCTCGAAATTGTTGTTCGACCCGACCACATGGGCGGTGACGAAGAGGATGCCGTCCTTCTCCAGCCGGGCATTCTCGGGATAGCCGCGCGCCGCCTGGCTCTCGACCGCGGCGCCTGCCTTGCCGAAGCTCGCGGAGGGATCGGCGAAGTAGTGCTGCCGGATATAGGCCAGCCGCTCTTCGGGGTCGTAGCCGCCCGCGGCATGGCGGTGGCAGTCGGTCCATTCGTTGTCGCCGAGGCTGTAGAGCAGCGGCGCCTCGAAGCTCCGCAGGAAGGCGAGCTGCTCGTCGAGCATCCGGTCGGAGCATTCGGTGCTGCCCGACTTGGTGTCGCCGATATGGATGACCAGCGCCGGATCGCGGCTGTTGACCGTCTCGATCAGGGTGCGGAAGGGCGGATAGACCTCCTCGGGCTTGCCATAGGGCGCGTCGCCCAGGAGCACGAAGGAGAAGGGCTCGGCCAGGGCGGCGCCCGCGGCGGCCGCGAGGCTGGCGGAGAGGAGCAGGGAACGGAGCATGTCGGTCTCGCTGGCAGGTGGAACGTATGGCGCTGCCTAGCCTGCGGATGTGACAGCCCCGCGACGGGCCCCCGAACGCGGAAAGGGCCCCCGAAGGAGCCCTTTGCAATCGTCCATGTCCCTAGGCGGGATCAGCCGCCGAAATCGTCCAGCATGATGTCGTCGCGGTCGACGCCGAGATCGAGCAGCATGTTGATGACCGACTTGTTCATGATGGGCGGGCCGCACATGTAGTATTCGCAGTCTTCCGGCGCCGGGTGGTTCTTCAGGTATTCCTCGAAGAGCACGTTGTGGATGAAGCCGGTATAGCCGGTCCACTCATCCTCGGGCAGCGCGTCGGACAGCGCCACGTGCCATTCGAAGTTCGGGAATTCCGCCGCGAGCTCGTCGAAGTCCTCGACGAAGAACATCTCGCGCTTGGAGCGGGCCCCGTACCAGAAGGTGATCTTGCGGTCCTTGTTCTTCAGCCGCTTGAGCTGGTCGAAGATGTGCGACCGCATCGGCGCCATGCCGGCCCCGCCGCCGATGAAGACCATTTCCTTCTTGGTGTCGCGGGCGAAGAACTCGCCGAACGGACCGGAGATGGTGACTTCGTCGCCGGGCTTGAGGTTGAAGATGTAGGACGACATCTTGCCCGCCGGAATGCCGGTCGAGCCCGGAGGCGGCGACGCGACACGCACGTTGAGCATGATGATGCCCTTCTCGTCCGGGTAGTTCGCCATCGAGTAGGCGCGCTCGATCGGCTCGTCCAGCGAGGATTCGTACTGCCACAGATTGAACTTGTCCCAGTCCTCCCGGTATTCCGGCGCGATGTCGAAATCCGTGTACTTGAGGTGATGGGCCGGGGCCTCGATCTGGATGTAGCCGCCCGCGCGGAACTTGACGTCCTCGCCTTCCGGCAGCTCCAGCACCAGCGCCTTGATGAAGGTCGCCACGTTGTCGTTGGAGCGGACCTTGCAGCGCCATTTCTTGACGCCGAAGACCTCTTCGGGGACCTCGATCTTCATGTCCTGCTTGACGGAGACCTGGCAGGACAGGCGGTCGCATTCGGCCGCCTCGCGCTTGGTGATGTGGGTCTCCTCGGTCGGCAGGATCGACCCGCCGCCCTCGAGCACCTTCACCCGGCACTGCGCGCAGGTGCCGCCGCCGCCGCAGGCGGAGGGCACGAAGAGCTTGGCTTCGGCGAGGGTCTGCAGGAGCTTGCCGCCCGCAGGGACCGAGATGGTCTTCTCGCCGTTGATCTCGATATTGACGTTGCCCGAGGACACCAGCCGGGACCGGGCGCTGAGGATGATGGTCACCAGCGCCAGCACGATCACGGTGAAGAGGCAGACGCCGAGAAAGAAAGTGGTCATCTTGCGGCCCCCTTACAGATTGACGCCCGAGAAGGACATGAAGCCCATCGCCATCAGACCCGCAGTGATGAAGGTGATGCCCAGGCCCTGGAGCCCGTCGGGAATGTCGGAATACTTCAGCTTCTCGCGCACGCCGGCCATGGCGGTGATCGCCAGCGCCCAGCCGATCCCCGAGCTCAGGCCGTAGGTGGCCGCTTCGGGGAAGGTGTAGTCGCGTTCCACCATGAAGAGCGAGCCGCCGAGGATCGCGCAGTTCACGGTGATCAGCGGCAGGAAGATGCCGAGGGCGTTGTAGAGCGCCGGGATGTACTTATCGAGGAACATCTCCAGGATCTGCACGATCGCCGCGATCACGCCGATATAGGAGATCAGGCCCAGGAAGGTCAGGTCGACATCCGGGAAGCCCGCCCAGGACAGCGCGCCCGGCTTCAGGAGGTGCTGCAGGATCAGGTTGTTGGCGGGCACCGTGATCGCCTGGACGACGACCACCGAGATGCCGAGCCCGATCGCCGTCCCGATCTTCTTCGACACGGCGATGAAGGTGCACATGCCGAGGAAGAAGGAGAGCGCGAGGTTCTCGACGAAGATCGCCTTGAAGGCGAGGGAAACGAGACCTTCCATGGTCAGTGGGCCTCCGCGGTCTGGATCTTGTATTCGCGTGCCTCGACCTGGGCCGGTTTCCAGGTGCGGAAGCCCCAGATCAGCAGGCCGATCACGAAGAAGGCGGACGGCGGCAGCAGCAGCAGGCCGTTCGGCACGTACCAGCCGCCGTTGTTGACGGTCTGCAGGATGGTGACGCCGAAGAGCGAGCCCGAGCCGAAGAGCTCGCGGATCACGCCGACCATCATCAGGATCAGGCCGTAGCCCGCGCCGTTGCCGACGCCGTCGATGAAGGAGGCCAGCGGCGGGTTCTTCATGGCGAAGGCTTCGGCGCGGCCCATCACGATGCAGTTGGTGATGATCAGGCCGACGAAGACCGACAGGGTCTTCGAGATCTCGTAGGCGAAGGCCTTCAGGATCTGGTCCACGCAGATCACCAGCGAGGCGATGATGATCATCTGCACGATGATCCGGATCGAGCTGGGGATGTGGTTGCGCAGGATCGAGATGAACATCGAGGAGAAGGCGGTCACGGCGGTCACGGCCAGCGCCATGACGAAGGCCACCTGCAGCGAAGAGGTCACCGCCAGGGCCGAGCAGATGCCCAGGACCTGGAGCGTGATCGGGTTGTTGTCGACGAGCGGATCGACAAGCAGTGACTTGTTGGTCTGGGCCATCACAGGTCTCCGTTCTTCAGCTTTTCAAGATACGGCGCGAACCCCTGCTCGCCCATCCAGAACCGGACGAGGTTGTCCACGCCGCGCGAGGTGAGCGTCGCGCCCGCCAATGCGTCGATATGGTAGTCCGCGGCCTCGCCCTGGGGGCTGCCCTTGGACACGTTGATCCGCAGATCGCCGCTGTCGTCGCGCAGCCGCTTGTCGTTCCACAGGGCCTTCCAGCGGGGGTTGTCCACCTCCGCGCCGAGGCCGGGGGTCTCGGCCTGGTCGTAGAACTGCAGGCCGAAGATCGTGTTGGTATCTTCTTCCAGCGTGATGAAGCCGTAAAGGGTCGACCACAGCCCGTAGCCCGAAATCGGGAGCACAACTTTGTCAAGCGCGCCCGAGTCGTCCTTCAGCAGGTAGACCATCTGGTAGCGCGCCTGGCGGCCGAGCCCGGCCGGGTCGTTCTCCAGCTCGGAGCTGAGCGCCATGTCCGAGGTCGCCGCGACATCGTCGTAATCGGCCACGGTGAACGGCTCGCCGTTGGAATTCGGCACTTCGTCGACATAGTCGCCGGTCTGCAGGTCGACGATCTTCGGCTCGAAGGCCGAGGTGAAGACCTCGTTGATGTTCATGCCCGGCTGGTAGAGCCCCGCCACCTCGAGGATGTTGCGGCGCTTGTCGAGCAGCTGGTTGGCCTCCTGCACCGGGCGCAGCGCCACGGCGGCGGCGGCCACGACCATCGAGCAGAAGAGGCAGAGCGAGATCGCCACGAACAGCGTCTTGGCGGTGGAGTCGGCCGGCGTGTTCTGCCACCAGCCGATGAAGCCTTTCTTGGTCTCAGGCATTGCGCTTGACCCTCCGGGCGATGTTGGCGCGCGTGACGAAGTAGTCGATCAGCGGCGCGAAGATGTTTCCGAACAGGATCGCGAGCATCATGCCCTCGGGGAAGGCCGGGTTGATGACGCGGATCATGACGACCATGACGCCGATCAGCGCGCCGTAGATGTAGCGGCCCAGGTTGGTGTGGCTGGCCGAGACCGGCTCCGTCACCATGAAGGCCAGGCCGAAGGCGTAGCCGCCGAGCACGAGGTGCCAGTACCAGGGCATCGCGAACATCGGGTTGTCGGCGGAGCCGACGATGTTGAGGATCAGCGAGAAGCCGATCATGCCCGCCAGGCAGCCCGCGACCAGCCGCCAGTTGGCGATCTTGGTGGCGATCAGGAAGGCCAGGCCGATGAAGCAGGCCAGCGCCGAGGTCTCGCCCAGGCTGCCCTGGATGGTGCCGAGGAAGGCGCCCCACCAGCTGATCCCCTGCCCTGCCAGCGCCTGGACGCCGTCGGAGGCCGAGATCGCCAGAGCGGTCGCGCCGGTATAGCCGTCGACCGGCACCCAGACGCTGTCGCCCGACATCGAGGCGGGATAGGCGAAATAGAGGAACGCGCGGCCGACAAGGGCCGGGTTGAGGAAGTTCTTGCCGGTGCCGCCGAAGACTTCCTTGCCGATGACGACGCCGAAGGAGATGCCGAGCGCGACCTGCCACAGAGGCGTCGAGGCCGGCAGGATCAGCGTGTAGAGCATAGAGGTCACGAGGAAGCCCTCGTTCACCTCATGGCGGCGCACGGTGGCGAAGATCACTTCCCAGATGCCGCCCACGACCAGCGTCGTGATGTAGATCGGCAGGAAGAACAGCAGCCCGTGCAGCAGGTTGGAGATCGGGTTCGACGGGTTGAAGCCGATGCCGAGCGAGGCCAGAAGCACCTGGCGCCAGCCCGCGGGATCGGCCTGGCCCATGGCGTCGATGGCGGCGTTCGCCTGGTAGCCGGCATTCAGCAGCCCGGCCAGGATCGCCGGGATGGTCGCGATCACGACATAGGTCATGATCCGCTTCATGTCGATGTAGCTGCGCGCATGCGGCGCGGCCGAGGTGACCGTCTTCGGGGTGTAGAGGAAGCTTTCCACCATCTCGTAGACGGGGAACCACTTCTCCCATTTGCCGCCCTTGGTGAAGTTCGGCTCGATCCGGTCGAAGAATTTGCGGGCGCCCATGGGTGTCAGCCCTCCTTCTCGATGCGGACGAGGCTCGTGCGCAGAGCCGTCCCGTATTCATACTTTGCCGGACAGGCGAAGGTGCAGAGCGCGAGATCCTCCTCGTCGAGCTCCAGCGCGCCCAGGGCCTGTGCGGTGTCGGTGTCGCCCACCAGAAGCGCACGCAGGAGCTGCGTCGGCAGGTAGTCCTGCGGCATCAGCGTCTCGAACGTGCCGGTCGGCACCATCGCGCGGCGCCCGCCATTGAGGTTCGAGGTCAGCGCATAGAGCTTCTTGCCGAGGAAGGACGAGGCCAGGACCGGCTGCACGGCGTACTTGCCGGGCTGCGGGCTGATCCAGCCCAGCACTTCCTGTTCCTTGTCCTCGGAGATCAGCGTCACCTGGCGGTGGTAGCGGCCGAGGAAGGCGGTCGGGCCGTCGACGGCGACGCCCGTCAGCACCGAGCCCGAGATGATCCGCACCGGCGCGTCGCCCGCGATCTCGCCTTCGGTCAGCGAGGCGATGTCGGCGCCGAGCACCGTCTTCAGGTGGCGCGGATTGGCGGCGCGCGGACCGGCGACGGTCACGACGCGCAGCGGATCGACGAAGCCGGTCTCGAACAGGCTGCCGATGGCCAGCACGTCCTGGTAGCCGATATGCCAGACCGTCTTGGCGGCATGCGGCGGCTCGATGAAATGCATGTGCGTGCCCGGAAGCCCCGCGGGATGCGGACCCTCGAAGCCGTGCACCTCGACCTGCGGGACATTGCCCGCGGTCAGCGTGCTGCCCGGACGCTGGCAGAGATAGACCTTGCCCTCCGTCAGCTTCGCGAGCGCCTGCAGGCCCTTGTCGAAGGTCGCCGTGCGGCCCTCCAGCACCAGCGCGGCATCCGGCGCCAGCGGCTCGGACTCCATCGCGGTGACATAGATCGCCGCCGGGCGGTCGGTGCCGGCCGGGACCTTGGAATAGGGCCGGGTCCGGAAGGCGGGCCACATGCCGGAATCCAGCAGCTTCGCCGCGACCTGCTCGCCGGTCTGCCCGGCGGGATCGGCGGCGTAGAAGTCCATGCCGGTGTCATCGGCATTGTCCACGTCGATCACGACGCTCTGCAGCACCCGGCGGGCACCGCGGTTGATCGCGCGGACGCGGCCCGACAGCGGTGCGGTGAACACCACCTCCGGCGAGTCCTTGTGGCAGAAAAGAGCTGTCCCTCGGCGGACAGTGTCCCCCTCCTGGACAAACATCCGGGGCTTCAGCCCGACATAGTCGCCACCGATGACGGCGACAGATACAGGCGAGGCCGCGGCCTCGATCACCGGCGCGGGTGCGCCAGAAATCGGCAGGTCGAGGCCTTTCTTCAGGGCGTGATTGGTCATCTAGCTCGAAGCGTCCTAGGTGCGGCTGTGAACGGTGACTGCACGATCGGCAATGCGCACCCTCGTATGCAATGCCGGAGCAAACCGAAATGTGGCAATGTGCCGTGCGCCCCCCGTAAAGGCGCGCCCGACTCGCTGGTTTCGTTTAACCCTACCAAACACATTGTGCAGCCCAAAAGTGTGCGGAAATTCCGCGCAGGGTCGGGCAGCCTGTCCAATTGACACCGAAACGCACGAATGAAACACCGCGCCGGACGACATTGCCC
This sequence comes from Poseidonocella sp. HB161398, assembly GCF_005870025.1. Lineage (GTDB taxonomy): Bacteria > Pseudomonadota > Alphaproteobacteria > Rhodobacterales > Rhodobacteraceae > Mangrovicoccus. The sequence continues at coordinate 53,772 of NZ_VATA01000010.1, forward strand.
GGGATGCCATACATGCGCGCGATTCTCCTCTGCACTGCCCTCCTCTCCGTCTCCGCCTGCTGGCCCGACAGCGCGCCGAAAAGCGTCAAGATCGAGGGACAGACCATGGGGACGACCTATCACGTCACCGTCGTCGACGGGCCGAAGGACCTGGACGAGGAGAAACTCTCCGAGGTCACCGAGGCCGCGCTGAAGGACATCCTGGCGCATGTGAACAACTGGGACCCGACCTCGGAAGTCTCGAAATTCAGCGCCTCCGCCTCGACCGACCCGGTGGAGATCTCGCCCGAGCTGCAGTCGGTCATGTCCGAGGCCAACCGGATCAACGCGCTTTCGGGCGGCAAGTTCGACGTGACGCTGGCGCCGCTGATCGACCTCTGGGGCTTCGGCCCGAAGAAGCCGGGCGAGCCGATCCCCTCGGACGCGGAGATCGCCGCCGCGCTGGAAACCGTGGGCCAGGCCGACAAGCTGGTGCTCGGCGACGGCACGCTGCAGAAGACCATCCCCGGCGTCTCGCTGAACCTGTCGGCCATCGCCAAGGGCCAGGGGATCGACGCGGTGGGCGACGCCGTCGCCGCGGCAGGCGCGACGCGCTACCTGGTGGAGATCGGCGGCGACCTGGTCTCGAAGGGGCTGAATGCCGAGGACGGACCCTGGGTGATCGGCGTGGAGCGTCCCGACGCGGCCAGCCAGACCGTCGAGGTCATCATCCCGGTGACCGACCTGGGCATGGCGACCTCGGGCGACTACCGCAACTATTTCGAGCAGGACGGCGTCCGCTACAGCCATATAATAGACCCGACCACCGGCCGGCCGATCACCCATACCACCGCCTCGGTCACCGTGCTGGCCGATACCGCGATGAGCGCCGACGGGCTTGCCACGGCCCTCCTGGCCATGGGAGAAGAAGAGGCGATGCCCCTGGCCGAGGCCGAGGATATCCCGGTCATGTTCATCACCCGCAAGGATGGCGCATTCGTGACCGCCAGCAGCTCTTCCTTCGACGCCCTTCTGGCCCAGATGGAAGACAAGGACTAAGGAGCACATCATGGCCACTTTCGCCTTCGCCTTCGCCTTCCTCCTGCTCGTCGTCCTGGGCATGTCCCTGGGCGTCCTGCTGATGGGCAAGACCATCAAGGGCAGCTGCGGCGGGCTGAACGCCATTTCCGGCGCCGACAAATGCGTCGTCTGCCAGAAGGATGTCGACCCGGACAGCCCGCTGCGCGACAAGCTGCAATGCAAGCGCGCCCAGGCCATGCGGGCGCGGCTCGAGGCCGAGATCGAGGCCGACGCGCGCTGAGGCCGCGACAGCCCGCATTTTAGGCAGTTTCCCGGCTCCGCGCGGGCCGGGACCGCAGATCTTCACGCCACGTTAAAGACGCGCCGCGATCCTCGCCGCCGCCCCGCCCTGCTCCGCGGGGCGCATCCAGTTTCCGGCCCCGCCAGGGCCGGGTGCCCGGGGGAGGCAGCGCCATGTCGACGACCTTCAGCGTCATCTATATCGGCACCTATGGCAGCATCGACCAGACCGAGGGCGATGCGCTGGCCGATCACGCCTCGCTGCTCAGCGGCACCACGGCCGGCAGCGCCGACCAGCCGCTGTGGAAGAGCATCCAGACGCTCAGCCCCGGCTCGACCGGCTATTCCGCCGGCGTCTGGGATAGCTACGACCAGTCGAACAGCCCGTCCGAGTCCTTCCGCATCAATGACGGCGCCGACCAGACCTTCGATGCCGGCGCGCTCTACAACGGCACGGTGCATTTCGCCGACGGCACCAGCGCGACCACGACGCTGATCCTCTTCCAGGACACGTCCGGACGCACCTACCTGGCGCCGGAATACTACGCGGGCAGCTACAACGACCTGATGAGCTCCGCCCCGATCGAGTCGATCGAGATCGGCAGCGTCGCCGGCGACAGCTGGAGCGGGCTCGATGCCAGCCGCGCGGCCTCGGTTTTCGTCCATCCCGCCACGGTCGACGGCACGGCGGGCAGCGATTCCATGGGGGCGGGCTATGCTGACGCCCAGGGCGACCAGATCGAGCCGAATGCCGGCGCCGCGGATTCGGTCTCGGCCGGGGCGGGCAATGACACGGTCGATACCGGCGCGGGCAATGACACCGTCTCGGGCGGCGACGGCAATGACGTCATCTATGCCGGCAAGGGCAATGACAGCCTGGCGGGCGATGCCGGCAATGACCGCTTCATCTATCTCTCGGGCGACGGCGCCGACACGATCCTGGGCGGCAGCGGCACCGACACGCTGGATTTCTCCGGCCTCTCCGGCCCGGTCGCGGTCAGCTATAGCGGCGCGGCGGCGGGCACATTCACCGACACGACCTGGCAGACCTCCACCTTCTCCGGGATCGAGCACCTGACGCTCTCGGACTATGCCGACACGGTGGATGCGGGCTTCTCCTCGGGCAGCACCTATATCGATGGCGGCGCGGGCGACGACTATATCGAATACGGCACCGGCAGCAGCACGGTCTTCGGCGGCGAGGGCGACGATTTCATCGACGACAATGTCGGCACGCAGGAGGCCGGCAGCGACTACCTGGACGGCGGCGCGGGCAATGACCGCATCTATGCGGGATCCGGCACCGACACGGTCTTCGGCGGCAGCGGCAGCGACACGATTACCGGCGAGGGCGGCGACGACCTGATCCATGGCGGCGAAGGCGCCGACAGCATCACCGGCGATGCGGACGCCGACACGATCTACGGCGATGCCGGGGACGACACGATCGAGGGCGGGTCAGGCGCCGACAGCCTCATGGGCGGCGCCGGGCGCGACGCGATCTGGGGCGGCACCGACGGCTCGGCCGACACGATCCAGGGCGGCGACGACCAGGACACGATCCATCTCTCCGACGGATTCGGCGCCGCCAGCCTCTCCGGCGGCGAGGGCGGCACCGATCAGGACCTGCTGGACATCACCGGCCACACCGGGCCGGTCACGCTGACCTTCACCGGCGAGGGCGCGGGCATGCTGACCGACGGCACCGCCACCGCCACCTTCTCGGAGTTCGAGGCCTTCGCCCTCGGCGCGGGCAGTGACAGCGTCGACGCCTCGGCCAGCACCGGCGCGGTCACCGTCTCGGGCGGCGCGGGAAGCGACACGATCACCGGCACCTCGGCCGCCGACAGCATCGCGGGCGGCACGGGGGCCGACCATCTCTATGGCGGCGCCGGCGCGGACACGATCTCGGGCGGGGATGGCGACGACCTGATCGTCGCGGGATCGGGCGCGGACAGCATCACCGGCGGCGAGGGCGCGGACACGCTGCTGGCGGAATTCGGCGACGACACGGTCGAGGGCGGCGGCGGCGGCGACGTGATCGGCGGCAGCCTCGGCGCCGACCTGCTCTCGGGCGGGGCGGGCAACGACACCTTCCTGATGACCTATGCCGACAGCCGCGACACGATCACCGATTTCGACCTCGGCGACAGCGACGGCGACGGGCTGTCGAACGACCAGCTCGATGTCTCCGACCTGACCGGCGGACGCGGCGCCGGCGGCGCGATCACCGCATGGGATGTCACGGTCGGCGACGACGGCGCGGGCAATGCGGTGCTGACCTTCCCCGGCGCGGAATCCGTCGTGCTGATGGGGATCAGTCCGGATAGCCTCTCCTCCCCCGCGCAGATCCGGACGCTGGGCATCCCCTGCTTCACCCCCGGCACGCGGATCGCCACCGCCAAGGGCCCGGTTCCGGTCGAGGCGCTGCGCCCGGGCGATCTGGTCGAGACCGCCGATGCCGGGCTGCAGCCGCTCATCTGGCGGGGCGAAAGCCGCCTCGATGCCGCCGCGCTCGCCGCCCGGCCCGAGGCGCGGCCGGTGCGGATCCTGCCCGGCGGGCCGGTCCCGGTCGAGCGCCCGCTGCTGGTCTCGCCGCAGCATTGCATGGTGATCCGCCATCGCGGGGCGGAGCTGTTCCTGCGCGCGCGTCATCTGGCGCGGATCCCCGGCGCCCGGGCCGCGATCGACGACAGCCTGTCAGAGGTGACGTATCTGCACCTGCTGCTGCCGTCGCATCAGGTGATCTTCGCCGAGGGCGCGCCAAGCGAAAGCCTCTGGCCCGGCCCGATGGCGGTGGCGATGCTGCCCGCACCCGAGCGCCGGGCGCTGGCGCGGCACCTGCCCTGGATCGGCGCGCTCGCGGGCCTGCCCGCCGGGCCGGGCCGCGATCTGGTCGGCCGCCTCTACGGCCCCCCTGCCCGGCCCGAGGCCGGCCGCCAGGCGCGCAGGCAGATCGCCCGCGCGCTGGCCCGGTCTCAGCCGCCGATATCGAGCGGCACCAGCGCCAGAAGCGCGAAGCTGGCCGCTGCGGGCAATCCGTAGGTCCAGGCGCGCCGCACCCAGCCCTCGCGCTGCGCCTTCCAGTTCTCGCGGAACTGGCGGCCACAGAGGATCATCACCAGGAAAAGTCCGGTCGCCCAGAGCGGTGTCAGCGTCATCTTACCCCACAATCATCTGCTTCATGCGCAGCGCCTCGTATTCGAGCTGCTTCAGCCGCGCCTTGACCACGTCGCCGATCGAGATCAGCCCGATCATCCGGCCGTCCTCGATCACCGGCATATGCCGGAAATAGCCATCGGTCATCCGGCGCAGGACCGCAAGCAGCGGCGTGTCCACCGTGCAAGTCTGCGGATTGGCGGTCATCAGCTCGGCCACGGAGGTCTCGAGCCCCTCATGCCCCTTCTCGTCGATCTGGCGCACGACATCCCGCTCGGAGAGCACGCCGACGACATGGTCGTCCTCCATCACCACCAGGACGCCGATCCGGCGCGCGCGCAGCTCGGACACGGCGGTCGCGACGCTTTCGGAGGGCGAGATCGTGTAGACGATGCTGCCCTTGTCCTTCAGCACGGAAGCGACCGTGATGACGCCGTCGGCAAGGTTCGATTCGGGGGTCTGGGAATAGGTCCGGTGCTCGTCGGCACTGCTGGCCAGAACGCCCTGGTAAGATTGCGGGGGCATGTGGTTCTCCTCCTGTTGGAACGGGCGCTGCGGCTCCTCCTCAGCCGGATGACGCCCTGCCTGCAACTTAGAGTAGGACCATTCCGATCAAACGACTAGCCGAAAACGCCGCCCCGCTCACTCGGCCGGAACCGGCAGGCGCAGCACCGTCCCGGCCATCTCGCAGCCGGGCATTTCCAGAACCGCCGGGCGCGGCGCGTCCCAGCCGCTGCGCATCAGCCCGAAATCCAGGCGGCGGCCGCAATTTTCGGCAGTCACGGCCAGATCGACCCGGGCGGGCGGCTCGGCCGCGCCATAGAGCGCAAGCTCGGGCAGCGCCGCGCCGGCCACGGGAAAACCGGCGACCGGCAGCAGGCCGGGCTGCGTGCCCTGCGGATCGATCCAGAGGAAGCCGCCCGCCGCGGCCCCGTCGGGCCGGGCGATGACATGGCGCCCGCCCGCCGCCTCGACCGACAGCTCGGCAGAGGGGGGCAGCACCGGCAGGGCGACATGCAGATCGCCCCGGGCGCCGGTCTCTTCCGAGAGATGCAGCGGACCGTAGCGGATCTCCACCGGCTGGTAGGGCGCACAGGCAAAGCGCAGATGCAGGTCGAGCCGCCCGTCTTCGGCAGAGGCCTCAACCATCGGCTCGCAGGCCGCGGCCATCCCGGCCGCGCCCAGGAGGACAGCCGCAAGCAGCGCGGCAGCGCCCGGTTTCAGCAATGACGGCACGGCGCCCCTCCTCCGGCTGCGGGACGGCCCCGCGGGTTCGCGCGAAGATAGCGCCGCGGCGCCGCGAGGAAAACCCCGCAGGGCGCGCCGATCAGGCGGCCAGGTGCAGCGGCTCGGCCGCGAGGCCCCGGCGCGGGCGCAGGCCGACCAGCGCGACCAGCGCCAGAACGACCAGGACCCCGCTGGTCAGCGCGAAAGTCGCGGGATAGCCCTGCGTCTGGATCAGCGGCGTGGAGGCGATCGGCGACAGGAACTGCCCGGTGAAGACGCTCGTGGTGATCGCGCCGGCCGCCAGCCCGCGGCGCTGCGCCGGGGCGATCTCGACCGCGAGGCCGAGGAAGGTCGGCATCAGCATGCCGCCGCCCGCGCCGATGAAGGCGCTGCCCAGAAGCGCCAGCCCCAGCCCCTGGGCCAGGGCGAAGAGCAGGAAGCCGGTGGCGAAGAGCAGGAAGCCGAGCGCCGGGGTCCGCGCCCGCCCCAGCCGCAGCCGGATCCGGCCGAAGAACAGCGACATGATCCCCCCGGCCAGCGTCATCGAGCCCAGCAGCATGCCCGCCGCCTGCGGCTCGGCATGGCCCAGCGAGGCCAGGAAGTAAGGCGCCTGGGTCGGCAGCAGGTAGAAGCAGACGAAGCACATCCCGGCCAGCAGCACGACCAGCGACAGCGTGGCGACCCACTTGTCCTCGCCGTCGGAGGTGCCGTGATGCGCGCCCTCGGCCGGTTCGGCCGGGCGGCGCAGCGCGAACAGGATCACCGGCAGGTAGACCAGCGCGATGCCGTAGATCACGAAGGGCCCGAGCGGCGAGAGCGCGGCCAGCCAGCCCGCCAGCACCAGGAAGATCAGCCCGCCGAAATTCGTGGCCGCGATCTGCAGCCCCATGAAATTGCCGCGTGCCTGCCCGCTGAAGTAGTCGCCGATCAGCGCGGTCTGCGCGGTCATGATCAGTGCCACGGCGACGCCGAGGAAGAGCCGGCTGACCAGCAGCAGGTGCAGCGACGGCAGGTAGAGCCCGGCCGTCCCGGCAATGGCAAAGAGTGCCACCCCCGCCAGAAGCTGCGGAAACCGCCCGAACCGGTCGGCCATCGCCCCGGCGAAGGGCGCGAGGATCGCGACCATCAGCGACGGCGCCGTCACGAGAAGCCGCGCCAGCAGCGCCGCGTTCTCCTCTCCGGCAAAGCGCGCCTCGATCCCCGGCAGGGCCGGACTGATCAGGCTGTTCGACAGGATGGTCAGCGAGGCGGCCAACAGCAGCGCAATCGCCCTGGCATCCTTGAGCAGGTTCAGCATGGGTACGGTCTCTTGATTGGACGGCGCCCGCGGGCAGCTGCGCCGGAGGGCCGGCGTCAGGCAGCGGTGCGGGACGGCGCCCGGATGTCGGCAATGGAAAGCCCGCGGCCGTTCCGGGGCGGAAAGACACCGGAGCGCGCGGGCACTTGATTACATTTTCTCCATTCTGTAACTCACGATTGCCGGATCGTCAAGATGCCGGTTCCCGAAGGACAGGCGGCATGCCCAGAACAGGACTGACCCCGGAAGCGGCCCGCCAGCGCGCCGTCGAAATCGCTGTGGAGCGGATCCGCGCCCACGGCTTCGCAAAGCTGCGCCTCGCCGATGTCGCGCGCGAGATGGGGGTGAGCCATGCCGCGCTCTACGGTCATTTCCGCGACAAGGCGGCGCTTCTCGACGCCGTCACCGAAAGCTGGCTCGCGGAGGCGCGCAGCCGCACCGCCGCGATCTGCGCCGGGCCAGAACCGGCCGCGGAGCGGATCGAGGCCTGGTTCCTCGAGCGCTACCGGCTGAAAAGCGCCCGCGCCCGCTCCGACCCCGAGATCTTCTTCGGCTACAACGAGGCGACCTGCGGCGCGCGGCCGGTGATCCAGGCACATCTGGAGCGGATGACGGACGAGCTGGCCGGGCTTCTCGCCGAGGCCGGGCTGGGCGGCGCGGCGGAGGCGGTCCTGCTCGAGGAGGCGCTGACCGCCTTCCTGCATCCCTCGCTGATCACCAGCGGCCCCGAGGCCGGCCGCGCCGCAGACCTCACCCGGCTCCTGCGGATCGTCCTGGCCGGGCTGGCAGCCACAGCCGGGGAGCACGGCTAGCCTCCGGCGCGGCCCGCGGCCCCGGGGCCGGTGAAGGCGCGCGGGCATGCCGCCCCACTCAGCCTCTCTGCGCGGATCGGCAAGCGGGATTCAGGACGGGAATCCCGCGGGTTAGGTCCGCATCGCGCCGAAGCCCGCCCGTCCCCGCTGCCGCACGGCGATTTGGCCGAGGCGCAATGCCTCGGCGAGACGACGTGGTTCTCTTTCGATCTGGTTCGGTCCCCGGTTGGTGTGGCCAGCGCGATGATCCCGGGACCCGTTCCGAAACCGCCATCCAGGCCTGACGGGTTGGCGACCCCGACCCGGCGGCGCTGCGCCAGGCCAGCGCGGAGAGGCCGTCACCGTCGGACTCGCGCGTCCTGCATTGAGAAACTTGCCATGGCGGCAGCCGGTCTGGTCAGGACTGTCCTTCGACTGCACGGAGCGGAGGCCTTGCGACGAAGCGCGTGCCCCGGATCCGCGTCCCGCGGTTCATGTCCCGGATCGCGCCCCGCAAGATCGCGCTGGGGCATGCGCGACATCCCATCGCCGGGCCCGGAACCTGTCGGCTTCGGGCCGCGGCCTGCGCCTGATCCCGCCGGCATGCGTGCCGCCTTCCGTCAAGCCCCACCGCGCGGCGGTTCCCGGAGCAGGTCACAAACCGAAGCCGCCGGGCGGATGCGAATGGCGGCGGAGCCATTGCCGAGGCCGCCGCGGGACCGCCGATGCGGACCGCGCCGGTGAGGACAGCGGGTCGGGACAGCCTCGAGACGGGGATCAGGACGGGGGTGCAAGTGGCGCTGGCCATGCCCTTGCGCAGCCGTGACCTGCGGGTCGCGCAGTGACCCCGGCTGGCGCAGGCGCTGCGGGCCCGCTCGACCTCCTCGCGGACAGCACCAGCATCAAGTTCCCGGGCGAATGAAGAGGGACCGTGGCGCCGGTGGCGCCGCGAAAGCCCGGTGAATGAATGGCTGGCCAGGAAGCGCGGCACCCACCGTCGTCGCCAGTACCCCAAGGTCCATCCGGCGATGGACACAAGCACCGGTGACATCCGGGCGGTGGAACTCACCTCCAGCCGAGAGGGCGACAGCCCGGTTCTGCCGAACCTTCTGGACCAGGTCCCCGCGGACGAGGAAATCGGCACCGTTACCAGAGAGTTGCCAGTGGATGCGCCGTCGCCCATCGGGCTCGGACCGATGGCGCCGCGATGGGCAACTCCGGGCACCGCCGGCGACGCCTTCGACACCCGCCGGTGCCTTGCGGCGATCCTGGCGCGCGGAGGCACGGCGGTCATTCCCGTCCAGAAAAACGGCCGGCTCTGGCAGGCGGACTGCCCTACTGCGCTGGCGCGCAACGCCATCCTGCGGGCCACCCGGCGGCTCGACCGCGTTCGCCGGACTTTCGCGGCGCCACTGGCGCCACGGTTCCGGCTCGCTCTGGAAGCGGTGGGCCGGCGGCCACGTCCGGAGCGGGATCGAGGCCAGGATGACGAACCTCAAATCCTTCGGCGAACGGATCGCTTCAAGGGAGCCCGACCGACAGACCGCCAAAATCCACATCCGGATTGCCCTTGTGAACCGCTTCAACGCCCTCGGCAGCGCCGAGATCGAGCGCGTGGCCTGACCCTAGCTGGGGAAAGGAGCATCACGCCCCGACGCAGACTTCTGCAACAATGCCGATCCAGACCGTGGATCAGAAGAACCTTGCGCTGGAGGCGCAGAAGAAGCTTCTCGCGGGCGAGATCAAGGCGCGACAGCAACGGAACGTTGTCGAGGCCAAGGCCTTCTCCGAGCGTTTGCAGGCCGCTGTTGCCCGCTATCACGCCAACGCCATCACCAGCCTGAAGATGATCCAGGAACTGATCGACATGGCCAAGGACGTGAAGGCAGCGACGCAGCGTGGCGACGATCCGGGGCTGAGCCAAGAGGAGCTGGAGTTCCATGACGCCTTGGCAGAGAACCGAAGCGCGATGAATGTTCTGGGGAACGAGGAGTTGCGCAAGATCGCCCAAGTCCTGGTCGAGCAGCTTCAGCAGAACGTCACCGTTGACTGGCAGCGCAAGGAATGCGCCCGCGCAAAGTTGCGGGTACGCGTCCGGCGGATACTGAAGAGATGCGAATACCCGCCGGATCTGGCGCCCGCTGCCATCAACTTGGTTCTGAGCCAGGCCGAAACGCTTTTGCGACGGAAAGCGCCCTGGCTTGCGGTCTCGTTAGGGCCTGCGGGCGGCTGGAGGAGAGCACCTCCGCTAGCCCGCAATCCGGGATGGCGCGATGACCCTGAGACACCTCTCCACGCCGGCGGTTATCGCCTCTGGCTCTGGATCGGCGGAAAGCGCCCCTCAGCCGCACCGCCCCTCACCGCCTCAAGCAGCTGGTCGGCCAGCGTATCGGCAAGCAGCTCGAGTAGACGTTCTTCTTGACCAAATCCCTGCCTGCCATCGGGGTCCTCCTCACGACAGAGCCTTGCGCCGGATCATGTGCCCAGCCGCACACTTTGCAAGCATGCTCCAGATATGGAAAGGGCGCCCAATGGGCGCCCTACATGTAGATTCCGGAAAAACTAGCCTTCCGCGGGAAAAACTCAGGTAACTCCTACAGCGCCGGCGCCTCAGGCGAGGCTGCCGTGGCAGTGCTTGAACTTCTTGCCCGAGCCGCAGGGGCAGAGATCGTTGCGGCCGGGATTGCCCCAGGTCGCGGGATCGGTCTCGTCGAAGCCATCGACGGCGGCCGGAGAGGGCTCCTCGGCCGGAGCGGGCGCGGCGGCGGCTTCCTCGGCTGCCGGTTCCGGCGCCTTCACGCCCTGCTGCGCCAGGAACTGCTTCAGCATCGCCTGCTGCTCTTCCTGGCTCAGCGGACGCACCGCGCCGAGCTTGGCCGTCACTTCAGACCGCAGCCCGTCGAGCAGCCCTTCGAAGAGCTGGAAGGCCTCGTTCTTGTACTCGTTCAGCGGATCGCGCTGCGCATAGCCGCGGAAGCCCACGACCGAGCGCAGGTGGTCCAGTGTCAGCAGATGCTCGCGCCACTTGGCGTCGATGGTCTGCAGCAGCACCTGCTTCTCGATGTTGCGCATGTTGTCGACGCCGAAATCGGTCGCCTTCTTGGCCATCAGCGAGTCCGAGGCCTCTTCGAGCCGCTCGCGGATCACCTCGGCATCGACGCCGTCCTCGTCGACCCAGGCCATGACCGGCGCGTCGACGCCCAGCTTCTCGATGGCGGCGGCATAGAGCCCCTCGCCGTCCCACTGGTCGTGATAGGTCTTCGGCGGGATGTAGGTGTCGACCAGATCCTCGACCACGTCATGGCGCATGTCGCGGGTGATCTCGGAAACGTCCTGGGTCTCCATGATCTCGCGGCGCTGGCTGAAAATGACCTTCCGCTGGTCGTTCATCACGTCGTCGAATTTCAGGAGCTGCTTGCGGATGTCGAAGTTGCGCGCCTCGACCTTCGCCTGCGCCCGCTCGAGCGACTTGTTGACCATCGGATGGACGATCGCCTCGCCCTCCTTCATGCCCAGCCGCTGCAGCATCTTGTCCAGCCGGTCGCCGCCGAAGATGCGCATCAGGTCGTCTTCCAGGCTGAGGAAGAAGGCCGAGCGTCCCGGGTCGCCCTGGCGGCCCGAACGGCCGCGCAGCTGGTTGTCGATGCGGCGGCTCTCGTGCCGCTCGGTGGCCAGGACAAAGAGGCCGCCGGCCTGCTTCACCGCTTCCTCGTCGGTCTTGTGCTGCTCCTCGATGGAGCCGCGGATCTCGTCGGGATGGCGGTCCGGATCGGCGGCGATCGCCTCCATGATCTTGAACTCGACATTGCCGCCCAGCTTGATGTCGGTGCCGCGGCCCGCCATGTTCGTGGCGATGGTCACGGCGCCGAGCTTGCCGGCATCGGCGACGATCTGCGCCTCCTGCTCGTGCTGGCGGGCGTTCAGCACGTTGTGCTGGATGCCTTCCGAGCCCAGGAGCTGGCTGAGGAATTCGGATTTCTCGATCGAGGTGGTGCCGACCAGGACCGGCTGGCCCTTCTCGTGCGCCTTCTTGATCTCCTCGACGATGGCGGCGTATTTCTCGCGGCCGGTGCGGAACACCTGGTCATGGTCGTCGATCCGCGCGATCGGGCGGTTGGTCGGGACCTCGACGACGCCGAGCTTGTAGATCTCGTCGAATTCGTCGGCCTCGGTGGCCGCGGTGCCGGTCATGCCGGCCAGCCTCTCGTAGAGGCGGAAGTAGTTCTGGAAGGTGACCGAGGCCAGCGTCGTGTTCTCGGGCTGGATCTTGACGCCTTCCTTGGCCTCGATGGCCTGGTGCAGCCCGTCCGACAGCCGCCGCCCGACCATCATCCGGCCGGTGAATTCGTCGATCAGCACGACCTGGTCGTCGCGGACGATATAGTCCTTGTCCCGGGTGAAGAGCACATGCGCCTTCAGCCCCTGGGTGACATGGTGCACCAGCGTGGTGGATTCCGGATCGTACAGCGTCTGCCCCTCGGGCAGCAGCCCGGCCGCCTGCAGCCGGCGCTCGATGAACTCGTTGCCTTCCTCGTTGAAGGTCACGTTCCGCTGCTTCTCGTCCAGCGTGTAGTGCTCGGGCGTCAGCTCGGGGATGAAGGTGTCGATCGTGCGGTAGAGCTCGGAACGGTCCTGCGCCGGGCCCGAGATGATCAGCGGCGTGCGCGCCTCGTCGATCAGGATCGAGTCCACCTCGTCGACGATCGCGAAATAGTGTCCGCGCTGCGCCATCTGGTCGAGCGAGGACTTCATGTTGTCGCGCAGGTAGTCGAAGCCCAGCTCGTTGTTGGTCGCGTAGGTGATGTCCGCCTTGTAGGCGTCCTTCTTCTCCGGCTCGGGCTGCTGGGGATAGACCACGCCGGTGGTCATGCCGAGCGCGGTATAGACATTCGACATCCATTCCGCGTCGCGCCGGGCGAGGTAGTCATTGACGGTGACGATATGCACCGGCTTGCCGGTCAGCGCGTTCAGATAGGCCGGGAAGGTGGCGACCAGGGTCTTGCCCTCGCCGGTCTTCATCTCGGCGATATTGCCCTGGTGCAGGAAGATGCCGCCCAGAAGCTGCGTGTCGAAGGCCCGCAGCCCCAGCGCGCGGCGCGCAGCCTCGCGGCAGTTGGCGAAGGCTTCGGGCAGCAGCGCGTCGAGGCTCTCGCCCTTGGCGACGCGCTCGCGGAATTCGGCGGTCTTGGCGATCAGCCCGGCATCGTCGAGCTTCTCGAACTCGGGTTCCAGGGCGTTGACCTTCGCCACGAGGGGACGCGTTGCCTTGACTTTCCGGTCGTTCGGGGTCCCGAAGACCTTCTTCGCAATCGTTCCAATGCCCAGCACGTCTCTCTCCGCTTCGCTTGCGCGTCCTGACCCGTTCTTGAACGGCGGCGCCTTGCCGCCCCCGGCGGCACATCCTATGAAGCGGTCAGATGCTGCCCCCGTCGTCTGGGTCTCCAGCGATGTAAGGGGCAGGTCTGAGAGTGTCAACGCCGCCGGACGCGCACAATCCTTGGAAGGAACGCCCCGTGAAGCTCAACTCCCGTCTTCTCCTGACCACCGCCGCTGCCATCGGACTTGCCTCTGCAGTTGCGGCCCAGGAGGCCCCGGCCCCTGAACTCCCCGGTTTCGACACGGTCGTCGCCACGGTGAACGGAGCCGACATCACTGCGGGCGAAGTCATGCTGATGCGGTCGCGGCTGCCGCAGCAATACCAGCAGATGCCCGATGACCAGCTCTTCGACACGCTGCTCGACCAGATGGTCAGCCAGCAGCTTCTGGCCGGCGAGATGAAGGACCATCCGCCGATCGTCGCCGCCGCCGTCGCCAACGAGGAGCGCACGCTGGTCTCGGGCCTGGTGCTGCAGGACGTCGCCAACGCCGCCGTCACCGACGAGGCGCTGCAGGAGCTCTATGACGCAACCTATGCGAATGCAGAGCCGAGCCGCGAATACCACGCCGCCCACATCCTCGTGGAAACCGAGGAAGAGGCCCAGGCCATCGTCGACCAGCTCAATGACGGCGCCGATTTCGCCGAGCTGGCCAAGGAGAAGTCGACCGGCCCGTCCGGCCCGAATGGCGGCGATCTCGGCTGGTTCGGCGCCGGCATGATGGTGCCCGAATTCGAGCAGGCCGTGACCGAACTTGAGCCCGGCACGATCTCCGCTCCGGTGCAGACCCAGTTCGGCTGGCATGTCATCAAGCTGGAAGAGACCCGGCTCTCCGACGCGCCCGCGCTCGACGACGTGCGCGACGAGCTGACCCAGACGCTGCAGCGCAAGGCCGTCGAGGCCAAGATCGACCAGCTGACCGACGGCGCCGAGATCGAGCGCAAGAGCTCGTCCGACGTCGATGCCAGCTTCATGTCCGATCCCGATTTCGTGAAGTGACACGCTGATGCGCAAAGCCCAGTTCCGGCGCGACCAGCGCGCCCTGACCCGCGCCCGCATCCAGCGCCGCCTGGCGGGCAAGCCCGCCCAGGCAGCGCCGGCCGCGCCGCTGGTCTCCCCGCTCGCTCCGGCGGGCGGGTTTCCCGAACTGCCCGCGATCGCCGGGCTGGAGCTCTCCTCCGTGGCTGCGGGGGTGAAATACAAGGGCCGTCCCGACGTGATGATGGCGCGGCTGGCCCCGGGATCGGTGATCGCCGGGGTGACCACGCGCTCTTCGACCCGCTCGGCGCCGGTGCTCGACTGCGAGGCCAAGCTGGCCGCGGTCGAGGCGCCGGAGGCCGGGGCGGCCTTCCTCGTGAATGCCGGCAACTCGAACGCCTTCACCGGCGGGCGCGGGCTGGAATCCGTCGAGGCGGTGACCGCCGCGGTGGCCCAGGTGCTGGATCTGCCGCAATCGCGGATCTTCACCTCCTCCACCGGGGTGATCGGCCAGCCGCTGCCGCATGACCGCATCATCGCGGCGCTCGGCACCCTGGCCGGCGATCTCTCGCCCGAAGGCTGGACCGGCGCGGCGCGGGCGATCATGACCACCGACACCTTCCCCAAGGGCTCGGTGGAGACCGCGCAGCTTGCGGGCGGCAAGGTCACCGTGGCGGGCTTCGCCAAGGGCTCCGGCATGATCGCGCCCGACATGGGCACGATGCTGGTCTACATCTTCACCGACGCGAAGATCTCGCAGCCGGCGCTGACCGCGATGCTGCGCCGCCTGACCGACCGCAGCTTCAACAGCATCACGGTCGACAGCGACACCTCCACCTCGGACACGCTGCTGGTCGGCGCGACCGGCCAGGGGGCCGAGGTCACGGACGCGGACGAGGCGGCCTTCGAGGCGGCGCTCGGCGCGGTGATGACCGATCTGGCGCTGCAGGTGGTGCGCGACGGCGAAGGGGCCACGAAGCTCCTCGAGGTCCGCGTGACCGGCGCCGAAAGCGACGCGGATGCCCGCAAGGTCGCGCTCGCCATCGCCAATTCGCCGCTGGTGAAGACCGCGGTGGCCGGCGAGGATCCGAACTGGGGCCGCATCGTCATGGCCGTCGGCAAGTCCGGCGCCAGGGCGGACCGCGACCTGCTGTCGATCCGCTTCGGCGACATCCTGGTGGCCGAGAACGGCTGGGTGGCGCCGAGCTATACCGAAGAGGCGGGCGCCAGCTACATGACGCAGGCAGAGCTGGTGGTGACCACCGATCTCGGCCTGGGCGCGGGCAGCTCGACCGTCTGGACCTGCGATCTCACGCACCGCTACATCTCGATCAACGCGGATTACCGGTCGTGAAGATGGTCCTGGTCTCCGCCGTCGTCCTCGTCGATGCCGACGGGCGCGTGCTGGTCGCACAGCGCCCCGAAGGCAAGGCGTTGGCGGGACTGTGGGAATTCCCGGGCGGCAAGGTCGAGCCCGGGGAGACCCCCGAAGCAGCCCTGATCCGCGAGCTCCAGGAGGAGCTCGGGATCGACACCCAGGCCTCCTGCCTGGCCCCGCTGACCTTCGCCAGCCACAGCTACGAGCATTTCCACCTGCTGATGCCGACCTTCATCTGCCGCCGCTGGAACGGCACGCCCACGGGGCGCGAAGGCCAGGCGATGAAATGGGTGCGTCCGGCGCAGCTGCGCGATCTGGAGATGCCCGAGGCGGACCTCCCCCTGATCCCGGTGATCCGCGACTGGGTCTGAGCGTGATTCGGCAGTGTTAGCGCTGCCGTCAATGCTGCATGTGCGAAAAATCCCGCAGCCTACCCAGTAAGATACATTGAGCTATACAATTGGACAGGTTTGCATAACATTTCTACCTCATTTGCTTGCAAAATAGGCCAATGTGACACCCCGATGACGCTTTTCTTAGTGAAATCCCAAGGGAGATTAATTAAATCTGGGATCAAGGACACCACCAACAACATGACTCCGGGGGGAACCAGCCATGCTCAAGACCATCACTGTGGGAAGCCACATCTCCGTCCAGGGCACTTTCGTCAAAGCCCTCGCCAACGGCCGCATCATCGTGCGCGTTGGCCCGCGGACCTTCGAAGGCACGCCGGTCTGATCACCAGCCACACTGTTTTCAGACCACGCACCGGCAGGGCCGAGCGATCCATCGCTCGGCCCTTTCATTTTGTCGGCTGCCCCTGAACACCCCCTGCCCCGGCACCGCATCCCCGAAACGGAAACGGGCGCCCGAAGGCGCCCGTCCGAATTCTGGTCTGCCGGTCCTCAGGAGAGGGTCCGGGTGACTTCCTCGCGCTCGAAGATCTCGATGACATCGCCCTCGCGGACATCGTCATAGGCTTCGAAGGCCATGCCGCATTCCTGGCCCGACTGGACCTCGGACACTTCGTCCTTGAAGCGCTTCAGCGTCTTCAGCGTGCCCTCGTGGATCACGACGTTGTCGCGCAGCAGGCGGACGCCTGCCGAACGGCGCGCCACGCCCTCGGTGACCAGGCAGCCGGCGACCTTGCCGATGCCGGTGACCTTGAAGACCTGCCGGATTTCCGCGTAGCCGATGAAGTTCTCGCGGATCTCGTTCGACAGCAGGCCCGAGGCCGCCGCTTTCACGTCATCCACCAGATCGTAGATCACCGAGTAGTAGCGGATCTCCACGCCCTTCTGGTTCGCGGCGTTCCGTGCCGGAGCGTTGGCCCGGACGTTGAAGCCGAAGACCGGCGCACCGGAGGCTTCCGCCAGGCCGATATCCGACTCGGTGATCGCGCCGACACCCGAATGCAGCACGCGCACGCGGACCTCGTCGTTGCCGATCTTCTCCATCGCCTGGACGATCGCCTCGGCAGAGCCCTGCACGTCGGCCTTCACCAGGATGGGCAGCTCGGCGACATTCTCGTCCGCCTTGGCCTTCGCCATGAGCTGTTCCAGCGTGGTGGCGGCCCCGGCAGCGGCGCGCTTGTCCTTGGCGGCCTGCTCGCGGTAATCCGCGATCTCGCGCGCCTGCGCCTCGGTCTCGACCACGTTCAGAACGTCGCCCGCTTCCGGCGTGCCGTTCAGGCCCAGGACCTCGACCGGCTCGGACGGACCGGCCGACTTGACCCGCTCGCCCTTGTCGTTGATCAGCGCGCGGACCTTGCCCCACTGTTCGCCGACGACGAAGATGTCGCCCTGCTTCAGCGTGCCGTTCTGCACCAGGACGGTCGCGACCGGGCCGCGGCCGACATCCAGCTGCGCCTCGATCACGGCACCGCTTGCGGCGCGGTCGGGGTTGGCCTTCAGTTCCAGGATCTCGGACTGCAGCGCGATCGCGTCGAGCAGCTCGTCGAGCCCGAGGCCGGTCTTGGCCGAAACCTCGACATCCTGCACTTCGCCCGACATGGCCTCGACGACCACCTCGTGCTGCAGCAGAGCCGTGCGGACCTTCATCGGGTCGGCTTCCGGCTTGTCGATCTTGTTGATCGCCACGATCATCGGCACGCCCGCCGCCTTGGCATGGGCGATGGCCTCGACCGTCTGCGGCATGACCGCGTCATCCGCCGCGACAACCAGGACCACGATATCCGTCACCTGGGCACCACGTGCCCGCATCGAGGTGAAGGCCGCGTGGCCGGGCGTGTCGAGGAAGGTGATCAGCTGGCCGCCATCGGTGCGCACCTGGTAGGCGCCGATATGCTGGGTGATCCCGCCGGCCTCGCCCGCAACCACCTTGGCGTTGCGAATCGCGTCCAGCAGAGAGGTCTTGCCGTGGTCGACATGGCCCATGATGGTCACGACCGGCGCGCGCGGCTGCAGGTCCTCTTCCTTGTCGTCGACCGTATGGATGACGTCCTCGACATCGGAGTCGGAGACCCGGACCACCTTGTGGCCGAATTCCTCGATCAGCAGTTCCGCGGTGTCGGCGTCGATCGACTGGTTCTGGGTCGCCATGATGCCGTTCTGCATCAGCGCCTTGACCACGTCGGCCACGCGTTCCGCCATGCGGTTGGCCAGCTCCTGGACCACGATGGTCTCGGGCAGCTGGACGTCGCGCACGATCTTCTCGCGGCTGTCGCCCATGCCGACCTGCTTGCGGCGCTCGCGTTCCTGCTTGCGGCGCATCGCGGCCAGCGACCGGCCGCGGTTCTCGCCGCCGCCGTTCAGGGCCTGGTTGAGCGTCAGCTTGCCGGAACGGCGGTTGTCGTCGCGGCCGCGCTTCTTGCCTGCGCTGTCGCGGTCGCCGTCGGTCTTGCCCTTGCGGGGGGTCGGCACGCCGGATTTGGTCGGCACGGCACGCTCGGCACGGCCTGCATCGGCGGCGCCCGGAGCGGGAGCCTGCTCGGCAGCGGTCGCAGCGGCCTTCTCCGCGCGCTTCGCAGCGGCGGCATCTTCCTTGGCCTTCTTGGCGGCTTCCTCGGCCTCGCGCTTCTTGCGCTCGTCCTCTTCGGCCTTGGCCTTCAGCGCTTCTTCGCGCTCGCGCTCTTCGCGCTCCTTGGCCTCGATCTCCGCCCGGCGGCGCTCGCGCTCGTCGGCGCGGCGCTTCTCTTCCTCGGCGCGTTCGCGGGCGTCGTCAGCCTCGCGGGCCTTCGCAGCCTGCAGCGCACGCAGGCGGCGTTCCATCTCCGCATCGGAGATCCCGGCAGGACGTCGGGACGGGTCGCCACCGGCTGCGCCGCCGCCGGACTTGTTCCCCCCGGGCTTCGGGACCACCACGCGCTTGCGCTTGGTTTCGACCACGACATTCTTCGTCCGGCCGTGGCTGAAGCTCTGCTTCACCTGACCGGAACGAGGACCACCACCGCGGACACCCAGAGTTTTCTTACCGTCGCTATCGCTCATAAAGCCGTTCATTCCTTCCCGGGGGCCGAATTACCCCCGTCCTGCGGGCGCAGGCCCGCCAAACGTGACGCTTCCTCTACAACACGGCGGGCGAGTCCACCAGCGGCAAGCGCACCGTGCACGACATTTTCCCGGCCAAACGCCAGACCAAGCTCCGCGCCCGAGAGCACGGAAATTAACGTATCCGGCCCATTCGGCGGCCGGAGCTTCGACTTTCCCCGCTCCGAGCCGTCGCAAGCCTGGAGCAGCACAACCGCCTCGCCGTTATCCAGCCAGGCCTTGACCTTTTCGTAGCCGGCCACCGCCCCGCCCGCCTTGCGGGCAAGCGCGACCAGCGTGACCAGCCGCTGCGCGAGACCGGCCTCGACCATCGCGGGGAGGTCGGCCGGCGCCTGCAGCTGGCATTTGGCGGCGCGGCTGAAGAGCTTCTTCTTCACCGCCAGCTCGATCGCTGCCCGATCGGCCGCGACCCACATTCCCCGCCCCGGCAGCTTCTCCGCCAGGTCCGGGACCACTTCGCCGCCGGGACCGGCCACGAACCGGACCAGCCCCGCCTTCGGCCCCGACGCGCCCGTTGCCAGGCAGCGCCGTTCGGGCCCGTCCGTCTCGGCCTTCCGTCCGCCCCGGCTCATGACTTGCGCCTCCGGGCCGTCTCTCAGGCCTCGTCCTCTTCGGCGACCTCGGCCTCGACTTCGGCCAGCTCGTCCTCGTCTTCCTCGGCAGCGGCTTCCAGTTCGGCCGGATCGACCCAGCCCAGCTGGACGCGCGCGTTCATGACCAGGGTCTGGGCTTCTTCCAGGCTGACATCATAGGGCTCGAGCAGGCCTTCGTCCTTGACGCGCTTGCCGTCCACCGTGGTCCAGCCACCGGCCAGCTCCCAGTCGGCGCAGGTGGCGAAATCCTCGAGCGACTTCACGCCGTCTTTCGCCAGTGCCTCGATCATCTGGGGAGTCAGGCCCTCGAAGTCAACCAGGCTGTCCTCGACTCCCAGCGCGCGGGCATTCTCCAGCGCCTTGCGATTCAGCTCTTCGATATGGTCGCGGGCACGCGCCTGAAGCTCCTCGGCGGTGCTGTCGTCGACCCCGTCGATCACCAGCAGCTCGTCGAGATCGACATAGGCGACCTCCTCGAGATTGGTGAAACCTTCCGAGACCAGCAGCTGCGCGAAGAACTCGTCCACGTCCAGCGTGTCCATGAAGAGCTGCGTGCGCTGCGCGAATTCGGCCTGGCGGCGCTCGCTCTCCTGGCTTTCCGTCATGATGTCGATATCGAGACCGGTCAGCTGGCTGGCGAGGCGCACGTTCTGGCCGCGGCGGCCGATGGCCAGGCTGAGCTGCTCGTCGGGGACGACGACCTCGATCCGCTCGGCTTCCTCGTCAAGCACCACTTTCGACACTTCGGCCGGCTGCAGCGCGTTGACCAGGAAGGTCGGCTGGTCCTCGTTCCACGGGATGATGTCGATCTTCTCGCCCTGCAGCTCGTTGACGACGGCCTGGACGCGGCTGCCGCGCATGCCGACGCAGGCGCCGACCGGGTCGATCGAGCTGTCATAGGAGATCACGGCGATCTTCGCGCGCGATCCCGGATCGCGGGCCACGGCCTTGATCTCGATGATGCCGTCGTAGATTTCCGGCACTTCCATCTTGAACAGCTCGGCCATGAATTCCGGCGCGGTGCGGCTGAGGAAGATCTGCGGGCCGCGCGGCTCGCGGCGCACGTCCTTGATGAAGACGCGGATGCGGTCGTTCGGGCGGTAGCTCTCGCGGCCGATCTTCTCGTTGCGGCGCAGCACGGCTTCGCCGCGGCCGATATCGACGATGATGTTGCCGTATTCCTCGCGGCGGACGATGCCGTTGATGATCGTGCCCGCGCGGTCCTTGAATTCCTCGTACTGGCGGTCGCGCTCGGCTTCGCGCACCTTCTGCAGGATGACCTGCTTGGCGGATTGCGCGGCGATGCGGCCCAGCTCGACCGGGGGAACCTCGTCGATGATCTCGTCGCCGACCTGCGGATCGGCGCGGTACTGCTTGGCCTGGTCGACGGTCAGCTCGGCCTGGTAGTTCTCCAGTTCCTCGTCCTCGACCACCGTGCGCACGCGCGAGAAGGTGGCGACGCCGGTGCGGCGGTCGATCTTGACGCGGATATCCATCTCGGCGCCATAGCGGGACTTGGCAGCGCGCGCGAGGCTCTCTTCCATGGCCTCGATCACGAGGCCCGGATCGATCATCTTCTCGCGGGCCACGGCCTCTGCGGTCTGCAGAAGCTCCAGCTGGTTCGCTGCGGTAATCGCCATGGGGATCAGTCCTCCTCGGTCACGGCCGCCGGGTCGCCGGCGCTATCTGTGACGATCTCGTCGAATTCGTCTTCGTTGATGATGCCGGCTGCCTTGCGCTGGCGCAGCATCTCGGTGATCAGCTCGTCGGTCAGCACCAGCTTGGCATCGCTGAGCCACTCGAATTTCAGTCCGATCGTGACCGGCTCGGTCCCGGCGGCGCCGCCCTGCGGCGGCAGCGTCAGCAGGACCTCGTCCTCCTCGACCCCGGCCAGCTCTCCGCGGAAGCGGCGGCGGCCGTCGATCATCTCGGTGGTCTCGATCTTCGCTTCGTAGCCGGCCCAGGTGTCGAAATCCTTCAGCCGCGTCAGCGGCCGGTCGATGCCGGGGCTCGAGACTTCCAGCGTATAGGCCTCGTCCAGGGGATCCTCGACATCGAGCGCGGCCGAGACCGCCGTCGAGATCTTGGCGCAGTCATCGACCTCGATCCCGCCCTCGGGACGGTCGGCCATGATCTGCAGCGTATGGGTCTTGCCCCCCATCAGGCGGATGCGGACAAGCTCGTAGCCGAGATCGGCAATAACCGGCTCGACGATCTCCGCCATGCGGCGGTCGATAGGGGCCTTCGCGATCAGATCCGACACGGGAGAACTCCAGGGGTTTCAGGACGCACAAAAAAACGGGCCAGCGGCCCGTTGCGTAGTTCGGTGGAGCACCTCTCCGGAAAGGAAACAGCGCGCCGCTTGCGCTGCTCTTACTGGTTTCGCCGCCCCGGCGCAAGCTGATTCTCCACAAGGCCGGGCGCGGGCGGAGCGGATGCCTCAGAAATCCTCCCAGCCGCCGTCGTCATAGCCCGGCGCGGTCGGTCCCGACGAGGGCCCGGGCGCGTTGACGGCCATGCGCTCGGGCTCCGCCGCGGCGGCGCGCTTCGGCGCGGCCGGACGCGCGGCTGGCTTGGGCTCCTCCCCGGCTTCCGGCGCGGAGTCGGGAGCCGGTGCGGGATCGGGCGCGGCCGCAGGCTCCAGACGCAGGCTCAATGCCGCCGCCCGGCCCGGGCTCAGCCGGAACTGCGCGACCGCATTGCCCAGATTGACCGCCTCGCGGGTCAGAGACTGGCTGGCCGACAGGGTCTCCTGGAAGAGCGCGGTATTCGCCTGGGTCGTGTTGTCGAGATGCGAAACCGAGGTGTTGATCTCGCCGAGGCCGACCGACTGCTCTCCGGCCGAGCGGGCGATGTCCGAGACATGGCCGGAGATCTCGGAGACCGAGGCGGCGATCTGGCGGAGCGTCTCGCCCGCCTCGCCGACCAGCGAGACCCCGCGATTGACCTGGTCGCCGCTTTCCGAGATCAGCGCGTTGATCTCGCGCGCCGCGTCCGAGGACCGCTGCGCCAGCGCCCGGACCTCCGAGGCGACGACGGCGAAGCCGCGCCCCGCCTCGCCCGCGCGCGCTGCCTCGACCCCGGCATTCAGCGCCAGCAGGTTTGTCTGGAAGGCGATGTCGTCGATCACGTGGATGATCTTAGAGATCTTGTCGGAGGACTGCTCGATCGCCCCCATCGCCTCCACCGCCTGGCGGACGACCTCGCCGCTCTGCTCCGCGGTGCCGCGGGCGTCGACCACGATCCGGTCGGCATCCTTGGCGCCCTTGGCGGCCAGCGCCACCGAGGAGGTCAGCTCCTCCAGCGCCGCCGCGGTCTCCTCAAGCGTCGCCGCCGCCTGCTCGGTCCGCTTGGCGACATCCTCCGCCGAGGTCGTGATCGCCTCGCCCTTCTCGACGATATGGCCGGAGGATTCGGAGATGCTGGCGATCACCTCCTCCAGCGTGTCCACCGTCGTGTTGAAATCGCTGCGCAGCTCCTCGTAGACGCCGTCGAACTCCTCCTCGAGACGGAATCCCAGATCGCCCGAAGCCAGGGTGCGCAGCGCCTCCGCGAGGACGCTGACCACCTGCTCCTGCCGTGCCAGCGCGCTGCGCCGCTCCCGGTCGGCCTTCTCCAGCTCCTCGGCCCGGGCCGTGTCGGCGCGGCTGCGCGCCTCCTGTATCTCCTGCTCGGCGCGCGCCTCGCGCTCGCGCTCCGCCTCTTCCTGGCGCTGCGCCTCCTCGCGCCGCTCGGCCTCGGCCGCGACCTCCTCGCGGTGGCGCGTCTCCGCCTCGGCGGCGAGCCGCGCATTCTCCACCAGCCCTTCGCGGAAGGCCTGCACGGCCCTGGCCATCTCGCCGAATTCGTCGCTGCGCGCCAGGCAGGGAATCTCGCTGTCCAGATCGCCGGAGGACAGCGTCGCCATCCGCGCGTTCAGCCGCCGGACCGGTCCCGTCACGCTGCGCGCGATCAGCACGATCGCGCAGGTCAGCAGGGCCATGCCGCCGAGCCCGACCCACATGCCGGTATTGCGCATCACCGCCATCTGCGCGTGCAGATCCTCGAGATAGGTGCCGGTGCCGACGATCCAGCCCCAGGGCGCGAAGGGCCGCACATAGCCCAGCTTGGGCACCATCTTGGCCTCGCCATCCTCGCCGAAGCGGGCGAAGCTGTAGTCGAGCTTGCCGCCGCCCTCCTCCGCGAGCGCCACGAATTCCTGGAAGACCTTCACCCCGCCGGGATCCTCGAACGCGCTCTGGTCCGAGCCGACGAGATCGGGATTGCTGCCATGGGCGGTGATCACCGAGTTGCGGTCGAGCGCGAAGAAGTAGCCGTCCCCGGCATAGCGCATGCCGTTGAGCAGCCGCCGCCCCTCCTCCCGGGCGGCCTCGGGCGAGAGCTCGCCGGCATCGACGCGCTGCTGCACGGCATCCAGGCTGAAGATCGCGGCATCGACGACGTCGCGCAGATGCGCCTCCCGCATCCGCATCGTGTTCCGCTCGGCCAGGACGTACATGGTTGCAGCCAGTGCCGCGACCGCCAGCAGAACCACGAGGACAATCGCATAGATACGGCCACTGATACGCAACCCAAACGCCGTCTTCATAGGAAGCTCTCCGAAAAAACACTCGGGGCCTGTATGAGCCGGCAGAAGTAAAGTTTGCGTTGTGGAGGCCGAACAATCCGGCCCGGCGCGCCGCCTCCCGGGCCTAGAAGCCCAGGAGTCCGCGCTGATTCCTCAAAATGTTGGTAATTCGCACCAGCTCGGCGCTGATCCCCGGCTCGCTGAGCGCATGCCCCGCATTCGGCACCAGTTTCAGCTCTGCGCGCGGCCAGGCGCGCGACAGGTTCCAGGCCGATTGCGGCGGGCAGATCATGTCGTAGCGCCCCTGCACGATGGCGCCCGGCACGTCGGCGATGCGGCCGATATTCTCCAGGATCCAGTTCGGCGAGTCGAGGAAGCCGCCATGGATGAAATAGTGGTTCTCCAGCCGCGAGAAGGCGCGCGCGTAATCCGCCGGGCTGTCATGCTGCAGCCCCTGGCTCTGGATCGAGGCCAGCGCGTTCTCCCAGGAGGCCCAGGCGCGGGCATGGCGGATCTCGACCATCGAGTCGCCGCTGAACAGCCGCTTGTGATAGGCCGCGATCAGGTCGCCGCGCTCGTCCTCGGGGATCAGCCGGACGAAGCGGTCCCAGACATCGGGCCAGAACTGCCCCGCCCCGCCGCCGTAGAACCAGTCGAGCTCCGCAGGCGTCATCAGGAAGATGCCGCGCAGCGCCAGGTAGGCCGCGCGCTCGGGATGGGTGATGGCGTAGATCAGCGAGAGCGTCGCGCCCCAGCTGCCGCCGAAGACGATCCAGCGCTCGATGCCCAGCTCGGAGCGGATCCGCTCCATGTCGGCGACCAGGTGCCAGGTGGTGTTGCTCTCCACCGAGGCATGCGGCCGCGACCGGCCGCAGCCGCGCTGGTCGAACAGGATGATCCGGTAGGCCGAAGGATCGAAATAGCGCCGCATCGCCGGGCTGCAGCCGCCGCCGGGCCCGCCATGCACGACCACGACCGGGATGCCGTCCGGCGCGCCGCATTGCTCGACATAGATCCTGTGGCCGTCGCCGGTCTCCATCATCCTCTGGTCATAGGCATCGACCGGAGGGTAGAGAAACTGGTGCGCCGTACGCTTTTGTCCTGAGACTTGCTCCATGGAGCGACTATATAGGCGACCTGAGGCCCCGGCCATAGATGGAAAACACGAAAAAGGGACACGCGGCATGAGCGATGCAGTTTCGACCGTCGATCCGCAGGAAATCGCCAAGTTCGAGGCCATGGCCGCCGAATGGTGGGACCCCTCCGGCAAGTTCAAGCCGCTGCACATGATGAATCCCTGCCGGCTGGACTACATCATCGGCCAGATCGCCGCGGAATTCGGCCGCGACCGCCGCCGCCCGCGCGCCTTCGAGGGGCTGAAGGTGCTCGATATCGGCTGCGGCGGCGGGCTCCTGTGCGAACCGCTGGCCCGGCTCGGCGCCGAGGTGACCGGCGCCGATGCCGCCGAGCGCAACATCCCGGTGGCGAAGCTCCATGCCGAGCAGTCGGGACTCGAGATCGACTACCGCCACACCACCGCGGAGGCGATCGCCGAGGGCGGCGAGCGCTTCGACGTGGTGCTGGCGATGGAGGTGGTGGAGCATGTCGCCGATCCGCAGGAGTTCCTGACTGTCTGCGCCGGCCTTGCGAAGCCCGGCGGGCTGGTCATCGTCTCGACGCTGAACCGCAACGCCAAGAGCTACCTGATGGCGATCGTCGGCGCCGAGCAGATCATGCGCTGGCTGCCGAAGGGCACGCATGACTGGGCAAAGTTCATCACCCCCGACGAGCTCTGCGCCCAGCTCTCGGAGGCCGGGCTCGATCCGGTTGACCGCAAGGGCTTCGTCTTCAATCCGCTCGGCTGGAGCTGGTCGATCTCCGACCGGGATCTCTCGGTCAACTACGTGACGGCCAGCCGCGCGCCGGGCTAGACCCGGCGCCTCCCCCTCTCCGCCCTGCGCATCGCCGGGATCCCGCCGCAGCGGCTGACTCGGCGCGCCTGCTGGTGTAGGGTGGCCCTGCCGGGATCAGGGGCGACGTGACCGCCCGCCTGCGCAAAGAGGGAGGAACACCTATGGACATGAACAGCATTTCGCAGCACGCGCTGGCGCTCTACAAGGCGCATGGCGACCGGGCGGAGGCCGAGGCGGCCCGCCACCGCAAGCTCTGCGAGCAGCGGGGCCGGACGGCCGAGGCCGAGGACTGGCGCGCCATCCGCAAGGCGATCCGCACGCTGCGCGGTCCGAACGAAAGCTGACGCGCCCCCCGCGCCTCCCTCCCGGGAGGCGCTCCGCCCTTGGCTCAGAAGGCCAGCGGCAGGAAGGCGATGAGCAGGTAGACGAGGACCAGCACCGCCAGATAGGGCAGCACCGCGCGGGTGATCCGCTCGATCGGCAGCCCCGCCGTCGTGGAGGCGACGAAGAGGTTGATCGCCACCGGCGGCGTGACCATGCCGATGGCGAGCCCGACCACGATGATGATGCC
Organism: Poseidonocella sp. HB161398; assembly: GCF_005870025.1. GTDB lineage: Bacteria > Pseudomonadota > Alphaproteobacteria > Rhodobacterales > Rhodobacteraceae > Mangrovicoccus. The sequence continues at coordinate 80,429 of NZ_VATA01000010.1, forward strand.
GAAATGCACTGTCCCGATGCCCAGCTGCGCCGCCAGCGGCAGGAGCATCGGCGTCAGGATGATCAGCGCCGAGGCGGTCTCCAGGAAGACGCCGGCCAGCAGCACCACCGCCAAGATGACAAGCAGCAGCACATAGGCGTTCGACGACAGCGACATCGCCGCCGTGGCGATCTGGTTCGGCACCTGCCAGCTCGACAGCGTCCAGCTCAGCACCGAGGAGGCGGCGATCACGAACATGATGACCGCCGTGGTCACGCCCGCGCGCAGCATCACCCGGTAGAGCTGGCGGAAGGTCATGTCGCGATAGACGAAGAGCGAGACGAGGATCGCGTAGTTCACCGCCACCACGGCCGCCTCCGACGGGGTGAAGATCCCCGAGAAGATGCCGCCGAGGATGATCAGCGGCGCCATCAGCCCCCAGCTCGCCGCGCGGAAGCTGCGCCAGATGGTGCGCGCATTCAGCGCCGTGCCGCGCGGATAGGCGCGCCGGTGGCCCTGGATCAGCGCCACGGCGATCAGCCCCAGCCCCATCGCCACGCCCGGCAGGAAGCCGTTGAGAAAGAGCTTCGCCACGGATTCCTGGGCGATCACCGCGTAGATGATCATCGGCACCGAGGGCGGGATCACCACGCCAATCGTGCCCGAGGCGGCAATCAGCGAGGCGGCGGCGGCCGGGTCGTAGCCCTTGCGCTTCAGCTCCGGCACCAGGCTCGCCCCGACCGCGGCGGTGGTCGCCGCGCCCGAGCCCGAGATCGCGGCGAAGAACATCCCCGCCAGCACCGAGACGATGGAGAGCCCGCCCTTGATGAAGCCGAAGAGGCTGTCGGCGAAGCCCACCAGCCGCTTCGAGATCTCGCCCTGGGCCATGATGTCTCCGGCCAGCACGAACATCGGCACCGCGACCAGCGCGAAGGAGTTGATCCCCGCGAACATCTGCTGCGGCACCACCATCAGCGGCATGCCCGAGGCATTCAGCGCCGTCATCGTCGCCGCGCCGATCACGATCGCGACCGGCAGGCCCATCAGCAGGAAGAGGACGAAGAGGCCGAGAAGCAGCAGGCTCATGCCCCCTCCTCCGCGCTATCGCCGGACAGCGCGTCCTCGGCCTCGCTGCGCTGGCGCAGCACCTCCCGCCCGGCCAGCAGCCGCAGGAGGTCGATCGCCGAGAGCCCCGCCATCAGCGCCGCGGCCAGCGGCATCACGGCGTAGACATAGCTCATCTTCAGCCGCATCGACGGCGATTTCTGGAAGCTCTGCATCTGCATATAGCGCCAGCCGATCACCGCCAGCGTCACAAGGAAGGCGATGGCGACCGCATGCGCCAGCCCGGTCAGCAGCTTGCGCAGGGGCGGCGGCAGGCTGTCGCGCAGAAGCGCGACGGCGATGTGCCGCCCCTGCTGATAGGCCAGCGCGGCACCGAGAAAGGTGATCCAGATCAGGAGGAAGCGCGCGACCTCCTCGGTCCAGCTCACGGAGGTGAAGAACACCCGCGAGACGATCTGGAGCGTGATGACCGCCGTCAGGCCCGCCATCCCCGCAAACACCACCGGACCCAGGACGATGCCCAGGCTCCGGTCGATCCACGCCAGACCTTTCAGCATCTTACTTCAGCGCCTCGCGGATGCGCGGCAGGTAGTCGCCGAATTTCTTGCCGTATTCGTCATAGACCGGCTGCACGGCCGCGGCGAAGGCGGCCAGGTCGGGCGCCTCGTTCACGGTCATGCCGGCATCCTTCAGCGCCTGCAGCTGCTCGCCTTCCAGCTCGGCATTCAGCGCGCGCTCGTATTCGGCGGCCTCCTGCGCGGCCTGCTGGACGATCGCCTGGGCTTCCTCGCCCAGCTGGTTCCATTTCGGCATGCCCATCACGAAGAGCGCCGGCGCATAGGTGTGCCGGGTCATGGTCATGTAGGTCTGGGTCTCGTTCAGCTTGAAGGAGTAGACGACATTGACCGGGTTCTCCTGGCCGTCGATCGTGCCCTGCTGCATCGCGGTCAGCGCCTCGGTCCAGGCCATCGGGATGGCGTCGGCGCCCAGGTCGCGGAACGTGTCGATATAGACCGGGTTCTCCATCACGCGGATGCGCAGGCCATCCAGATCGGCCGGGCTCTCCACCGCGTGCTGCGAATTCGTGAGGTTGCGGAAGCCGCGCTCGGCATAGGCCAGGCCCTTGAGGTTGACCTCCGACAGGCGGCCCAGCAGCTCCTGGCCGATCTCGCCGTCAAGCACTTCGTAGGCGGCTTCCGGCGAGGGGAAGAGGAAGGGCAGCTCGAACACGGCCATGTCCTCGAGGAAGTTCGAGACCGGGCCGTTGGTGATGACGCCCATGTCGACCGTGCCGATCTGCATCCCCTCGAGCAGCGTGCGCTCGTCGCCCAGCGTGGCATTGGGGAAGATGTCGACGGTGATCGCGCCGTCCGAGCGCTCGGCGACCAGTTCCTTGAATTTCACCGCCGCGGCGTGGAAGCCGTCCTGCTCGTTCACGACATGCGCGAGCCGCAAATTGACCGGCTTGATCTCGGCCAGGACGGGCAGCGCGCCTGCGCCGACGGTCGCGGCAGCCAGGACCGCTGCCTTGAAGATGCTCGCCATGTTGTTCTCCCTAGTCGTCATGCAAGTGGCGCCGCAGCGGCGCCGGCGTGGGCGCCGTCCCCCGGTTCAGTTCAAATCTTGCTCAAAATCGTGGCACGGCGCAGATTCGCAGCGGATATGGCGCATGTGTCGGCAAAGATGCAAGCCAGCCTGGCCGGATTTCTGGTCTCCGCCGCCGGATCTGCCGTCCAGCGGCGCGCGCGCCCGGCCTTGCCAGCGGCGGAGTTTCGCCGTTTGATTGCCGCGGGGAGCCAAGGGAGGACATGGGGGAGATGCCGGAAAGAGGCCGGGCGGAGCTGGCCGACCCGCTGGAGGGCGCGAGCATTCTCGTGGTCGATGACGAGCCGGGAATGCGCCATTTCCTGGTCAAGACGCTGCGGCCGCTCTGCCGCCGGGTGGACGAGGCCGCGACCGCCGCGGAGGCCGCCGAACGGCTGGCCGCGCGGCAGTACGACGTGATGCTGCTCGACAATATCATGCCCGGGCAGAAGGGACTCGACTGGCTGGCCGGGCAGCGCGAGCTGGGCGGGGTGACAGACACGGTCATGATCACCGCCTATGCCGACCTGCAGACCGCGATCGGGGCGCTGCGGGCGGGCGTGTCGGATTTCGTGCTGAAGCCCTTCCGCTCGGCGCAGATCCTCGCCGCGCTGCGCCGCTGCCTGGAAATGGCCCGGCTGCGGCGGGAGAATTTCCTTCTGCGCCGGGAACTTGGCAGTGCCCGCGCCGGAAGCGCCCGGCCCGAGCTGATCGGCAATTCGCCCGCCATCGCCGAGGTCCGCGCCACGCTGGAACGGGTCGCGCGGCTCTCGACCCCGGTGATGGTCACCGGCGCGTCGGGCACCGGCAAGGAGATCGCGGCGCGCCACCTGCACGGCCATTCCGGCCGCGGCCACGCGCCCTTCGTGCCGATCCATTGCGGCGCCATTCCCGCCGAGATGATCGAGTTCGAGCTCTTCGGCCATGCCCCCGGCGCCTTCCCCGGCGCGCAGGGCGGGCGCGAGGGGCTCCTGGCCTCGGCCTCGGGCGGGACGGTCTTCCTCGACGATGTCAGCGAGCTCGGGCCCGGCGCGCAGACCGCGCTCCTGCGGGTGCTCGAGCATGGCGTCATCCGCCCGATCGGCACCGAGCGCGAGGTCCAGCTCGACCTGCGGGTCGTCGCCTCCTCCAGCCGCCCGCTGGCCCGCGCGGTCGAGGCCGGGACCTTCCGCGAGGATCTGCTCTTCCGCATCAACGTGGTCGAGGTGCACATGCCGCGGCTCGCCGACCGCGGCGCCGACCTGATCGACCTGGCGGAGCTCTTCCTCGACGAGATCGCCGCCTCGCTGGGGCTTCCGCGGCTGGAGCTGACCGGCGCGGCCCGGGCCGCCATGCTGCGCCATCACTGGCCGGGCAACATCCGCGAGCTGCGCAATTTCGTCGAGCGGGCGCTGATCTTCGGGCGGTTCCAGCTGGAGACCCTCGCCCCGGCCGTCCCGGCGCGCGAGATCGCGCCTCTGGAGGATACCGAGCGGCGCGAGATCCTGCAGGCGCTCGACGCGCTCGGCGGCAACCGCGCCGAGGCGGCGCGGCGGCTCGGGGTGTCGCGCAAGACCATCGACCGCAAATGCGCCGCCTGGGGGCTCTGAGCCCGTGGCCCGTCCGCCCCGCATCCGGCGCTCGGTCCGGATGCGCCTCCTCGTCATCGCGTTGCTACCGATGCTGGTGCTGCTGCCGATCCTGCTCGGCGCCACGATCTGGCGCTGGTCCGACAAGATCGACGACCTGCTGGTCAACAAGGTCACCGGCGACCTGACCATCGCCGACCAGTACCTGGCGCGGCTTGTCGAGATGTCGGGCGAGCGGATCGACGCCTCCGCCCGCTCGGCCGAGATGCGCGACGCGCTGGCGGGCGAGGACGCCGCCGCCTTCCTGGAGCGCGAGCGGCAGCGGCTGGGGCTCGATTTCCTGCGCGTCGCCCATGGCGATCCGGACACCCGCGCCTGGCCGGTGGTCGCCGCCGCGCTCGGGGGCGAGGGGCAGAGCGCGGTCGACATCTTCTCGGCCGCCGAGCTCGACCAGCTGGTGCCGGGGCTGGCAGAGCGCGCGCGGCTGCCGATCGTGGCGACCCGCGGGGCGATGCCCGGCGGGCCCGCTGTCGAGACCCGCGGCATGGTCATCCACTCCGCCGCCCCGCTCGCCCTGCCCGGCGGCCGCCGCGCGGCGCTGGTCGGCGGGCTGCTGCTGAACGGCAATCTCGATTTCATCGACCGCATCAACGCGCTGGTCTACCGTCCGCAGAGCCTGCCCGCGGGCAGCCAGGGCACCGCGACGCTCTTCCTCGACGACGTGCGGATCTCGACCAATGTGCGGCTCTTCGAGAATGTCCGCGCGCTCGGCACCCGCGTCTCGGCCGAGGTCCGCGCGCAGGTGCTGGGCGAGGGGCAGATCTGGCTCGACCGCGCCTTCGTCGTCAATGACTGGTACATCTCCGCCTACGAGCCGATCCGCGACAGCACCGGACAGCGCGTCGGCATGCTCTATGTCGGCTTCCTCGAGGCGCCCTTCCGCCAGGCGCGGCTGGCCTCGATCGCGACGCTGGGCGGCGCCTTCCTGCTGATCGCGCTCCTGTCGGTGCCGATCTTCCTGCGTTGGGCCGGCCATATCTTCCGCCCGCTGGAGAAGATGACCAGCACCATCGAGCGCGTCGAGGCGGGGGACATGACCGCGCGCAACCGCCCGGCCCCGGATGGCGGCGAGATCGCCCAGGTCGCCGCGCATCTCGACGAGCTGCTCGACCGGCTGCAGGCGCGCGACCGCGAGCTGCGCGGCTGGGCGGAGCGGCTGGAGGCCGAGGTCGAGGACCGCACCCGCGACCTGCGCCGCGCCCACCGCCAGCTGGAGCGCACGACCGAGCGGCTGATCATGTCGGGCAAGCTGGCCGCGGTGGGCGAGATCACGGCCTCGGTCGCACATGAGATCAACAACCCGGTGGCGGTGATCCAGGGCAATCTGGATCTCGCCCGCGACACGCTGGGCTCCGCCGCCGATGCCGTGGAGGAGGAGTTCCGGCTGATCGACGACCAGGTCTACCGGATCGGCGTCATCGTCTCGAAGCTGCTGCAATTCGCCCGGCCCGAGGACTATTCCGGCGCGGTCCGCACGATCTCGCCCGCTGAGGTGCTGCGCGACTGCCTGGTGCTGACGCGCCACCAGATCGAGGCGGCCGGGATCGACTGCCGCCTGGAGGACGCCAGCCTTGCCGGCGTGCGCATGTCGCGCACCGAGCTGCAGCAGGTGCTGGTGAACCTGATCCTGAACGCGGTCCATGCCATGCCCGGCGGCGGCACTCTGCGCGTCGCCGCGCGCGACGTGCCGGGCGGCGCCGAGATCGCCGTCGAGGACAGCGGCACCGGCATCGCCCCCGAGGTGCTGCCGCGGATCTTCGACCCGTTCTTCACCACCAAGCAGGCCGAGGGCACCGGGCTGGGCCTGTCGATCAGCCAGCAGATCGTGAGTCGCGCCGGCGGGCAGATCACCGCCGAGAGCCGCCCCGGCGAGGGCGCCACCTTCCGGATTTTCCTGCCGGAGGCGGAAAATGCCTGAGCGGGACAGAATGCGCCATCCGGCGGCCCGCGCGGGCGGCCCGACGGACAAAATGTCCGCAAAGCCCGGCCGCACCCGCGGGCCGGCGGGCGTTATGTCCATTTAAACCATTGATATCTAATTACTTCATTCTTGACAGCAAGGCCCTTTGCCGCGCTTTCTCGCCCGGCATGCACCCGCATGCGGCCGGATGCGCCACAGGAGGACGGCGCCCCCGGTCCGGATCAGGGAGGACTACCATGAGCAACGCCCCGAGCGGTGCCCTCGGCTTCTTGCACAAGAGCCACATCGTCGCCGGCCCCGGCTTCAACCGCTGGCGCGTGCCGCCGGCATCCATCGCCATCCATCTGTGCATCGGCTCGGTCTATGCCTGGTCGGTCTTCAACCCGCCCCTGACGCGCGAGCTGGGCGTCGTCGCCTCGAGCGCCGAGGACTGGAGCCTGGGCTCCGTCGTCTGGATCTTCTCGGTGGCGATCGTCTTTCTCGGCCTCGCCGCGGCCTTCGCCGGCAAGTGGCTCGAAGAGGTCGGGCCGCGCATGGTCGGTGTCGTGGCCGCCTTCCTGTGGGGCGGCGGCTTCGTCATCGGCTCGCTCGGGATCTCGAGCCACCAGCTGTGGCTGATCTATCTCGGCTACGGGGTGCTCGGCGGCTGCGGGCTGGGGCTGGGCTATGTCTCGCCGGTCTCGACGCTGATCCGCTGGTTCCCGGACCGCCGCGGCATGGCGACGGGCATGGCGATCATGGGCTTCGGCGGCGGCGCAATGATCGCCGCGCCGGTCAAGGGCTGGCTCCTCGACCTCTATTCCCGCGCGCCCGACTTCCTCGGCGCCGCGGACACGGTCGCCACCACGGTCGAGAACGGCCGGGTCTTCGCCGAGACCGCCACGGGCCGCGCCGAGGTGGTGATCGCCACCGCCCAGCAGGCCGCGCCCTTCGGCGGCGAGGCCGGGGTCTATGTCATCGGCACCGGCAATACCGGCGCGGCCGCGACCTTCCTGACCCTCGGCATCGTCTATTTCGTGGTGATGCTGCTGGCCTCCTTCCAGTACCGCGTCCCGGCCGAGGGCTGGCGTCCCGAGGGCTGGGTGCCGAAGCCCGCCGCCTCGGGCATGGTCTCGCAGAACAACGTCCATATCGACCAGGCGCTGAAGACGCCGCAATTCTGGCAGCTCTGGGTGATGCTCTGCTTCAACGTCACCGCCGGGATCGGGGTGATCGGCGTCGCCAAGACGATGATGAGCGAGATCTTCGGCTCGGTCATGCCGCTGGTCGTCACCGCCGCCTTCGCCTCGACCTACGTGCTGATGATCTCGGTCTTCAACATGGTGGGGCGGTTCTTCTGGGCCTCGACCTCGGACTATATCGGGCGCAAGGCGACCTATATGTGCTTCTTCGTGCTCGGCACGCTCCTGTACCTGTCGATCCCGTACTTCGCCTCGACCGTGGCGACCAACCCGTCGATGATCTACCTGATCGGCTTCTACGCCGCGACGATGATCATCTTCTCGATGTATGGCGGCGGCTTCGCGACGATCCCGGCCTATCTGGCGGACATGTTCGGCACGATGCATGTCGGCGGCATCCACGGGCGGCTGCTGACCGCCTGGTCGACCGCCGGGGTGCTGGGCCCGCTGGCGATCACCTCGCTGCGGCAGATGTCGGTCAGCAACGCCATCGCCGACCTGGCGGGGCGGATCGACCCCGCCGCCTTCGCCGAGCGCTTCGGCGCACCGATCGCCCAGCTCGACCAGCTGGTGGCGGCCAAGACCGTGACCATCGCCGGGCTGATGGAGATCGCCCCCGCGGGCACCGTCGATCCGACGCCCTCGCTCTACAACACCACCATGTACTGCATGGCGGCGCTGCTGGTCGTGGCCTTCTTCGCCAATCTCTTCATGCGGCCGGTGCGCGAGCATCACCACCATGACGAGCCCGAACTGCAGGCAGTTCCGGTCGAATGACCCTCGCGGGGCGCTCCGGCGCCCCGTCCCCGGTTGATGCCGGCGCCCAGCTGCCGTTAACCTTTGCGCCGAAGCCGGCATGTGACCAGGCAAGAGGCGAGCAAATGACCTTTCCGACGACGAGACTGCCGGCCGCGCTGCCGGCGCTTGTGCTGCTGGCCCTGGCGGGCTGCGGCTCTTCCCGCCACGAGCCCGGGCAGCTCGAATGCATGGAGCGGGCGATGTTCTTCGAATCCTACCGCTCCAGCCGCGACGGCATGATCGCCGTGGGCAGCGTGGTGATGAACCGGGTGGAGTCCGACAGCTATCCCGGCACGGTCTGCGGCGTGGTCGGGCAGAAGGGGCAGTTCGCCCCGAACATCATGTCCCGGCCGATGGACAGCAGCGCCCTGCCCGAGGTGCGCGAGGCGGCGATGGCGGTGCTCAAGGGCGAGCGCCACCCGCTGATCGCCAATGCCCAGTTCTTCCACGCCGCCAGCTACCGGGCGGGCTACAACAACATGCATTACGTGCTCTCGGCCGGCGGCAACGCCTTCTACGAGCGCCGCCGCCCCGAAGCCGTGACCCAGCCGGTGCCCCCCGCCCCGACCGAGGGGCTGACCGGGCGCTAGCCGCCGGGCAGCGTCACGATCCGGTCAGGCCCCAGCGCCGCGAGGAAGGCCGCGTCATGGCTGGCCGCCAGCACCGCGCCGTCATAGGCGGCCAGTGCGGCCTCGAGCGCGGCGATGCCGTCGAGATCGAGATGGTTGGTCGGCTCGTCTAGGATCAGCAGCATCGGCGGCGGCAGCCCGCCGAGCGTCGCGGCCAGCGCCGCGCGCAGCCGCTCTCCGCCGCTGGCCGCTCCGGCCGGGCGCTCCGCCTCCGCCCCGCGGAAGCCGAACCGCGCCAGCGCGGCACGGGCCTGGTTCGGCGCCATCTGCGGGTTGAGCCGCAGGACATTGCCCAGAAGGCTTGCGCCCGGATCGAGCAGCCCCAGATGCTGGTCGAGGCAGGCGGCCGGCACGCAGAGCTCGCGCTGCCCGGCCAGCGGCGCCCGGCGGCCCGCGGCGAGATCGAGAAGCGTGGTCTTGCCGCTGCCATTCGGCCCGGCGATCACGACACGCTCGGGCCCGGTGATCTCCAGCGACAGGCCCCGCAGCACCGGCGCGGCCGGATCATGCCCGGCGGCAACGCCATCCAGCCGCAGCACCCGGCGCGCGGGCGCAAGCCCCGTCGGCGCGATCTCCATATCGACCGGCAGCAGACGCTCCACCCGGGCCCGCGCCTCTTCCAGCGCCGCCTCGGCCGCGCCGCAGCGCGCCTCGCGCAGCCGCGTCCCGGCCCCGCCCGAGGCCTCCGCCCGCTCCTTCGCCGCATCGAGCAGCACCTTCGGCTGGCCGCCCTTCGCGCGCGAGCGCTTGCCCGCGCCATCCTTGCGCGCCTTGCGCTCGGCGGCCTCCTGCGCGCGGCGCCGCGCCAGGTCGCGGGCCCGTCCCGCCTGGTCGAGCGCCTGCCGGGCGGCCGCCTCCGCCTCGTCCTTCTGGCGGCGATAGGCGCTGAACCCGCCGCCAAAGCGGGCCGCGCCGCGCGGGCCTAGCTCGACGATCGCGTCCATCTCCTCCAGCAGGGCGCGGTCATGGCTGGCGACGATGGCGCAGCCCGGCCAGCCGCGGAGCAGCCCCGCGACGGCCGCGCGACCGTCGCGGTCGAGCGCGTCGGTCGGCTCGTCCAGCAGCAGGATATCGGGATCGCCGAAAATCGCCGCAGCCAGCGCGGCACGGCTCTGCTCGCCGCCCGAGAGCTGCGCCAGCGGGGTCTCCGGCGGCATGTCGAGCCCGCAGCGCCGCAGCGCCGCGCCGATCCGGGCGGGCAGATCCCAGTCGGCCGCCGCCAGATCGGCAGCCGAGGCAGTGCCGGCCGCGGCGCGCTCCAGCCGGTCGAGCGCGTCCCCCTGGCCGAAGGCATCGGCGATCCGCGCGCCGGGCGCAGGCGCCGCCTCCTGACGCATCATCGCAAGACGGCCGGCGGTGCGGATCTGGCCCGAGAGCGGGGAGAGCTCGCCCGCGATCAGCCGCAGGAGCGTGCTCTTGCCCGCGCCGTTCCTGCCGACCAGCCCGGTGCGGCCGGGGCCGAAGGCGAGGTCGAGGCCGGTGAAAAGGGGACGGCCGTCAGGGACGGACCAGAAGAGGCGGGAAATGGAGACGGAGACGGGAGCAGGCATGGGACAGGTCTTCTCGCTGCGGAACCGGAAGGGCGACGGCGGCGAGGGTCTTGTCCATGGCGAAAAGTCTCCTGAAGCTCTGCCCCCTAGCTGGGGTCGCGGACCCGGCAATGCAAGCCCGGGGCTCAGGCGGAATAGGCGGCGATCTCGATCAGGTTGCCGTCGGGATCGCGGAGATAGACCGAGCGGATCGGCCCGGTCGCGCCGGTGCGCGCCACCGGCCCCTCCTCCACCGCCACGCCGGCCTCTGCCAGCCGCGCCGCGACCTCGGCGATGTCCATCTGCGTGATCAGGCACAGATCGGCCGATCCCGGCGTCGGGCGGCCGGCCTTGGGCTCGAATTCGCGCCCCGCCTGATGGAGGTTGAATTTCTGCGCCCCGAAGCGCAGCGCCTTGCGGCCGGCGCCGAAGGTCACGGTCTCGAAGCCGAGCACGCGCTCGTAGAAATCGCAGGTCCGGTCGATATCGGCAACGGTCAGCACCAGATGGTCCAGGCGGTCGATCGGGATCATGCGCGGGACTCCATTCTACGGGCGCGGGCGCGGGCGCGGGCGCGGGCGCGGGCGCGGGCGCGGGCGCGGAGGCTAGCGCGCGCCCGCCGGAACATGCAAGGACGCACCGGCCGGAACCGGTGCGTCCTCTCACCCGGGAAGGGATGGGATCAGAACAGGAAGTCGTGCTGGCCGAGATCGCCCAGATGGGTGTTTTCCAGCGTCAGGCTGTTGCCATGGCCGAAATCGATCACGACGTCGTCGCCCTGCTGCTCGGCCAGATCGGAGACGTCCTCCCAGCTGGCATAGCCGCCCTCGATCTGCAGCAGGACGACATCCTCGCCCTCGCCGAAATCGGTGATCCGGTCGTCGCCGCCGTTAAAGACGAAGGTGTCCGCCCCCTCGCCACCGGTCATCAGGTCATTGCCCGCGCCGCCGTCGAGATAGTCGCCGCCCGCCCCGCCGGTCAGCGCGTCATTGCCCGCGCCGCCATAGGCCTTGAGGTTGATCGCATGGGCGTCGAGCCCGCTGGCGTCGATCGTGTCGTCGCCGTCCAGACCGTCGACCACCAGTTTCTCGGTGTCGATGATGTCCAGCGTGAACTGGCCCAGATTGGTGCGGGCGAAATCGACATCCCCGGCCGTGCCGCTGACCACGAAGGCATCGCCCGCGCCGTCGGCGCCGGTGACCGCGGCAGTGTCGTAGCCGTAGCCGCCATTCATCACGTCCGAGCCGTCGCCATTGGCCCAGACCATGCGGTCCTGGCCCATGCCGCCATTCATGACGTCATTGCCCTTGCCGCCGATCAGCAGGTCCGCGCCGCTGCCGCCATTGAGCTCGTCATCACCCGCGCCGCCGATCAGCAGGTCGTTGCCTTCGCCGCCGAAGGCCTTGAACTTGATCGCATCCGCCTCGAGCCCGCTGGCGTCGATCGTGTCGTCGCCGCCCAGCCCGTCGACCACCAGCTTCTCGGTGTCGATAATGTCCAGGGTGAACTGCCCCAGATTGGTGCGGGCGAAATCGACATCGCCCGCCGTGCCGCTGACCACGAAGGCGTCGCCCGCGGTCTCGGCCCCTTCGACCGCGGCGGTGTCATAGCCGTAGCCGCCATCCATCGTGTCGGAGCCGTCGCCATTGTCCCATTCCATCCGGTCGCGGCCGGTGCCGCCGATCATGACGTCATTGCCCTTCTCGCCCTCGAGAAGGTCCGCCCCGGCGCCGCCCATCAGGACATCGTCCCCGGCCCCGCCGATCAGCACGTCATTGCCGTCGCCGCCATTGACCTTCAGCTGGATCGCCCCGGCCTCGAGCCCGCTGGCATCGATCGTGTCATCGCCGCCCAGCCCGTTGACCACCAGCTTTTCGGTGCTGCCGATATCCAGCGAGAAAGGCCCCAGATTGACCCGCTCGAACTGCACCCGGCCGTCCGCGCTCGAGACCTCGAAGTAATCGCCCGCACCGTCGGCGCCGTTGACCTCGGCGGTGTCGAAGCCCAGGCCGCCCTCCATGACATCCGAGCCGTCGCCATTGTTCCAGATCATCCGGTCATAGCCGCGGCCGCCCAGCATCACGTCGTCGCCGCGATCGCCGATCAGCGTGTCGGCGCCGTCTTCGCCGGCCAGCACGTCGTCGCCGTCTCCGCCCTTGACCACATCGTTGCCCTCGCCGGCCACGACGACGTCATCGCCGCCCAGTGCCTCGAAGATCTCGTCCTCGGGTCCGCCTGCCAGAACCTCTGCATTCTCCGTCCCGGTCACCAGTTTGCTTGCCATTGTCCTGTTCCATCTCGCTAAGTCGACAGCCCCACCGTGGCGCTGTTGACCCTTGGTCGCGGGACCTCCGGGAACGGTTCACTCTTTTCCGAAATTTTTTTTCCGGCCCGCCAGCGCGGGGGCTAGAGCGGCGCGACGAGGTGGTCGATCAGCGCGCGCAGCCGCCGCGGCATGGCACGGGTGGCGGGCCAGACCAGGAAGAACTCGCCGCTCTCGCAGGCCTCCTCCGCCAGCACCTGGACCAGCCGCCCCTCCGCCAGATCCCGGCCGAGGATGAAATCGGGCAGCCAGGCGACACCCATCCCGGCCTGCGCGGCGGTGCGGGCGCCCTCGATCGCGGTGACCGACAGCCGCGGCGGCGAGAGCCGCAGGGGCGTGCCGTCGGCGGCCAGCCAGGCCTGCAGCCGCCCGGTCGTGCCGAAGCGGAAGGCGATGCGGTCATGCGCGTCGAGCGTCGCCATCTCGGGCACGCCGCGCCGCGCCAGGTAGTCCGGCGAGGCGAAAAGCCCGTGGCGGAAGCCGCCGAAGCGGCGCGAGGTCAGGCTGCTGTCGCGCAGCGGGCCGCTGCGGACGCCCAGGTCGACCCCCTCGGCGATCAGGTCGACCATCGCGTCCGAGAAGCGGATATCCATCGTCACGCCGGGATGGCGTTCCAGGAACGGGCCGAGCTGGGCATTGACCAGATGGTAGCCGACCAGCGGCACGGTCAGGACCAGCGGCCCCTCGATCCGCGCGGTGCGGTCGCGCGCGGCCGAGACCGCCTCCTCCAGCGCCTCGAGCGCCGGGCCGAGCCCCGCGAGCAGCCCGCGCCCCTCCTCGGTCAGCTCCAGCCGCCGGGTGCTGCGGCGGAAGAGCGTCATGCCCAGCTCCTCCTCCAGCCGCTGGATCGCCTTGCCGATGGCCGAAGGCGACACGCCCAGCCGCCGCGCCGCCGCCGCGAAGGATCCCAGGCGCGCTGTAGCGGCGAAGCTTTCCAGAAGGGTCAGGCTCGGCATGGCTATTCACGACTTTCTGTCCGTAATAACGGGAAGTATTGGATCATTCCCAATAAATTTGAAAGTCTTACCTTCCGGCGGAGCTCATAGGAGACCGCTGATGACCCTTTCGATACCGCATGACCTGCCCCGCGACCGCCGCCAGGGCCGGATGGTCCTGTCCATCTGCCTGGCCGCCGCCGTGCTGCCGATGACCTTCTCGGGCGGGGCGATCGCCACCCCGGCACTGGGGCGCGCCTTCGGCGTCTCGGGGCCGCAGCTCCTGTGGGTGGTGAACGCCTTCATGATGGTCTTCGGCGCGCTGCCGCTGATCGCCGGGGCGCTGGCCGACCGGATCGGCCGCCGCCGGGTGTTCCGCGCCGGGCTGGCGGGCTTCGTCGCCAGCGGCGGGCTGCTGGCGCTGGCGCCGAGCCTGCTGGCAATCGACCTCCTGCGCGGGCTGCAGGGGCTCTTCGCCGCCGCGACCCTGGCCGGAGGCACCGCCGTCCTGGCGCAGATGCCGTCGGATGCCGCGCGGCGCCGCGCCTTCTCGCTGATCGGCGCGACCTTCGGGCTGGGGCTGGCCCTCGGGCCGGTGATCGGCGGCTGGGCGCTGGAGACCGCAGGCTGGCGCGGCGTGTTCCTCCTCCCCTCGCTCCTGGCGCTGGTCTCGCTGGCTGCGGGCGCGGGTGCCCTGCCCGAAAGCCGCAGCCCCGCCGCGGCGCCCTTCGACCTGCCGGGCGCGCTCCTCTTCGCCGGGCTGCTCTTCAGCCTGACCGCCTGGGCGATCCTGCTGCCCGCGCGCGGCCTCGCCTCGGCGGCCAGCCTCGGCCTCCTCCTCGCCATGGCCGGGTTCCTCTCCGCCTTCCTGGCCTGGGAGCGCCGCTGCCCGGCGCCGCTTTTCGACCTGACGCTGCTCGAGGACCCGGCCTTCCTCGGCGTGCAGGCCCTGCCGGTCGCGACCTGCCTCGGCTTCGTCTCGCTCCTCGTCATCGTTCCGGTGCAGCTGGTCGGGGCGGGCTATTCCGAGCTCGCCGCGGGGCTGGTCTCCATGGCGCTCTCGGTGCCGGTCTTCCTGGTCTCGATGCTGCTCGCCCGCTTCGGCACCGGCCATCGCGCCCCTCTGGCCGCGGCGGGGCTCGTGCTGGCGGCGGCCGGCCTCTTCGGCCTCGGCTTCGCCTCCTTCGACGGGCCGCTCCTGCATCTGGTGCCGATGCTCGTGCTGATCGGCTGCGGCAGCGGGCTGCCCTGGGGGCTGATGGACGGGCTGGCGGTCGAGGTCGCCCCGCGCGAGAAGGCCGGCGTCGCCACCGGCATGTTCTCGACCGTCCGCGTTGCCTCCGAGGGGATCGTGCTGGCGCTGGCCTCGGCCGCCTATGCCGGGCTGATCGCCCGGGTCACCGGCGCGGGACGGGAGACCGCGCTGGCCATCGTCTCCGGCGCGCCGGTCGAGGCGGCGCTGCGCGGCGGCGTCGATACGGCGCTGCGCTGGCTCTTCTGGGGGCTCGCGGTGCTGACGCTGCTTTGCGCGGCGGTGATCGCCCGGCGGCTGCGCGGCCGCTAGTCCCCCTGCGCCTCCGGGCCGGGCGTCCCGCCATTGGCAGCCAGGATGCGCCCGGCCAGGTCCGGATCGGCCACGGCGCGGGCCAGGACCATCGCGCCGACGAGGCGGCTGAGCAGGCGGATCGCCTCCGCCTCGTCCTCCGGTCCCGCTTCCGGCCCGGCGATCTGTCGTAGCGTCCGCAAGAGCCCCGCCTCGAAGGCTGCCTGCACCGGCGGCTCGTGGCGCGGCGCCTCGGCCGCGAGCGCCGCATAGGCACAGCCCCGGCCGCGATGGCGCAGATGCAGACCCGAGAGATACCATGCGGAAAGCGCCGCCTCCCGCTCCGGCCCGGCCGCCTCCAGCGCTGCCTCCCACTGCCCGGCATTGCCGTCGAGCGCCTCCGAGGTGGCCTCGGCGATCAGCGCCTCCTTGCTGTCGAACTGCTTGTAGAATGCGCCATTGGTCATCCCCGCCGCCTGCATCAGCGCGGCGATGCCGACCCCGTCATAGCCCGCCTCGCGGAACATCTCGCTCGCTAGGCGCAGCACCTTCTGCCGGTTCTCCGCCGCATCCTTCCGGCTCATCCGCATGGGCTGCCCTCCGCTCCGCCTCTCTTGAAGTACGGCCATAATCTAATCCTTGACAGATTGGATGACCACCATAATCTAAAATGGATTATCATTATACTCCAATCGGAGTGACAGGAGGGCAGAGATGCCACAAGGGACCAATGATCCGGTCGCCATCCTCGGGGCGCGGCGCACCCCGCTCGGGGCCTTCATGGGGGCGTTCAGCCATGTCCCCGCCACCGGACTCGGCGCCGCGGCGATCCGCGCCGCGCTGGCCGATGCCGCGCTCGATCCCGGCGAAGTGTCCGAAGTGCTGATGGGCTGCGTGCTGGGCGCCGGGCTCGGCCAGGCGCCGGCGCGTCAGGCGGCCCGCGCCGCCGGGCTGGCGGATGCCACCGGCGCCACCACCGTCAACAAGGTCTGCGGCTCGGGGATGAAGGCGGCGATGCTGGGCCATGACCTGATCCGCGCGGGCAGCGCCGGGATCGTCGTCGCCGGGGGCATGGAGGCGATGTCCTCCGCCCCCTTCCTGATCCCCGAGATGCGCGGCGGGCGGAAGGCCGGGAGCAGCGCGCTGATCGACCACATGATGAAGGACGGGCTGGAGGACGCCTATGAACAGGGCCGCCCGATGGGCGCCTTCGGCGAGGCGACGGCGGCGCGCTACGGCTTCAGCCGCGCGGCACAGGACGCCTTCGCCATCGAGACGCTGGAGCGGGCGCAGGCCGCGCTGGCCTCGGGCGCCTTCGCAGCCGAATGCGTGCCGGTCGAGGTCGCCGGGCGCAAGGGCACGGTCACGGTCTCCGGGGACGAGCGGCCCGGGCAGATCCTAGCGGAGAAGATCCCCGCGCTGCGCCCCGCCTTCGGCGCGGAGGGCACGATCACCGCGGCAAGTTCCTCGGCCAATGCCGACGGCGCCGCCGCGCTGGTGCTGGCCTCCTCGGCGCTGGCCGAGAGCCGCGGCCTGCCGGTGATGGCGCGCATCCTCGGCCATGCCACCCATTCCCAGGCGCCCGAATGGTTCACCACCGCGCCGATCCCGGCGATCGCCAAGCTGCTCGGCCAGGTCGGCTGGACGGCGGCCGATGTCGACCTCTTCGAGATCAACGAGGCCTTCGCGGTGGTCGCCATGGCGGCAGCGGCGGAGATCGGCATTCCGCGCGATCGGGTGAACGTCAATGGCGGCGCCTGCGCGCTCGGCCATCCGATCGGCGCCACCGGGGCGCGGATCATCGTGACGCTGATCCATGCGCTGCGCGCCCGCGGATTGCGCCGCGGCGTCGCCTGCCTGTGCATCGGCGGCGGCGAGGCGACGGCGATCGCGCTGGAACTGGCGGACTGAGCCCAAGCGCCCGCCGGCAGCGGCCCGGACCACGGAGAACCCCGGTCGCAGCATCTGCTGCGGCGGGGGGCAGTCTTGCAGGGGGGAAGAAACGGCATCAGCCCCGCAATGCGGGGCCTGGATGTCACGGGAGGATTGGGGGTCTTTGACGACAGGGACAAGTCCCTGTTTTTACTTGGTCGGAGTGAGAGGATTCGAACCTCCGACCCCTGCCTCCCGAAGACAGTGCTCTACCAGGCTGAGCTACACTCCGATCAAGTAGCGGCGATCTACAGCCCTGCGCCCGGGAGCGCAAGAGCCGATTTCAACTATTCTGCCGGAACCCGCGTTCTTTTCATCAGCCGCGCAATGCTGCCCAGCCGGGGCAGCGTGCCCTGGGCATAGCGGCCGCGGGTCGACAGGACCGGCGTCTCGGAACCGGGCTTCGAATCCTCGCGCAGGACGATGAAAATGCCGCTGGCGATGATGATGCCCGCACCGATCACCGTGTTCAGCGTCAGGCTCTCGCCGAAGAACAGGAAGCCGTAGAACGCCGCCCAGATGATCTGCGAATACTGCATCGGCGCCACGATCACGGCAGAGGCCGTGCGGTAGGCCAGGATCTGCAGCAGCGCCGCGCAGAAGCCCAGGACCGCCATCATGAAGAAGCCGCCCAGATGCTCCACCTCGATCGGCTGGTAGACGAAGGGCAGCGCCGCGCCCATCACCAGGAAATTCGCCACCATCGGATAGAGCAGCAGCACCGCGTTGCGCTCGTCCCGGCCGACCTTGCGCACCACGACCGAGGCGAAGGCGCCAGTGCAGGCCCCGACCAGCGCCGCCGCATGGCCGAGCGACAGGTCGGTCGAGCCGGGCTTCAGCACCACCATCACCCCCAGCAGCCCGGCGATCACCGCCAGGCCCCGCTGCCAGCCGACCTTCTCGCCCAGCATCGGGATCGCCAGCAGCGTGATCAGCAGCGGCGAGGCGAAGAGAATCGCGTAGGTCTGCGCCATCGGCAGCGCCGAGAAGGCGTAGAACACGCAGACCGAGGTCACCACCTGCGCCATCGTCCGCAGCCCGGTCCACAGCGGATAGCGCGGCCGCAGATTGCCGTCGGTGCGGTCGCGCATCAGCATGACGGTGACAACGGGAAAGCCGAAAAGCACGGAAAAGAAGACGATCTGGAACGGCGCGAAGCTCGATCCGAGGAATTTCACCACCACGTCATGGGTCGAGAAGATCCCGAAGGCAGCGAGAGAGAACAGCGCTCCCTGCGCCGTCGTGTTCCTGGCAATGGTCATGGCACCCCTTGCGGTATTGCGCGTCACTGGTGATCGAATTTCGCAGGTGCAGAAAAAGTTCCGCCCCCGGAACGGTCGCACCGGTTCCGGGGGCAGTCTAGTGGGGGCAGGTAAAAAGTTTAGAGGCTCTCGTCGAGGGCCGCGAGAATCGCGTCGCCCATGCCCGCGGTGGAGACCGGGGTCACGCCCTCTTCGCCCAGAAGATCCGCGGTGCGGACCCCCTTTTCCAGAACGGCGTTGATCGCGGCTTCCAGCCGGGCGGCCTCGTCGCCCAGGTCGAAGCTGTAGCGCAGCGCCATGGCAAAGCTCAGGATGCAGGCGATCGGGTTCGCCTTGCCCTGGCCCGCGATGTCCGGCGCCGAGCCGTGGACCGGCTCGTACATCGCCTTGGGACGGCCGTTCTCCATCGGCGCGCCGAGCGAGGCGGAGGGCAGCATGCCCAGCGACCCGGTCAGCATCGCCGCCGCATCGGACAAGAGGTCGCCGAAGAGGTTGTCGGTGACGATCACGTCGAACTGCTTGGGCCAGCGGCAGAGCTGCATCGCGCCGGCATCGGCATACATGTGGCTCAGCTCGACTTCCGGGTAGTCCTCGCCGACCTTGGTCACGACCTCGCGCCACAGGATGCCCGATTCCATGACATTGGCCTTTTCCATGGAGCAGAGCTTCTTGCCGCGCTTCATGGCCAGGTCGAAGGCGTTGCGCGCGACCCGGTCGATCTCCGACTCGGTATAGCGCTGCGTGTTGATGCCGACCCGCTCGTTGCCCTCGGTGAAGATGCCGCGCGGCTCGCCGAAATAGATGCCCGAGGTCAGCTCGCGCACGATCATGATGTCGAGCCCGGCGACCACGTCCTTCTTCAGCGAGGAGAAGTCGGCCAGCGCGTCGAAGCACTGGGCGGGACGCAGGTTGGCGAAAAGGTCCATCTCCTTGCGCAGGCGCAGGAGGCCGCGCTCGGGCTTCACCGAGAAGTCGAGCACGTCGTATTTCGGGCCGCCCACGGCGCCCAGCAGGACGGCGTCGACCTCCTGCGCCTTGGCCATCGTGTCGTCATGCAGCGGCGTGCCGTGCTTGTCATAGGCGGCGCCGCCGACGAGATCCTCGGAGACGTCGAAGGCGAGGCCACGCTTGTCACCGAACCAGTCGATGACGCGGCGGACTTCGGCCATCACTTCGGGGCCGATGCCGTCGCCCGGCAGGATCAACAGGGAAGGCGTGGTCATGGGAGTCTCCTCTCGAACAAGTCGCCGAGCGGCCTAGCCCGCCCCCCCGCAAGCGTCAAGGCGGCGGGAATGCCAGATCGGTCCAGACCAGCTTGTGGCGGCTCGCGGGCCCGCCCGGCAACAGCCCCGCGCCCAGCACCTGCAGGCCCGCCCCGGGCAGCAGGTAGTCGACCCGCAGCCGCCCCGGCCCCTCGGGCCAGTCGGCGGTCTCGGCCCCTTCGGCATCGCGCGGGCGGGGATCCTGCAGCCGCGGATCGGCCAGCAGGGCGCGCATCGCCTGCTGCCGCCCGTCGCCCTTCTCCGGGTCGATATTGGCGGTGCCGAGCAGCACGACATCCGGCCCCGGCGGCGGGCCGAAGGCGCCGTCGAGATGGAGCTGCCAGAAGCGCAGCTCCTCCGCCGCGCGCAGCCCGTTGCGGTCCTCGGGCCCGTCGAAGACCGGCGGGCTGGCATGGAAGGCCAGCAGGTGCAGCACCCGCCCGCCGATCCGCACCGGCACGTCCCAGTGCCCGGTGGTCGAGAGCCGCAGCACCGCCAGCACCCCGTCATCCCAGAAGGGCGCGCCGCCGGCCTCCGGCAGCCGCGCGCCGGGCAGGTCGCGCCAGAGGAATGCCGAGAAGTCGCGCACCGCCTCCGTCTCGACCGGATGGCGCGACAGGATCGCCATGCCGTTCTGCCCGGAGAAGCGGCCGAAGCTCTGCGCGTCCTCCGGCTCCCCGCGACGCCCGTCGCGGTCGAGATCGAGCCCGGTCGCCCGACCGGTATTGGGCCTGAGCGCGAAGAGATGGGGAAAGCGCACCGCGCCCAGCCGGTCGTTGAAGGCCGAAAGCGCCATCAGCCCGTGATCGTAGTCGAACCGCGTCAGCAGCAGGATGTCGGGCCGCGCCGCAGCGACGAGCGCCGCCGCGGCCGCCACGTCCTCCGCCCCCTCGAGGATGTCGCGCAGGAGGATCCCCGGCCCGTCGCGGTCGAGCTCGGTATTGTAGACCGCCACGCGCAGCGGCTCCGCCACCGCCGACAGCGCCCAGCAGGAAAGGAAAAGAGCCCGCAGCCACATGGCCGCAGGCTCTCCGAACGTGGTTAACGAAGTCTTGCCGGGCGCGTGGCCCCGGCGGTCAGACCCAGGGGCGCTCTGCCGCGGCCTTCGCCTCGTAGGCGTCGATCGAGGCGGCCTTCTCCAGCGTCAGGCCGATATCGTCGAGCCCGTTCAGCAGGCAGTGCTTGCGGTGCGGGTCGACGTCGAAGCTGACCGAGCCGCCATCCGGGCCGGTGATGACCTGGTTCTCCAGATCGACCGAGATCACCGCGTTGGAACCGCGCTTGGCGTCGTCCATCAGCTTGTCGATGTCTTCCTGCGACACGACGATCGGCAGGATGCCGTTCTTGAAGCAGTTGTTGTAGAAGATGTCGGCGAAGCTGGTGGAGATCACCACGCGGATGCCGAAATCCAGAAGCGCCCAGGGCGCGTGCTCGCGCGAGGAGCCGCAGCCGAAATTGTCGCCCGCCACGATGATCTTGGCATCGCGGTAGGCCGGCTGGTTCAGCACGAATTCCGGGATTTCCCTGCCTTCGGAGTCATAGCGCATCTCGTCGAACAGGTTCACCCCGAGACCCGAGCGCTTGATCGTCTTCAGGAACTGCTTGGGGATGATCATGTCGGTGTCGATGTTCATCAGCGGCATGGGCGCTGCCACACCGGTAACCTTCGTGAATTTATCCATCCTCGCCTCCTTGCGGCGGGCGTCCTGCGCCCTGCCCTGCCGATCCGTCGAT
Organism: Poseidonocella sp. HB161398; assembly: GCF_005870025.1. Classification (GTDB taxonomy): domain Bacteria; phylum Pseudomonadota; class Alphaproteobacteria; order Rhodobacterales; family Rhodobacteraceae; genus Mangrovicoccus. The sequence continues at coordinate 101,734 of NZ_VATA01000010.1, forward strand.
ATTGGGGTTCCGCTTAGCCGAGCCGGGGCGGAAGGACAAGCCGCAGACGCCGCCTGCGCCAGCGGCGCCCATCTCAGTGGCGGTTGAACCGGTCGAGGAATTCGGGATTTCGGCGGAGGAAGAAGGCCAGCACCACCAGGCTGAGCCCGTTGAAGACCAGCTCGATCCCCAGGAAGATGCCGATGATCTGCACTGAGAGCGTGGCGAAATCCGCCAGGATCAGCCCGGCGAGCAGGATCGAGACCGCGCCCGAGACCAGCATCGCCCAGAAATACTGGCTGTTGCGCATCTGCCAGGCCAGGAACATCCGCATCACCCCGCCCGCGGCGATCAGGATCGTCACCAGCATCGCCAGCGAGACCGCGCCCTCGAGCGGGTTCTTCCAGAAGGAGATGCCGAGCATCAGCATCAGGAGGCCCAGCAGCACGTTCCAGATCTTGTTGCCGAGCCGCGCGTCGGTCAGCCCGCCGATGATCTGGATGACGCCCGAGACGCAGAGCAGGATCGCGGTCATGATCGTGACCGAAACCGAGGCGAGGACCGTGTTGCTCAGCGCCAGGATGCCGAACGCGACAGAGAGCACGCCCACCAGCAGCCATTTCATCCAGGTCTTCATTGATACTGCTCCCTCTCGTTCCCTGAACCCTGCTCCAGTTAACCGGATTCCACCCCATTTGATAGGCGACCTTTGGCATCAGCCTGGCGCATGGTGCCGCGGCCCGGCGGCAGATCGCGCGAATGCAAGCGATTTCCTCAGCAGAAATTAAAGCATCGCCACCTAGGAAGGTGCGGTGTCCCGGGAAAGGCGAATCCGATGCGCATTAAAGAACGCCTGCAGAAACAGAGCATAAAGAGCATCATACTGGCATCGGTCGGGGTGCCGCTGGCAGCGGTGATGCTGCTGGCCGGCAGTCTCGTTTACGACGAAGCCCCCACATTCTCGCGCACTGCGCAGATCGGGCGGCTGATGGAGCTGGTCGATTCGCTCGGCGTGCTGGTGCACGAGCAGCAGAAAGAGCGCGGCGCCACCAGCATCTTCCTCAACAGCAAGGGCGCGCAGTTCGGCCCCGAACTGGCGAAGCAGCGCGAGGCGACGGAGGGCGCCACCGCGCGGCTGGCATCGGTTCTGGCCACGCCCGGGCTCGACCATCTGGGCGGCGAGATCGGCAGCGCGATGGAGGCGATCCTCGCCACCATCGGCCAGCGGCCGGACATCCGCGCCCGCGTCGACGCGCAGGAGATCCCGGTGGGCGAGGCGCTCGGCTACTACACCGCCGGAAACGGCGCGATGCTGACCCAGATCTCGCGCATCGGCGGGATGAGCAGCGATGCCGAGGTCACGACCGCGGTCAACAGCTTCGTCGCCTTCCTCGCCGCGAAGGAGCGCGCCGGGATCGAGCGCGCCATCGCCTCGGGGGGCTTCGCCGCCGGCGCCTTCGACACCGCGCGGCTACTGGCACTGCAGCGGCTGATTTCCCAGCAGGAAATGGGATTCGACTTCTTCCTCGCCAATGCCGACCCCGCCCATCGCGCCGCCTTCGAGGCGATGCGCGCGCTCGACGGCACGCAGCAGGTCTGGCGGATGCGCGACATCGCCTTCGCCTATCCCGAGACGGGGAATCTGCAGGGCCTCCAGGGCAAGGATTTCTTTGCCGCCTCCACCGAACGAATCAACGCGATGAAGGGGATCGAGGAGGCGATGTCGGCCGATATCGCCAGGGCGGTCGAGGCGCGGCGCCGGGCCAGCCTGGCGCGTCTGGCAACCGGGCTGCTGGCGACGGCGGTGCTGGCGACGCTGCTCCTGCTGATGCTGCGCACCGGGCTGCGCTGCATCCTCGACACGATGTCGGGCATAGCCGGGGCCGCGCGGACCATGTCCGAGGGCGATCTCGACGCGGTTCTGCCGCAGCGGGCGCCGCCCGAACTCGCCGCGATCATCACCTCTCTGGCCCGCTTCCGCGACAGCATCGTGACCGGACGCGCCGATCTGGAACGCGTCGCCGCCGAACGCGGCAAGGCGGAGGCCCGCGCCGCCGAGGAGCGCGAGGCCAACCGCCGCGCCGAGGTCGAGCGCCAGCAGGAGGAGACCGCCCGCGCCGAGGCCCGGCTGGCACAGGAGCGGCGCGACGCGCAGGACATCGCCCAGGTGGTCAATGCCTGCGCCCGCGGGGACTTCTCGCAGCGGCTCGGGCTCGACGGCAAGGAGGGCGCCATCGCCGAGATCTGCAACGGCGTGAACCGCATCGGCGAGGTCGCCGACCAGGGGCTCTCGGCGATCCGCGTGGCGCTCGACCGGCTGGCCGACGGCGACCTGACCTACCGGATGGACGGCGCGCTTTCCGGCGTCTTCGCCGAGATCGCCGAGGTGATGGACCGCACCACCGCCAATCTGGGCCGCACCCTGTCGCGCGTCTCGGGCGCGGCGGTGACGGTGAACGGCTCGGCGGAGGAGCTTTCCACCGCGACCGACGACCTCGCCCGCCGCTCCGAGCGCAACGCCGCCATGCTGGAGGAGACCGCCGCCTCGCTCGAGCAGATGTCGAGCTCGGTCGGCAAGGCGACGAGTGCGGCGGTCACGGCCAAGACCTCGGTCGACGGCATGTCGGCCCGGGCCGCTCAGGGCAACGAGGTGGTGCAGAGCACGATCGTCCAGATGGAGGAGATCTCGAAGGCCTCGGCCGCCATCGAGAAGGTGCTGGGCGTGATCGACGACATCGCCTTCCAGACCAACCTGCTGGCGCTGAATGCCGGGGTGGAGGCCGCCCGCGCAGGCGAGGCCGGGCGCGGTTTCGCCGTGGTCGCCTCGGAGGTCCGGGCGCTGGCGCAGCGCTCCTCGGATTCGGCCCGCGAGATCGCCGACATGATCTCCCGCTCGGCGCAGAGCGTGCAGCGCGGCGTCGAGATGGCCGCAAATTCCGGCGAGGCGCTGCGCCAGATCGTGACCGAAATCGGCTCTGTCTCCGGCGCCATCGACCAGATCGCCGCGACTTTCGAAGAGGCCAAGCTCGGCATCTCCGAGATCAGCCAGGCGACGACCCAGCTCGACCGGACCACCCAGCAGAATGCCGCGATGTTCGAGGAGACCAATGCCGCGATCCAGACCCTCGACGGCGAGGCCAAGCTGCTCTCGCGGGAGATGGCGGGCTTCCGCTTCGCCGATCTCGCAGCCGGGGAGGTAGACAGCGCCCCGCCCATCGAAGCACGGGTGGCCTGACCGTTGGCCTCTCCGCGGGGGGGGCGAACGCCAACCGCGTGAACACCCGCCGCTCGGCTGGCCAGACCATCGCTGGCGGAGAGGACCATCGACGCGGCAGGTCCAGACACCGGTTGCGGAGGCACCGACGCTCAGCAAGCCGGGGCGCAGGCAGCGGGGACGACTGCCACACGGCAGGCCGGCGGGCTGAAGGCTCAATATTCCGCTCCGCGCAGGCTGAAACACCGACGCCAGGGCGCACCGATGCTCAGCAAGCCGGGACGCCGCGGCGGGAAGGAACGCCACACGGCAGGCCGGCACGCCAAAGGCTGAATATTCCCTCCTCGCGCAGGCTTAAACACCGACAGCAAGGATCGCCGTTGCTCAGCTAGCCGGAACGACTGCGGCAAGACGAAACCCTACGTCAGGTCGGAACGCCGAAGCCGGAAGCACCATCTCCCAGCAGGCTGAAACGCCGGTGGCAGGGAACACTGTCACTAAGCTGGCTGGAACGGCTGCGGCGGGGAGGACCGCCACTCGGCAAGCTGGAACGCCGTGGAAGGGCGACCACCGCACCGCAGGGCCGAACGCCTCTGAAGGTGAGGACCGCCGCGCGGCAGGCCCGAACGCCACTGACGGGAAAGGCCACCGCACGAAAGGCCGAAACGCCGGTGCAAGGGATGATCGCCCGCAAGGCAGGCCCGAACGCCAGTGAAAGGAGGGACCCCCGCACGGCAAGCCCGAACGCCACTGACGGGAAAGACCACCGCACGAAAGGCCGAAACGCCGGTGCAAGGGATGATCGCCCGCAAGGCAGGCCCGAACGCCAGTGAAAGGAAGGACCCCCACGGCAAGCCCGAACGCCACTGACGGGAGAGATCGCAGCGCGGCAGGCCGCAACGCGAAACGGCCCCCGCCCGGAGGCGGAGGCCGTTCGGATATTCGCGCTGCCTCCGTCCGGGACGGAGGCTGGAGACTTACATCAGCTCGCGCACATCGGTCAGATGGCCGGTGACGGCCGCCGCCGCGGCCATGGCCGGGCTCATCAGATGGGTGCGGCCGCCGCGGCCCTGGCGCCCCTCGAAGTTGCGGTTCGACGTCGCCGCGCAGCGCTCGCCCGGGCTCAGCTGGTCGGGGTTCATCGCCAGGCACATCGAGCAGCCGGCCAGGCGCCATTCGAAGCCCGCCTCGCGGAAGATGTCGGCCAGGCCTTCCTCTTCCGCCTGCGCCCGCACCAGGCCCGAGCCCGGAACGACCATGGCGCGCATGCCGTCCTTGATCTTCTTGCCCTTCACGATCGCCGCCGCCGCGCGCAGATCCTCGATCCGGCCATTGGTGCAGGAGCCGATGAAGACCGTGTCGATCTTGATGTCCTCGAGCTTCATGCCCGGGGTCAGCCCCATGTAGTCGAGCGAGCGCTTGGCCGCGTCGACCTTGCCGCCGGTGAAGTCCTCGGGGGACGGAACCAGGGCGGTGATCGGCAGCACGTCCTCGGGCGAGGTGCCCCAGGTGACGACCGGCGCGATGTCCTCGCCCGCGATGGTCACGACCTTGTCCCAATGCGCGTCCTCGTCGGAGAAGAGCGTCTGCCACCAGGCGACGGCCTTGTCCCAGTCGGCGTCCCTGGGCGCGTGCGGGCGGCCCTTGACGTAGTCGAAGGTCTTCTCGTCCGGCGCGATCAGGCCGGCACGGGCGCCGCCCTCGATCGCCATGTTGCAGACCGTCATCCGGCCTTCCATGGAGAGGTCGCGGATCGCCTCGCCGCAATACTCGATCACGTAGCCGGTGCCGCCGGCCGTGCCGGTCTTGCCGATCACCGAGAGCGTGATGTCCTTGGCGGTAACGCCCGGGCGCAGCTTGCCGGTGATCTCCACCTTCATGTTCTTGGATTTCTTCTGGATCAGCGTCTGGGTGGCCAGCACGTGCTCCACCTCGGAGGTGCCGATGCCATGCGCCAGCGCGCCGAAGGCGCCATGGGTCGCGGTGTGGCTGTCGCCGCAGACCACGGTCATGCCCGGCAGGGTCCAGCCCTGCTCCGGCCCGACGATGTGGACGATGCCCTGGCGGATGTCGGAGACCGGGTAGTAGTTGATCCCGAAATCCTTGGCGTTCTTGTCGAGCGCCTCCACCTGGATGCGGCTCTCCTCGTTGGTGATGCCGTTCACCCGGTCCTCGGTCGTGGGGACGTTGTGGTCCGGAACCGCGATGGTCTTCTCGGGCGCGCGCACCGGGCGGTGCGCCATGCGCAGCCCCTCGAAGGCCTGCGGGCTGGTCACTTCATGGACCAGGTGGCGGTCGATATAGAGCAGGCTGGTGCCGTCCTCGGCCTCGTGGGCCAGATGGGCATCCCAGATCTTGTCATAGAGGGTCTTCGGCGTGGCGGTCATCGGGAACATCTCCGAGCAGGTCGTCATTTAGCTAGGGGCACGGGCAGAAGATCGGGGCGCAACGGCCCCGTCATAGCCCGGCAAGTACCGTGCAGCGCTGGCCGAAGAAGCGCCACGGCAGGCGGCGCCGGTCGGCGATATCCGTGATCGGTGTCATGCGCTGTCATCTAGCCGGCGCGCCCCGGCGCTGCAAGAGAGCGCCGCAGGCCCCGGCGGCGGCCCGGCAATATCGGGCCTGCGCGCAGCGCCGCGTTTACAGCCGCCGCCGCTGGGTTTAAGTCGGCTTCATGACCAGTTCCCTTCTCCGCCGCGCCATCGCGGGACTCGCCCTGCTCTGCACGCTCTCCGCCTGCGCGCCGAAGCCGTGGGACGATCCGATCCAGGTCACCCAGCTCGTGCGGCTCGATCCGCAGGATTTCCGGGTGCGCACGACCATTCCCGCTGGGCTGGGCGAGACCGGCGCCGCCTATTTCCGCTGGGCCATCGTCACCCATTCCTCCGAGACCGAATCCGTCGCGGATATCGAGCTGGTGCGCGACGGCACGTCCGAGCCGCAGGCCGATGGCAGCCTGGTGGTGACCTACAAGCTGGCCCCCGGCGACTACAAGGAATTCCAGCAGCAGCAGATCCGCCAGCGCGCCCAGCTGCTTGCGGGCTACTACTATCTCGGCGTCGCAGTGATCCCCGAGCTCTGCCAGATGGCCGGGACCGCCGCGGGACGGGAGCATGTGCTGTCGGTGATCTTCGACGGCAATACCGGGCAGAAGATCACGACCTTCCGGATCGACACCCCGGCCTCGGCGATCCAGCCGCAGGTCGCCTTCTGTGTCTGACCTCCTGAGGGCGGCTGCCCTGGCGGGTCTGCTGGCGCTTCTGGGCGCCTGCGCCGCGCCGACCGGCCAGAACGAGTCGCTCGCGCAGCTCTTCTGGACCTCGCCGAGCCATCTGGAGGCCAGCACGCGGCTGCCCGAGGGCCTGGGAACGGCCGGTCCGGTGCGGCTGGTCATGGTGCTGAAGGAAACCGGCGGCACGGCCGCGCGGCAGCAGAGCTTCACCCTGGCGCCGGTTTCAGGCCGCGACGGGGCGCACCGGCTGGAGCGCAAGGACCACCGCAGGTTCACGCAGTTCCAGAACCGCGTCGTCGCCAGCATCGGCGCCCAGGCCCAGGTCAATGTCGAGCTGCTGGTCCCCTATTGCCGCAAGCCCGGCGAATCCCCCGGCCAGGGCGCCCCGGTCGTGGTGCTCTCGGATGTCAGCGACGGCTCCGTGCTGATGTCGAGCCCGGCCCCGGTCTCGGCCCGGCAGATGTATTCCAAGCTTCCCGACTGCGGCTGATTCGCCCGGATTTCCCGCAGATCCCGGCGCCTTGGCCGCGCCAAGCCGGATCCGTTGAGGGTTCCGCGATTTTTTGCTATTCTGGCTCTGTACCAAGCGTCGAATTCCGTGGACGCATTCATAAGGAGGACAATGTCCTGTCTCTTAGCACTGAGGTGGCGGCAGTGACCGCCGCATCTGCAGCGCCCCTGCCCGGGGCATCCGGGGATACGTCAGGCGATAGCATGCTGGCGCAGATCCTCTCCTCTCTCGAAAGCGACAAGGCCGAGGACGTGGTGACGATCGATCTCCGCGGCCGTTCCGAAGTGGCCGATCACATGGTGATCGCCACCGGCCGTTCCTCCCGCCAGGTCGCTGCCCTGGCCGAGAAGCTGACCGAGCGGATCAAGGCCGGCTTCGGCGTGACCTGCAAGATCGAGGGCAAGGATCACGGCGACTGGGTGCTGATCGATGCGGGCGACGTGATCGTCCATATCTTCCGCCCCGAAGTTCGCGAATTCTACCAGCTCGAGAAGATGTGGATGACATCGGGGACCGCCCGGGCCTGATCCATGCGCATCCAAATCTGCGCCGTCGGCCGCCTGCGCGGCGGACCCGAAGCGGCGCTGATCGACGACTACCTCACCCGGTTCGCGAGAGCCGGGCGCGCCCTGTCGCTCGGCCCCGCGGAAATCCGCGAGGTCGAAGCGAAGAAGGGCGGCCAGGAGGAAGAGACCCGACTTCTGCTGAAATCGGTGCCCGACGGCGCGCGGGTGGTGGCGCTGGACGAGCGCGGCAAGGTCATGACCTCGCCGGATTTCGCCGGCCAGCTGGCCCGCTGGCGCGATGACGGCATCTCCGACACGGTCTTCGCCATCGGCGGCGCCGACGGCCACACCTCCGAGATGCGCCAGCGCGCCGACCTGCTGCTGAGCTTCGGATCCATGGTCTGGCCGCACATGCTGGCCCGCGCCATGCTGGCCGAGCAGCTCTACCGCGCGGCGACGATCCTGGCGGGCTCCCCCTACCACAAGGCCTGAGATCGCGAAGCCCGAGTCGCCCGGCCTCCGGGCCCGGGCGGCCGCCGCTATCGGGTCTTGGTCCTAGCCCGCCCCGTCCCCGTACGACCATTGTTCAATTTCAAGGCGAACCGTTCCGGGTGATTTCTTGTGCGAACGAGAATGACGGCGCCAGCACCGCGCGCCGCAACCCCGGAGGAGACCCATGACCCGTTTCACGCTCGCCGTCTGCGCGGCGATCCTTGCCACGTCCGCGCATGCCCAGGTGACCGACGAGGACCTGGCCAACGACCAGTCCGACACCAGCCAGGTGGTCACCAACGGCATGGGCCGCGACCTCCAGCGCTACAGCCCGCTCGAGATCCTCAACAAGGACAACGTCAAGAACCTGGTCCCCGCCTGGGCCTTCTCCATGGGCGGCGAGAAGCAGCGCGGCCAGGAGGCGCAGCCGATCGTCTATGACGGGGTGATCTACGTCACCGGGTCGTATTCGCGGCTTTTCGCCATCGACGCCATGACCGGCAAGGAGGTCTGGCAGTACGACGCCCGCCTGCCCGAGGGCATCCTGCCCTGCTGCGACGTGATCAACCGCGGCGCGGCGATCTACGGCGACAAGATCTTCTTCGGCACGCTCGACGCCAGGCTGGTCGCGCTCGACCGCCACACCGGCGACGTCGTCTGGAACAAGAAGATGGAGGACTACAAGGCGGGCTATTCCTACACCGCCGCGCCGATGGTCGTGGACGGCAAGGTGATCGTCGGCAACTCGGGCGGCGAATTCGGCGTGGTCGGCGCGGTCTCGGCCTATGACGCCGAGACCGGCGACATGGTCTGGAAGCGCCCGACCATCGAGGGCCATATGGGCGAGCTGAACGGCGAGCCTTCGACCATGACCGGCGAAGAGGGCAAGACCTGGCCGGGCGACATGTGGAAGACCGGCGGCGGCGCGACCTGGCTCGGCGGCTCCTATGACGCCGAGACCGACACGCTGGTCTTCGGCGCAGGCAACCCGGCGCCGTGGAACAGCCATCTGCGCGGCGCGGGCGAGCCCAATGACGACAATTCCGGCGACAACCTCTATGCCGCCAGCCGCCTCGGCATCGACCCGGAGACCGGCGAGATCAAGTGGCACTTCCAGACCACGCCGCGCGAGGGCTGGGATTTCGACGGGGTGAACGAGGTCGTGGCCTTCACCGACCGCGACGGCAACAAGCGCTTCGGCACCGCCGACCGCAACGGCTTCTTCTACGTGCTCAACCGCGAGGACGGCGCCTTCGTCTCGGCCCATCCCTTCGTCAAGGAGATCAGCTGGGCCGAGGGCATCGACGAGAACGGCCGACCGATCTACAACGAGGCCAACCGGCCCGGCAATCCGCTGGCCGCGGCAGATGGCGACAAGGGCGAGACGATCTTCGCCGTGCCGTCCTTCCTCGGCGGCAAGAACTGGATGCCGATGTCCTACAGCCAGAAGACCGGCGATTTCTACGTGCCCTCGAACGAATGGGGCATGGACATCTGGAACGAGCCGATCAGCTACAAGAAGGGCGCCGCCTATCTGGGCGCGGGCTTCACCATCAAGCCGCTCTTCGAGGACTATATCGGCAGCCTCAAGGCGCTCGACCCGATGACCGGCGAGATCAAGTGGGAATACAAGAACGAGGCGCCGCTCTGGGCCGGGGTGATGTCGACCGCGGGCGGGCTGGTCTTCACCGGCACCCCCGAGGGCGAGTTCCTGGCGCTCGACGACGAGACCGGCGAGGTCCTGTGGTCCTTCCAGACCGGTTCGGGCATCGTCGGCCAGCCGGTCACCTGGGAGCAGGATGGCGAGCAGTATGTCTCGATCCTCTCCGGTTGGGGCGGCGCGGTGCCGCTCTGGGGCGGCGAGGTGGCCAAGAAGGTCAACTACCTCAACCAGGGCGCGATGCTCTGGACCTTCCGCCTGCCGAAGCAGCTCGCCTCCGTCCAGTAGGGCCAGATCACTCCCAGAGCGCGCTTTCGCGCTCCTCCTCGACGCGCCGGACCGTTTCCGGCGCGTTTTTTTCGCGCCATCGGCGCGGCGTCGCCGATCCCGCGCGGCGCCGTGGCGGCAAGGACGCCGCCGCGCTAGAAACCCTCCCATGACGACAACCGTTTCCGGCTGGCCCTCCCTGCGCCGCGAGCTGGAGCTTTCCGAACGGCTCTTCGGCAGCTCCGGCCCGGCCCGCCTCGGCGCCTGGCTTGCGGGCGAAGCGGCGAAGGTCGGCGATGCCGCCTTCGCCCGGCTCTTCTCGGACCATATCGACCTGCCGGGCATCGCCCCGGGGGACTACGCGCACCGGCACCTGCGCTCGCGGCGCGGCGCGCTGCTGGGCGGGATCCGCTTCTACGGGCGCGACATCGCCCGGCCCTTCGTCGAGATCGTCGCCCACAGCTTCGGGGAGACCGGCACGCTGGCTGCCGTTGCGGCCGCCGAATGGCGCGCCTTCGCGCCCCGGGCGATGCGGCTGCGGCTGCTGCCCGGCGACGCGATGCCCGGGCGCAGCCGGATCGACACCAGCATCCATGCCGCCCGCTACGATGCACTGCGGCCGCCGCCGCCCGGGCTGCGCCTCCTGCCCTTCTCCGATCCCTGCGCGGCGCTGGCGCTGGTGGCCGGGCGCTTCGCCCATATGGCCGCCGCCGATCCGGCGCTCCGCCGCAATGTCTCGCCGCTCGATCCGCGGGAGCTCATCGAGCTCTGGGAGGCCGGGCAGGTCCATGGCATCTCGCCCGACGGAAGCCGGGCGGCCGGGCTGATCGCAGTGGCGCCGGGCAGCATCGGCTGGATCGAGGGCGACGAGATCATGGAAGAGGTGGTCGCCGTCCCCGCCAGCGGCCGCGGTCTTGCCGCCGCGGCGCAGGGCGCGCTGGCCGCGCGGGACGGCGCCGATCCCGGCCGGCTGCTGATCGGCACGATCGACGGGCTGAACACCGCCTCGCGCCGGAGCGCGGAGCGGGCCGGGCGGCCGCGGGTGCTGGACCATGTCTTTGTCGCCCTGCCCGGTCCCGGACAGGCCCGGCCCTAGGGTCCCGGACCGCAAACGCCCCGCCGGAGGACCGGCGGGGCGCGCGTTCGGGCTGCAGGAGCCGGATCAGTGGCCGGTCAGCACCAGCGTCTGCACCGGCAGGAGCAGCGCCTGCATCCTGAGGATCGCGGCATGCACCACGCCCACCGTGTCGACCACATGCAGCGCGATGAATTTCAGCGTGCCCAGATCCTCGGTCGCCAGCCGCTCGTGGTTCGAGGTATAGGCGTTGCCCACGCAGGCGCTGCCCGGCGGGATCGGCTTCACCTGCTCGGGCCAGAGCGGCTCCATGAAGACGGTCAGCGTGCCGGCCGCGCGGCTGTCGACATCGATCAGCCGGTCGGTGGGCCGGAACTGCCCGGCGGAGATCACGTCCTGCACCTCGGTCACCACCATCGGCACCACTTCGAACGGATGCGAGACGCAGACGATCTCGGCCAGCATGCCCGGCTTGATCACCTGGGCAGTGATCTGGTTGAAGCCCGCGGCGTAGCGGACGCCGTAATTCTCGCTGGCCACCAGGATGCCCGCGGGCCGCAGCACCGGGCTGACATAGTCGCCCACCGCCAAAGCGAACTGCTCGACGACGCCCTCGACCCCGGCATAGACCACCGTCTTGTCCAGATCCGACTGGGCGCTGGCCGCCGCGGCCGCCGCCGCGTCGCGCTGTGCCGGCAGAAGCGTAGTGACCTTGGCCTGCACCGCTTCGAGGCTGGAAAGCGCGGCATTCACCGTGCCCTGGCGCTGGTCGACGGTGTTCTGCATCCGGTTGACGTCCTGCTCGCTGACCGCGTTTGAGCCGCGGTCGAACAGGGTCTTGCGGGTGTCGTACTCGTCCTGGGCCTGCTTCAGCGCGCCCTGGGCGGCCTCCACCTGGCCCTGGGCCGCGGCGATCTCGGAGCCGCCGACCGCGATCGCGGCCTCGACCTCGGCCAGCTGCGACTGCGCCGCCTCGAGCGCGGCGCGCTGGCGGGAATCGTCGACCCGGAACAGCGGATCGCCGGGCTCCACCTGGTCGAAATTCTTCACCATGATCTCGGTCACGCGGCCGCCGGTCTCGGGCAGGATCGTGACGGTGCGGTAGAAGGAGGTGATGCTGCTGGTCGCCGGGTGGTAGTAGAAGATCACCGTGATCAGCGAGATGGTCAGCACCGCGCAGGAGACGATGCCGTAGCGCAGCTCGAACCACATCGAATAGAGGTTGATCTCCTTGCCGATGCGCTTGCCCTGGCCATAGCGCCGGTAGAGGTAGTCCGGCAGGATCGTCAGCATCGAGCAGAACAGGAACTCAAACATGCGGGGCGGGCTCCTTGGGCGCTTCGGCCTCCGGTTCGGGATCCTGCGCGAGGCGCCGCAGCGAGCGGGCCATGGAGTTCAGCGGCGTGACGAAATCCGGCGGGTTGATCGCGGCGATGACGATGGCGATGACCCAGAATAGGTTGTTGTGGGTCAGCAGCGCGATCAGCGTCAGGATGCCGATCAGCTGCAGCTGCGTGTGGTTCGCCTCATGCGCCATCCGGTCGGGGATCGAGTGCAGGTGCAGGTAGAACACCCCGATGCCGAGGATCGCGAGGATCACGAAGACCGTCATGATCGTGAAGAGCGTATCGGTCTGCCCCGGCCCGGTTATGAAGAACGGCAGGTGCTCGGGCACCAGGCCGTTAGTGGATTCCGCCATTCTGGTCCTCCTTGGCTTGCCTGGCGCCTCCCTGCCCCGCCGCGCTGCGGGACGGCACCCCGGCCGTTGCTTCCACGCCTAGCACAAAGATCGCCATCCGGGCTGACGGAAGTTGTCGCGGCGGCGCATCTGCCCGCATTTCCGCACGGGCATGCCGCAGAGCAGCACGCCCGGCGCCGCGGCCCGCCCCTGGCAGGACCCGGGGCGGAGGCGAATCACCTGGCGCGAATGGCAGCTCCGTGATCGCAAAATAGCCAGAATTTTGCATCATGCCTAATTTTCCCTCCGAATTGAGTCGCCTCCGGGTGGAAACGGCCAAAACGGAATGCCGGGCATTCAATTTGCCCGGCCAATCTATGCCGCGCTGCGGCAGTATTCTGCGGCGCTGCAGAAAGACCGGTCCGGCACGGCTTCGAGACGGTCTCCGCGGCGCATTGGCGGCCATTTCCGCTTCCGAAGCGCGCACCGCCTCTGCGCCATAGCCATGCCGTTCCGGCAACCCGGCTGCGCCTGCGGAGCAGGAATTGCATGGCTCTGCGCCCTGCGGGACACCGGCCGTGCAGCCATGCGCAACCGAACCGGGCGCGGCTCCCCGTCGCGGGACGCAGGGGAAGCCGTTGATTTTCATAATCCCGTTACATGGCCGTCTCTGCGACTCCGCCCGGGTACCCGGCCGCCGGCCCTGCCGCCACAGGGCCCGCGGCCTCCGGCCGGAGCCCCTTGCCCGGCCCCTGCAGCGGCCGGCGCGCGGCCCCGCCGGAACACGCATCCGCGCCCTCGCAACCAGTCCGCGCCAGAGCCGCCGCAACCGGCGCCGGCGCCTTGCCAGACAGGGGCCGGTGCCCGGTTTCTGCAGTGCAGCGCGGCAATCTGCCACGAGTATCCGACCGATGTTGTAATTTTCCCGAAAGGGTCAGTCATCCACCCTTATTCCATGACCAAGATCACAGCCATAGTTGCACCCGCCCTCGCCCTGCTGTCGGCTGCCGCGCCAGCAATGTCAGCAGAATTGACCCTTTTACGAAGCTTTTCCTTTCCCGGTCCCTCCGGCCTGACCTATGACAGCCGGTATTGCGGAATTTGGGTTGCAAGCGAGTCCCGTACCGTGCGGCTCATCACCCCCTGGGGCGACGAGATCATGAGCTTCGAGGCCGGGCTGAGCCGCGTCGACGCGATCGCGATCGACGGCGAGGATCTGGTCCTGTCGGACGGCAACGGCCTCTACCAGCGGGTCGACCGCGGCGGCCAGCCCACCGGCGATCCGTTCCGCCTGGCCAGCATCCTGATGGATACCGACGGGCTCTATGTCGACCACGAGACCGGCGACTACTGGGTGGCCGATGACAGCATCGCCCAGCTCGTGCGGGTCGCCGCGGACGGCACCGTGATGCAGCGCGTCGACGGCGCCTCGCAATCTGCACCGCTGATGGAGCCGCAGGGCATCACCCGCGATCCGCGCTCGGGGCATTTCCTGGTGGTGGACGATGCCGATGCCTCGGACAGCCTGTTCGAATTCAATGCCGCGGGGCAGCTCCTGGACGTGATCCCGCTGGCCGAGGGCGGCTACGACGCCGAGGGCATCACCGTGCAGCCCGATACCGGCACCGTCTTCATCGCCTATGACGACGGCGACATGATCGCGGCCTTCACCTACGAGCCGACCGGCGACGACGACATCCCGCCGATGGCGGCCTCGGCCGAGGATCTGGGCGGCTGCGTGCTGTCGGGCCTGCCGCTTTCCGTGCCGCGCGGCTAGGGCCAGTCGGACCGCTCCAGCTCGCGGTACTGGCCGAGCAGCTCGGCCCAGACCAGAAGCGCTTCGCGGGTGTGGCGGGAGGACCGCACCCGGATCTTGGTCCAGAGCGAAGCGCCTTCGTCGCCCTCCTTCCGGATCGCGGCCACGTACTGGCCGCGCACCCCCAGCCGGCGGCACTGCAGCGCGATGCGCGGCAGGTGATAGGCCTGGCTGACAAGCTGGACGCTGCGCGGCCTGTCCCGCGCCGCCTCCGTGACGCAGGTATCCGGGGTCGACTGCGCCGCGCCGTCGACTTCGATCCGCGCCTCGGGCACGCCGCGTTCCAGCAGGTAGTCCTTCATGATCCCGGCCGCGCGCTGCGCATTGGAGACCACGATGACCTGCGCCTTGCCGGTCTCGTAGAGCTCCGCCCCGGTATCGAGCCGCTCTGCATGAAGCGGCGAGATCGCGCCGTCGCGCACCAGCGCGCCGAAGATCAGCGCGGCATCGGCGGGCCGGGCGGCCTCCGCAGTCACGACCGGCACGGTCAGCCAGAGCCATAGAAGCGGCCCGAACACGACCGCCAGCCCCGCGCCGAGGATCGCCAGCAACCAGCGCATGGAACTTCCCTCACGTTTTACCGAGGCCAAGGCTTAGGCGATCCGCCGGCGCAGGTCCATCACTCCGCCCGGGCAGTTTTCGCTTTTCATTCGCCCCCCAGGCGCTATAACGCCCGCCATGGCACACCGCGCACAGATCCTGTCCCTGGCTCTCCTTCTCCTTACACGCCTCTGAGCGTGCCATTCGGCGCGACCGCTCAGGGGTATCCGCCGCGCGCCGCACTTCACAAACCAGGACTTCAAGGACGCGCCCTTCGCGGCGCAAGACAGGACAAGACCCATGACTGACCAGCCCCGCGTGCTGATTTTCGACACCACCCTGCGTGACGGCGAGCAGAGCCCCGGCGCCACCATGACCCATGCCGAAAAGCTGGAGATTGCCGCGCTGCTCGACGAGATGGGCGTCGACATCATCGAGGCCGGCTTCCCGATCGCCTCCGAAGGCGACTTCGCCGCGGTCAGCGAGATCGCGAAGAACTCGGTCAATTCGGTGATCTGCGGCCTGGCGCGTGCCAATTTCAAGGATATCGACCGCGCCTGGGATGCCGTGAAGCATGCCCGCCAGCCGCGCATCCACACCTTCATCGGCACCTCGCCGCTGCATCGCGACATCACCCAGCTGACGCAGGACCAGATGGCCGAGCGGATCCACGAGACCGTCACCCATGCGCGCAACCTGTGCGACAACATCCAGTGGTCGCCGATGGATGCCACCCGCACCGAGCCCGACTACCTGAAGAAGGTCGTCGAGATCGCGATCAAGGCCGGCGCCACCACGATCAACATCCCCGACACGGTCGGCTACACGGTGCCGCGCGAATCCGCGAAGATCATCGAGATGCTGGTCAACGAGGTGCCCGGCGCCGACGAGATCATCTTCGCCACCCACTGCCATAACGACCTGGGCATGGCGACGGCCAACTCGCTGGCCGCCGTCGAGGCGGGCGCGCGGCAGATCGAGTGCACGGTCAACGGCCTGGGCGAGCGCGCCGGCAACACCGCGCTGGAAGAGGTGGTCATGGCGCTGCGCGTGCGCAACGACGTGATGCCCTTCACCACCGGGATCGACGCCACGAAGATCATGAAGGCCAGCCGCCTGGTCGCCACCGTCTCGGGCTTCCCGGTCCAGTACAACAAGGCCGTGGTCGGCAAGAACGCCTTCGCGCATGAGTCCGGCATCCACCAGGACGGGATGCTGAAGAATGCCGAGACCTTCGAGATCATGCGCCCCTCGGATATCGGCCTGACCGAGACCAGCCTGGTCATGGGCAAGCATTCCGGCCGCGCCGCGCTGCGCCAGAAGCTGAAGGATCTGGGCTACGAGCTGGCCGACAACCAGCTGCAGGACGTCTTCGTCCGCTTCAAGGCGCTGGCCGACCGCAAGAAGGAAGTCTATGACGACGACCTGGTCGCGCTGATGCGCGACAGCGTGGCAGGCGAGGATCTGGACCGCGTCCAGGTCAAGTTCCTGCGCGTGATCTGCGGCACCGAGGCGCCGCAATCGGCCGACCTGATCCTGACGATCGACGGCAAGGACCACCAGGTCACCGCCCAGGGCGACGGCCCGGTCGATGCCGCTTTCAACGCCGTCAAGAAGCTGGTCCCGCACAATGCCCGGCTGCAGCTCTACCAGGTCCATGCCGTGACCGAGGGCACCGACGCGCAGGCGACGGTCTCGGTGCGGATGGAAGAGGACGGCCGCATCGTCACCGGCCAGAGCTCGGACACCGACACGGTGGTCGCCTCCTGCAAGGCCTATGTCAGCGCGCTGAACCGTCTGATCGTCAAGCGCGACGCCGGCCGTCCGGTCAGCTACAAGGATGTCGGCTGAGGCGCCCGCCTCGCCGGTTTCCCGACATGAGCGATCATGACACGCCCCGGGCCGGACAGGCCTGGGATGCGGCGGGCTACGTGCATCACGCCAGCTTCGTCGCCGAGCGCGGCTCGGACATCTTCGCGGCCCTCGCCCCGGTTCCGGGCGAGGCCATCCTCGATATCGGCTGCGGCGACGGCGCGCTGACGGCGAAGATCGCCGCGGAGGGCGCCGCCGTCACCGGGCTGGAACCCGATCCCTCGATGGCCGCCGCGGCGCGGGCCCGCGGGCTCGAGGTGCTGGAGCAGGACGCGCGGACGCCGTTCGGCAATTCGCGCTTCGACGCGGTGTTCTCGAATGCCGCGCTGCACTGGATCCGCGACCCGGAACCCGCCCTGGCCAATGCCTTCGCCGCGCTGAAGCCCGGCGGCCGCTTCGTCGCCGAACAGGGCGGCTTCGGCAATGTCGCCGCGATCCGCATCGCGCTCGAGGCGGCGCTCGGGGCCAAGGGGCTCGGCCCGGCGGCGGAGCCCTGGGACTTCCCGACCCCGGCCGTGCAGGCGGCGCGGCTGGAACGGGCGGGCTTCCGCGTGCTGCAGATCGGGCTGGTGCCGCGGCCGACGCCGCTGCCGACCGGCTGGGAGGGCTGGCTCGCCACGTTCGGCGCGCCCTTCCTCGGCGAGCTTTCGGACGCTGCGCGGCGCGCCGTCGTCGCCGATTGCGCGGCCCGGCTCTCGGTGCTGACCGACGAGACCGGCACCGCGCATGCCGACTACATGCGGCTGCGCTTCTCGGCGGTCCGTCCCTGATCCGACATGGCCGCCCCCGCCCGCCGGGCGGGGGACCGGCTCAGGGCGCGGGCAGCTCGGCCAGCCCCTGGAAGTCGATCGCGCCGAAGACCGGCGCCATGACGTCGGGATCGGCCCCCGACGCCTCGATCAGGTAGCGCTCGCCGATCATCGCCTGCAGCCTGCCATCCATCTCCAGCACCGGCACCCCGCCGAGCGGCACGAAGCTGCCGCCGAAGGAGGGCGCGAGCTCGGGATTGCCGAGGACCGGCGCCATCGACAGCAGCATCGGCCCGTCGGCCAGGATCTTGACGGTGAAGGTCGCGGAGGGGCCTGCATAGGTCGCCTCCACCCCGCTGCCGCCGCCGAGCGTCGCCATCGCCTCCGTGGTCTCGAAATCGAGCTCCCGCGTCCAGCCGCCCGGCGCCGGCGGCAGCGCGTCCGCCAGGGACTCGGCCCGCTGGCGCTCCAGAAGCGCGCGCGCCGTGCCCAGGGCCGTCAGCGCGCCGGAGACATCGCCCTGCGCATAGGCCGCGCGCGCCGCGTCGAGCGCGTCGGTCACCCCGTCCGCCGCCGCCCCGAGCGGCAGCGCGCCCGCAAGCAGGGCGGCCGGCAGCAGTGTTGTCCTCATGGCGGTCCTCCGTGTTCCGACCCGAGCCTAGCGCCCGCGCCGCCCCGTCCCAAGCCGGGAAATCCGCCCGTTTCCGCGCCGCGCGCTCCGGCCGCGCGGGGCCGCATCGGCGGAACCCCGCCCACAGCGCGAAACGCGAATGCATCCGCCCGGCACATCTGCCCCTTTCGCCTTTGATGGGCGTTCCGTATAACGCCGCGCAGTCCGCGAGTTCCGACTCAGCGGACCTGCAGGACATATACGGGCAGCACACAGGACCTCTGCGCATGGGACTTTTCGGCGGACTGTTTTCGTCTGACATGGCGATCGACCTCGGCACGGCCAATACGCTGGTCTACGTGAAGGGGCGCGGCGTCATCCTGAACGAACCCTCCGTGGTCGCCTATCACGTCAAGGACGGCGTGAAGAAGGTGCTCGCCTATGGCGAAGACGCCAAGCTGATGCTGGGCCGCACCCCCGGCTCGATCGAGGCGATCCGGCCGATGCGCGAAGGCGTCATCGCCGATTTCGACGTCGCCGAGGAGATGATCAAGCATTTCATCCGCAAGGTGCACCGCCGCACGACCTTCTCGAAGCCGAAGATCATCGTCTGCGTGCCGCATGGCGCCACCCCGGTGGAAAAGCGCGCCATCCGCCAGTCCGTGCTGTCGGCCGGCGCCCGCCGCGCCGGGCTGATCGCCGAGCCGATCTCGGCCGCGATCGGCGCGGGCATGCCGATCACCGATCCGACCGGCAACATGGTCGTCGATATCGGCGGCGGCACCACCGAGGTGGCGGTCCTGAGCTTGGGCGACATCGTCTATGCCCGCTCGGTCCGCGTCGGCGGCGACCGCATGGACGAGGCGATCATCTCCTATCTGCGGCGCCAGCATAACCTGCTGATCGGCGAGGCCACGGCCGAGCGGATCAAGACCACGATCGGCACCGCGCGCATGCCCGATGACGGCCGCGGCGCGGCGATGCAGATCCGCGGCCGCGACCTGCTGAACGGCGTGCCGAAGGAAATC
The DNA here is from genome assembly GCF_005870025.1 of Poseidonocella sp. HB161398. Lineage (GTDB taxonomy): Bacteria > Pseudomonadota > Alphaproteobacteria > Rhodobacterales > Rhodobacteraceae > Mangrovicoccus. The sequence goes on from NZ_VATA01000010.1 coordinate 120,963, forward strand.
GAGATCACCCAGGCCCAGGTGGCCGAGGCGCTGGCCGAGCCGGTGCAGCAGATCACCGAGGCCGTGATGTCCGCGCTGGAAGCCACCCCGCCGGATCTGGCCGCCGACATCGTCGACCGCGGCGTGATGCTGACCGGCGGCGGCGCGCTGCTGGGCGACCTGGACATGGCGCTGCGCGAGCAGACCGGTCTGGCCGTCTCGGTGGCCGAAGAGTCGCTGAACTGCGTCGCGCTCGGCACCGGCAAGGCGCTGGAATACGAGAATCTCCTGCGCCACGTGATCGATTACGACAGCTGATGGCTGTAACCTGACCGCGGAAGACTCCGGTCGAGAGGTCTGGCTTGCCCCAGGACAAGGACAGCAGCGCACAGTACATCCGTCCGATCAGGCGCATCCTGGTCGGCGCGCTGGTGCTGTGCCTGATCGCCATCTTCCTGTTCTGGCGGATCGACAGCCCGCGGGCCGAGCGGCTGCGCATGGCGGTGGTCGACGAGCTGGCGCCGCGCTTTGCCTGGGTCACCGCCCCCGCCACCTGGGCGGGGAAGATGGTCGAGGACTTCCAGTCCTACAACCGGCTCTGGGAACAGAACCAGCAGCTGCGCCGTGAGCTGCAGCAGATGAAGGCCTGGAAGGAGGCCGCGCTCCAGCTGGAGCAGAAGAACGCCAAGCTCCTCGACCTGAACAATGTCCGGCTCGACCCCAAGCTGACCTATGTCAGCGGCGTGGTGATCGCGGATTCGGGCTCGCCCTTCCGGCAGTCGGTGCTGATCAATATCGGCGCGCATGACCGCATCCGCGACGGCTGGGCGGTGATGGACGGGCTGGGCGTGGTCGGGCGGATCTCGGGCGTGGCGCGCAACACCGCGCGGGTGCTGCTGCTGACCGACTCGAACTCGGCCGTGCCGGTGACGATCCAGCCCTCGGGGCAGAAGGCGCTGCTGCAGGGCGACAACACCGTCGCGCCCTTCATCGAATTCCTCGAAAGCGCCGAGCTGGTGCGCCCGGGCGACCGGGTGGTGACCTCGGGCGCGGGCGGCGTGCTGCCGCCGGGGCTGCTGGTCGGCCAGGTCGCGCAGACGCCGGACGGGCGGCTGCGGGTGCGGCTGGCGGCGGATTACGCGCGGCTCGAGGTGCTGCAGGTGCTGCGCACGCCGCAGCGCGAGAAGATCACCGAATCCGGCACGCTGGTGGCGCCCGACCCGCTTCTGGCGGCGCCGGAGGCGCAGGGCCCCGCGCTGCCCGATGGCTAGGTCGCGCGGCCTCTTGCTTTGGATCGCCCATGCCGCCTATGCGGCGGCGGCGCTCCTGATGATGGCGGTGCTGCTGATGCCGCTGTGGATCGAGCCGGGCGGCTGGCCCGGGCCCGACCTGCTGACCGGGCTGACCTTCGCCTGGGTGCTGCGCCGCCCCGAGCAGGTGCCGGCGCTGCTGATCGCGCTGGTGATGCTGACTGCCGACCTGATGCTGCAGCGCCCGCCGGGGCTCTGGGCGGCGCTGGCGCTCTGCGCCTCCGAGGTCCTGCGCGCCCGCCGCCGCACGCCGCGGCCGCTGTCCTTCCCGATGGAATGGGCGCTGGTCGCGGTGCTGATCTTCGCCATGGCGCTGGCCGACTGGGTGCTCTTGACCGTGACGCTGGCGGCGCATGCGCCCCTGCCCCACATGCTGGCGGCGACGGCCGTCACGATCGCGGCATACCCCGTTCCGGCCATGGCGCTGCGGCTTGCCGGGATCCGGCGGCTCGACTACCCTTCAGGGGTGATCCGAAGGACACGCGCATGAGACGTTCCGAGAAAGACGTAGAGAAGAGCTCGGGCATCATCACCCGGCGCGCCATCGTGCTGGGCGGGCTGCAGCTGTCGATGATGGGCGCGCTGGGACTGCGGCTGCGCCACATGCAGGTCGAGGAGGCGGACGAGTACCGCCTTCTGGCCGAGGAGAACCGCATCAATGTCCGCCTGCTGGCGCCGCAGCGCGGGCTGATCTTCGACCGCAACGGCCGCCCGGTGGCGCAGAACGACCAGAATTACCGCGTGGTGATCGTCCGCGAGGATGCCGGCGACGTGGAAGCGGTGCTGACCCGGCTGACCGGGCTGATCGAGCTCACCCCGGAAGAGATCGAGCGCACGCTGCGCGAGGTCGGCCGCCGCTCGGCCTTCGTGCCGGTGACGGTGAAGGACCAGATGCCCTGGGAGGATCTGGCCCGGGTGGCGATCAACGCCCCGGCCCTGCCCGGCGTGCGTCCCGAGGTGGGCCAGACCCGCAACTATCCGCTGGGCCAGGACTTCGCCCATGTGGTCGGCTATGTCGGCCCGGTCAGCGACTACGACCTGTCGAAAATGGAAGACCCCGATCCGCTGATGCAGATCCCGAAATTCCAGATCGGCAAGTCGGGCGTCGAGGCGCGGATGGAGGAGGTGCTGCGCGGCAAGGCCGGCAACAGCCAGATCGAGGTGAACGCGGTCGGGCGGGTGATGCGCGAGCTGTCGCGCACCGAGGGCGCGTCGGGCAGGAACCTGCAGCTGACCATCGATGCCGGGGTGCAGAACTTCACCCAGGCGCGGCTCGACGGCGAAAGCTCGGGCGTGGTGGTGGTCGACTGCACCAATGGCGACATCATCGCCGCCGTCTCCTCGCCCAGCTTCGACCCGAACCTCTTCGTGCGCGGCATCTCCGTGGCCGACTACAAGTCGCTGACGGGCAACAAGTACCGCCCGCTGGCCTCGAAGACGGTGCAGGGCACCTATCCGCCGGGCTCGACCTTCAAGATGGTGGTGGCGCTCGCCGCGCTCGAGGCCGGGGTCATCACCCCGGAGGGCACCGAATGGTGCCCGGGCTACCTGGCGGCGGGCGGCCGGCGCTTCCATTGCTGGAAATCCGGCGGCCATGGCCACGTGAACCTCAATGGCGCGATCCAGCAGAGCTGCGACGTCTATTTCTACGAGATCGCCCAGAAGGTCGGGATCGACCGGGTCGCGGCCATGGCGCAGCGGCTGGGGCTGGGCACGCGCTTCGACCTGCCGCTCTCGGCGATTTCCGAGGGCATCGCCCCGGACAAGGACTGGAAGCGCAGGAGCTACGGCCAGGACTGGCTGGTCGGCGACACGCTCAACGCCTCGATCGGCCAGGGCTACGTGCTGGCCTCGCCGCTGCAGCTGGCCGTGATGACCGCGCGGATCGCCAGCGGCAACGCGGTGATGCCGCGGCTGATCAAGACCATCGACGGGGTGGAGCAGCCGGTCAGCGCCGAGCCCATGGGGATCAGCCCGCGCCATCTGCGCGCGGTGCAGACCGGCATGGATTCGGTCAGCAACACCACTCGCGGCACCGGCTACCGCAGCCGCGTCGTCGATGACGCGATGCGGATCGCGGGCAAGTCCGGCACCAGCCAGGTGCGCAACATCACCAAGGCCGAGCGCGCCCGCGGCGTGACCCGCAACGACCAGCTCCCCTGGGAGCGGCGCGACCACGCGCTGTTCGTCGCCTACGGGCCGGTGCCCTCGCCGCGCTATGCGGTGGCGGTGATCGTCGAGCATGGCGGCGGCGGCTCCTCGGTGGCCGCGCCGATCGCCCGCGACGTGCTGCTTTCGGCGATGACGGGCGGGATGCCGCCGCTCGACGCCTATCCCTCGTCGCAGCGCGACGGGATCGCCGCGCGCTTCGAGGCGATGCCGATGCACGAGCAGTTCCGGCCGAAGGACGGAAAGTCCCGGGCATGAGCTATCTCGAATACGCGATCAAGACGGTGCCCTCGGGCATCCGCAAGGTGCTCTATCTCAACTGGCCGCTGGTCTTCCTGCTGACCGCGATCAGCTCGGTCGGCTTCCTGATGCTCTATTCGGTGGCCGGCGGCTCGCCCCAGCCCTGGATGGAGCCGCAGATGGAGCGCTTCGGCCTCGGCATGGTGGCGATGTTCGCCGCCGCGATGGTGCCGATCTGGTTCTGGCGCAACATCTCCTTCGTCGCCTATGCGGTGTCGCTGCTGCTGCTGATCGCGGTGGAGATCATGGGCGAGATCGGCATGGGCGCGCAGCGCTGGATCGATCTCGGCTTCTTCCAGCTCCAGCCCTCGGAGCTGATGAAGATCGCGCTCGTCATGGTGCTGGCGGCCTATTACGACTGGCTCGATGTCGAGAAGGTCAGCCGGCCGCTCTGGATGCTGCCGCCGCTGCTGCTGATCCTGGTGCCGACCGCGCTGGTGCTGAAGCAGCCCGACCTGGGCACCGCCATCCTCCTTCTGGCGGGGGGCGGCTTCATCATGTGGCTGGCAGGCGTCCACTGGGCCTATTTCCTGGCCGTGATCGCCTCGGGCGTGTCGCTGGTCTATGCGGTGATGGCCTCGCGCGGGACCGACTGGCAGCTGATCAAGGACTACCAGTTCCGCCGGATCGACACCTTCCTCGACCCCACCAGCGACCCTCTGGGCGCGGGCTACCACATCACCCAGGCGACCATCGCGCTCGGCTCGGGCGGCTGGACCGGGCGGGGTTTCATGCAGGGGACGCAGTCGCGGCTGAACTTCCTGCCCGAGAAGCATACCGACTTCATCTTCACCACGCTGGCCGAGGAATTCGGCTTCGTCGGCGCCTCGTCGCTGCTGGGACTCTACGCGCTGGTGCTGGTCTTCTGCTACATCTCCGCGATGGCCAATCGCGACCGCTTCTCGTCGCTCCTGATCCTGGGGATCGCGGCGACCTTCTTCCTGTTCTTCTCCGTCAACATGGCGATGGTGATGGGGATGGCCCCGGTGGTCGGCGTGCCGCTGCCGCTGGTCAGCTATGGCGGCTCGGCCATGATGGTGCTGCTCGGCGCCTTCGGCCTGGTCCAGAGCGCCCATGTCCATCGCCCGAGGTAATCCATGACTGCAAATATCTACTTCACCGGCGGCCCCGAGGCCTGGGCCCGCTACAAGCTGCCGCTTCTCGAGGCGCTGGCCTCGGCCGGGATCGAGGCCGAACTGACCAATGAATGCCCCGATCCGGCCGCCGTGGACTACCTGGTCTTCCTGCCCGGCACTGTGTCGGATTTCACGCCCTTCACACGTGCCAAGGCGGTGCTGAGCCTCTGGGCCGGGGTGGAGACGATCACCGGCAACGCGACGCTGACCCAGCCGCTGGCGCGGCTGGTCGACGAGAGCCTGGCGGAGGGCATGACCGACTATGTCACCGGCCATGTGCTGCGCCACCATCTGGGGATCGACCGCTTCCTGACGGCCACGGACTGGGTCAAGGTCGTGCCGCCGCTGGCGCGCGACCGCAAGGTGACGGTGCTGGGGCTCGGCCAGCTCGGAACGACCTGCGCGGCGGCGCTGGCGGGGCTGGGCTTCGATGTCGCGGGCTGGAGCCGCCGTCCGAAGCAGATCGACGGCATCGCCTGCCTCTCCGGCGAGGACGGGCTGGCCGAGGCGCTGGCGCGCGCCGAGATCCTGGTGCTGCTGCTGCCCCGCACGCCCGAGACCGAGAGCATCCTGAATGCGGAGACGATCGCGCAGATGCCCGAGGGCGCGGTGGTGATCAATCCCGGCCGCGGCGCGCTGATCGACGACGAGGCGCTGCTGTCGGCGCTCGATGCCGGGCATCTGGGCCATGCGACGCTCGACACGTTCCGGGTGGAGCCCCTGCCCGCGGATCACCCGTTCTGGCGGCATCCGCGCGTCACCGTCACCCCGCATATCGCGGCAGAGACCCGGCCCGCGACCGCCTCGAAGGTGATCGCCGAGAATGTCCGCCGCGCCGAAGCGGGCGAGCCGCTGCTCTATCTGGTGGATCGCGGCGCCGGCTACTGACCGGGACGAAAGGCCCTGCCGCGCGCGGGGCCTTTCCGTGCTATACTCCCGCATGTGACCTCGACCGCGGAGCATGACATGCAGAAGAAGACCCCGCTGATGAATGCCTGGATTGCCGGGTACCAGAAGCATCGCGAGGTGCAGGAGGACTGGGCCACCGAGATGGCCCGCCATCAGCAGGCGATGATGAAGACCTGGCAGGCGCAGTGGAGCGAGACCGTCAGCACCGGCACAGAGGCCTGGATGGACATCTGGATGCCCTGGGCTTCGGGGAAGAGCTCCCCGAAGCGGCGGCGCTGAGCGCTACTTGAGATACTGCGAGATCACGCCGAGCGCTGCGGCCACGATCATCGTGTCCCGCATCACCCGGTAGAGCTGGTCGCCCTGGCGGACATAGATCTGCCCGTCCGGCGGACGCGGCAGGCGGTAGTCGTGCCAGTCGACATGCTGGCCGTGGATCTTCTTGTACTGGCCCGGCGGCATGTTGCCCGGCTTCTTGTCCAGCCCCGGCGGGACCCAGCGGCCATTGCCGTTGCCATTGCCGTGCCCGTTATTGCCGGCCAGCCAGTAGCCGCCGTCGCGGCGGTCGTCGCGGTGGCGTTCATGATGTCCGGCCTCGTGCTTCTTCCAGCCCTTGTCCTTCTTGTGAGGATCGGCAAGGGCGGGCATGGCGGCGACGGCAATGCAGAGCGTCGTGGCGAGCGTTTTCTTGAGCATGAGATGGACTCCTTTCCGCAAGTGAACGGTCGAATCGCGGAAAAGGTCCATGGGGGACGGCGGGGAAAATGCAGCCTGGGCGGGAACCCGCTCAGGCCGGTCGCTCAGAACGGGAGCTGGCTGCCGATCAGGATGCCCGCCGCCGCGGTCCCGGCCCCGGCCAGGAAAATCGCCACCCCGGCGGCGCGGCGCGGCGCGGGCTGGGACGGCTGCGACTGCGCCACCAGAGCGGCCTCGGCCAGCTTCGGCAGGCGCGGTCCCAGCCGGGCGAGCACCCGCACGGTGCGGCCCAGATCCCGCGCCAGTGCCTGCGGCCCGACATTCTGCGAGATATAGGTCTCTACCACCGGCCGGGCGACATCCCAGATGTTGATATGCGGGTTGAGCGAACGGGCGACGCCCTCGACCACCACCATCGTGCGCTGCAGCAGGATCAGCTCGGTCCTTGTCTGCATGCCGAAGCGCTCGGTCACCTCGAAGAGATAGGCCAGCAGCCGCGCCATCGAGATCTTCGAGGCGTCCATGCCGAAGATCGGCTCGCCGATCACCCGCAGCGCGCGGGCGAATTCGTCGATATCCTGGTCGGCGGGGACATAGCCCGCCTCGAAATGCACCTCGGCGACGCGGCGGTAGTCCTTGCGGATGAAGCCGAAGAGGATCTCGGCATAGACCCGGCGGGTATATTCGTCGATCCGGCCCATGATGCCGAAATCCATCGCCACGATGTCGCCCGAGGGCGTGATCTTCAGGTTGCCCTGGTGCATGTCGGCATGGAAATAGCCGTCGCGCAGCGCATGGTTGAGGAACATCTGCAGCACGCGCTCGCCCGCTGCGGCGCGGTCGACCCCGGCAGCGTCGATCGCCTCGAGGTCGTTGGCGTTGATGCCCTCCGCCCATTCCAGCGTCATCACCCGGCGCGAGGAATAGGCCCAGCGGACCCCGGGCACGCGGAAGCCCTGGTCGCGCGCCGTGGTTGCGGCGTATTCGGCCGCGGCAGAGGATTCGAGCCGCAGGTCGAGCTCGCCCCGGACCACCCCGTCGAAATGCCGGATCACGTCCATCGGACGCAGCCGCCGCGACGAGGGCGACAGCAGCTCCACCAGCCGCGCGGCCAGGTAGAAGGCGTCGACATCCTTGCGGAAGGCGCGCTCGATCCCCGGGCGCAGCACCTTCACCGCGACCTGCTCGCCGGTCTCGGCCAGCCGCGCGCGGTGGACCTGGGCAATGGAGGCCGCGGCGATCGGCTCGCTGATCTCCGAGAACATCTCGTCCACCGGTTTTTCCAGCTCGCGCTCGATCTGCCGCTTCGCCTCGGACAGCGGGAAGGGCGGCAGCCGGTCCTGCAGCACGCGCAGCTGCTGCGCCAGCTCGACGCCCACCACGTCAGGCCGGGTCGAGAGGATCTGGCCGAACTTGATATAGGCCGGTCCCAGCGCGGTCAGCGCGCGGGTCGCGGGCGGCATGGCGGGATCGCCCTCGATGCCCAGCCACTTGAACGGCCAGCCGAGCACCCGCGCGGCAATCCGCAGCGGCCTCGGCGCATCCATCGCGTCGAGGACGAATTTCATCGCGCCGGTGCGCTCGAAGGTGGCGCCGGTGCGCACCAGCCGCCAGATGTTGTGGGGACCGCGCACCTAGATCTTCCAGCCCGAATGCAGCGCGGCGATGCCCATGGACAGGTTGCGGTACTTCACCTGCCCGAAGCCCGCCTCGCGGATCATGCCGGCGAAGGTCTCCTGGTCGGGGAAGTTGCGGATCGACTCCACCAGGTACTGGTAGCTGTCGCGGTCATTGGCGATCGCCTGGCCCATCCGCGGGATGATGTTGAAGGAATAGAGGTCGTAGGCCTTCTGCAGCGGCTTCGAGGGAAGCTGCGAGAATTCCAGCACCATGAGCCGCCCGCCGGGCTTGAGCACCCTGTAGGCCTCGTTCAGCGCGTCCTGGACGCGGGTCACGTTCCGGATGCCGAAGCTGATCGTGTAGGTGTCGAAGGTGTTCGCCTCGAAGGGCAGCGCCATCGCGTCGCCCACCACCCAGTCCAGCCGGTCGGCGAAGCTTTCCGCCTCGGCGCGGCGCTGGCCCTCGATCAGCATGTCCTCGGTCAGGTCGAGCACGGTGACATGGGCGCCCGGCGCGCGCTTGAGGATGCGGAAGGCGATGTCGCCGGTGCCGCCGGCCACGTCGAGCGACGCCATCCCGTCGCGCGGCGCCAGCCAGTCCATCATCGCGTCCTTCCAGACACGGTGGATGCCCATCGACATCACGTCGTTCATCACGTCGTACTTGTTCGCCACCGAGGAGAAGACGCCGTGGACCAGCCCGGCCTTCTCGTCCTCGCGCACGGTCCTGGCGCCGAAATGGGTGGTCTTGCTCTCCGCGTCACTCATGGGTCTTGCCGCCTCGGTCATTTCCCCTTCCTTATAGGACGCCCCGCCGGGGGAGCAACGCGATAGCGCCTCACGCTCCTGCGGCAGTCTGTGAACGTGCCCGAGGTCCCGATGCCCGAACTACCCGAGGTCGAAACCGTCCGCCGCGGCCTGGAGCCGGTGATGGCCGGCGCCACCATTACCCGCGCCAGCGTGAACCGCCCCGACCTGCGCTGGCCCTTCCCCGAGCGCATGGCCGAGCGGCTGGCCGGGCGCCATGTCGCCGCGCTGCGCCGCCGCTCGAAATACCTGCTGGCCGATCTCGACGGCGGCGAGACGCTGCTGATCCATCTGGGCATGTCCGGGCGGATGCTGGTGACGAAGGATGAAAACGCCGTCCAGATAGGCACTTACGTCCATGGCCACGCCGCGCCCGAGAAGCACGACCATGTCGTGCTGGACTTCGACAACGGCATGCGCGTGACCTTCAACGACCCCCGCCGCTTCGGCGCGATGGACCTGTTTCCGACCGAGGCCGGGCACAAGCTGCTGGACAGGATCGGGCCCGAGCCGCTCGGCAACAGCTTCAGCGCGGCGCATCTGGCGCAGGCCTTCCGCGGCAAGGCGAGCCCGGTGAAGGCGGCGCTTCTCGATCAGAAGATCGTGGCGGGACTGGGAAATATCTATGTCTGCGAGGCGCTGCACCGGTCTGGCATCTCGCCGAAGCGGATGGCGGGGCGGATCTCGGAGCCGCGCATCGCCGTGCTGCATGCCGCCATCCGCCAGGTGCTGGAGGAGGCGATCGCCGCGGGCGGATCGTCGCTGCGCGACTTTCGTCAGGCTTCCGGAGATCTGGGCTATTTCCAGCACGGCTTCCGGGTCTATGATAGGGAAGGGAGGCCTTGCCCCACTGACGGATGCACCGGCACCGTGACGCGAATCGTCCAGTCTTCGCGGTCGACCTTCTATTGCCCGCAATGCCAAAGATAGCTTGAATGCCCGGCTGAGGCTGGTAAGGCTGAGGGCTGTTGCAACAATCAGGGCAGCCCACATGGCCTATGAGACGCTGATCGTAGAGGTCGACGACCACATCGCCCAGATCAAGCTGAACCGTCCGGACGCAAAGAACTCCCTCAACAAGCTGATGATCACGGAACTGACCGATGCGCTGCTGTCCGCGGACCGCAACGACAAGGTCCGCTGCATCGTGATCTGCGGCAACGAGAAAGTGTTCTCTGCGGGCGTCGACGTGTCCGAGCTTGCCGAGGCGCGCTTCGCCGACCTGTTCTGCGGCAGCTATTTCGGCGCCGATGCCGACCCGCTGGTGCGCAGCCGCAAGCCGGTGATCGCCGCCGTTTCGGGCTATGCCGTCGGCGCAGGCTGCGAGCTGGCGATGATGTGCGACATGGTGATCGTCTCCGACACTACGAAATTCGGCATGCCGGACGTCAACCTGGGCGTCATCCCGGCGCTCGGCGGCACCCAGCGGCTGGTCCGCGCCATCGGCAAGGCCAAGGCGATGGACATGCTGATGACCGGGCGCTTCATGTCCGCCGAGGAGGCCGAGCGGGCGGGGCTGGTCAGCCGCGTCGTGCCCGGCAAGAAGCTTGCCGAGGAAGTGCGCACCGCCGCCTCACGCATCGCCGAGAAATCCATGGTCAGCACCCGCGCGGTGAAGGAGGCGGTGAACCGCGCCTTCGAAACGCCGCTGCGCGAGGGCCTGCTCTACGAGCGCCGCCTGTTCCACGCCCTGTTCGGAACCAACGACCAGAAAGAGGGCATGGCGGCCTATCTGGAAAAGCGCGAAGCGCAGTTCCGGGACAAATAACCCCGGGAATCCGCCCGGAGCGCTTGACATATCCCCGAGTCGGGTCTAACGACGCGCTTCACAAATTCACCCTGCAATCGTTGGGAAGCTGTCATCATGGCCAATACGCCACAATCGAAAAAGCGCGCCCGCCAGAACGAGCGCCGCGCTGCTGTCAACAAAGCCCGCAAGTCGCGGATCCGCACCTTCCTGCGCAAGGTGGAAGAAGCGATCTCGTCCGGCGACAAGTCTGCTGCCGCAACTGCCCTGCAATCCGCCCAGCCCGAGCTGATGCGCGGTGTGACCAAGGGCATCCTGCACAAGAACACCGCATCGCGGAAGATGTCGCGCCTGTCCGCACGGGTCAAGGCGATCGCCTGATCCGGCCTGCCGTGCCGGCTCTGCCCGGTCTGCGGGCTAAGCCCATGGCGCGGCACCAAAACATGTGCACCCGGCTAGATCCGGGCGCCCCCCGGGCCACCGGACTTCAGCGCGGCTGACGATGCGAATCGTCCGCCGCGTTCTTGTTTTTGTTAGGATTTCCTAAGCCAGCAACAGCTGTGGATTCGGATTTCCCTAAAAACCTGTCAACTTCGAAGTTCTGTTGCGCCCCATCAAGCGCCGTTGATAAATTTCCTAGGCGACTCGCGTCGTACTTGGGGGACATGGATACGCAGACCGGACCGGAGGGTCCCGCCCTGTCACAGGCAGAACAGGGCTGGCTCCGGATTGGTCTACGCATCGCTGGTTCGGAAGGGCGTCTAGAACAGCCCTCCGCACCCCGGCTCTTCGGCCCTGCCAGGCCAGCCGGACTATGTGTCCAGAAACTAGCGTGGATGTCCGGGCCCTTTCGGTCCGGGTCCTTTCGTGCGGCCTTCTGAAGGCTGCCAACCTGCGCAGTGCGCGGGAACAGCCGCTGTGTCTTCCGGGCAGGGAAGACCAGGTCGGAATGAGTGAAGCAGTCACGCTGCAGATGGCAGCAGGCAAGGATACGGGTTTTGGAGCAGATGACCGAAGAGACTTGGGACAAGGTTCAGGGCGCACTCCGGCAGCAGGTCGGCGAGAACAACTACCAGACCTGGATCCAGCCCATCTCGTTCCGTTCCTGCGAGGAAGGCGTGGTGCGGCTCTGCGTGCCGACCAGCTTCTTCGGCACCTGGGTGAACCGCAATTTCGGCGACGCGATCCTGATCAGCCTGCACCAGCAGGGCGAAGAGGCCAGCCGCCTGGTCTTCGAGGTCGCCAATTCCGCCAGCCGCGCCCCCTCTGCCCGCGACCGCGCCCCGGTCGCCGCCGCTGCCGCCGCCCCTGCCGCCATCCGCTCCGCGCCCGCCCCTGCCCCGGCCTCCGCCATGGCAGCCGCCGCCGCGCCCGACGCCGCGCCTGCCCGTCCGCGCGGTTCGCTGAACGGCACCGATGTGCATGGCGCCGCGCTGGATGCGCGCTACACCTTCGACACGTTCGTGGTCGGCAAGCCGAACGAGCTCGCCCATGCCGCCGCCCGCCGCGTCGCCGAGGGCGGTCCGGTGACCTTCAACCCGCTGTTCCTCTATGGCGGCGTCGGCCTCGGCAAGACCCACCTGATGCACGCCATCGCCTGGCACATGCGCCAGCAGCAGCCCGACCTGAACATCCTGTTCCTCTCGGCCGAGCAGTTCATGTACCGCTTCGTGCAGGCGCTGCGCGAGAAGCAGATGATGGATTTCAAGCAGCTCTTCCGCTCGGTCGACGTGCTGATGGTCGATGACGTCCAGTTCATCGCCGGCAAGGACTCCACCCAGGAGGAGTTCTTCCACACGTTCAACGCGCTGGTGGACCAGAACAAGCAGATCGTCATTTCCGGCGACCGCACGCCCACCGAGATGTCGGACATGGAGAACCGCATCGTCTCGCGGCTGCAGTCCGGCCTGGTCGTCGACCTGCACCCGACCGATTACGAGCTGCGCCTCGGCATCCTGCAGCAGAAGGTCGAGGCCTATGCAGAGCAGTACCCGCAGCTCTCGATCGAGAACGGCGTGCTGGAATTCCTCGCCCACCGGATCTCGACCAATGTCCGCGTGCTCGAAGGCGCGCTGATGCGGCTCTTCGCGATGGCCTCCCTCGTCGGCCGCAAGATCGACATGGCGATGACCCAGGACTGCCTCGCCGACATCCTGCGCGCCTCCGAGCGCAAGGTCTCGATCGACGAGATCCAGCGCCGCGTGGCCGAGCACTACAACATCCGCCTCTCCGAGATGATCGGCCCGACCCGCGTGCGCACCGTCGCCCGGCCGCGCCAGATCGCCATGTACCTGTGCAAGTACATGACCACCCGCAGCCTCCCCGAGATCGGCCGCCGCTTCGGCGGGCGCGACCACACCACCATCATGCATGGCGTGAAGCGCATCGAGGAACTGAAGGAGAAGGACACCCAGATCGCCGATGACCTGGAGCTTCTGCGCCGCTCGCTGGAGGCCTGACGCCCCTGCTGGTGTGGTCATTCTGCCGCATCCGCGGGCATTCCGCGCTAGCGCCTAGAAAAGCCGCTGAAAAGGGCTTGAGCCAACGAACCGTTCGGCTAGTGTCGCAATCCCGTCCCACCGGAAAAGGTTGCGCGCCATGAGGATCAGCATCGAACGTGCCGCACTGCTTCGCGCGGTATCGCAGGCACAGTCCGTCGTCGAGCGGCGCAACACCATTCCGATCCTCGGCAATGTGCTGATCGAGGCCGAGAATGCGGATGTCACCTTCCGCGCCACCGATCTCGACATCGAGGTGGTCGACAAGGCCGCCGCCCAGGTGGAGCGCGCCGGATCGACCACCGTCTCGGCCGTCACCCTGCACGAGATCGTCCGCAAGCTGCCCGACGGCGCGCTGGTGACGCTGAATGCCGACCCGACCTCGAACATCGTCACCGTCGAGGCCGGCCGCTCGCAGTTCCAGCTGAACACGCTGCCGAAGGAAGACTTCCCGGTCATGCCCTCGAGCCAGTACAGCTCGAACTTCACCGTGAAGGCCGAGGTGCTGCGCCGCCTCTTCGACAAGTCGAAATTCGCCATCTCCACCGAGGAGACGCGCTACTACCTCAACGGCGTCTACATGCATGTCGCCGAGTCCGAGGAAGGCCGCGTGCTGCGCTGCGTCGCCACCGACGGCCACCGGCTGGCCCGCATCGACGCAGAGCTGCCCTCGGGCGCCGAGGAGATGCCGGGCGTGATCGTGCCCCGCAAGACCGTGGGCGAGCTCAGGAAGCTCCTCGACGAGGACGATGCCGACATCGCCGTCTCGGTCTCCGAGACCAAGGTGCGCTTCGCCACGCCGGAGGTCACGCTGACCTCGAAGGTGATCGACGGCACCTTCCCCGACTACACCCGCGTCATTCCCGCGAACAACGCCAAGCGGCTGGAAGTGGACGCGGCCGATTTCGCCAAGGCGGTGGACCGCGTCGCGACCGTCTCCTCCGAGCGCTCCCGCGCGGTGAAGCTCTCGATGGACGAGGACCGGCTGGTCCTCTCGGTCAACGCCCCCGACTCGGGCGCCGCGACCGAGGAGCTGGCCGTGGCCTATGGCGACGAGAAGCTGGAGATCGGCTTCAACGCGAAGTACCTGCTGGAGATCGCCTCGCAGGTCGACCGCGAGAACGCCGTCTTCATGTTCAACAGCTCCGGCGACCCGACCCTGATGCGCGAGGGCTCCGACACCTCCGCCGTCTATGTCGTCATGCCGATGCGGGTCTGACGCCGCCCGCGCCCCGGAAACCGCGAACCGCGCCCCCTCAGGCGCGGTTTTTTCTTGGCTCCGGCCAGAGGAGACCCCGCCGTGATCCGCCCTGCCCTGCCCGAGGACGAGACCGCCATCCGCGCCTGCGCCGAGGCCGCCTTCGCCCGCTACGTGCCGCTGATCGGCCGCCGGCCCGCGCCGATGGACGCGCCCTTCGCCGCCCATATCGCCGCCGGGCGGACCCATGTCGCGACCGGTCCCGGGGGCGCGCTCGCGGGCTACATCACCTTCTTCCCCGAAGACGGCGCCATGCATCTCGATGCCATCGGCGTGCTGCCCGAGGCGGCCGGACAGGGCATCGGCAAGGCGCTGATCGCCTTCTGCGAGGCGGAGGCCCGCCGCCAGGGCTTCGCCCGGGTGACGCTCCTGACCAACCAGAAGATGGAGGCGAACCTCTCGATCTATCCGCATCTCGGCTATGCCGAGACCGGCCGCGCCTCGCAGGACGGCTTCGAACGGGTGTTCTTCGAAAAGCTTCTGGGCTGACGCCGCGCGAGTCTTTTCCGGGGCCGCAAGACCGGCTGCGGCGTGGCTCCGGCCCCCGTCCGCGGAGCCTGCCTGCGCCGCCGGGACATCTCTCGACAGGAGCCTGCTGCCCCCCGGCCCGCCAGACCGCAAGTTCCGCGCCCGGCGCGCGGCCTTCTCCGCAGAGCTGACCTCGGGCGAGACGGCATCGCTTCCCTGCGCTCCGACCAGCTCCGCGCCTTCATCCACGCGCTCCTGACCCGCCCGCCGGGGGATCGCCCCAGCCGCCGGGGTCCGGGCCGTCCTGCGACTCCGCGCAAACTCCCCCGGGCAGGCACCACCGCTGCAACCTGACGAGACGCATCCGACGCCAAGACCTCCCGCGGAAGATCGGCGGTCAGGACCACTCCCGGGGCGCAACCGCCCGCCCGCGCGAAACTGGCAGAGGGACGCCCGCGCAATTCACGGCCTCCGGGACCTCAAGCACCGCGCCAGCGAGCGGCACATTGCGCCCGGCGGAGAACGTGGCAAGCACCTGACGGCCTCGTCGCCGCTCCGCGCCGCACCCTGCGGCTGCGCGGATGGCTCGCCTGACATCGGCTGACCCTCACCGCCGGCGCAGGGCCTGGAGATCATGCCGCTCGGCAACGCTCTTGCTCGAGCCGGAACATCCGCGCCGCCGGAGGCGCGGCACGTGTGTCAGCAACGGCACGAGCCCCGGAGCCGTGTGAGCCGCGACAAGCAAGGCGCAGCACGCAGGCCGGACGCGACCTCCGGAACGCCAGAGGTCCGGTGCCCCTGTTGGCTGCGGCAGGACTCCAGCAGCCGGCCGTGCCGCAGCATGCGAGATCACGGCACGTTGGCCCGGCGGGACATCCGGTTCGCCAGAGGTCCGGCGCCCCTGTTGGCTGCGGCAGACGTCCCGGAACCGGCGTGGCGTGACATTCAAGGCGCCGGTACGGCGGCCAGACGGGAGGCAAGGCCGCCAAAAGCGAAGGGGGCCGCTGCGGGCCCCCTTGCTGTCTCTCAGAATTTCTTGCCGGGCTTCTTCGGGCCGCCCGGGCGGGGCTTGCCGCCTGCGGGCTTCGGCCGGAACCCCTCGCTCTTGGCGCGGAAGGGCGGCTTGCCGCCGTCGGCGTCGCGGCGCGGCTTGGAGAAGCCGCTGCGCTTGCCCTCGCCTGCCTCGCCTGCGGGCTTCGAGAAGCCCGTCCGGCGCGGACGCTCCTCGCCCTCGGCCTTCTTCGCCCAGGGCTTGTCGCCGCCACCGGCCGGACGGCGGCTCTTGGAGTGCTCACCCGCATCGGGGCGGCGGAAGCTCTTGGACGCATCGCTGAAGCGCGACTCCTTCGGCTTCGCGGGGCTGCGCGGACGCTCTTCGCCCTCGCTGCGGGAGAATTCGCGCTTGCGCGGCGGGCGCTCCTCGCTCTGCGAGTACTCGCGCTTCGGCGGGCGCGGACGGCTGTCGCCTTCCTCGCGGCGCACCGGGCGCGGCGGACGCGGGGACTCGGCGTCGGAGCTGCGCTCCTCGCGCTCGCGGCGCGGCGGGCGGGGCCCGTCATCGCGGCGCGGACGCGGGCCATCCTCGCGGCGCGGGCGGGGCCCATCTTCGCGGCGCGGCCGCGGGCCGTCCTCGCGGCGCGGGCGCGGACGGGTCACTTCCTCGGGCACGCTGTCGAGCACCGCCAGGGAAATGTCGTCCTCCAGCACGCCGCCATCGCCCAGCCGCGCGACCAGCTCGGGCGCAGCCGCTTCGGCCAGCTCGACGAAGGTGGCGTCGTCGGAGACGCGGATCTTGCCGATCTGCGTCTTGTCCAGACCGCCTGCGCGGCAAAGCAGCGGCAGGATCCAGCGCGGCTCGGCATTCTTGTCGCGCCCGACGCTGAGCTTCGCCCAGACCGACGGGCCGAATTCGGGGCGGTCGCGCTCTTCGCGGGGCTTGCGCAGCGGTGCCGCGTTCAGCTCTTCGGGCGCGGAAAGCTTGCCCTGGTAGAGGCGGAAGCAGGCGGCGGCGATCTGCTCGGGGGTGTAGGCCTCGATCAGCTTGGCGGCGAAGGCGGCCTCGCGCCCGGAGGGCTCCTGCGTCCAGGCCTCGTCCTCCAGCAGCCGCGCCTCGTCCTTGTCGAGGATCTCGTCGGCGGAGGGCGCGGTGACCCATTCGGCCTCGACCTTCGCCCATTTCAGGATGCGCGACGCCTTCTTCACCGCCTTGTCGGTGGCGATCACCGCCGAGATGCCCTTGCGGCCCGCGCGGCCGGTCCGGCCGGAGCGGTGCAGCAGCGCCTCGGTGCTCTGCGGCAGGTCGGCATGGATCACCAGGTCGAGATTCGGCAGGTCGATGCCGCGCGCGGCCACGTCGGTGGCGACGCAGACCCGCGCCCGGCCGTCGCGCAGCGACTGCAGCGCATGGCTGCGCTCGTCCTGGCTCAGCTCGCCCGAAAGGCTCGCCACCAGGAAGCCGCGGTTCGCCAGCCGCGCGGACAGCCGGGTGACGGCTGCGCGGGTATTGGCGAAGACGATCGCGGTCGGCGCGTCGTGGAAACGCAGCAGGTTGATGATCGCGTGCTCTTCGTCGCCCGGGGAGACCTGCACCGCCTGGTAGGAAATGTCGGTATGCTGCGAGCCCTTGTCGAGCGTGGTCACCCGCTCGGCATCGCGCTGGTACACCTTGGCCATCTCTTCGATCGTCCGCGGCACGGTGGCCGAGAACAGCAGCGTGCGCCGCGTCTCGGGCGCCTCGGAGAGCATGAATTCCAGATCCTCGCGGAAGCCCAGATCGAGCATCTCGTCGGCCTCGTCCAGCACGACGGCGCGGATATCCGCCAGATCCAGCGAGCCGCGGGTGATATGGTCGCGCAGCCGGCCCGGGGTGCCGACCACGATATGCGCGCCCCGCTCCAGCGAGCGGCGCTCGTCCCGGGCATCCATGCCGCCGATGCAGGTCGAAATCCGCGCCCCCGCCTTGGCGTAGAGCCAGCCGAGCTCGCGCGCCACCTGAAGCGCCAGTTCGCGCGTCGGCGCCACCACCAGCGCCAGCGGCGCCGCCGCCGGGCCCAGCCGCTCGGCCTCGCCCATGAGCGTCGGCGCAATCGCGAGGCCGAAGCCCACGGTCTTGCCCGAGCCGGTCTGGGCGGAGACCAGGAGGTCCTTGTTTTCGAGCTCGGGGGCGGTCACGGCTTCCTGGACGGAAGTCAGGCTATCATACCCGCGCTCGGCGAGGGCATCTTGAAGAGTCGGTATCATGAGCGGGGTGTCCATCGGGTCGGCGCGGGGTCCGTCCCGGCGCAAGGAATGCGGACCCCTACAGGAGCCGCGGCCCTTTGTCCACAGGCTTCACCGGCCAGCGTTACCTGTCACTCCATTGCCGCGAGGAAGGCAGTGACCAGCGTCGCCGAGTTCGCCGCGGCCAGCGCGAAGAAGGTGCCCATCTCGTTTTCGCCCTCGCCGCCCCCGGCCAGATCCGACAGCGACCGGAAGGCGATGAAGGGCACCTGGTTGGCCCAGGCGACCTGCGCCACCGCCGCGCTTTCCATGTCGACCACCTGGGCGTCGAACGTGTCGAAGACATATTCGCGGAAATCGGCATTGTCGAGGAAGGCCATGCCCGAGACCCCGTTGCCGCCGACCACCACCTCGGGCGGCGCGCTGAGGCAGTCGTCCTCGGCGGCGCAGGACTCGAATTCTACCTCGGCCGCGACCGTCTCGGCCGTCGCCAGCAGCCCGGGATCGGCTTCGAACCAGAACTTCCGCTCGGGCGCCTCGATGCCCTCGCGCATCACCTCGACCGACTTGGGGAAGATCATGCCGTAATTGGGGAAATCGGTCGGCACGAAGGGCAGCTGCATGTAGCCGTCCTCCGTCTCCCGCGCCAGCAGCGCCTCGAGATAGGAGCCCCACTGCCCGGCCACGACCACGTCGCCGATATGCAGCGAAGGATCGACGCCGCCCGCGATGCCGGAGAAGACGATGGCGGAAATGTCGAACGTGTCGAGCGCCAGCTGCGTGGTCATGGCGGCATTGACCATCGAGATGCCCGACAGGAAGAGCACGACATCCTGCCCCGCCAGGCGGCCGGTGACGAAGCTGACGCCGTTGGCGCTCTGGCTCTCGGCGCCTTCGAGCGCGTCGACCAGCATGCCCCATTCCGGGGCGAAGGCGGACATCACCGCCACGCGGGGGACCGGCTCCTGCGCCCAGAGCGCGGCGGGACAGGCGAGGCTGGCAAGGCAGAGGGCGGCAAGGCGGGTCATCGGCGGGCTCCGGCAGAACGAGGGCTGGATCAAGGCTGCGGCCCGGCCCGGGCGCGGTCAAGTCCGGCATCCGGACAGCGGCGAAGCGCCGCCGCGGCGCCCTCGGTAAGGTGGCGAATCGAGCCGGACCGACTCGCTGCAACGCGCGTCACCCCGCTTTGGTTCCCGCAGAACATGTCTCCGGCGCGGGACAGACTCGCCCCAAGGGCGAATCGAGGACTGGAATTCCGGAAATCTGGCCAGAGTTTTTCATCATTAAATGGACAACCGGCAAGATTCCGCCTAAAAAGGAAGGGCTCTTGAAGACCCCAGCGAAGATCGGGGCGCGGGCGAAAACAGGAATTCAGGCGAGTTGCTTCTAATGAGACTGACGACCGGGACCTGCCACTAGGCGGATTGTTAACCTGTGTCAATCAGCATGCTCATCCCTGGGTTCCGCAAATGGGGAACGGGCATGAAGAAGTTCACAAGTTTCTGGGGCCTGATCACGGCCTACTGGGTATCGGACCGATGGCGCGAAGCCTGGATCCTGACCGTTGCGATCTTCGCGCTGACCACGCTTCTGAGCAAGGCCAGCGTCTGGACCGCCACGGCCAGCGCCGACTTCATCGCCTCGCTGGCCGGGTTCCACCGCAACCTCAATACCGGCGAGGACGCGGTCAGCATCCTGTTCACCGCCGCGATCCTCTTCGTCGCCATTTTCCTGGGCAAGTCCGCAGGCGTCGCCACGCGGCACCTGATCTCCAGCCACCTGCACCGCAAGGCGCGCGCCTGGATGGTCAGCCGCTTCGATTCCGCCGTGCTGGCCGACCAGCGCATCGCGCTCGACCTCAGCTCCGACAAGGGCGGCGAGGCCGGGGCCCAGCGCCTGCCCGACGCGATCGACCAGCGCATCGACGAATGCTCGCTGGGGCTCTTCGGCGGGGTGATCGGCCTGGCCATGGGGCTCTGGGGCGCGATCGCCTCGATCTGGTTCGTCTCCCAGGCGCTTCTGGAACGCAGCCAGGCCGTGGCCTTCCTAGACGGCTGGGCCGCCTGGGCGCGCGACGGGCTGACCGCGATGGGCCTGCCCGGCCTGGCGCAGGCCGTCGTGATCGAGCCCGGCATCCACGGCACCGCGATCCTCTCCGGCCTGCTGGTCCTGACCTATGTCCCCACGGTCACGGCCATCGCCTGGATGATCGGCAAGGTGATCGAGACCCTGACCGTGATGCGCCAGCGCCATGACGGCGCCTGGCGGGGCGAGTGGAACGCCATGCTGAACCGCGTCACCCGCCTGGCCGCCTCCAAGGGCCAGGCCGTGCAGCGCGACGTGAACGAGCGGCTCTATGACGACATCGACCGCACCTGGGGCCGCCAGAACCGCTGGTCGGCGGGCATGCTGCTGTTCACCGACAGCTACAACTTCCTCAGCTCGCGGCTCTTCGCCTACCTGCCGGCGCTGCCGGCCTACATGTCCGGTCAGATGAGCTTCCGCACCTTCGCGGCCAGCTCGGAACTGACCGCCGCGCTGATCGCCGACACCTCCTGGTTCATCAACGTGATGCCCGCCATCGCCAACCTGCGCGCCAATGCCGACCGGCTGACCGAGCTGGCGCGCGCGGTGGAGCGGGTGAAGGACCGCGAGGCCTTCTACCGCGAGACCGGCGTCAACGAGTTCCGCCAGGCCACCCACGAAGCCGGCCCAGTGCTGAAGCTCGCGGGCCTGGCGCTGAACCACCGCGGCCATGGCGGCGACGCCTTCGTCTCGGTCCCGCGGCTGGAGCTGTGGAAGGGCGACTGGATCTACTTCCACGGCCGCAACGGCTGCGGCAAGAGCTCGCTGCTGAAGGCCGTGGCCGGGCTCTGGCCCTACGGCACCGGCACGGTCAGCCGCCGCGACGACTGCCGGCTGTTCTTCGCCGGCCAGGAGCCCGACCTGCCCGACCGTTTGACGCTCAAGGCGCTGGCCACCTACCCTGCCCGCGAAGGCGAATTCGACGACCTTCGCGTCGCCCAGGTCCTGTCCCGCGTCGGGCTCGGCCAGTTCATCAACGCGCTCAAGGAGGAGCTTCACGACGGCCAGCTCTGGCGCAACGTCTTCTCCGGCGGGCAGAAGCAGCGGCTCGTGCTGGCGCGGATCCTGCTCCACAAGCCCGAGATCCTGCTTCTGGACGAAGCGACCTCGGCGATGGACATGGTGGCGACCGCCGAGTTCCACATGACGATCCGCGAGGAACTTCCCGAGACTTCGGTGCTTGCGGTTCTACATGGCAAGGAAGTGCCGCACGATCCGGATGGCCTGCCGTTCTATAACGCCGTACTGGGAATCCGGAACGGAATCGGCATGGTCCGTCCCGTCGGCAAGGGTAATCTGGGGGTCGCGCAGCTGGTGGCGGAGTGACCCCGTAACGAGGGGGTCGCGACGTGACCACGCAAGACGATCTGCAGGGGCTGCTGTCCCGGATGACGCTGGCCGAGAAGATCGGCCAGCTGAACCTCCTGGCCGCGGGCGAGGGCCTGACGACCGGGGCCGAGACCTCGACGCCGCTCGCGAAACGGCTGGATGCCGGCGAGGTCGGCGCCATCTTCGGCACCAAGTCCCGCGCCTCGACAAGGGCGATGCAGGAACGCGCCATTGCCGGGTCGCGCCACGCGATCCCGCTGTTCTTCGCCGAGGACGTGATCCACGGCCACCGCACCATTTTCCCGCTGAACATCGCCCAGGCCTGCTCCTGGGACATGGAGCTGATCCGCGCCTGCGCCGCCTTCTCCGCCGAGGAGGCCTCGAGCGAGGGGCTGCACCAGGTCTACGCGCCGATGATCGACATCAGCCGCGATCCGCGCTGGGGCCGCGTCGCCGAGAGCCCGGGCGAGGATCCGCATCTGGCGTCGTGCATCGCCGAGGCGATGACCCGCGGCCTGCAGGAGAACAACGGCGGCCGGGTCTCGGCCTGCCTCAAGCATTTCGTCGCCTATGGCGCCACCCAGTCGGGCCGCGACTACGACAACGCGACCATGGCCTGGGAGGACCTGCTGGACATCTACCTGCCGCCCTTCGAGGCCGGGGTGAAGGCCGGGGCCGAGGGGGTCATGGCCTCCTTCAACGCGGTCAACAAGATGCCGATGCACGCCCATGAGCCGCTGATCGAGGGCTGGCTGCGCCGCACGGCCGGCTTCGGCGGGCTGGTCGTCTCGGACTATACCGGCGTCAAGGAGCTGGTCGCCCACGGGCTCGGCAGCGCCGAGATGGTCGTGGCCCGCGCGCTGCATGCCGGGATCGACATGGACATGGTCGGCGAGGACTATCTGCGCCACCTGCCGGGCCTTGCCGAGCACGGGCTCGACGCGCCGGAGACCGGGCTCTTCATCTCGGCCGAGACGATCCGCGGGCTGATCGACCGCGCCTGCCTGCGGGTGCTGGCCTTCAAGGCGCAGCAGGGGCTGTTCGAGGATCCCTTCAAGGGCATGGACCCGCTGGCCCCGACGCCGAACCGCCAAGCCGGCCGCGCGCTGGCGCGGAAGGCCGCCGCGGGCTCCTGCGTGCTTCTCAAGAACAACCACCTGCTGCCGCTGAAGCCCGGCCAGAAGGTCGCGCTGATCGGGCCGCTCGGCTCGGACCGGGCCAACATGCTGGGCACCTGGTCGGTCTCGGGCGATGCCCGCGACGTGGTCAGCCTGGAGGACGCGCTGAAGGCGCATGACTGGGCCAGCCTGAAAACCGCCGTCGGCGCCAATCTGGTGCGGGAGAAATGGCTGGTCGACCGGCTGAACGTCCATGGCGTCACGGTAGAGCCCGATCCCCGCGACGAGGCCGCGCTGCTGCGCGAGGCCCGCGAGGTGGCCGAGGCGGCCGATGTCGTCATCCTGGCGCTCGGCGAGGCGAAGGAACAGGCCGGGGAAAGCTCCTCGGTGCTCTGCCCCGACCTGCCCGAGCCGCAGCGGCGGCTGGTGGCGGAACTGGCGGCGGGCTGCACCCCGGTCGTCGGCGTGATCTTCGCCGGGCGGCCGCTGGCCCTCGGCAAGGTGCCCGAGCAGGTCGACGCGCTGATCTATGCCTGGCATGGCGGCGTCGCCGGTCCCGAGGGCGTGGCCGACATCCTGACCGGCGCGGCCGAGCCCACCGGGCGGCTGGCCGTCACCCTGCCCGTCCATCCCGGCGAGACGCCGCTGAGCTATGCCGCCGAGCCGACCGGACGGCCCTTCCCCGGGCATTTCCAGAAATTCCTGACCGGCTGGCTCGATCTGGAGGACGGGGCGGCGCGGGCCGCCTATCCCTTCGGCTACGGGCTGAGCTACGGCAATGTCGAATATTCCGCGCCGATGGCCGACGTGCCCGGCGGCGGCGAGGCCGGCATGGCCGAGATCTCGGTCGACATCACCAATACCTCGGAGCGCGCCGTTACCGAGACCGTGCAGCTGTACCTCTCGGACCCCGAGGCGCGGATCACCCGGCCCGGACGGCTCCTGAAGGATTTCCGCCGCGTCCCCGTCGCCCCCGGCGAGACCAGGCGCGTCACTTTCGAGATAACCGCCGAAATGCTCAGCTACCACGTCGCCCCCAGCCTCGCCGAGGCGCAGAAGGTCTGGGATCCCGGCCGGATCATCGTCCATACCGGCCCGGACAGCCGCGCCACCAAATCGGTGGAGATCACATGGGGGGCGTGACGGCCGGGCTGAGCGACGCCCAGCTGCGCGACCGGATCGCCGAGGCCACGGCGGGCTATTTCCTCGACTGGAGCCATCCGGTCTCCGGCATGGCGCGGGAGCGCTCCGCCGGGGCCTTCGGCTATGACGTGGAGGAGACCGTCACCACCGGCGGCACCGGTTTCGGCATCATGGCGCAGATCGTCGCCGCCGAGCGCGGCTGGCGCAAGCGGCAGGAGATCCTCGACCGGCTGGAGCGGCTGACCGGCTTCCTGGAGACCGCGGACCGCTTCAACGGCGTCTATGCGCATTTCTACTACGGCTCGACCGGTCGGGTGATCCCCTTCATGGCCGGGGATGACGGCGGCGATATCGTGGAAACCTCCTTCCTCGCCATCGGCCTCCTGGCGGCGGCAGAGTACTTCTCCGACGCGCCGGAGCTGGCCCGGCGGATGGAGGAGATCGTCCGGGGCATCGACTGGTCCGCCCATGTCGGCCCGAAAGGCGTGATGTGGCATGCCCATCCCGACCGGCCCTTCCCCGAGAAGGCGCTGGATCTGGGCGGCTGGAACGAGGCCTTTCCAGTCTTCGTGCTGGGCGCCGGGGCGGAGGACGAGAGCCGCCGCATCCCCGCCAGTATCTACCATGACCGCTGGGCGAAGGCGCGGAGCTTCCTCAATGGCCGCTCGTTCGAGGGCATCCCGCTGCCGCTCGGCCCGGACTGGGGCGGGCCGCTCTTCCTGTCGCAGTACCCGTTCCTCGGCATCGACCCGCGCGGGCTGAAGGACGCCTATGCCGATTACGGCGTGCTGGCGCGGAACCACGCGCTGATCAACCGCGCGCATTGCCTGAAGAACCCGCATGGCTGGAAAGGCTACGGCCCGGATCTCTGGGGGCTGACCGCGGGGGACGACCATTCGGGCTATGTCGCGCATTCGCCGAAATCGGATACCGGGGTGATCACGCCGACCGCGGTGCTGACCTCCTTCCCGATGGTGCCGGAGGAGGCGATGCCGGTGATCCGCCACCTGCATGACGATCTGGGCGACCGGATCTTCGGCGAGGCGGGCTTCGTCGACGGGTTCAGCCTGCATCACGGCTGGATGGCGGAAAGCCGGCTGGCGATCGACCAGGGGCCGATCGTCGCCGGGCTGGAGAACCACCGCTCGGGTCTCTTGTGGACCCTGGTGATGAAGCGGCCGGAGATCCGGCGCGGACTGGCCGCGCTCGGTTTCTCCTCGCCCTATCTCTCGCCGAGCGCCTGATCCGCGCGCGCCCGCGCGGCGGCCGCCGATAGGAAGGCCGCCGCGGACCAGGTCAGCTCGGGGCATGACCGCGGGGCGCCGGTTGCCCGGTCGAACTGCTCCGGCAGGCCGCCGGTCCCGCGGCCGGGCCAGAGATCCAGAACCATCTCCATCCGGGCCTCGCCGCGGGCGAATCGCGCCGGATCGAGATGGCGCGCCGCCAGCCGGTAGTCGAGCTCCGCGCAGGCCAGCGTGCAGGGGAACCAGGGATTGCCGTCGAAGAAGACATCCTCGCGCCAGCGGCCCATGGCGGGCACGGCGCGGCCGCGGTTCAGCGGGTAGATCTCGGCAAAGACCGCCTCCAGCGCCGCGACCGTCGCCGTCATCCAGCGCCCGTCGAGCGCCAGCGGCCCCTCCCAGCGCCCGGCATCGAGGATCGCCATCACTGTGCCGATGTCGTATCGGCCCAGCCCGGCCTCCAGGCTCTCGCGCAGCGCGCCGTCCGGATCCTCGGCCCCGGCGATCAGCGCCAGCAGCTCTGCCGCCCGCGCCGCCATGGCCGGATCGCCGGTCCGCGCCGCGCCGCGGTCGAGCGCGTCCCATTGCGCGACCAGCGTGAAGCTGCAACGCCGTGCCGGCTCCTCTTCCCAGGGGCCGATCGCCGGGCGGCCCGCGACAGCCATCAGATGGGACAGATCGCGCGCCAGAAGCTCTTCGGCCGCCGTGCCCTCGAGCTCCGGCAGTGCCTCGAGCAGCTCCATCAGCGACTGCGCCCGCAGCGCCGGGCCGTCATCTTGCGGCCGCGCCCAGCGTTCCAGATCGGGCCCGCCATCGGCGGCGCAGCGCGGTTCCTCCAGCCAGGCCGTGCCATGAAGCGCCGCCAGCTCGGCATCGGGGCGCAGGAACTGCAGGTGATCGGCCCGCGTCCCCGCCCGCAGCGGATTCGCAGGAGGCCCCCGCCGCGCCGGGTCGGAGATCGCCAGCGAGAAGGCGATATAGTCGCGAAGCCGCGCTAGCCAGCCCTGCCGGTCGCCGTCGACGGCCATCGCCAGCGGCATCGCCCGGGCGACAATGGCCGCGTCGCGGATCCAGTGGTGGAAGTAGTCCGGCTCGGGATCCCAGTGGCCGGGGTGAGTCGAGGCCAGCACCGATCCGGGCGCCGGACGGACCGTCCAGCCGAAGCCCTCGCGGCGCTGGACAAGCCCGGTTGCCGAGCAGGCGCGGGCCATGGAGGCCGCCGCAGCCCGCTGCGCTGTGGCAATCCGGTTCGCGGCGCCAAATTTTTCGTCAGCCATAGCGGAAATCCTTGTAAGACGGGCCTGCATCCCCCATGTCCCGCTCCGGCAGCTAGCTTATTATGCACATGCAGCAAGAGTTTGCCGATATAATGATGCAATACTGGGCAGCGACTCGCTCGGGTGGGCAGAAGCATGCCGCAGCGCCTTGTTTGACGCCAAGGCGGGGAACACCCGCCGAAGGCTGAAGTTAACCAGTCATTCACGCACAAGCCCGGAAACCTTGTGCCTTTGCAAACTTAGATGCGGGATAGCAGACGTATGATGACCGATACAGGGTGCTCCAGGCGGGGACTTCTCGGCGGCGCTGCAGCTTTCGGGCTGGCCACGGCGCTGTCGTCGCGCGCCCAGGCCGAACCCAATACCGGAGCACCGCTGCCGGAAGGCGAACCGTTCAGCTTCGACCTGCTCGCCGAGGCGATGCAGGCGCGGGCCGGGCAGCCTGATCCCGGACCCTATCGCCCGCCCCTGCTGCTCGAGGGGCTGGACTACGACACCTACCGCAACATCGCCTTCCGTCCGGATGCCGCGCGCTGGAGCGAGAAGACGGACGAGTTCCGCCTTCATGCCTTCCATCGCGGCTGGCTGTTCCCGGATGCCGTCGCCATGTACGATGTCTCCTCGGGGATCGCGAAGCCGTTCCGCTTCACCTCCGACGATTTCGAGTACCGCGAGGACCTGGAAGGCCGGCTCGAGCCCGGCACGCCGATCCCCGGCGTCGCCGGCTGGCGGATGCTGTCGCGGCTGAACACCGCCGACCGCTTCGACGAGCTCGTCGCCTTCCTCGGCGCCAGCTATTTCCGCGCGCTCGGACAGGGCAGCGTCTATGGCGCCTCCGCCCGCGGGCTGGCGATCGACACCGCCACCGGACGCGCCGAGGAATTCCCCCGCTTCTCCGCCTTCTACTTCGAGCGCCCGGCGCCCGGGGTGGAGACGGTGATCGTCAATGCCGCGCTGGACAGCCGCCGGGTCACCGGCGCCTACCGCTTCGTGATCACGCCCGGCGCGGTCACCGAGATGGAAGTCACCGCGCGGCTCTTCTTCCGCGAGACTATCGAGGAGATCGGCATCGCGCCGCTGACCTCGATGTTCCTATTCGACCGCACCACGCCGGGCCGGTTCCACGACTACCGCCCGCAGGTGCATGACAGCAACGGGCTGGGCATCCTGACCGAGGACGGGCGCCGCATCTGGCGGACGCTCTCGAATCCGCCGCGCCTGGGCCAGTCCTGGATCAACGCAACCGCGATCCAGAGCTTCGGCCTCTACCAGCGCGACCGGGATTTCGACGAGTACTCGGATGCCGAAGCGCGCTACGAGAAGCGGCCCTCGATCGAGGTGGAGCCGCTCAACGACTGGGGCACGGGCTATGTCCGGCTCATCGAGATTCCGACCGAGCAGGAGGCGACCGACAATATCGTCGCCTACTGGCGGCCGGCCGATCCGGCAGAGGCCGGATCCAGCAAGGAATACCGCTATCGCATGCTCTGGGGCGATCTGGCGGGACAAAGAGGCGAAAAACTTGCCCATGTGGTATCTACTGCCAGTGGGGAAGCCGGAGTATCGGGCACGAAGAACGAAGAAGGCGGAAGAAAATTCGTCATCGACTTCAGGGGCGGACGCCTGGAAGGGGTCACGGAGATCAGCTCCGTGCAACCGAAGGTGACCGTCTCGGGCGGGAGCGTGGACACGCCCGCACTGCGCAGGATCGAGGGAACCGGGCTCTGGCGGCTCGCGTTCGATATTAAACCGACCGGCACAGAACCGTTGGAACTAAGAGCATGGCTCGAGGGTTTCGACAGTGTCCTTTCCGAAACCTGGACCTATCAATGGGTACTGAAATGACCACGCCTGATGCAATGAACCATACCGGATCGCTCGCCACGGTCACCGCCCTTCCCGACAGCCCGATGGCGATGCCGGAACAGATCCTCGAAACGCCGACCCAGCTTCGGCCCGGCATGTCCTGGCTGACCGTGCTTGTCGCCCTTGTCAGCTGGCGCGGGCTGCACGGGTAGGCCGATGCTGGATTTCGCCACGTGGATGCGGCGGGCCGTGTGCCTGACCGCCGCCGCCGCCTTCGGCATTCTCGCCGGCGCGCTCTACCTCTATCACGCGGGCAGCGTCGGAATCGTGCTGCTCGACATCGTGATCGCGGTAGTGATCGCGCTGGCCACGTGGTGGATCGCCTGGGGCGCCTGCCAGGGGGTGACGGGTCTCGTCACGCCCGTGCCGCGCCGCCCCTCGCATGACGGGCCGATCTCGTCGCGGACCTGCATCCTGGTGCCGGTCTACAACGAGGATCCGGTCGCGGTCTATGCACGCATCGCGGCGATGGATGCCGACCTGAAGGCGGAAGGCATCGCCGCGCAATTCGATTTCGCCATCCTCTCGGACACGCGCAAGGCCGACATCGCCCGGCGCGAGGAAGACGAGCTGGCGCGGCTCCTGGACGCGACCGGCAGCCGCGGGCGGATCTTCTACCGCCGCCGCGAGGACAATGCCGGGCGCAAGGCCGGCAATATCGAGGACTTCATCCAGCGCTCTGGCGGGGCCTACGACTTCGCCCTGATCCTCGACGCCGACAGCCTGATGTCCGCGGCCACCATCGGCGAGATGGTCCGCCGGATGGAATCCGCCCCCGAGGTCGGGCTTCTGCAGAGCCTGCCGCGGGTGATCGGCGCACGCTCGCGCTTCGGCAAGATGATGCAGTTCTCGGCCGGGTTCTATGCACCGATCTACTGCAACGGGCTGACCGCGCTGGCCGGGCGCACCGGATCCTTCTGGGGCCACAATGCCGTGGTGCGGATCAAGGCCTTCGCCGAAAGCTGCGGCCTGCCCGCCCTGCGCGGCAAGCCCCCTTTCGGCGGCCATATCCTCAGCCATGACTCGGTCGAGGCGGCGCTTCTGGCGCGCGGCGGCTGGCAGGTGCGGATCGACCCCGACCTGACCGGCTCCTTCGAGGAAGGCCCCGACGACCTGATCGAATACGCCAAGCGCGATCGCCGCTGGGCGCAGGGCAACCTGCAGCACGGCCGGCTGCTGATCGCGCCCGGGCTGAAGGGCTGGAGCCGCTTCGCGCTGTTCCAGGGCATCGTCGCCTATACCGCTCCGGCGATCTGGGCGCTGTTCCTGATCCTCAGCCTGGTCGCTGCCGCCACCGAAAGCGCGATCGACTACTTCCCGATGCCGGACTTCCCGGTCCCGGTCTTCCCGGGCGAGCGCACCGCCGCCGCCGTCGGGCTCTTCGCCGGGGTGATCGGCCTGCTCTTCATCTCGAAGTTCCTGGTGCTGGGCCATGCGCTCGTCACCGGGCGGGCAAAGGAATTCGGCGGCGCGGGCAACACCTTCGTGTCGACCATGACGGAGCTGCTGCTGTCTTCGGTCATCGCGCCGCTCCTGATGATGTTCCAGCTCCGCGCGCTCTGGCAGATCCTGTCGGGCCGTGACGGCGGCTGGCCCTCGGCCACCCGCGACAGCACCGCCGTGCCGGTCTCGACCGCCTTCGCGGGCAGCTGGTGGATGAGCCTCGCGGGCGTCCTGCTCTTCGCCGCCGCCGGGGTCTTCGCGCCGCGGCTGATCCCCTGGCTGGTGCCGGTCGGCCTGCCGCTGGTGATCGCGCCGCTGCTGATCGCCTGGACCTCGCGCCGCCAGAAATCGCGGCTGATGACCAGCACGATCCAGTCCGACCCGCCCGCGGTGATCACCGGCTTCCGCCGCCAGCTCGCCGCCTGGGAAGGCGCCCCGCCCCCCGTGGCAGGCACCCCGCCCGCCCCGGCCCCGGCGCCAGAGGCCGCCGCCGTCTGAGACCGGAACGCCGCCCCACGGGGCGGCGTTTGCGCATCCGGCGCCGGTGTGCCCTAGCCTGCCAGCCGCGCCAGCAGCGGCGCGCTTTCCGCCATCACCTTGGCCCGGACCTCGGCGGCCGTCATGCCGGAGGCGCGCATGTACTCGATGAAATTCATGTTCACGTTGTTGAACAGCAGCCGCCCGGCCGGGTCGATCTCGGCCCCGGCGCGCACCAGCCCCCGCCCCTGCATCCCCGCCAGGAACCGGCAGAGCTGGTCCGAAAGCTCGCGGTCTATCGCGATGTAGCGGCGCGAGAACTCGGCCTCGGGGTCGAGCATGGTCCGCGCCACCGCCATCCGCCAGAGCTCGCGCGAGGTGTACTGGAAGGACTTCTCGAAATAGGTGCCGACGATCGCGCCGAAGGCCGCCTCCAGCGTGGCCGCGGGCGCGCCGATGCAGGCCTCGACCGAGTCCATCACCATCGCCGTCTCCTCCAGCACCGCCGCCAGCAGCAGATCCGCCTTCGAGCCGAAGTAGTTGTAGAAGGTCGCCACCGACAGCTCGGCCGCCTCGGCGATATCCTCGATTCTCGACGCCTCGTAGCCGTCCTGCCGGAACATCTGCGCCGCGCAGTCCAGGATGCGTTTGCGCGTCGCCGCTTTTTTCCGCTCGCGCAGACCTGCCATCTCGAAAAACCTGTAGTGACTTCAAGTTTAGATTGACCACAGAATTCTGGATGGTCAAGCTGAAGGCGACAGAACCACAAGAAAACCGCAGACAGGGACCCAGATGACCATCCGGATGCACAAATTCTGCCTCGCCGCGCTTGGCGGCCTGATGACGACGACCAGCCTGCAGGCGGCGGATCTCAACGCGCTGATCTGGTGCGACCATGCCGATGCCGCCCTGCTGGAGCCCTTCGAGAAGGCGCATGACGTCCGCGTCAACGTGAAGGAATACGAGGGCACGGCGGCCGGGCTGACGCTGCTCGACCAGTCCCGCCCCGGCGACTGGGACGTGATGGTGATCGACAGCGTCGATGTCGCCCGCGCGGCCGAGGCCGGCTATCTGGCGCCCCTGCCCGCGGATTCGGTCGACACCTCGACCACCTTCCCCGAGGTCGCGCTGACGGACGCGATGACGGTCGACGGCCAGCTCTACGGCGTGACCGAGAAATTCGGCTACAACACCATCGCCTACAACAAGGCCGCCGTGGACCCGGCGGACATGGAGAGCCTGGGCGCGCTCTGGTCGGGCAAGTATGACGGCCGGATCGCGATCTACGACTACTACCTGCCGGTGCTGGGGCTGGTCGGGCTGGCCGAGGGCGTGGACACCGCCGATCTCGATGCCGCTGCGCTCGGGACCCTGCGCGATCCGCTGATGAAGCTCCGCGCCGCCTCCCGCCAGGTCTCGGACGTGGTCGGCAGCCAGACGGCGCTGGCCACCGGCGAGGTCGACATCCTGATCGGCGGCGGCGAATGGCTGACCGCAGTTCTGCATGCCGAGAACCCCGATCTGGACTGGACCCTGCCGAAGGAGGGCGGGCTGGTCTGGGCGCAGGCCGTGGCCATGGTCGAAGGCACCGAGCAGCCCGAGCTGGCGCTGGAATTCATCAAGTACATCCTCTCGCCCGAGGGCCAGGCGCGGCTGGCGACCTCCTCCTGCTACTGGGGGATGCCCGCCAACAAGGAGGCCGGCGCCGTCCTGAGCGACGAGGAAAAGGCCGTGCTGCGCTGGGACGACCAGGCGGAGTACCTGTCGCGCGCCCAGCTCTACCCGGTGCCCGATGCCGACACGGATCTGGCGATGCAGGATCTGTGGACTGACATGCTGCAGAACTGACGCCATGAGCATCGAGCGCACCGAACGGCGCCAGGCCGCGGGGCTGGCCGCCCCCGCCCTCCTCTGGACGCTGGCCTTCTTCCTGCTGCCCTTCGGGGCGATGGTCTGGATGAGCCTCGGCCATATGGAGGGGCGGACGGTCGTCCCCGGTCCGGGACCCGAGACCTATGCCCGGATCTTCTCCGACCCGTCGCTCTTCCGCGGCATCTTCGTGTCGCTGGAGATCACGGCCACGGTCACGGTGCTGTCGGTCGCGCTTGCCTGGCCCCTGGCCTGGATCATCGCCACGCGGGTCCCGGCCCGCTGGCGGCGGCTGGCGCTGCTGCTCGCGGTGCTGCCGTTCTGGACCTCCTATGTGGTGCGCTCCTATTCCTGGGCGCTGGTGCTGGGCGAAAAGGGCGTCATCATGAACGCGCTGACCGGGCTGGGGCTGCTGGCGGAGCCGGTGCAGATCATGGCGACCCGAACGGCGACGGTGATCGGCTTCACCCATTTCTTCGTCATGCTGCTGACGCTGACGATCTATTCGAACCTCGTGCAGCTCTCGCCCAACTATGCCCGCGCGGCCGAGGATCTGGGCGCCTCGCGCTGGCAGGTGATCCGGCTGGTGATCCTGCCCCTGACCCTGCCCGGCGTGATGACCGGCGCCTTCCTGACCTTCGTGCTGTGCATCGGCGACTACATCACCCCGCAGATCCTCGGCGGCAATAACGAGCTGTCGCTGCCGCAGCTCATCATGCTGCAGCTCGGACGGCGCGGCGATTTCCCGATGGCCTCGGCGCTGTCGGTGGTGCTGATGGCGATCGTGACGCTGGCCTATGCCGCCTCCGCGCGCTGGCTGAAGATGGACCGGGTCTGATGCGCATTCTCTCCTGGGCCTATCTTGCCCTGATGTTCGCCTTCATCCTGCTGCCGGTCGCGGTGCTGGTGGTCTTCTCCTTCCAGGACGGGCGCCTGCCGGTGCCGCCCTTCAAGGGGCCGACGCTGGAATGGTACGCCAAGGTGCTGGCCGACCGCGACCTGATGGCGGCGCTGGGGAACTCGATGCTGGTCGCGCTCGCCTCCTCGGCGGTCTCGGTCCTGCTGGGCTTCCTCGCCGCGGCGGGCTTCGCGCGGGCGCGGCTGCCGGGATCGGCGCTGCTGCGCGGGCTGATCATCGCGCCGATGACGGTCAGCTACCTGATCATCGGGCTGGGGCTGCTGCAGGCGGTGAACTGGATCGGGCTGCGCCCGTCGCTGATGGCGACCGGGATCGGCCATGTCGTCATCAACCTGCCGCTCTGCTTCGCCATCCTCGCCGCCTCGATCGGCGCCCCGCAGCAGAGCGCCCTGCGCGCCGCGCGCGATCTCGGCGCGGGCGAGCGCCAGGTGCTGTCGCTGGTTCTCGCGCCGATGATCGCGCCGTCGCTGGCCGCCGCCTTTTTCCTGTCCTTCACCTTCTCCTGGGACGAATTCATCATCGCCTTCCTGCTGACCCGCTTCGACGTCACCCTGCCGGTGGAGATCTGGTCGATGCTGCGCTCGGGCCTGTCGCCCGAGACCAATGCGGTGGGCGCGCTCGTCTTCCTCGTCTCGGTCCTGGTGGTCGTGACGCTGGAGCTTCTCCTGTTCCGAAAGGCTGCCAAATGACCGCCGATGTGGAAATCCGGGCCGTCGAGCACCGGTTCGAGTCCTTCACCGCACTGCAGCGGATCGACCTGCAGATCGCCGCGGGCGAGTTCGTCGTGCTGCTGGGCCCGTCGGGCTGCGGCAAGACCACCCTCCTGTCGCTGATCGGCGGGTTCCTGACGCCCAGCGAGGGGCAGATCCTGATCGGCGGGCGGGACATGACCCATGTCGGGCCGAAGCTGCGCCCGACCACGACGATGTTCCAGGACTACGCGCTTTTCCCGCACATGACGCTGCGGGACAATGTCGGCTTCGGGCTGCGCATGCGCGGCAGGGCGCGGCGGGACCACGATGCCAAGGCGATGGAGATGCTCGACATGGTCGGGCTCGCCGACAAGGCCGGGCGCAAGCCGCATGCGCTGTCGGGCGGGCAGCGGCAGCGCGTGGCGCTGGCGCGCGCGCTGGCGGTGGAGCCCGACGTGCTGCTTCTCGACGAGCCGCTGGGCGCGCTCGACCTGAAGCTGCGGCGGCAGATGCAGGACGAGCTGAAGGCGATCCAGCGCCGGGTCGGCACCACCTTCGTCCATGTCACCCACGACCAGGAGGAGGCGATGGCCATCGCCGACCGGATCGTGGTGATGAATGGCGGCCGGATCGAGCATTGCGGCACGCCCGAAGAGGTCTATCTGCGGCCCCGCACGCTTTTCTCGGCGGCTTTCATGGGCGAGCTGAACCGCCTGCCCGTCCGCCCCGCGGGCGACGGCGTCGACAGCCCGCTGGGCCCGCTCGCCGTGGCGCCCGGGGCCGGCATCCTCTGCCTGCGCCCCGAGAATGTGGGACTGCAGGGCGGGTTCAGCCTCGGCCCGGCGCGGCTGACCGAGGCCGCTTTCTTCGGCGCGCATCACCGCTGCCATTTCGCCCCGCTGGCGGCGCCCGAGCTGCGGCTGGTCGCGCATCTGCCGCAGGGCGCCCATCCCGAGATCGGCGCCGAGGTGGAGCTTTTCGGCCGCGATCCGGTGATCCTGACGGAGGCCGCATGACCCGCATCCCGCCGAAGGACTGGTACCGGCTGCGCAAGCTGGAGGACGGGCTGACCTGGATCGACGAGCCGCATATCCAGGAATTCTACCGCTGCAACATCTGGCATGTCCGCGGCCGCGACCGCGACATGATGGTGGATTCGGGCATGGGCGTGGTCAGCTTGCGCCAATGGGTGCCGCTGGTCAGCGAGCGGCCGCTCGACGCCGTGGCCAGCCACACGCATTTCGACCATGTCGGCTGCCATCACGAATTCCCCGACAGGCTCTGCCACAGATGCGAGGCGGATATCCTGGCGGCGCCGACCCGCGCCTCGACCCTGGCCGACCCCTATGTCACCGACGATATCTTCGACGCGCTGCCCGATGTCCCCTACCAGTCCGCGACCTATGCGGTGAAGGCGGCGCCCGCGACGCGGATCCTCGAGGACGGCGACGTCATCGACCTCGGCGACCGGCGCTTCGAGGTGATCCACACCCCCGGCCACAGCCCCGGCGGCATCGCGCTCTGGGAGGCGGCGACCGGCATCCTGATCTCGGGCGACATCGTCTATGACGGCCCGCTGATCGAGGACACCTACCATGCCGAGGCGCAGGCCTATATCCGGTCGATGCAGCGGCTTGCCGCGCTGCCGGTGCGGGTGGTCCATGGCGGGCATTTCCCCTCCTTCTCCGGCGAACGGCTGAGAGAGATCATCACCGGCTGGCTCCGCGGCAAGGGGCTGTGACCGCGAAAGGACGCAACGATGACCCACAAGTTCAACCAGCCGCTGGGCGGCAACCAGATGCCCCGGACCGGCGGCCCCGCGACGATGATGCGCCTGCCCGCGCAGGAGACCGCCGAAGGACTCGACGCCTGCTTCCTCGGCATCCCGATGGATATCGGCACCTCGAACCGCCCGGGCACCCGGCTCGGCCCGCGCCAGATCCGCGACGAGAGCCGGATGATCCGCCCCTACAACATGGCGACGGGCGCCGCGCCCTTCGAGCATCTGCAGGTCGCCGATATCGGCGATGTCCCCGTCAATCTCTACGACCTGAAGAAATCGGTGGAGATCATCGCCGAGCATTACCGCGGGGTGCTGTCCCATGGCGCGGTGCCGCTGACGCTCGGCGGGGACCACACGCTGACCTGGCCGATCCTGCGCGCCATGAAAGAGCGCCACGGCCCGGTCGCGCTGATCCATGTCGACGCGCATTCGGACACCAACGAGGAGATGTTCGGCGAGACCGTCGCCCATGGCTGCCCGTTCCGCCGCGCCTGGGAGGAAGGCTGCCTGCAGAATGACAAGGTGTTCCAGATCGGCCTGCGCGGCTCGGGCTATGCGGCGGACGATTTCGACTGGGGGCGCAGCCAGGGCTGGACGGTGATCCAGGCCGAGGAATGCTGGCACAAGTCGCTGTCCCCGCTGATGGCGGAGATCCGCGCCGCGATCGGCGATGCGCCGGTCTATCTGAGCTATGACATCGACAGCCTCGACCCGGCCTTCGCGCCCGGCACCGGCACGGTCGAGGTCGGCGGGCTGACCACGATGCAGGGGCTGGAGATCATCCGCGGCTGCGCGGGGCTGAACCTGGTGGGGGGCGATCTGGTCGAGGTCTCGCCGCCCTATGACATGGCCGGGAACACCGCGGTGATCGCGGCGAATTTCCTCTACGAGATGCTCTGCGCCCTGCCCGGCGTGCCGCGGCGCCGCTGATCCGGTCCGGCGCGATGCGCCTTCCGCCCGCCGGGACCGCGGTCCCGGAGCGGAAGGCGGCGCCGGCTCTCGCGGGGCGCGGGCCCTGCCCGCTCAGGCGAAATGCGGCAGGGCGCCCCGGACCGCGGGCCCCCGCCGCTGCAGGGTCTCCGAAGGCCGCTCGGCGAACATCGCGCGATAGGCCTGGGCGAAGCGGCCCCAATGCAGGAAGCCGTGATCCATCGCCACGTCCGAGACCTTCACCCCGGCGCCCTGGCCGCGCAGCAGCGCGCGGTGGACATCGCTGAGCCGCCGCGCCAGCAGGAACTGCGACAGGTCGAGCCCGGTCACCGTCTTGCAGGCGCTGCGCAGCTCGGCCCGCGGCCGCCCGAGCTTCTGCGACAGCCGCGTCGCGGTCATCGCCTCGGGCTCCACCTCGCCCATCGCGCCCAGGATATCGTCGAAAGCCGCCATGCTGCGCCGCTCGGACAGGCCGGGCGCCGCCGCCGGATCGCCCCAGGCCGAGAGCGCATCCGCCGCCAGATCCGGCGCCATCTGCAGAAGGCTGTCGCTGGCATGGCCCGATTTCACGCTGCCCATCAGCGCCAGCAGCCATTTCGCGGTATTGCCCTGCGGATCGGCCGCCAGCCGCGCCGGACGGTGCAGCCCCTCGGGCAGGGCCTCCTGCGGGAAGCTGACCATCAGCACGTCGAAGCAGCCGCGGGCGAAGATCCGGTGCTCGCGCGCGCTGGTCACGACCAGCGGCTGCCAGTCCGCGACCGGGCCCAGCTGGGCGTCGTAGATCACCGATCCGGGCAGGTTGAAGCCGATCACCACGCTGTCCCCGGGCGGGCTGAACTGGTTCTCGACGCAGCAGCCCACCTGCTCGCGCTGGAGCGTCATCGCCCCGAGGCCGAGCGTCTCCACCCGGCCGGAGAACCGCCCCGCCGAGAGCTGGCGATAGGTCTGGTCCCAGCCCTCGAGCGCCAGTTCATGATCGACGAAACTGTGGGAGTCCCGGCGCGATATCTGTGCGCCCGCGCCTGGCGCAACGTCAAGTTGCTGGAATTCCATGACTTTGCTCCCCCGGAGCCGTGAACGGTACGGCGACGTACATCCCTGTTTCTAAACATTCGGAATGCAAGTAACGAGTCCGGCTCACGGCTGCGTGGCCCGGATTTTGCCATTTGCATAATTTTTGACCGCATTTTCCGGATCCGGGCGGATAGCGGGCAGCGCAACGGCGGCGCTATCCCGGGCCCGAGTACCCGTTGAGGAGATGAGTCATGAAAACAGGTTACGCCATCACGCTGGTCTCGGCGGTCGCCGCAGGCCAGGCCGTGGCCCAGGACAGCGCGGAGGAATTCGTGCCCGAGACGCTGACGATCGAGGAGACGATCTCCGAAGGTCCGAATGTCTTCGCCATGGACCAGGCCTGGGCCGGACCGAGCGCGGTGAACGTGCTGGGCGCCGAGGATTTCGCCATGAAGGGCAATATGGGCCCGGGCACCACGGCGCAGATGGAGCTGTCGAAGGACGGCAAGACGCTCTACACGACCTCGGTCTACATGGAGCGCTACACCTACGGCCCGGTCACGGTCGTGATGCATGAATGGGATGTCCCGACCCTGTCGGTGCGCCGCGAATTCGAGATCTCCAACAAGCTGGCGCATGTGGAATCGCAGAACGCGCTCTTGTCGCTGACCTCGGACGAGGCCTATCTGCTGGCGCAGAACGCCACCCCCGCCACCTCGATCACCGTGGTCGACCTGGGTGCCGGCGCGCCGCTGGCCGAGATCCCGACCCCGGGCTGCTGGGGCGCCTTCCCGGCCGTCGAGGGCATGAAGTTCACCACGATCTGCGGCGACGGCACCCTGGCCAGCTACAGCTTCGAGGCCGATGGCAGCTTCGGCGAGCCGGGCAAGTCCGAGAAGATCTTCGATGTCGACGAGGACGCGCTCTTCACCAATGGCGTGCGCATCGGCAGCGAGCTGGTCTTCGTCTCCTTCAACGGCAATCTCTACTTCGTCGACGATTCCGGCGAGGCGCCGGTGCTGACCGGGACCGCGCCCCTGACCGAAGGCGTTCTGGGCGGCTGGGCGCCGTCGGGCTCCGAGCTGATCGCCTATAACGCGCCGACCAATACCGCCTTCGTGCTGATGCATTCGGGCGCCTATAACGGCTCGCACAAGGACCCGGCGACCGAGATCTGGTCGGTGGACATGGAGACCCGCACCGTGATCGGCCGCTCGCCGGCGCATCACGAGAACGGCCTGGCCGTGACCCAGACCGAGGAACCGGTCCTCTACGGCGCGACCGAAGACGGCAATGTCGTGCGCTACGATGTCGAGATGGGCGACGAGGTCACGCTGACCCAGGCCGGGGAATTCGAGACCGGCGCGGGCTTCCTGACCCTGCTGAAGCTGGACCGGTAGGATGCAGGCGCTTGTCCCCTACGCCTCGGCGACGGTGACGGCCTTCCTGGTGCTCGTGCTGGCGCGGGCCGCCTGGCACAAGGCTGCCGCCTATCACGAGACGGTGGGCTTCGCCCAGGGCTACGGGCTGGTGCCCGCCGCCTGGACCTACCCGATCGTGCGGGCGCTGACCGCCGCCGAGATGCTGGCGATCCTGCTGATGTTCCTGCCTGCGACGCGCGCCTTCGGCGGGCTCCTGGCAGCCGGGCTCTTCGCCGGATACGGCGTGCTGATGGGCCTGGCCCTGAGGCATGGACGCAGCGAGATCGACTGCGGCTGCGGCGGCGCGCCCCAACCCGTCTCGGCGCTGACGCTGGGGCGCAATGCGGTCCTGGCCGCCCTGGCCCTCGGCATCGCCGCGATCCCCGCCGGGACCGTCGGCGCGATCGGCGCCCTCGTCAGCCTCGCGGCGGGCCTGACCTTCTTCGCCGTCTACGGCGTGGCGGAAAAGCTCGCCTCGCATCTTCCCAACATCCGGCGCACCGCGTGACCGGCAGAAGGACCCAGCCATGGAACTCCTGATCTTCACCAATATCGTGCTCTGGATCGTCGTCCTGGTCCTGATCGGGGTGGTCTTCGCCCTGGCCCGCCAGATCGGCATCCTGTTCGAGCGCGTCTCGCCCGTCGGCGCGATGATCTCGGATAGCGGACCCGACATCGGAGCGCCGGTCCCGGCGCTCTCCCTGCCTAATCTCAACGGCGAGGGCCTGTCCCTCGGCGGCGCGGAGGGACGGGCGCAGCTCGTCTTCTTCCTCTCCACCACCTGCCCGATCTGCAAGGCGCTGCTGCCCTCGATCCGGTCCATCCGCGACGACGAATCGCGCTGGCTGGACGTGGTGCTGGCCTCGGACGGGCGCGAAGCGGCGCATCGCAAGCTGATCGAGGCCGAAAGCCTCCAGAGCTTCCCCTATGTGCTCAGCTCCGAGCTCGGCATGACCTTCAAGGTCGCCAAGCTGCCCTTCGCGGTGCTGATCGGCCCGCATGGCACGGTGCTGGCCAAGGGGCTGGTCAACAGCCGCGAGCAGCTGGAGAGCCTCTTCACCGCCTCCGAGACCGGCATCCCCTCGCTCCAGGCGGCCATGTCCGCCCCCCTCAACGCCTGATCCCGCTTTTCACGGAAAGGATCCCCAATGAACAAGTATATCGACCGTCTGCTTTCGGGCCTCGACAAGGCCGTCGAGACCTCGGCGCGCGGCTCGGCCCGCAGCCATGGCCGCCGCAGCTTCCTGGCGCGGGCCGGCGCCTCGGTGCTGGGCGCCGCCGCGCTGACCCCGGTCCTGCCCTTCGACCGCCGCGCCAGCGCCGCGGGCGCCGAGACCGCGGACGAGTG
Organism: Poseidonocella sp. HB161398; assembly: GCF_005870025.1. Classification (GTDB taxonomy): domain Bacteria; phylum Pseudomonadota; class Alphaproteobacteria; order Rhodobacterales; family Rhodobacteraceae; genus Mangrovicoccus. The sequence continues at coordinate 161,033 of NZ_VATA01000010.1, forward strand.
CAGCTACTGGCGGCACTGCGCGCTGGACGGCAATCTCTGCTCGACCTCGGGCGGCTCGCTGACCTCCTGCCCGCCGGGCTCCTCGGCCTCGGCGGTCTCCTGGGTCGGCACCTGCACCAATCCCGAGGACGGCAAGGACTACCTGGTCAGCTACAACGACTGCTGCGGCAAGCCGACGGTGTCCTCGGCGACCTTCTGCTACACCTCCGAGGGCGAGCGCCCGGGCTACCGCATGGGGCTCTACAACGACATCAACTGGTGCATGGCCAATACCGACAAGGGCTACCACTGCACCGTGTCCGTGGTGGTGGGCCTTGCAGAGTAACCCGATGACCGCATTCGCGAAGGCAGCCCCGCTGGGCTGCCTCCTTGCCCTCGCCGCCCTGCCCGCGCTGGCCGCGGATGGCGCCGAGGTCTTTTCCGAGGCCTGCGCCGCCTGCCACAACGAGGGCGGCATCGGCAATCCGGGCCTCGCCCCGGCGCTGAACCGCCCGGGCTTCTGGTCGGCGCTCGGCGAGGATGCCGTGCCCTATGTCTCCGGCGTGATGACCTCGGGCCTCGCCGGGATGATCCAGGCGGGCGGGCAGACCTATGCCGGGCTGATCATGCCGCCGGTGGCGGGCTATGACGACGACGCGCTGGCGGCGGCGGCAAGCTATGTCCTGCAGGAGCTCGGCGGGCTCGGCACGGCCGTGACCGCCGCGGATGTCGCCGCGGCGCGCGAAGCGCATCCGTCGCATTCGGCACTCAGGGCCATGCGCCCCGCGGCAGAGTGAGGAGACCGGGATGATCCGCACCGTGCTCCCCGCCCTGCTGCTGACCGCGCTGGCCGCGCCGCTCCATGCCGGCTCCGGCAAGGCCCGCAGCGACTACATCCTGCGCTGCGCCGGCTGCCACGGCATGACGGGCGAGGGCACGGTCGAAGGCGGCGTCCCGGCCTTTCCCGGCTCGGTCGGAGCGATCGCCGGAGTGGATGCGGGCCGCACCTACATGATGCATGTGCCCGGCGTGGTCGGCGCCTCGCTCGGCAATGCCGAGATCGCGGCGGTGATGAACTACGTGCTCGGGGAATGGTCCGAGGGCGCGGCGCCCTTCACCGAAGAGGAAGTCGCCCGCCGCCGCGCGGTACCGGTCCCCGACGTTGTGGTCCTGCGACGCTCGGTGGTCGAAGGGCTCGAGGCCGACGGCATCTACGTCGCCGACTATCCCTGGCCCTAGCACCCCATGGGACCGACATGCCGAAGGCCGGAGCGATGCTCCGGCCTTTTCCTGTCTCTATCGTCCTTGACCAACCCCTGCCGCAATCCGCGGCCGACCGACGGATTGGAAACGGCAGCAAGACCCGATTCGGCTGGCCTCGAGTTTCGACAGGCCGTCTGCGATCCGCTGCGCGACATATTTCCGGGTCCGCTCGTCACATCGCAGACGACCTGTGGCAATGATGTGCAGCGCACTGTTGCGCTGCCCGGTCGCCGCCGCGATTCAATCTATGACGATTGGTTTTCCCTGAGGATGCGGGAACCGGACTGACGCTACACAGGGCGGCAAAACTGGCCTCGGATTTGACGCGCTCGGGGTTGTCTCCTGCCGTGATCAGCTGCTGCGCCGCCAACTGATAGCCGATGGAATTCTGATCCAGGAGCTTTGGCGCCAGTTCATCCACGATGGCCTCGATCATGGCGTCAGGATCGGCTCAACCCCATGCACATCCCTGTGCGCCCCGACAAAATCCACCATCACTTCGACCGGCGGTCGAGCTCCGCCATCGCAAAGCCGATCCACCGCGCCACCGGTCCCAGCGACGGATCGGCGCCGACGCCTTCCGGAGGATCTCGTTCGTCGGGAAAACCGTCCCCCGGACGGTTTTCTGATCCTGCTCACCCTGGCGCAGCTCGCGGTTTTCGCGCTCCAGCACCTTCAGCCGGTCCGCAACCTCGGCGGAAATACCCGCCCGCTTGCCGCTGTCGACTTCCGCCTTCTTGACATACTGGTTCAGCGTGTGTGCCGAACAGCCGATCTACGCCGAGATCGACATGACGGCCTGCCAGCGGGAGCCGTGCTGGCTCTCCCTCAGCCATTGGGCTCGAACCAATGGCGCCTCAATGGCTTCGATCCAGTACCAGCCTCGCGGCGCGGTCCCGGACCTCAGGGGAAAACTTGTTCGTGGTGACCTTAGCCCCGACAATCCTCCGAATTAGCGGAGAGTCCGCAAGTTGGATCTTGGGCCTACGCGGCGCGCATTGCCAGCCCCTTCTTTGCCGCGAACTCGACGGGCGGGATGTTCCCCAGGCCCGAGTGAGGACGGTGGTGATTGTAGTCTTGCTGCCATGCCCGGATCTGTTCCCGGGCATCGGCCAGAGATGAGAACAGCGTCTCGTTGAGCAGCTCATCTCGGAAACGTCCGTTGAAGCTTTCGACGAAGCCGTTTTGCATGGGCTTTCCCGGCGCAATGTAATGCCATTCGATGCCGGTGCGCTGGCACCAACTGAGGACAGCCATCGAGGTCAGTTCCGTCCCGTTGTCCGAGACCACCATCGCCGGTCGGCCGCGTTGTGTGATCAGCGCATCGAGTTCGCGCAC
>NZ_VATA01000100.1 GCF_005870025.1 Poseidonocella sp. HB161398
CATGCCCTGGGTGAACTGGCAGCCCTCGAGCTGCGCGCCGCCCCATTCCATCCCGCCATTGGCGGCGCATTCCAGGAAGGCGACGCGGCTCTGCCGGGGGAAGCGGGCCAGATCCTCGTAGGTGAAGACCAGCGGCCGCTCGACGAGGCCGGTCAGCATCAGCCGGTAGTCGGATTTCGACAGCTCGATAGCGCCGGAATGGTGCCGCTCGAAGGCGCAGCCCGCGGGGGTGATCGTGCCCTCGAGCGCGTGGATCGGCGTGAAGTTGATCGAGGAGAGCGGGCTTTCGGTCAGCCAGTCGACATTGCGGCGGATGACATGGTCCTCGAAGCGGATCGGCAGCCCGTAGGGGGCGGCATCGACCGGATCGCCGAGTTCGCTGGCCCAGGGCTGGACCTCCGCGATCAGCGGGTCGGGGCCTGCCGCGCGGGCGGCCCCGGCGGCGAGGGCCGCGCTGCCGGCCGCGGCCGCGCCGAGAAAGGCGCGGCGCGCCGGGTCGGGACGGGTCTTGTCGCTCATGGGGGGCCTCCTTTCAGGCGCCGGTGACGGTGACGGTGTCGGACGGCTCGCGCCGGATCGTGCCGAGGCCGCGGATATGATCGGCGACGACATCCCAGATCTGCGGGCCCTCGGTGTCCTGGCTGACGCTGGCCCAGCCGCCGACCGTGTAGCTGCGGTCCGGCTCCAGCGCCGCGCCGGTATCGGTGAGCGCCAGCTTGCCGATCCGCTCGCCCATCGGCGCCGAGATGTCGATCTCGTAGGACAGCCCGCCGACGCGCACCATGTCGCCGCCCTGCTGGTAGTAGGGATCGGCGTTGAAGATGTTGTCGGCCACATCCTCCATGACGAGCTTCAGCTGCCGGCCGGTCATCTCGCTGCGGTAGCAGCGGCCATAGGTCATCGAGGTGGCGTTCAGCAGGTCCTCGAAGGTGACCGGATCGCCGGGCAGGAGCGTCGGCCCCCAGCGCACCCCGGGGCTGAGCGCGATCTCGACATCGCGCTCGGCGCGGATCGCGTCGCAGATCACGTCGTCCCAGGTGCCGTTGAAATTGCCGCGGCGGTAGAGCAGGCTCTCGGTCTGGCCCAGCACCTCGGCAAGCTCGGCCTCGTAGGGCGCGCGCTGCGCGGCGATCAGCTCCGCCATTTCGCCATCGGGGGCGATCGCGTCGGCGAAGACCGGGATCAGCTTGTGGCGGTAGCCCGTCATCCGCCCGTCCTGCACCTCCAGGTCGACGCGGGAGACGAATTTGCCGTTCGAGCCGCTGGCGATGAGGATGGTATTGCCCACCTGCACCGGCTCGGGGATGGCGTCATGGGTATGGCCCGAGAGGATCACGTCGATGCCCGCCACCTGCGCGGCCATCTTGCGGTCGGTGTCGAAGCCGTTATGGCTGAGGCAGACCACCAGCCCGGCGCCCGCGGCGCGGGCCTCGTCGACCACCGCCTGCATCCGCTCCTGCCGGATGCCGAAGGAGTAGTCCGGGAACATCCAGCCGGGATTGGCGATCGGCATGTAGGGGAAGGCCTGGCCGATCACCGCGACGGCGGTTCCGCCGCGCTCGAACATGGTCCAGGCATCGAAGGCGGGCTCGTCCCATTCCGCGTCGAAGATATTCGCGCCGAGGAAGGGGAAGGGCAGGCCGGCGACGATCTCCTCGACCCGGCCGGCGCCGTAGGTCCATTCCCAGTGGCTGGTCATCGCCTCGACGCCGAGGAGGTTCATCGCCTCGACCATGTCCCGGCCCCGGGTCTGCAGCGCGGTCCAGGAGCCGTGCCAGGTGTCGCCGCCATCGAGCAGGATGGCGCCCGGGCGCGCGGCGCGGATCGCCTTGACCACGGTGGCGACCCGGTCGAGCCCGCCCATCCGGCCGTAGCCGCGGGCGAGCGCGGCGAAATCCTCCGAGCTCATCGCATAGGCGCCGGGGCTGCCCGGGGCGATGCCGAAATGGTCGAGGAAGGCGCGGCCGGTCAGGTGCGGCGGCTGCCCCCTGGCCTCGCCGACGCCGAGATTGACCGAGGGCTCGCGGAACCAGACCGGCTTCATCTGGGCATGAATGTCGGTGACATGGATCAGCGTGACATTGCCGAAGTCGCGGAACTCCAGCAGTTGGTCCTGGCTCAGCGCCTGCTGCGCGGCGAGGCGGCCCCAGCGTCCGTGGCCGGAGGCGCCCAGAAGGGCGGAGGCGGCAAAGCCCGCCTGGATGAACTCGCGGCGCGAGATCATGGCAAATACTCCCTGCTATGGCGGAGGCACCGGCGCGGGGGCCGGTGCGGGACGGGACGGGGTCAGGGCCGGACGGCCACCCCTTCGACGGCAAGCCCCTGGCCGCGCGAGGCGACATAGAGCTCGAGCGCGCGGAATTCCGGCGAGCCCTCGTTGAAGGTCTCCGCCCGCGTGTCGCGGATGCAGCCCTTGAAGCGGTTGTGGATCGGGATGATGCCGGCCTGCTTCAGCCGGTAGGTGGGAAAGCCGTTGGTCTGGCCCTGGCTGAGATGGTCGGCGCGGATGTAGTTGCCGTTATTGTCCTCGTGGCAATTCGCGCAGGAGAGCTCGAGCTGGCCGTAGCGGGTGTAGTACATCTCGCGGCCCTGTTCCCAGTAGGGGGCGGCGGGGCCGTCGATGGCGACATCGACCGGCATGCCGCGCGACTGCAGCGAGAGCGCGACGGTCATCGACTTCATCTGGTCCGAGGTCCAGCCCCAGGCCTCGGCCCCCATCCGCTCGGTGCGGCAGGCATTCACGTAGTCCTCCATGCTCCACAGCGTGCCCGCGGCATTGACCTTCGGCATCGCGGCGCGCACGCCCTTCATCGAGGAGATGTCCCCGTGGCAGGAGGCGCAGGCCTTGCCCTCGCCGCCCTCGGGCTGCGACCAGAGCGCCAGGCCGGTATCGGCGGCGATCATGCCGGGATTGTCGAAATCGTCCATTTCCATGGCCCGGGTCGCGGGGTCGCGGTAGAGCCAGCCCGAAAGCAGCTCGGGCAGCGCGCCCTCGAGATGGTCGGGCGCGGGGGCGCGGGTCGCCAGCGTCTCCTCGCCGTTGACGACCAGGACGGCCTCCAGATCCGGTCCGGCCGCGGCCGCGCCTGCAAGCCCGGCCAGCAGCGCGGCCAGGCCGATGCGGTGCATCTTCATGTCATGCTCCTCCCTTGGGTGGGGCCGTCCGCGCGGGGCGCGCGGGCCGCCCTGCCTGTCACGCCAGGCTGATCGGCTGGCTGTCCTCGTAGACGGAGCCGTCATCGTCATGCCAGGCGAACCTGAAGACCCCGGCGCCGCCGACTTTCGCGTCGAACTCGAAATAGGGGTTGGTCGCCACTGCCGGGTCGATGGCCACGTCGATCACCAGCGCATCCTCGAAATGGCAGGTGAAGCGGTTGATGATCTGGCGGGGGATCAGGCTGCCGTCCTGGGCCTTGCGCTGGCCCGATTCCATCGGGTGCGAGATCAGCGTCTTGATCGTCACCACATCGCCCGCCGCAGCGGTTTTGGGGACTTTCACGCGGGGTTTCACGCCGTCCATTGCGGTTTTCCTCCCTGGTCTCAGCCGCCGCAGCCGCCGATGGTGACCTTCACCACCGCGCGGGTCTGCACGAAGCTGCCATCGGCCATCCGGGCGATGGCATGTACGTCCTGGGTCTGCGCCAGGCGGATCCGCGTCGAGGCGGATTGCGACCCGGCTGCCGGCCCGAAGGTGAAGGTCGCCACCTCCGGCTCGGGATTTCCCGCCGCGAAGAGCGCGATCGCCTCGGCCCCCGGGGCCGAGACCGAGACCGGGACGGTGTTGCCGTTCTCGGCGATCTCGGGGGCGGTCAGGATCAGCCCGCCGCCTTCCGCGGGCTGCGCGCCGCCGGTGAAGGCGGCCATCGCCTCCTCCAGCGCCGCGGCCGCCGCGGCGGGCAGCGCGGCCAGGGCCAGCCCGCCGATCCCCAGCGCCAGCGTGTTGCGTCTGGTCAGTTCCATTCAGGTCCTCCTCCGGCGCGGATGCGCCCTTCGCCCCTGCCGCCCTTGCGGGCGGCGTCAGTCGGCCAGCGTCGCCAGGTAGGCGACGACATCCTCGATCTGCGCAGCCGTCAGGATCGGCGGCAGCGCGCCCGCGGGGGCCTTGCCGGTATAGGCGTCGCCCGGGCGGATATAGGGGCCGGTCTTGTAGAATGACGGCATCATCGAGCCGTCGAAGCTGTGCTTGGCATCGGCGACGATGCCGCGCAGTTCGGCCTCGCTCCAGCGGCTGCCGGCGCCGTCGAGCGGCGGGCCGATATTGCCCTGGAAATCGGCGGCCAGGGCCGCCACCTGGTGGCAGGCCACGCAATTGCCCAGGCCGCGATCGGCCATGACCAGGGCGCCTTCCTCGGCATTGCCGGGCGCGCCGGTCAGCGAGGCGGCAACCGCGCCGTCAGGGCCGAAGACGACCTCTTCCGGCGGGGTTTGCGCAGCCGCTCCGCCCGCCGACAGCGCAAGCGCCGCGGCCAGGGGAAACACGGTCTGTCTCATGGATCTCCTCCCTATCCACGGACCGATGCTACGCGAGTCTGCGACAAGTTGGCAATAGTATATTCCTATATATGCATATTTCTGCGGCTGCAAAATTCCGCGGGCTATTGCGGCTGCCGCGCCAGGTATTCCTGGAAGAGCTCGCCCGAGGCGTAGCCATGCTCCAGCACCCAGTCCATCAGCGCCCGGGTGGTGGCGCGGCCGAAGGCGCCGGGCATCACCACCGCGGCGGCGGAGACGGCGGTGGCGCCGTCCGGCACCTCCTCGGGCAGGAAGATCAGCGTCGGGGTGAAGGCCAGGCCCCAGCGGCGGACCATGTCCTTCTCGCCCAGCACGGTGCCGTCGAAATCGGTGACCTCGGTCTGGCCGAACATGTTGATTTGCACGACGAAGAACCGCTCGCGCAGCCGGGCGTCGATCCCGGGATCGGGGAAGACCTCCTCGTGCATCTCGGCGCAGTAGATGCAGCCGCGCTGCTCCACCATCAAGAGGAGCCGCCGCCCCTCTGCATTGGCCTCGGCCAGATCCTCGCGCAGGTCGCGGAACGTGTCCTGCAGCCAGTCGGGCTTGTGCAGCCCGTCATCGCCCAGGGGCACCTCGGCGGCGGGCAGGAGGGCGGGCAGGGCGAAGAGCAGGGCCGCCAGCGCGGCGGTCAGTCTGGGGGTCGGCATTCGGGGCTCCTCCCGTGGCAGGCGGGCGCGGCTCAGGACAGGGTCGCGCTCCAGTCGAAGGTTTCGAGCATCCACTGGCCGATCGCATTGACCTGGCCGGTGGCGATGAGGATGGCGAAGACGACCAGCATGGCGCCCATCGCCTTCTCGACATGGCCGAAGGCGCGGCGGTGGCGCCGGACGAGGCCGAGGAAGGGCCGGGCGAAAAGCGCGGCCGCGACGAAGGGCAGGGTCATCGACAGGCCGTAGACCAAGAGGAGCAGCCCGCCGCGCAGCGGATCGCCGCTGCCCGAGGCGAGAAACAGGATCGCCGCCAGGGCCGGGCCGACGCAGGGCGTCCAGCCGAAGCCGAAGGCCAGCCCCATCACGTAGGCGCCCGCCAGGGTCGAGGGGTCGCTCTTCGCCTCGATCCGCGCCTCGCGGTAGAGGAAGGGCAGCCGCAGGAGGCCGAGGAAATGCAGCCCGAACAGCGCCAGCACCGCCGCCGCGGCCCAGGCGAGCACGTCCTTCCACTGCAGGAAGAGCGCGCCGAGGGCCGTGGCGCCGAGCCCGAGAAGGACGAAGATCGTGGTGACGCCGAAGGCGAAGGCCAGCGCCGAGAGCGCCATCCGCCGCCCTGCGCCGGGCGGGATCGCCGCGCTGTCCTGCAGCTCCTGCATCGACAGCCCGGCCATGTAGCTCAGGTAGAACGGCACCAGCGGCAGGATGCAGGGCGACAGGAACGACAGGAGCCCCGCCAGGGCCGCGCTGCCAAGGGTGATGTCGAGCATGACGGAGCCCTCCCGACTCCGCTGCGACCGGCCGGCTTGCGACAGGTCGGAACATCGTGATATTTATATATCATGAAGCGACCGTCAATCCATTGCCGTGCCGCCGCCCTCGCGCTGGCGGTCCTGTCGTTCCTCGCGGGGGCGGGGCGGGCCGAGCTGCGCCTTGCGGTGCTCCTGCAGCCCGGCTGCGCCTACTGCCTGCAATGGGAGCGCGAGATCGCGCCGGCCTATCCGCACACGCCCGAGGGGCAGGCGGCGCCGCTCTGGCGGCTCGACATCCGCGATCCGCTGCCCGGCGGCGTGTCGCTGGCGCGCCCGGGCGCCCTGACGCCGAGCTTCGTTCTGCTCGAGGACGGGGTCGAGACCGGCCGGATCGAGGGCTATCCCGGCGCGGAGTTCTTCTGGGGCCTGCTCGGCCGGCTGATCGCGGAGGCCGACGATGTCTGACGCGGTCTCCCCCGGATTCGGCAGCTTCGCGGACGGCGCCGCCGAGGCGGCCCTGCCGCTGGCGCCCGCCGAGACCGCCGCGGTGGTGGCCTGCGCCGAGGAGGCGGTGACCTTCCTCAAGGCGATGGGCCATGAGGGGCGGCTCCTGATCCTGTGCCATCTGGCGGGCGGCGAGAAGAGCGTCGCCCAGCTGGAAACGCTGCTGTCCAGCCGCCAGGCGGCGGTCAGCCAGCAGCTCGCCCGCCTTCGGCTGGAGGGCCTGGTCCAGGCCCGCCGCGACGGGCAGCAGATCTACTATTCCCTTCTCGACGGCAGGGTGCGCGAGATCGTGCGCCTGCTCGACCGGCTCTTCGCCGCCGGGGAGGACCCGGAGAGCGCGGCAGCGACCGCGCGCCGGGGGGACTGACAAGCCGCTGGGAGGACGGCATGACGGACGGGATGCTGGCGGCCCTTGCGGGGCTCGCGACCGGGGGCGTGCTCGGGCTCGCGGCCCGGATGGGCAATTTCTGCACGCTCGGCGCGATCGAGCATGCGCTCTACGGCACGGACCGGCGGCGGCTGCGGCAATGGGGGATCGTGCTGGGCACGGCGGTGCTGGCGACCCAGGCGGCGGGGTTCGCGGGCTGGGCGGATCTGCAGGCGACGGCCTATCGCGCCCTCGCCTGGAGCCCCTTGGCCAGCATTCTCGGAGGGCTCCTCTTCGGCTACGGCATGGCGATGGCGGGCAATTGCGGCTTCGGCGCGCTGGTGCGCTTCGGCGGCGGCGACCTGCGGTCGATGGTCGTGGTGGTGGTCACGGCGATCGCGGGCTTCGCGGCGCTTTCGGGGCCGCTGGCGCCCTTGCGGGTGGCGCTCTTCCCGCAGGTGCCGGCGGCGGCGCCCACGGGGATCGCCCATGACATTTCGCGGGCGGCGGGCCTGTCCGAGCCGCTGGTCGCCGCGCTCCTCGGGCTCGCGCTTCTCGGCTGGGGGCTGGCGCATGCGCCGCTCCGGGCGCGGCCGGGGCAGGTCGCCTGGGGCGTGGCGGCCGGGCTTGCCGTGGCCTGGGCCTTCGTCGCGACCAGCTGGCTGGGGGCGCGCAGCTTCGGCGCGATCGGGGTGGAGGGCCCGTCCTATGTCGCGCCGCTCGGGCGCAGCCTCCTGTGGCTGATGACCTCGACCGCGGGCGGGCTGTCCTTCGCCACCGGCTCGGTGGCGGGGGTGATGGCCGGGGGCTTCGCCGGATCGGTGCTGCGCGGCATGTTCCGCTGGGAGGCTTGCGAGGACCCGCGCGAGCTCGGCCGCCAGGTCGGCGGCGCGGTGGCGATGGGGATCGGCGGGGTGGTGGCGATGGGCTGCTCGGTCGGCCAGGGGGTCAGCGGCACGGCGGTGCTGGCCTGGTCGGGCCCGGTGACGCTGGCGGCGATCGCCGCCGGAGCGGCGGCCGGGCTGCACCGGCTGATCGGCGGCTGCCAGCCGGAATGAGCGCGCGGGGCGGAAGAGCCTGCCGCCTCTGCCGCGGGAGCGGGTGCCCCGGTGACACGCGTGGCGATCCGCTCCGGCAGAGGACCCTGCCATCGGATTTGCGGCCCATTCCGTCCGGCCCGCGGCCACCGCCACCGGATGTGTCGACTTGCGGACATGCCGCACGGTGAAGATGCCGCCCTGCATCCGGTCTCTCCCCCAGTCCCGTGATCCCGCGCCAGCTCGCCTGGCGCATCCCTCGACGGAGAATGACGCGGGAGGGGCCGCCGGCCCAGCCGGCTCACACGGCGATCAAGGGGCCTAGCAGGGTGCTGAAATAGTCTGTTCGACCGTGGAACGTGGGGCGAAACTGGGAAATTGGTCCCAAGATCGGCCAAGCTTGCTCGCGTCACGGAGCCGCCTTGGCCGGATTTGGGACAATTTCCTCCGCGGCACTCCCCTAGTTCCCTTTTTCAGCAGCCTGCTAGGGCAGCATCGCCGCCAGCCGCGCCCGGGCGCGGGCCTCGAAACTGGCCGCGCCCTGGCGGCGGGCCAGCCCGGCCGCAGCCTCGAGCGCATGGCGCGCCGCCTCCCTGCGCCCGGTGCAGGCCAGCAGGTCGCCGCGCAGCCGCAGGATCTCGGCCATGTACCAGCCCTCGCCGCTCCGCCGCGCCAGGCGCAGCGCCTGCGCCAGCGCGCCGAGCGCCTCGGCCGGGCGGCCCTCATGCGCGGCGGCCTCGGCGAAGAGCGCCAGCCCGTAGGGCCGGACCAGACGGACCTGCATGCCCGCGCTGGCCTCCAGCCCCGCCCGCAGGAGCGCCAGCCCGCCCGGCCGGCCCAGCCGGGCCTGCGCCCAGCCGGCCAGCATCTGGCCGTAGGGCAGCCAGAAGGGGATGGCGGCGGAGCTGCAGAGCGCCATCAGCGCCCCGGCCTGCTCCAGCATCTGCCCGGCCTCGCCGCGCTCGCGCGCGACCAGCGCCCCGGCCCAGAGCATCTGCGCCCGGCCGAAGGGCTGGCCCAGCTCCTCGGCCCGCGCGGTGCCCGCCTGCAGATGGCGCTCCGCCGCGGCGGCATCGCCGGCGAACTGGCAGAGGCAGGCGGCATATTGATGGCAGACCACGCCCGGATCCTCGCCGAACTGCGCGGCGGTCCCGGCCGCGGCGCTGCCGTCCAGCCGGCCGAGCACCGCGTCGACATAGGGCAGCGCCGCGGAGATCTGCCCGGCGAAGAACCTCGACTGCCCGGCGGCATTGGCCGCGGCCATGGCGGGACCGGCCGGTCCGCCGCGGGCAAGCTCCAGCATCGTGTCCGACAGCTCGGCGGCGCGGTCCAGCTCGGCGCGGGAGAGCTGGTCGTTCCACAGCCCGGCCAGCACCGGAACCAGCGCGGACGGGTCGCCCGCCCCCCGCGCCAGCAGCGCGGCGCGGCCATAGACCTGGCGCAGCTCGGCGGCGGTGAAGCCCTCGGAGACGATCAGCGCGGCGCCGAGCCCCAGGAGGCTGCGCAGCTCCGCCTCGGCCATCGGCCCGCTGCCGGGCGGGCAGGCGGCATGGTGCGCCAGCGCGCGGCGCAGCTGCCCGGCCGCGTCCGGCGCGGCGCCGCGGTCGAGCGCGCGCATCCCCGAGACCCCGCGATGCAGGGCCGCGCTCGGCCAGTCGGCGGCGCGCTCGAAATGGTCGGCCAGCCCCGGGGCGATCTCGGCGGCGCGCGGCCCGTAGACGGTCTCCAGCCGCCGCCCGGTGCGCAGGTGCATGGCCTGGCGGGTCGCCGCGGGGATGCTGTCGTAGATCGCCTCCTGGTAGAGCGCATGGCGGAAGGCGTAGCGCGTCGCCATCGTGCCGTCGGGCAGCAGGGCGATGCCCGCGCGCTCGATGAAGCGGCGGTTGCGCGCCAGCCGCTCCAGCCGCTGCTCCAGCGCCTCGAGCCCGGGCCTGCCATCGGCCAGCGCGGCGGCGGAGAAGCTCAGCCCGGCGACGGCGGCGCGCTCCAGGAGCTCCAGCTCCGCCGGGTCGAGCCGCGCCAGCTCGCCCGCGATCAGGCTGCGCAGCCCCGGCGCGATCCGGGCGACGATCTCGGCCACCGGGCGCTGCAGCGTCCAGCGCCCCTCGGCTTGGCGGATGTCGCCATCCTGCACCCATTGCCCGGCCACCGCGTCGACCAGCAGGGCGTGCCCCTCGGTGCGCTGCGCCAGCGCCGCGCCGAGCTCGGGCGGGAAGGCGTTGCCGCGGAACCGTCCGTCGAGATAGGCGGTCACCGCGGCGGCGTCGAACCCGCCCAGCGTCAGCTGCAGATAGCCGGGGCTGCGCGCCAGATGGTGCAGCATGCCCGCGAGCTCCGCGGCGCTCTCGAGCTCTTCGTCGCGATAGGTGGCGATCACCAGGAGCCGCGACGGCGCGCGGCGCAGCACCCAGCTGCCCAGCCAGTCCAGCGTCCCCGGATCGGCCCAGTGCAGATCCTCCAGCACGAGGATGCCTGGCAGCTGCTGGGTCAGCCGCTCCATCAGCTCGCTGAATTCGCGCAGCATCGGGTCGGGCTGCGACGGCACCGGCTCCAGCGCCGTTGCAGGGACCGCGCCGCGGTCGGGGCCGGGCAGCTGCGCCAGCCAGGAGGGCGCCGCCTCGCGCATCAGCGCCGGCAGATCGGGCATGCCGCGCCCGCCGGGCAGCTGGCCCAGGATCTCGATCAGCGGGCCGTAGGGCTCGCGCGCGCCGGGATGGGGAATGCATTGCGCCCGCGCGGTCCAGAGCGGCACGCCGCCCGGCAGCCCGGCGAGGAAGCCGTCGGCCAGCCGGGTCTTGCCGGCCCCGGATTCCCCCGCGATCACCGCAACGGCGCGGCTGCCGCGGCGCGCGGTCTCGGCCAGGGCGGAGAGCTGCGACAGTTCCCCGGCGCGCCCGACGCAGAGCGCCCCGCCGCTGCGCAGGAGCGCGCCGCCCCCGGCCAGCTCGATCGGCGCGACCAGCCGGTAGCCCTGGCGGCCGACCGTCTCGATGAAGCGCGGCGCGCCGGGGCTGTCCTCCAGCAGGCGGCGCAATTCGCGGATGCACTGCTTGGGCCCGGCATCGCTGCCATGGCGGCTGCCCCAGATCATCTGGCGCAGCTCGTCCTGGCTGACGATCTCGCCCTGGCGCTCCATCAGCGCGACCAGCACGGCCAGCGTCTTGCGCCGCAGGCGGTGGGCCGCCCCGTCGCAGAGAAGCTCGCCGCTGGCGATATCGAGTTCGATACTGGTCACTGACACTAAGTCCACAACGTCCCAAGTCGCGCTTCCGCGGGGCCCAGCCTACGGCCGGACCTGCAGGTTTTACCGTTCAAGGCAAGCATTATACCGAAATTGAACCGATTGCCCGCTTTGTTTGCGTGGCAAATCGTTTCAATCTCCGGCCATCGTCCGCGAGGGGCCGGCGCAGGCCGTAACGGGACGGTACGTCAGGCGGTCAGACACAGGGCATCAAGAGGTAGTGCGGCAGGTGGCAATGTACATGGTTTCGGCGGATGAGGCGGTTTTCTGCCGCGTCGTCCATCCGTCAACGACAATCCGCGCCGCCGGCAGCGCGGCGTCCGGCGCAGTCCCGGCGGGGAAGACGGCATGAGGCGCCGCCGCATGCCGGGACCCGTGAGCACCGCAACAGCGGCAGCCGGCCTCGGCCGGTTCCTGCCGCGAAAGGGCAGCACGGCCCATGTGCTGGCAGGGCGGGCCTTCCCGTTCCTCTCAGCCATGGTTCTTGCCGCGCCGGTCACGGCCCAATCGTTTCCCCAAGTCGAGCGGGTCGTGGCCGGTCAGACCACCATCCTGGACCGGTTCACCCCGCCGCCGCAAGTCGGCAGCGTGGACATCACGGTCCAGGACCAGCGCGCCCGCGTCGAGGCCGCCGATGCCGAAGCCATCCGCTTCGCGCTCGAGACGGTTGCGATCGCGGGCAATACCACCCTTCCCGCCGCCCAGCTGGCGCCGATCTGGCAGGACCGGCTCGGCACCGAGATCTCGCTGGCCGATCTCTACCGCATCGCCGAGGAGGTCGACGCCGCCTATCTGCGGGCGGGGTACTTCTCGCACACCGTGGTGCCGGTGCAGGACTATGCCGACGGCAATGTCCGGCTGCGCGTCTACGAGGGCTACGTCCAGCGGGTCGAGATCGACAGCGCGATCCCCGGCATCGACCAGCGGCTGAAACCCTATATCGACCGCATCCTGGCAATGCATCCGATCCGCGTCGCCGAGGCCGAGCGGGCGCTCCTCCTGATGAGCGATCTCGGCGGGCTCGAGATCCAGGGCACGCTGATCCGGCCGGAGACGCCCTCGGGCGGCGGCGTGCTGAAGCTGGAGGTCGGCTTCTCCCGCAGCAGCGGCCAGATCGTCTTCGACAATTTCGGCAGCGACGAGTTCGGGCCGCTGGAGCTGTCCACCGTGCTGGCGGTGCATGACCTGACGGGCCGGTTCGACACGCTGACCATGGTCGGCGCGACCGTGCCCGACGATCCCGAGGAGCTGGCGCTGCTGCAGCTCGCCCATGACGTGCCGGTCGGCCATGACGGCCATGTCCTCGGCTACAGCCTGACCTACCTGAAGCGGCGCCCGGGCGGCTCGGTGGAGGATCTGGAGATCGACGCGGTCACCCGGATCGCCAGCGCCTACGTCTCCTATCCCTTCCTGCGGCGGCTGCAGCACAGCCTGACAGGCCGCGCCGAGCTGACCTTCCGCGGCGACACGGTCAACCAGCTCGACGAGCCCGAGGCGCGCAGCAATACCGGCTGGGCGACGCTGGGCCTGCGCTATGACCGCGAGCTGGAGCATGGCGCGCTGGTGCTCGGCGGCGAGATCGGCCAGGGCTTCGATCTCGGCGACGGGACGTTCGGCGATCCCTCGGACTACCAGTTCGGCCGCGCCAATCTGGAGGTCAGCCAGAGCCTGGGCGAGAAGACCGGGCTGGTGCTCCGCGCGGCCGGGCAGTACGCGCCGATGGATCTTCCGGCGGCTGTGGACTTCGCGGTCGGCGGCGAGCCTTATGGCTGGGTCTTCGACAGCGGCGCGCTTTCCGGCGAGAGCGGCGCCGGGACCGAGCTGGAGCTCAGCCGCGATGTCGCCACCGGCAATGCGCTGGTGCCGGGCCTGTCCTTCGTGGCCTTCGCCGATTACGGCCGGGTCTGGCATGACGATCCCGGCGACGGCCCCAAGAGCGAGAGCCTCGGCTCGGCCGGTCTCGGCCTTCGCGGCCTCTTCGGCGAGCGGGTCAGCTTCGAGCTGCTGGCCGCCGCGCCCTGGCATGTCGCCGACAGCCTCGACGATCCCGGCGGGAAGCTGCTGTTCCGCTTCGTCATCCCGCTCTAGGCGCCGTCGGCCCGCGGCGGCGGGCCGCGCGTTTCCGGCCCCGCGGCGGCGGGCCGCGCGCCTCCGGCATGGGCCCTGGCAGCAACGGGGCCCGGCAGCCGGGCAGGCCTGCCAGCCGCGGCGCGGCCGGGCGGCCTGCCCGGTCCTGTCCCGCGCGGCGCCTCTCCTGCTCCCCGGGCGCGCGACGCCAGCCGAGGGCGGCGCCCCGCAGGCGGCCTGTCTCCTCCCGTGCCGGGGCTGCTGCGGTGAGATCGCCCCCGGTTCCACAAGCCCGCGCGGGGCCAGGCCAGGGCGGCGATGCAGGTCCAGACGACGGTGCGGCACCGGCCCGTGCGGGCCAGAACCAGTGCGGTCCGCGGTCCGGACGCCGCCGAATCCCGGCCTGCGCCCTCCCGCTCGCCGTCCGGACCCCTCTGCCGCGACCCGGGTCCCGCTGCCGGGGAGAGACCGGTCAAGCGCGGATGCGCAGGGCGGAAGGCGGACCCGAAGCCTCCGTCCCGCATCTCCCGCCTCGCCAGCGGCCCGGCCAGGGTCCTGCCGCGCTCCGCCTGCGCCGCGGCGGGGTTCCGCGACAGGGCAGGCGCGGGGCGCGCTCCCCCGACCCCGCGTTTCCGCCGGGCCGGACCTCCCCCGGGCGGACGCGCTGCTCCGCGGACCTGCCGCCATGGCTCCGCGCGAGGGTCCGGCTGGTGCATCCATCCTCCCGGGCAACGCCGTGCCAGCCCTTCCAGCTGCGGCCGCCGCACCGTGGCAGGCCGGACCCGGCACATCCGCAGCGCCTGCGCCTGCCGCCGGAGCCGCCTTGCATTCCGCAACAGGATCGAGGGGCACCGATACCGGCCAGCGGGGGCAAGGCGTCTCCTTTCTTCGGGCCGTCCTGCCCGAAGCCCTGGAATTGCCGCCGATGCATGCAAGCAGGCGCATCCTCTCCGCCCCGGCCGGCCCCCTGCGCCTATGGCGCACGGCGCGGCCTCCCGGAGCGCAGCCATGCGGTCAACCGGCCCCGGCAGATCGCTTGCCTTCGGCGCTCCAGCGGGCGAGGCGCATGTAGGTGTCGAGCCGGGCGGCATGGCGCCAGGTCTGGGCGAGCAGGGCTTCCTCTGTGCCGAAGTCTGCGGCGAGCGCGGTCCGCAGGTCCCCGAGCGCTTCGGGCGTGCCGAGCGCGGCGCGCAGGGCGGGCGCGGCGCCGTCCCAGATCGCGCCGGTCTCGCCCGCGAGGAAGGCTTCGGCGAGGGCGCTGCCGCGGGCCAGCGGATCGGCGGAGGCGGCGGCGGGGGCGGCGCAGGCAAGGGC
>NZ_VATA01000101.1 GCF_005870025.1 Poseidonocella sp. HB161398
CTACACCGCCGGCAGCGAGCGCCTCTACCTGCGCCCGTCGCTGACGCTCGACGGACTCTATGCCCGTACGGATGCCTGGAAGGAAGACGGCGTCGGCGGGCTGGGTCTCGACTACGAGGCGACGGATTACAGCACGGCAGTCCTGACCCCGGCAGTCGAGTTCGGTGGCCGTGCGGAGCTGCGCCCCGGTCTGACGCTGCGCAGCTTCATCTCGGCGGGCGTGCCCCTGCGCAGCAACGGCGACTGGGACGCGACGGCGCATTTGCAGGGGGCTGATGGCACCGGCGGGATCGACATTCGCCTGCCGCAGGACGAGGTGGCATTGGATCTGCGGGCAGGGGTCCAGCTCTTCGGTGACGGCGCGCTGGACATCCGCGCGGAATATGGCGGCTACTTCGGCGGCGAGGCGACGAGCCATGCCGCTGCGCTGACGCTATCCTACCGCTTTTGACGCGGGCAACGGCAGCGGCGGAGCGGGGCGGTTGTCCGTCGCCAGGGTTTGTTGCGCAAATGCGGCTTGGGATTCACGGCGCGAATCCAGCATGATAGCTAGCGGCCATGAGCAGACCGGCAAAGACCACGTACAAGACCACCAACTGGCACAGCTAGCGAGCCGTTGCGCGCCACCGGTCCGAGCGCAACGGCGAGCGAGGCTTTGAAGCAGCGAGGATCGCTCACTGTCTGGTTCGATCCCTCCGTGCAATGGGAAGCAGTGCCGTCCGGACGGCGCGGTCGCCAGCAGTCCTATAGTGACGCCGCGATCCAAGCCTGCCTGACCCTCAAGGTCCTCCTCGGGCTGCCGCTCCGCCAGGGTGAGCCAGTGAAGCGCCATCGGTCCGAGCCCGCTGGCGAACGGCTTCATGGCGAGCCTGCTGGAGCTATCTGGGCTGGACTGGTCAGTGCCGGATTTCAGCACCCTGTCCCGGCGCCAGAGTGAGACTGGACCGTGGCGCCAGTGGCGCCGCGAAAGCCCGTCGAACAATGGACGTGACCATCCCGTATTGCGGATCCAAGGGGCCGCTGCACCAGCTCATCGACAGTACCGGCATCAAGGTGGAAGGCGAAGGCGAGTGGCACACCCGCAAGCATGGCTGCTCGAAACGGCGTGTGTGGCGCAAGATCCACCTCGGGATCGACGAGCAAACATTGGAGATCCGGGCCGTCGAGGTCACGTCCAGCAATGTCGGCGATGCCCCGATGCTGCCTGATCTGCTCGCCCAGATTCCGGCGGAGGAGGAGATCGCCAGGGTCACTGCCGAGTTGCCAGCGGATGCGCCACCGGTTCGAGCACCGCTGGCGACGCCTATGACACCCGCGCCTGCCATGACGCCATCGCGGCGCGCGGAGCAGCGGCGGTCATTCCGCCCCGCCGAAATGCGCGGCCCTGGAAGCTGGACACGGCAGGCGCCCGGGCGCGCAACGAGATCCTGCGGGCGTCGAAGCACCTGGGCCGGACGCTCTGGCGGAACTGGAGCGGCGACCATCGGCGCAGCAGGGTGGAGACGAAAATGAACTGCATGAAGCTGCTCGGACAGCGGCTGATGTCCCGGGATTTCGACCGCCAGGTGGCCGAGGTCCAGATCCGCGCGGCGGTCCTGAACCGCTTTACTGCCCTTGGCATCCCGGTCACCGTGGCCTTGGGATAAGTGTGTCCGGGGAAAGGGGAACTCTGGCTGTTAGCTGATTTGTCCAACAGCGCCCGGTTTTTCGTGAACACCGTAGGGACCCAAATCGCATCGTCCATCCCGAGGCCGACGAACCAGCGGAACAGCAGGTTGCAATCCATCTGTTCCATGAGCTGCCGCTCGGACCGGATCGAGTAGAGGATCTGAAGCAGGCTGGCCCGGATCAGCCGCTCCGGTGCGATGGAGGGGCGGCCCTCACCCGCGTAGAGCCGGTCGAACTCGGCATCCAGCGGGCGCAGCGCATCGTTGACGACGGCCCTGATCTTGCGCAGCGGATGCCGCGCCGGGATGCGTTCCTCGAGATCGGCTTAGCTGAACAGCGAGCCCGTCACCTTGTCAGATCCGCGCATCGCCACCTCCGTCCATGCCGTGGTGGCGATGAAACATGCTCCACGTCAGGCGTCGAGGCAGGAGTTTTCAGCCGCCTGCTAGCGGGATATCATGCTGCCATCGGCGGGCAGGCGCAGACCGCCCCGCCCGGGAGGGAGGACGCGGCATGAGGAAGATCCTGGCCTGTACGGATTTCTCGCCACGCTCGGAGGGCGCGCTTCGGCGCGCGCAGGTCCTGGCGGCGGCGAAGGAGGCGCGGCTGGTCGTGGCCTCCGTGATCGACAGCGACTTTCCGACGCCGGTGGCAGACGCGATCGCCGACAGTGCGCGGCTGGAGCTGGAGCGGCATTGCGCCACCGGCCCCGGGGGCTGCCCGGAGCTGCATGTCGAAACCGGTGCGCCCGTGGAGACGCTCTGCCGGGTCATTGCCGAGGTCGCCCCCGACCTTGTCGTGCTCGGCACGCACCGTCCCCGGCCGCTCTGGGACATGGTTTCGGGCACCACGGCGGAACGGATCATCCGCGCCACGTCCCTGCCGGTCCTGCTGGCCGCGGGACCGCCGGAACCCGCGTGGCGCCGTGTGCTCTGCGGACTCGACCTATCGCCGGCCTCGGCGGCCGCAGCCCGCTGGGCGGCGGAGCTTGCGCCCGAGGCGGAGCTGCGCGCATTTCATGCCCTGCCGGTGCCGTTCCGCGGCTGGACGGCAGCCGGGGGGGCCGCGGAACTGGCCGCGCCCTTCCTGTCCGATGCCCGCGCCCGCCTGGATCTGTGGTGGCTGGAAGAGGTTCTGCCGGCACGGCTGGCGAAGCCCGCGCCAGTGGCCCTGCCGGTCACCGAGGCTTTCGCAGCCGAGCTGGACGCATTCCGTCCCGACCTTGTCGCAATAGGCGCGCATGCCCGCGCGGCCTTCGTGCCGGGCCATCTTGGCAGCTTCACCGAGGCGCTGATCCGGAGGCCGCCCTGCGACCTGCTGATCCTGCGCGGCTGAGGCGGCGGACCGGGGCGCGAACCGGCCCAGCGGGGGCTTCGGCGATAGGGCAGCCCCGCGCTGTTTCCTGCGCCACCGCCTGTCCGCGCTGTCCCGCCGCCACGCCCTATTTGGTGCGTTCGCTTCCCGGGCCGGGTGCAAGGCCGGGATCGCGTGCTGAAAGGCGGTTGCGACAGCCATCGGCGGACCGTGATCAGCAGCCTGACAGGCCCGGGTCAGTCCAGGCCCGACTCGTCGCGGACCTCGCCGATAAGCACGTATCCGACCCCGCGCACCGAACGGATGATCGGGGGGGTCTCGTCCTGATGTCCCAGCTTCTGACGCAGGCGGGCGACATGCCCGTCGATCGTGCGGCTATAGGGGGACCAGTTGTGTCCGTAGAGTTCGCGCGAGATGCTGTCCCTGTCCAGAATCCGGCCCGGATGGTTCAGGAAAAGCTCGAGCAGCTTCAGTTCCGTGCCCGTCAGCTCGACGGGCGTGCCGTCGGAGCGGGTCACGCTGCTGCGCTTGGGGTCGAAAGAAATATGGTCGAAGAACAGCTTGCCCTCCTGCGCCGTCGTGCTCTGGTAGCGCTCCAGGGTCTTCTTGATGCGCAAGATGACTTCGCGGATGAGGAACGGCTTGACGATGTAGTCGTCGGCCCCGCATTCCAGCCCGTGCACGCGGTCGATCGGTGCCGTCCGGGCGGAGATCATGAGGATGGGAATGTTCAGGTCCGCGCGGATGTCCCGGGCAAGCTCCAGGCCATCTTCATTTCCCAGGCGCAGGTCGAGCGTGATCAGGTCTATCGTGCGGCTGTCCAGCACCTCGCGCAGTCCGTTGCGGTCTGCCGCCTCGGCGACGTCGAAGCCTGCGCCTTCCAGGCCTGTCCGCAGCACCTCGCGCAGCCAAGGTTCGTCATCTACGACAAGTATGGTGGTTCTGCGCATTCCGCTACCGGGGTCCAGAAAATCGCGCGGCCGGGGCCGCAATTTGAAGTCTGAAGAAATTTCAACCAAAGGTTGTGAAATGTCCACAGCCTTGAAGCTTCAGGTCCGCATTCCCTTTCGTCACTTGCGAGTGAGCGGCACCTTTTGGCGCATGATAGTACGAATCCTCAGGTTGTGCCGCCCCTGCCCGAGCAGGACGGTCAAAAATGGCCGTGCATTGACTGCCGTCAATGCCATTGCGGGAAGGACCGCCAATTTGGGAAGATCATTTTCCGGTGGGTGGAGTGCGCCCCTGCGGGTGGACATTATCAGGCGGCGGTTTTGACCATGGCGCGGGCGTGGCGGTCTTCGAACTTGACAGGGCTGAGATAGCCCAAAGCTGAATGCAGGCGGCGGTTGTTGTAGGCCTCGATGAACCGGGGCAAGCCGGTGGCGACTTCGTCGAAAGTCTCATACTCCATCAGGTAAGCGTCCTCCACCTTCAGTGTCTTCATGAAGCTCTCGGCCTTTGCGTTGTCATACGGGTTGCCGCGGCGGCTCATAGATCCGGAGAAGCCCTGTTCGGCGATAATGCCTCGATGCAGCTCCGACGCATACTGGGATCCGCGGTCGGTGTGGAACACGCAGCCGGGCAAGGGACGCCGCTCCGCGATCGCGTTGCGAAGCGCCTTGGCCGCTAGGCGGGCGTCGATGCTGCGGCCGATTGCGAAGCCGACGACACGGCGCGACCAGGCGTCCAGGATCAGCGCGGCATAGACGAAGCCTCCGGCAATGGTGATGTAAGTCAGGTCAGCGACCCAGAGCTGGTCCGGGCCGTGAACCTCGAACTCCTTGGCGATGAACGGAAAGATCGGGCCGCCATGGTCGCTGTCGGTTGTGCGGGTGGTGCGACGCCTCCGCCGCGGGTTCAGGCCGTTCTCCCTCATCAGGCGCCGGACCTTTTTCGAATTCACGACCATGCCCCGATGCCGGAGCTCGGCATCGACCCGGCGGTAGCCATAGCCCTCGAACTCGTCGGTAATCGCCCTGATTTCATCAATGATGACGGTGTCTCCGGGCCTGGGGCCGGGATCGGCATAGAAGCTGGACCTCGCGACGTTCATCAACTCGCATCCCCGCCGGATCGAGAGCCCCCGGGGCCGACAGTCCTGGATGTAGGCTCGTTTCTCGGCAAGCGTCCGGAGCGTTGAGCCCCCTTTAGAAACTCGATCTCAAGCGCCTGGCGCCCGGCAAGCCGCTCCAGCGCAACGATCCGGGCTTCGTATTCGGCCATCAGCTCGGCCGCCGCCACGTCTTCGTCGAGCGCGCCTGCTTCCGCTTTTTCGATCCAGACACGGATCAGGTTGCGCGACAGGTCGTGGCGGCGGCCGAGCGCGTGGAGCGTCTCGCCGCCCTGAAACTCGGCGACGACCTGGCGCTTGAATTCGGTACTATGGCTTCGGTGGCGTCTGGGCATAGGCTTTCTTCCTCTGAAAGCCCGCAGGGGGTCAATTCAACCGGCCAACCTGGTCCACCCGCAGGGGCGCACTCCAGGGAGCATGCAATGGCGTGGCAAATGAAGGTCCGCAGGATACGGCGCTTGGCCTGCAGCCGCGCTGTTGTCCGGTGCGCCCGGGGGGGCGCGCTCGCGGCGATGGCGGCGGAAGGCATCTCCTCCTGCCGCTCCGCGGGGCGCGGGCGCGGCGATGCCGTCGCCGCTGCAACGGGCCCGCGACGTGCTGGACATTTTCGGCGCAGCCATGCCGGGGGGACCTGTCCCGCGCCAGGGGGGCCTGTGGCGGCAGGAACAGCGCACGGCGTCCCGGGATGGATTGCATGACGAAGTTCGGGACCGCTGATCACGGTGACTCTGACGCCGTCGCGCCCGTCGCTGCTGCGCGCGTCCTGTGCAGCCGCTGCGAGACGGGGGTGCTGGAGCCGCTGGCAACCCGCACGGTATTCTGGCGTGGCGATGCGCTCATGGTGGTCCGGAATGTTCCGGCGATGGCGTGCCCGCATTGCGGAGAGGAATACGTCGATGCGCGCACTGCGGCGAGACTGGGCAGGATGCGTGCGGCCGGGCCCGTGCATGGAGCGGTCAGCATGCTCGTGCCGGTCATCGACTATGCCCATCCGGAAGACTGATCCGGGGAGGGATCCGGCACCGGGGAGTTGCGCGATGGCAGCTGCATGTCCGGATTCGGGCTTCCGGGTCCCGTAGGGGATCGGGCGGCGCCCGGCCTCCGGATGGTGTCGCGATAGGGCGCAAGCGCGTCCGCGACTGCCGGGGACAGGACCGGGGCCGTGCCTGAAGGACGTCCGCGCAGCCGGACCGGCTATGCGGGGCCCAGCAGGGCCCGGATTGCGGGCGCCAGGTTCTTTTGCGGATTTCCCAGCAGGTTGCAGATGATGTCGCGCCTTACGCAGGCCGACACCCCGCCCGGGACCTCCTGCCGCCAAAGTTCGACAATGCCCGGCGAACCGATCAGGACCAGGCTGTCGAAGGCGCCTGCATGGCGGCGTGCTACGAGATGGTCAAAGATGTCGTGCAGAAAGGCACGGGCGCCTTTCTGCATGGTGTCGCTTGCCGTGCCTGCAGCCGAGGCCATGTCCCCGTCGGCGGAGGCGTGGCTCATGCTCAGGCAGTCGCGCTGCGCGTGGCGCAGCTGGCCGCCGGGTTCTCCGAAGGCGGTCTCCCGGTGGCGCGGATCGTGCATGTCCCGAAGATCGTGCAGCACCCGCGCCGCAGTGGTGTTCATGACGACGTACCAGGTTGCGGAATGGACCATGTGGGGCAGCTAGGAGTGGTGCTCGGCAACCGCGCGGGTCAACTCGCCGACAAGCGACAGCCCGGCCGAATGCGCGACATCGCCGAGGCTCAGCATTCCCACCAGCCGCTTGTTTCCGTCAAGGACCGGCAGGCGGCGGATCTTCTTCTGGTCCATCAGGTGAATGGCGTCCTCGAGTGTTTCCTCCGTCTGGCAGTAGACGATCCCCGGGGTCATGATGTCCTCCGCGCAGGTTTTCGCGGGATCGAGCTTCCTGGCGATGACGCGCAGGACCAGGTCGCGGTCCGTGATCATGCCGATCAGCCGGTCGTCCTTGCCGACGGGCACGGCACCCAGATCATCCTTGGCCATGCGGGCCGCGATCTCGATGACCGGGGTGTCCGCACTGACCCATTCGGCATTGGCATGCATTGCATCGTTGATCTTCATCTTTGCCTCCCGGGCATGAGACTGGCTGCCAGGGAGTAGGCGGGGTCTCCGCGGGATTCGCATTGACGGCCATCATTCGCCGCCGCTTGACCGTCATCAATGCGGCCGGGCTGATTCAGGTTCAGGTGATGGCGGCAGAGACACGAGGCATCGTATGGCGATGTGCGGAAACCCTCCCGTGGCCGCCGCGGATCTTCCGCCGCCCGCGAGGAGATGCACGGCCGGGCGAAGACCGGAGCGGGCTGGTCTGGACGCCGGCGGGGCCTCGCCCGCTGCGGGAGTTGGGAAATGGGTGCACAGGACAACGGCTTGGAAGAAGCGGCGGACGAGCTGCAGGTGCCGCTGCACACGGTCTGCTATTTGGCCATGCGCGCGCATGACCTGATGGGCAAGAGCGAAAGCACCGTTGACGAGGATGGCGCCGAAGAGGACGATCCGGAACTCGGCATCCGCGAGGATCGCGGCACGGATGCGGTCGAAGCCGAGTTGAGATCGCTGCTCGACGACCTCGACGAGGAGGCGCTGATCGATCTGGTCGCCCTGGTATGGCTTGGCCGCGATGGCGAAAGCTGGGACGCGCTGCGCGAGCTGGCCCGGCAGGAGCACAATGCGTCGACTGCAGACTACCTTCTGGGTACGCCGCTTCTGGCCGACTATCTCCTGGAGGGGCTCGACAGGCTCGGGCTCGACTGCCGAGGGGACATGGAGCCGGGCTGAGCGATGCGCATTCGCCGCGGTCCTGCGCCGGGTCCGGGGGGCCAGCGGATGGAGACGTCCCTGCCGGACGCGGCGGACCGGCGCATGCGGATCGCGGAAAGCGCCGCCCTGGACGGGAGCCGGCCGCGCAGACCATTCCAAGGATGGTCCGGAGGGGGAGGCACTGGCCCTGGCAGGCCCTTGGGTCCGCTTTGGAGACTACCGTTGCGCAGCCCCCTACCGAGGCGGACATTGCAGCGGCGCCCGGGGAGGGGGCACGCCCCGGCGAAAGGCGGTGGATGATGACGCATGAAGCAGATACCGAAGCGCCGGCCGCCCCCGACGGCAATGCCGCCGTCGCCGAGCGGCTGAGGAGATATGCGGATCTGCTCGAAACGCAGGGCGGCGACGGGTTCCGCCTCCGGGCATACCTCAAGGCGGCGGACGAGATCGATGCGCTGTCGCAGCCTTTGCGCCTCATATACGAGACGGGAGGCACTGATGCCCTGGTCCGGCTACATGGCATCGGGCGCGGGATCGCCGCCGCGATCGCCGAGATGCTTGCCACGGGGCACTGGACGCAGCTCGACCGGCTGCAGGGCGAGGCCACGCCCGAAGCTGTGTTCCGGACCATTCCCGGCATTGGCCCCGCGATCGCGCGCAGTCTTGCCGACACGCTGGAGGTCGAGACGCTCGAAGAACTCGAAACGGCGCTGCGCCTGGGGGCGAGACATGTGCCGGGGGTGGGACCACGGCGCCGGCAGGCCATTCTCGCGGCGATCGGCGCGCGTTTTGCACGCCTTCCGCACGCGCGGCATGCCGGACCGCAGCCGCACGAGCCTCCGGTTTCGCTTCTTGTCGATGCGGATGCGCTCTACCGCAGCAAGGCGGAGGCAGGCGACCTGCCGAGGATCGCGCCGAAACGGTTCAATCCCGCCCGGGAGGCCTGGCTGCCCGTGATGCATGCCCGGCGCAACGGATGGCACCTGACAATGCTCTATTCGAACACGGCCCGGGCGCACGAGCTCGGCAGGACGCGCGACTGGGTGGTGATCTACTTCCACGAGGAGGACGGTCCGGAGCGGCGCAGGACGATTGTCACTGAGCGCCAGGGACCGCTCGCCGGACGGCGGGTTGTCCGCGGGCGCGAGGCAGAGTGCCGGGACCTGTATGCAGGACTGCAATCCGGTATCCGCAATTGACGCACAGGACCTGCGGAGGGCCGTGCCAGCGGCAATATTGATGACATCCCCGCAGATGCCGCGAC
The DNA here is from genome assembly GCF_005870025.1 of Poseidonocella sp. HB161398. Taxonomy (GTDB): domain Bacteria; phylum Pseudomonadota; class Alphaproteobacteria; order Rhodobacterales; family Rhodobacteraceae; genus Mangrovicoccus. The sequence goes on from NZ_VATA01000101.1 coordinate 9,093, forward strand.
ATGGGAAATCATCCGCCTTGCCGCGCAGATCTCATCCAGCTTGACGCGCTCTACCCAGCTCGGACCCAGCGGCATCACCGCGGACATGATCCGTCGGGCAGAGGGCGCTGACGCTGTTCCGGTGTTGGGCGGTGCCGCTTTCGCCAAGATCGACACCCTTTGGCCGACCGGCTGACGATTTACGGCCTCTTGCCGCTTCGCGGAGTCTCCCCCCGCAGGTCCCGCGCTGTACCAGAAATATCCCCGGGCACGCGTCGGGCAACGAAATTCCGCCCGACCAATGGCGATCTCGGTCGGGCGGATCTTTGACTGAAAAGTGGTTCGTCATAAAAACTTTCAACAATCTCCGTGCCTTGAACGGAAAGGCTTGCGTCTGCCAATTGCTAGCGGGCCGGTGCTGACGTGCCGGGCCGGAATTGACAGGGACGTGCAACGGGCCGCGTGCCCCTCCTTTGCGATTGCGCATTTCCTGCAGCCGTCCGGGAACGCCCGTTCATCGCAGGCGAGTGCAAAGGCCGGTAGTCTCGTCCCCGGACGTTGCGAGGACCCGGCGGAGACGCGACGCAACGCGTCTTCCGGATCGAGTGCAACTGATGCGTCCAGCGCTGGCCGCAGAGCCGGTCCGGAAATTCCCGATCGAATTCCCGCCCGCGGTCCCCGAGCTGCGGGACAGCGCGATTGCGCTCGACCGCTCCGTGGAAGCGGCGGGCCGGAAAGGCCGTCATGTTCCGCGCCCCGATCCAGAGACGGGTCCAGTTCGGGATGCGCGCTTTGCAGGCGCCAGGCAGGCGGTGTGGGGCATGAGGCGGCTCCGTTCCGGGTCTCTTCCTCCCCTTGTTCTGCCCGGAGTTTCCTGCCCGTGCATTGACGGCGCTCAATGCAGCCGCAGCATTTCAAGCCTTGCACCGCAAAGACGCTCGGTGGCCCGCTGGCAGCCTGCGCGCTGCGACGGCGCCAAATTCTCCGCTTGCGGCCTCCTGCAATGTCCAGAGGGGGCGCTATCTCCGCGCGAAACCAGTGCGATATGGGCCGCGCCCGTCTCTGGATCACTTTGGCCTTCTGGTCTGGACAGGGGGGCGCCATTGACAGACGGCAATGCCGCCTGCCGGCGGCCGGCGCAGTCTGCACGCAGACCCCTCTCAGGAGCGGAAGGAACACGACTTGCAGTGCAGCTTCCGGTATCGGCACCGAGAGAAACATGTGGACCCCGCGCCTTTGAAGGCGCGGGTGGCCGGTCCGAGCCTCGCGGAAAAATGCGCCTTCCTGGAGAGCTGCGCGGCCCGGCCGGGCCAGCCTCGGCCGGAGGTGATCGAAACACATACTGCGATGGTCTTCCTGGGACAGGACACTGTCTGGAAGATGAAAACACCGGTCCGCCTGCCGTTTCTCGACTTTTCCCGCCTATCTGCACGCGAGCACGCATGCCGCGAGGAAGTCCGCCTTAACCGCGTCCTTGCCGGGAAGGAGGTCTACCGGGATGTTCTCGCGCTCACGCTCCGCGCGGATGGCCTGCTTGCGCTGGAAGGCAGCGGCAGGGTCGTGGACTGGCTGGTCGAAATGCGGCGCCTGCCCGCTGGAGAGACACTCGACAACCGTCTCCGCGATGGTCGCCCCCCGGAACGCAGCGAGATCGGCAGGGTGGCCGAACGGATGCAGGAGTTCTACCGCATGGCGCCCAGGCCGAAGGGGGCGGGGGAGGGATACTTGGAGCGATGGATGCGCGAGGGGCGGGTCAATGCCGGGAACTTGGCCGAAATGGCGCCCCATCTAGGGGCCGCGTTCAAGTCGGAAACCGCAGGCGCGGCGCTGGCCCTGATGGAGGCGAACCGCGGGGAAATCATGGAGCGTGCCGGGCTGGGGCTGATCGTCGAGGGCCACGGGGACCTGCGGCCGGAACATGTCTGCCTGGAGAACCCGCCGGTCATTTTCGACCGGCTTGAGTTCGATCCCATTCTGCGATTGGCTGATCCGTTCGAAGAAATGAACTATCTGGGACTGGAATGCGAGGCGCTTGGCGCAGCATGGATCCGGTCCATGCTGCTCACGCCGCTATTGCGTTCCGGCCTGAAGCCTCCGGGCAGGCAATTGATGAAGAGTTATGGCGTCAACCGCTGCCTGACACGGGCACGCCTGGCGATTGATCACCTGCGCGACGCGGAAATCCGGACACCGGAGAAATGGCCCCTGCAGGCCCGGTTCTATCTCGAGCGGGCGAAAATGATCCTGACCGGCACCCGGGCAGACTAGCCGACAGCCGCTGACGTGCACGGCGCATTCCGCGCAGGCTCTCCGGAACAGGTGCCGATGGATAGGCTCTTCTGCCATTCGGCTCCATGTCGGCTGATCACGATCACATCGCTTCTTTCCGGCCCTGAAGATACCGGGGATTCCGTCAGCCTCCAGCCAAGCAGGATGCCTGGCGGCGATGCCGGGCACGCCCACGGCAGCCATGTGCAAGCGGCACGTTCGGGATTGGGCTTCTGCCGCCGCTATCCGCGCAATCCGAGCGCCCTTCCGCTGCCGGTCCGCGGTGCCGCCGGTCGGCATCGCGTCACTGCCGTCGACCGGTGGCCTTGCGCCAGCTAGGTGCAGGCAATCTTCTTCCGCATGTTTGCATCACGTGCAGGATGGCCAGGTCGCGTCCTTCGGCTGACGCAAGTGCTGGCACAAAGCCCACAGCGCGGCCTGGAAGCAGCGATCCGTCAGTCGCGGGTCCGTTCGGTCGTCCGCCCCTCCGCTTCGATCATGTTGTCGCGCCAAGCATGGGGCTGTCCGGGCCAGAAGCGTTGTGCGCTGTCAATGCAGGTAAGGCCAATACAGGGCAATCCCGGAGAGCCGGCGGCATTCATGAAGGAGAGCCCGATGACGAGACAGACACGTTCAATCCTGGAGGCTTCGGAACTGGCCACGGTTCCGTCTGAGGCGATCGCTTCGGGGATCGAGACGATCCGGAAAATGTCTGAGACTTGGTCTGCCATGCATTCGAATGGCCTCAGCCGGATGTTGAAGCGCAACGAGGAAGCGTTGGGATTCGCGAGTCGTCGGCTGGAGGATGACCGCCGATTGCTGGACCAGCTTTCCGAGCAGAGCGATCCCGCCTCTGCATTCCGGATATGGAACGGCTTTCTGCTCGCCATGTTCCGGGACTATTCCGAGGAGTGCCAACGCCAGATGATGCGTTTCGGCGAGGATTTCCGGCAGGCTGGCACAACGATGCAGGACCGGATCCGCATGGCTGCGGAAGATATCGTCATGACGCCGGAGCCCCGTCCTGAAACCCGCGGGAATTCCAAGGAAGGGAAACTGGAGGCTGGCGCGGCCTGAGGGCCAATGGCGCGGGACCGGCACCGGCACTCATGCCGGACGGGAACGATTCTGGCGGTTTCCTTGCCGCGATGTGCCTCTGCGGAGGTTCCAGGCGGCTTTTCCCGTGGCAGGGGCCGGGTCTTCCGCAGGCGACGCGGACCAGGCGGCCGGGAACAGACGGCAACCGCGTCCCTCGTCTGTGCCGATATGCGTGCGCACGGCATTCATGCCTGTCGCCGTCCAGACGGGGCAATGTTCAACCGCTGCTCGCTCCGCAAGTTTCCTGACTTGTCCTGGCAGCGTAACGCGGCGGTCTGCGATCGCTACTTGAGTCTGCCAAGCCTCGAGTTGCGCATAGATGTTCAGTGCATTTTCGATCTCATGGGGCGCTGTTGCGCAAATTGGCTGACGACCACAGTTCCCCTTTCCGGGCCGCGCTTGTCCCGGCGCAACGGCGACCGGGATGCCGCGGGCGGTGAAACGGTTCATGACCGCCATGCGGATCTGGACCTCGGCAACCTGCCGGTCGAAGGTGAGGCATCGCGCCGCCATCGGTACGATGCCTATGCCGAACGGCATCAGCCGCGGGCTGAGCAGCATCATGCAGGTCATTTTCGTTTCGGTCTTGCTGCGCCGGCGGTGCCCGCCCCGGTTCCGCCAGATCGCACGGCTGAGGTGCTTCGAGGCCTGCAGGGTCCCGCTGCGCGCCCGGGCTCCGGCCGTGTCCGGCTTCCATGGCCTCGCATTCCGCCTCGCGGAAGCGAGGAGGACCAGCAAGAGGTCCGGGGGAGTGTAAGCGGTGCATCCGCTCCCCATCTTTGTCCTTTCAGGAGGCGGCCGGGCTGCTAGATTCGACATGCACGCTGTTCATCGACGTGCTCGGATTCGCATGGGCGTCATCCACTTTTTTTTTTACAGTATGTTGGGGACTGGGTATGCGTCGCGGAGTGCGCCCTGCGGATAGCAGAGAACCGCCTCCAGGGACGCCTTCACGCGCATCCCCCCTGGCCAAAGTAGCCACCACTGTCCGCTGCCTAGCCGCTCGAAGTGGAAAAACTGGGCGCACGATCACGTGTCAGTGCGAGGCCTCTCGAGAAGCCCGGCTGGCAGTCTACGTCATCTACAGGGTCACGGCCGGCGAAACTGGCGCAGCTATGTGCTCGCCAGTTCGAACAAGTCAATCACACCGGGCAAGCTGGGCGTGGGCTCATGGCAGAGCCGGACTTTCGGCAACTGCCTTCCTTCGCCAGCCGGGCTGTCGCCGCGCTGTGCTGATGTTCATCGCGTGTCTCGTGGTATTCGGCGTATTCATCCGGCGAGGGCCGCCTGACGGGTTTGGCGCTTCGGTGATAGGTCCGACCTTATGCGCGACCTTATATTCGAACCCAAGATTGAAGTCCTGTCAGCGGCGGACGGCGTTCGCCGACGGCATTGGGACGACGCGGACTGTGAGGGCGTGACTGCCACCGGTCCGAAGGAATGCCCGAACCCGCATCGTCGAGGAGAGCTTGCGTGGCCATCGCCAGGTGAGCGCCACCGCGAGACGCCACGGCATCTCGCGGTCGCTGCTGACCATCTGGCGGCGGCAGTACCGGAACGGCGAACTCGGCGGCGCAGGCTCGCCCGCCTTCATCCCGCTGACGATTGCCGCCGATCCGCAGGGCACTGCTTCCCCAGCACCCGTGCCGCCGAACCCGGAAGCCCGGGTGGAGATCACCCTGAGGAACGGGCGCTGCGTTGCGGTTCCGGCCAATGTGTGCCCGGAGGCGCTGGCCCGCCTTCTTTCCGTGGTGGACAGCCGATGATCGCGTTTCCGGCCGTGGTGACGGTATAGCGCGTCAATCTGGGTGAGAGGTGCGCGACAATCAGGATAAGATTCTATGTCGCGACATCTGTGACGGTATCATCCTGATTGTCGCTGG
>NZ_VATA01000102.1 GCF_005870025.1 Poseidonocella sp. HB161398
GCGGCTACCACCGTCGCAGCAGGGTGGAGATATGAGCCGGATCAGGAAAAGGTCCGGGAGACCTTTTCCCCGGCGATTGGATGACCTGCGTGAAGCTGCCGGGCCAGAGGCTGATCTCCGTTCGGCATCGGCCTCGGACCGATGGCGGTCGAGGCCTCACCTTCGACCGCCAGGTTGCCGAGGTCCAGCTCCGCGCATTCGCGGCCACGCTCTGACCGATGGCGCTGGCCGCTCATTCATGAACCGCTTCACGGCCCTCGGCATCCCGATGACCGTGGCCGCAGGATAGATGTGTCCGGGGAAAGGGGAACTGCGGTCGCCAGCTGATTTGCGCGACAGCGCCCCTCGTGGCAAGAAAGCGCCGGAAAGTTGCGTGGCCGCCCGCAGAACGTCGCATGCCGTTCCATGCGCCTGACTATCTCTGCAGCCTGCTAGCCCGTCGTGTCGAAGCTGCCATGGACGGAGAGGTTGTCCTCGGGGGCGAGCCATGGCGGGTTCTCGGCGTACATCTCCTCGATCAGCCGCTTCACCAGGGCGACATAGGGCGAGGAGTCGCTGGCGCGGTGGCTCAGCACCACCGGCGACGTCGCCTGCGCGCCCTCGAGGATGCGGTAGCGGATATCGGCGCGCAGCCGCCGCGCGGAGGCCGGGACGACGCAGAGCCCGACCTCGGCCGCCACCAGGCCGAGCGCGGTCTGCAGCTCGCTGACCTCCTCGAGCTCGGAGGGCCGCACGCCGTGGCCGTTGAGGAGCTGCAGCACATGGTCGGCATAGCTCGGCCGCGGCTCCTTGGGATAGACGATCAGCTTCTGCCCGGCCAGCGCCTTGACCGGCAGCGCGGCGGCGGAGGCGGCGAAGGCATGGCCCTCGGGCAGGGCCACCGCCAGGCGCTCCTCGCGCAGGACGAGGCCGGTGACGGCCGCATCGCTGTGGCGCAGCCGGCCGAAGCCCAGATCGATCCGGCCCTCCTTCAGCGCGTGGATCTGCTGCAGCGAGACCATCTCGACCAGCCGGATCTCGAGCCCGGGCGAGGCATGGCGCATCTTGCGCACCAGCGAGGGCAGGCCGCCATAGAGCGTCGAGGGCACGAAGCCGATCTTCACCACGCTGTTCTGGCTGCGCCCGACGCGGCGGGTCGCCTCGGCCATCTGCTCGACCCGGCCGAGCACCTGCAGCGCCTGCTCGTGGAAGAGCCGCCCGGCATCGGTCAGCCGCAGGGGTCGGCTGCCGCGCAGGATCAGCGTCACGCCGAGTTCTTCCTCCAGGAGCTGGATCTGGCGACTCAGGGGCGGCTGGGCGATGTTCAGCGTCTCGGCCGCGCGGGTGAAATTGCGCTCTTCCGCCACGGCGGCGAAATAGCGGAGCTGCCGCAGATCCATGGTCCTTCCTCCTCCGGGGTGCCTCCCGCACCCGTCCTCAAGGGTATGCTGCAGCGCAAAAACGTCTGAATCAAGGGTGATTTTCGCGCTTTCATACCTTCAGGGTATAGTAGCGGACTGAAACGGTCTTGGACTTGGCACGCCGGACGGGTGCAACCTTTCCTTGCAAGGCCCCGATCCCGCCGCCCGGCGCGGCAGGGAGGGACCCGCAGGCCCTGTCCGGAGGAGGAGAGGCGCGGGATCCGCGAGGGGAGAGGACAGAGGAGGAGACAGCCATGCGCAGCCATTTCCGGCCCAGTGCCATCCGACGCGGTCCGCCCGGCCGGGCCTGACCGTTCCCGGCGCCCGCCACCGGCGCCGCCGCGACCCCATTTTCCGCAATCCAGAGGACCGGGACCCCGCCATGGGCTGATCCCGGAAGGAGAGACGCATGTCCGCGATCATCGACAAGGCCCGCGATCTGGGCGAGCTGCTGGCACACGCCGTGGAAGACGACAAGGAGACCGGCCGGTTCCGCTGCCGCCGGGACATCTTCACCGATCCCGACCTTTTCGAGCTGGAGATGAAGCACATCTTCGAGGCGAACTGGGTCTACCTGGCGCATGAGAGCCAGATCCCCGAGCCGAACGACTACTACACCACCCAGATCGGCCGCCAGCCGGTGATCGTCACCCGCGACAAGGCGGGCGAGCTGCATGCCGTGATCAATGCCTGCGCCCACAAGGGCGCCATGCTCTGCCGCCGCAAGCACGGCAACAAGGGCAGCTTCACCTGCCCGTTCCATGGCTGGACCTTCGCGAATTCCGGCAAGCTGCTGAAGGTGAAGGACGCCAAGACCACGCAGTACCCGGAGCAGTTCAACAAGGACGGCTCGCATGACCTGACCCGGGTGGCGCGCTTCGCCAGCTACCGCGGCTTCCTCTTCGGCAGCCTCAACCCGGATGTCGCGCCGCTCGAGGACTACCTGGGCGAGACCAGGGTCATCATCGACCAGATCGCCGACCAGGCGCCGGAGGGGCTCGAGGTGCTGCGCGGCAACTCCTCCTACATCTACGACGGCAACTGGAAGTTGCAGATGGAGAATGGCTGCGACGGCTACCATGTCAGCTCGGTCCACTGGAACTACGCCGCCACGATGGGTCGCCGCAAGGAAGAGGGCACCAAGGCGGTCGACGCCAATGGCTGGAGCAAGTCGGTCGCCGGGGTCTACGGCTTCGAGAACGGCCATATCCTGCTCTGGACCAATTCGATGAACCCCGAGGTGCGCCCGGTCTGGAACCGCCGCGACGACCTGATCGCCCGCCATGGCGAGACCCGCGCGGATTTCATCACCCGCCAGACGCGCAACCTGTGCCTCTATCCCAACGTCTTCCTGATGGACCAGTTCTCGACGCAGATCCGCGTCACCCGGCCGATCAGCGTCGACAGGACCGAGATCACCATCTTCTGCTTCGCGCCGAAGGGCGAGAGCGCCGAGGACCGCGCCACGCGGATCCGGCAGTACGAGGATTTCTTCAACGTCTCCGGCATGGGCACCTCCGACGACCTGGAGGAGTTCCGCGCCTGCCAGCAGGGCTATGCCGGGATCTCCGCGCAATGGAACGACATGAGCCGCGGCGCGCCCTTGTGGATCGAGGGGCCGGACGACAACGCCCGGGCGATGGGGCTGACCCCGCAGCTCTCGGGCGAGCGCTCCGAGGACGAGGGGCTCTTCGTGCGCCAGCACGCCTACTGGGTCGAGACCATGAAGAAGGCCCTGGCCGAGGAAACCGCAGGCGGCCCGTCCGCTCTGGCCGCCGAATAAGGAGAGTTCCCATGACCATCGTGCACCGCCCCGCCCTGGGCCATGACGCCATCTGCGCCTTCCTCTACCGCGAGGCGCGGCTTCTCGACGACCGGCAATGGGACGAGTGGCTGACGCTCTATGCCGAGGATTGCGACTACTGGATGCCGGCCTGGGACGATGACGACCAGATCACCGAGGACCCGCAGTCGCAGATCTCGCTGATCTACTATCCCGACCGCGGCGGGCTGGAGGACCGGGTGTTCCGGATCAAGACCGAGCGCTCGGGCGCCTCGACACCGGAGCCGCGCACCAGCCACAGCGTGCTGAACGTGGAGATCCTGGAGGATCGCGGCGAAGAGATCGACCTTCGCTACAACTTCCTCACCCTCAACCACCGCTACAAGGTCACCGACCAGTTCTTCGGCACCATCTTCGCCACGCTGCGCGTCACGTCCGAAGGGCCGCTGATCTGCTCGAAGAAGATCGTGCTGAAGAACGACTACATCCGCCAGGTCATCGACGTCTACCACGTCTGACCCCGCCCAAGCCGAACAGGAGGAGGCGCGCATGTCCTACCGCATTGCGCTGAATTTCGAGGACGGGGTGACCCGGTTCGTCGATTGCAACGAAGGGGAGACGGTGCTTGACGCCGCCTTCCGCCAGAAGGTCAATCTGCCGATGGACTGCTCCGACGGGGTCTGCGGCACCTGCAAGTGCCGCGCCGAGTCGGGCCGCTTCGAGCTGGGCGACGATTATATCGACGAGGCGCTGACCGAGGACGAGGCCGCCGGAGGGCTGGTCCTGACCTGCCAGATGACGGTCGAGAGCGACTGCGTCCTGTCGGTGCCGGTGGCCTCGACCGCCTGCAAGATCGCGCCACAGGGCTTCGAGGCCACCGTCGCCGAGATCGCGCCGCATGCGGATGCCGCCGTGGTGCTGGAGCTGGAGACAGAGGCCGCGCCCGACTTCCTGCCGGGGCAGTATGTCAATATCGACGTGCCGGGCGCGGGGCTGGCGCGCTCCTACTCCTTCAGCTCGGCCCCGGGCGAGCGGCGGATGCAGTTCCTGATCAAGAAGATCCCCGACGGGGTGATGGGCAGCTACCTGGCCCGCGCAAAGCCCGGCGACGCGCTGACCGTCACCGGCCCGATGGGAAGCTTCTACCTGCGCGAGGTGTCGCGGCCGCTCCTCTTCCTCGCCGGCGGCACCGGGCTCGCCCCGTTCCTGTCGATGCTCGAAGTGCTGGCGCGGCAGGAGAGCCAGGAGCGGATCCACCTGGTCTACGGCGTGACCCGCGACCAGGATCTGGTGCTGGTCGAGGCGCTGGAGGCCTATGCCGCCCGCCTGCCATGGTTCAGCTACGCGACCGTGGTGGCCGATGCGGGGTCGGCGCATCCGCGCAAGGGCTGGGTCACCCAGCACATGCCGGGCGAGCTGCTGGAGCCGGGCGGCTTCGACGCCTATCTCTGCGGTCCGCCGCCGATGGTCGACGCAGTGCGCGGCTGGTTTGCCGAGAACGGCATCGAGCCCGCGAGCTTCCACTACGAGAAGTTCACGCCGAACGCCGTCCTGAAGGCCACGGCATGACTGCGCCTTTCGCGAACCTGAAGGCCGCGCCGGCCTTCGAGGGCCGCTTCGCCGGCAAGGCGATGGTCGTCACCGGCGCCGCGCAGGGCATCGGCCGCGAGGTGGCGCTGCGTGCCGCCCGCGAGGGAGGGCGGGTGCTTTTCGTCGACCGCGCGGCCTTCGTCGCCGATGTCGCCGCCGAGGCCGGGCCCGGGGCCCGCGCCTTCGAGGCCGATCTGGAAACCCACGAAGGCGCGGCCGCGGCCATGGCCTGCGCGGCCGGGGCCTTCGGCGGGATCGACATCCTGATCAACAATGTCGGCGGCGCGATCCGCATGCGCCCCTTCGCCGAATTCGAGCCCGCCCAGATCGAGGCCGAGATCCGCCGCTCGCTGATGCCCACGCTGAACTGCTGCCACGCGGTCCTGCCGCATCTCTTCGCCCGCGGCGGCGGCACGATCGTCAATGTCTCCTCCAATGCCACCCGCGGCATCCACCGGGTGCCCTATTCGGCGGCCAAGGGCGGGGTGAACGCGGTCACCAGCGCGCTGGCGATGGAGCTGGCGCCGCAGAACATCCGCGTCGTCGCCACCGCCCCCGGCGGCACCGAGGCGCCCGCGCGCCGCGTGCCCCGCAATGCCGAGGGCGACAATTCCGACGAGCAGGCCTGGATGGCCGAGGTGGTCGGGCAGGTGACGGACTCGGCGCTGATGAAGCGCTACGGGACGCTGGCCGAGCAGGTCGCGCCGATCCTGTTCCTGGCCTCGGACGAGGCCTCCTACATCACCGGATCGGTGCTGCCCGTCGCGGGCGGCGATACCGGCTAGCGGCCGGACAGGCCCGGCGGCCGCGGGAGGCGGGCCGCCGGGCAATGCGAATTCTCGACGCGCGAACACCCATAGGGAGGAGACAGATGCGCAAGATAGATGTGACGGACCACATGGACCGGATCCCGTTCGGCCGGTTCCAGTGGATGGTGGTGGCGCTCTGCGGGCTGCTGCTGATCGTGGACGGCTATGACGTCTTCGTGGCGGGCACCGTGCTGCCGCGGCTGATCGGCGAATGGGGCCTGACCAAGCCGCAGGCCGGGGCGCTGCAGGCCTGGGCGCTTTTCGGGATGATGTTCGGCGCGCTGGCGCTGGGTCCGCTCGCCGACCGGCTCGGCCGCAAGAAGGGGATCGCGGTCAGCTTCCTGCTGTTCACCGTCTCGACACTGCTGACCGGCTTTGCCCAGACCCCCGAGCAGTTCAAGGTCTTCCGCTTCATCGCCGGGCTTGGCTGCGGCGGGCTGATGCCGAATGCCGTGGCACTGATGAACGAATACGCGCCGAAGCGGCTGCGCTCCACCATGGTCGCGCTGATGTTCTCGGGCTACTCGGTCGGCGGCATGGTCGCGGCGATGCTGGGCATCTGGGTGATCCCGGTCCATGGCTGGCAGCCGATGTTCTTCGTCGCGGCGCTGCCGCTGGCGCTGCTGCCCTTCATCCTGTGGAAGCTGCCCGAGAGCCTGGGCTTCTTGATCCGCGAGGGCCATCAGGAGAAGGCGCGCGGGATCATGGCGCAGATCGACCCCGCGCTGAAGCTCGGCCCCGCGGACGAGCTGTCCTATCACGAGGCCAAGGGCGGCTCCGCCTCCATCGCCGAGCTCTTCCGCGACCGGCGGCTGGTGCCCACCGCGATGCTCTGGGCCTCGTTCTTCTGCTGCCTGCTGCTGGTCTACCTGCTGTCGAGCTGGCTGCCCAAGGTGCTGCAGGAGGCGGGCTATGCCGAGAAGGCGAGCCTCCTGAACCTCTTCGGGCTGAATTTCGGCGGCATGGCCGGGGCGATCCTGGGCGGACGCCTGGGCGACCGGTTCGGGCTGCCGAAAGTGGTGGTCGGCTTCTTCGTGCTGGCCGCGCTGTCGATCGCCTTCATCGGCTCGACCCCGCCGGCCTCGGTGCTCTTCGCGCTGGTCTTCGTGGCGGGCGCCACGACGATCGGCACGCAGATCCTGCTCTATGCCTCGGTCGCGCAGCTCTACCCGCTCTCGGTGCGCTCCACCGGGCTCGGCTGGGCCTCGGGCGTGGGGCGGATCGGCGCCATCGCCGGGCCAACCATCGGCGGGCTCCTGCTGGCGCAGCGGTACCCGCTGCAGCAGAACTTCCTGATCTTCGCCATCCCGGCCGCGGTTTCGGCCATCGCGATGGCGGTCTTCGGGCTCGCCAATGCCCGCCGCATGGCGGTGCCGGAGGCGGTCGCCACCTGAGCGGACGACACGGAGACGGAGACCGGCCCGGGACGCGGATGCACGCGCGCCCCGGGCCTTCCGCGTTCTAGCGCAGCACGAAGCCGACGGGCGTCGGCACGGGTGGCAGGTCGCGGTCGCCGAGCCCGCCGCGCAGCGCGATCTCCACAGAGGTCGCATAGGCGGTCAGGGGCAGGGCGTTGAGCTTGTCCGAGAAGGGCTCCTCCAGCTCCTCGGCCAGGGCGTCGAGCCCGAAGAAGGCATAGGCGACGAGCCCGGCGGCCAGCGGCGCCACCCAGCCCAGCGTGTCGGCGAAGCCGAAGGGCAGGATGGTGCAGTAGATATAGGCCGTGCGGTGGAGGAGCAGCGTATAGGCGAAGGGCACCGGCGTGCTCGCCAGCCGCTCGCAGCCCAGCAGCGCCTGGGACATCCGGTTCAGGCTCTCGTGCAGCACCAAGGCCTCGACCGTGGTCAGCCGGCCTTTGCGCTCGAGCTCCGAGACGGTGCGGCCGGTCTCGGCCAGGGCGTCGTCGGCGCTGCGGGGGCCTTGGCTGCCGCGCAGCTGCGCCGCCGAGAGCCGGGCGAAGTCGACGACCGGCAGCAGCAGGCGGCGGCGCTCCTCGCTGCCCTCGAGCGTGACGGTCTGGCGCAACAGGTCGCGGGAGGTCTGGATCATCAGCCCCCAGAGCTTGCGCGCCTCCCACCAGCGGTCGTAGCAGGCGCCGTTGCGGAAGCTGAGGAAGATCGACAGCGCGATGCCGATCAGCGCGAAGGGCGAGGGGTCCAGCGACGGGACGATCCCCGGCACGCTGCGATGGAATCCGACCACGGCGACCGAGATCGCCACGATGGCGAGCACCTGGATCCAGATGCGCTGGATGATCGAGCCCTTCAGCACGAAGAAGAGCCCGAACATGCTGGGACGTTTACGGAGGATCACGGGGGGAGGAACCTTCTGCCCGGCCCGCCCCGTCCTGCGCGGAGCGGCTGCCGCGGCGCAGCGCTAGCGCCGTGCCGCGCCGCGGGCAAGCGCCGTTGCGCGGACAGGATGTCCCATTCCGGGCCGGAATGCGGGGTATTGCCCGAGACCCTTCCGGTATTGGACTGGGACCGCCCCGGCGGGCCATTCTGCAGCACAGCGACCGGCCAGGAAAGACCGAGGACATGACCAGGATAGACCGCATTACCACCGAGATCATCGATCTGCCGACCATCCGGGGCCACGTGCTCTCGATGGCGACCATGACGGTCCAGTCCATCGTGCTGGTCCGCATCCGCTTTTCCGACGGCTCCGAGGGGCTGGGCGAGGGCACGTCGATCGGCGGGCTGAGCTACGGCACCGAGAGCCCCGAAAGCATCAAGGCGGCGATCGACAGCTATATCGCCCCCGCGCTGCAGGGCAGCGACGGCGACAATATCTCGGCCGCGCGGCGGCTGATCGAGAAGTCGGTCCGCGGCAACCCGATCGCCCGCGCGGCGGTGGAGATGGCGCTCTGGGACGGGCTGGGGCGGCGGCTCGGCGTGTCCGTGGCGCAGCTTTTCGGCGGCGCCGTGACCGACGGGATCGAGCTGGCCTGGACGCTGGCCTCGGGCAATTCCGAGCGCGACATCGAGGAGGCCGAGGAGATGCTGGCGGCACGGCGCCACCGGCAGTTCAAGCTGAAGATCGGCAAGCGCGCGCTGAAGGACGACCTGGCCCATGTCGGCCGGATTGCGGCGGCGCTGGGCGACCGGGCGCGGCTGACGGTCGACGTCAACCAGGCCTGGGACCTGCAGACCGCGCGGATCGGGCTGCGCGGGCTCGAGGAGATCGGCGTCGCCATGGCCGAGCAGCCGATCGACGGCCGCTTCCGAGACCAGCTGAAATCGCTGACCGACGGCTCTTCCATCGCGGTGATGGCGGACGAGGCGCTGAACGGCCCGGTGGACGCGCTGCGCCATGCCGCCGACCGCGCCGCGGACGCCTTCGCGGTGAAGGTGGCGCAATCGGGCGGGCTGGCCCCGGCCGCGGAGGTGATCGCCATCGCCCAGGCGGCGGGGATCGGTCTCTATGGCGGCACGATGCTGGAATCGGGCGTGGCCACGGCGGCGGCGCTGCAGCTCTTCTGCACGGTGGAGCGCTGGGACTGGGGCTGCGAGCTCTTCGGGCCGCTGCTTTTCACCGACGAGATCCTGGTCAAGCCGCTCGAGGTGAGGGATTTCCGCATCCTGCTGCCCGAAGGGCCGGGGATCGGCGTCACGCTCGACGAGGAGAAGGCCGCCTATTACCGCCGCGGCCGTCCCGGACCCGCGGCCGCGGGCATCGTCGCCGAATAGCGCGCCGCCCGGTTCAGACCAGCTTCCGCGCGACGGACTGGGCGATGCGGACGAAGTTCCGCACATGCACGCCCTGTTCGTCGATGCGGTAGTTCAGCGACAGCTCGGTGCTGCCCAGCTCCGGCTCGAAGCGCAGGTAGCGGATGCCGTTGCGGCTGGCCGTGGAGACCGAGGCGGGGACGATGCACACGCCCTCGCCGATCGCCACGAGGCTGAGCGAGGTCTGCAGATCCATCGCGAAGACGCGGCAGGCGGCCGGAATGTCGAGCCCCTGCGCCGCGCAATGCTCCAGCACGAAATCGGCGTAGCTCGGCCGCGGGAATTCCGGGTAGAGCACGACATTGCGCCCCTCCAGGTCGCCCGGCGCCACCCGGTCGCCGCGCCCGGCATCGAACGTGTCGGGCGCCGCCAGCACCAGCGGCTCGTCCATCAGGCGGATCTTGGCGAATTCGGCATCCTTCAGCGCCGGCCGGGCGAAGGCCAGGTCGATCTCGCGCGCCACCAGCTGGCGGTGCAGCTGGGCATTGTTCATCGGCAGCAGCGACAGGCTGATCTGCGGATAGTGGGCGCGGAAGGACTTCACGATATTGGGCAGGATGCCGTAGGTCGAGGAGCCGACGAAGCCGACCCGCAGCCGGCCTTCGGCCCCCTGGCCGAGGCGGCGCACCTCGAGCTCGGTATCGGCGATCAGCCGCAGGATCTGCTCGCCGCGGGCCTTCATCCGCTCGCCCGCCTGGGTCAGCGAGATCGCCGAACGGCCGCGGTTGAAGAGCAGCGCGCCGATATCCTCCTCGAACTGCTTGATCTGCCGCGACAGCGGCGGCTGGGCGATGCCGAGCCGCTCGGCCGCGCGGCCGAAATGCAGTTCCTCGGCCACCGCCATGAAGTACTTGAGCTGCTTGAGGTTCACGTCCGGTCTCCCGCGGGGCGTCAGCAGGCGCAGACTGCCCCGGATCGCCGTCCCGCGCCAGAGGCCCGGACAGCGGAAAACGCGCGGCCCCCGGCAGATCCTCTCCGCCGGGGGCCGCGACCGTTGCGCCTATGGGACTGTCTATTCGGCGGCGAGCGAGGCGGCCGCCGTGGCGCGGGCCAGCACGAAGTCGAATTTCACGTAGAGATCGGTGCCGAGCTCCCCGGGCGCCGGGACGAACTCGCCGACCAGGCTGTCCTTGACCGCGAAGACGCTGTCATTGTCGAGCCAGTCCGAGGAGCTGTCGAAGATCTGGCTGATCAGTGTCCGGTAGCCGTCCTTGGCGATCATGAAATGCATGTGGCCGGGGCGGTTCGGATGGTGGCCCATGAAGCGCAGCAGCTCGCCCGCGGTCTCGTCCGAGGGGATCGGATAGGGAACGGGGCGGATGGCGCGGAAGGCGTAATGGCCGTCCTCGTCGGTCTCGAACCGGCCGCGCAGGTTGAAATCGGGCTGGTCGGGATCGTGGTTCTCGTAGAGCCCGTTCGGCGCGTCCTCCCAGACGTCGAGGATCACCCCGGCCAGCGGATTGCCCTCGGCATCGCGGATATGGCCCTCGAAATACACGCTTTCCTGGGTGTCGAAGGCCTTCTGCACGGTCGAGGCGCCCTTCGGCAGGACCGGCGGGTTGTCGCGGTAGAACGGGCCGAGCACGGTGGATTCGGACTCCGCGCCATCGGCGACATTGGTCAGCATGTCGACCAGCACCTCGACGCCGACGATATCGCCGAGCAGGATGAATTCCTGGCGCTTGTCATCGCAGGTCTGGCCGGCCCGGGCGAGGTAGTCGCAGGCGGCGAGGAATTCGTGATGCTGCAGCCGGACGTCCTTCACGAAGCCGTGCAGGTGGCGGATCAGCGATGTCATGATCTCGCGCTGGCGGCTGTCGATCTCGCCGTTCTGGCCGAGCGAGGAAATGACGATGTCGGTGATGTTGTCTAGCGTGACCTTGCCCATGGGGGCCTCCTCCTTATGCCGGGCCCATGCCGCTTTGGGCGGGCCTTCCGGTCGAGTGGCAGGTTTGCCGATCCGGCGCGCCGACCCAATGCCCGTAAAAGTATTGCGCGATACTATGCTGCAGCGCAGCAATCGCAAAGCCCGGGAGGGTATCGGCGCATACCCCGCACGATATTGCAAGTCGCGGCGGAAAGCGCAGGTTTGGCGGCAGCAGGCCGCAGAGCCAGGAGGACCCATGCTGGAGAAATTCCGCGAGATTCAGGCGGCGCTGGAAACGCGTCCGCATCTGCACCGCATCGGCGCCTTGTTTTCCGAGACCGTCCTGGTCGAGGTGGACGGCGAGGAGATCTACCTTGTCTTCGAGAAGGGCCATCTGGTCTCGGTGACGCCCGGACCGTCGAAGAAGACGCCCTGGCGCTTCGCCCTCGTCACCGACCGCGCCGCGCTCGAGGCCTTCTGGCAGCCGGTCCCCGCGGCCGGGTTCCACGACATCTTCGCCCTGGTGAAGATCGGCCGGGCGCGGATCCTGGGCGACATGCTGGCGCTGGTGAAGAACCTGCGCTTCATCAAGGAGGTCCTGGCGCTGCCCCGGGCCGCGAGAACGGAGGACGCGGCATGACCGTCGAGGCCATCACCGGGCGCTACCTGACGGCGGAGATCGCCGGGCGCCGCCAGCGCATCTATTTCGAGGAGGCCGGGCAGGGGCGTCCGGTCCTCTGCCTGCACACGGCCGGGGCCGATACCCGCCAGTGGCGCCACATCCTCAACGACGCGGAGATCACCTGCGACCACCGGATCATCGCCTTCGACCTGCCCTGGCACGGCAAGTCGCTGCCGCCGGAGGGGTTCCAGACCGAGGAGTACCTGCTGACCACCGAGGTCTACATGGAATCCGTGCTGAAGGTCGCCGAGACGCTGGGGCTCGACCGGCCGGTGCTGGCGGGCTGCTCGATGGGCGGGCGGATCGCCCTGCAGCTCGCGGCGCGGCATCCTGAGCGGTTCTCGGGCTTCGTCGCGATCGAGGCCTCGGATTTCCAGCCGGCCTGGTACGATATCGACTGGTTCCACCGCCCGGACGCCCATGGCGGCGAGATGGGCGCGGCGCTGGTCTCGACCAATATCTCGCCCTTCGCGCCCGAGGCAGAGCGCTGGAACACGCTGTGGATGTTCATGTCCTCGGGGCCGGGCGTGTTCCGCGGCGACCTGAGCTTCTACACCCGCGACGACAGCCTGGTCGGGCGGCTGAAGGACATCGACACGGCGCAGACGCCGGTGCACCTGATCGTGGGGGCCTATGACTTCACCTGCACCCCCGAGGATGCCCGCCGCACCGCCGATGCCATCCCGGGCGCGACCCTGTCGGTGATGGAGGAGCTCGGCCATTTCCCGATGAGCGAGCACCCGGCGGGCTTCCGTCCGTTCTTCGTCGACGCGCTGGCGCGGATGCAGCCCGCGAAAACGCCCGAACACGCGGACTAGGCTCGGGCCGCCGGTAACGGCACTGTCGTCGCCAAGAGCCTTCAGCCAGCTGATACGATCCCGTCGGCGGGCTGGTCTGGCTCGGGCGGTCCGGCTGCCGTCTTGCTGCCCTGTCCGCAGACCCTCCGGGACCCCGCGAGCCTGCGATCGGCCAGGGGAAACGGTCGGGGTCAGGTCGTAGGCGCGGTCTCCATCCTGAAGGCTGTGCCATCGATCCCCATCCGGTGCATCACGACGGCCATGCGCCCTGCCAGGGCCGCCGTTGCGCGTTTGCGTCCTCGGCGTCTGGCGACGAGGGATGCCCGCGTGCGGAGCGCGCCTCCACGCCCCAGGTCCGGCATGACGGTCGCCGCCCGGCACAGGGCACGCCCGAGGGTCACGTCCCCGGCCTTGGCGATGCGGCCCGGGACATCCCTCTCGCCGGACGGGCTGCGACAGGGCGTCCGTCCGAGCCGAGGGCCGGCATTCTTCGTCGACCGCAAGCGTGCAGCGTCGTCGACGGCAGAGCGGCAGGCAGGCGCGGCGACGGCTCCGGCGCCGGGCATGGCCACCAGGCGCAGGCGGACCGAGCCGCCGCAGGCCATGTGCCGAACCCGCTTTTCCAGCCCGGCCAGGTCCAGGCGCAGGGTCGCGCGCAGGCGCAGCACGGGGTCCGCCACGGTTTCGAGCATCGTGGGACCTGCCCCCGATTCCCGGGTCCGGGCCTCGAACCTGCCGCGCGAGATGGCGTCGGCCGTCAGGCCGAAGTTGCGAAGCAGCCCGCGCAGCGGCATTTCCAGTGCGATCATGCTGTTCCGGTTCGGCTTGCGCGCAGCCAGGATGGCGCGGACCCCCGCCATTCACCCGGAGGTGGATCCTGGTCGTGAAGTGGAAGGCGGATCAGAAAACGATCCGCGGGACCGTTTTCCCGCCCGACAGTCGAGAACGGCGGAAACCTTCTTTCCGAGTCCGCCCTTGAACCCGCTGCCTGCTGACGGGCGCGGATCACCATCCGGCGCTGCGCTCGGACCAGTGGCGCTTGCGCCTCATTGTCGATCATCTGGACACGGGCGGGAACGAGGTCGCTACCGGTGAGGAAGAGCAGGATGCTCTCCCATAGCCCGGCATTCGCCATCGCGCTCGGACCGATGGCGCGGATGGCTCATTCCAGCGCCGGAACTGGCGGTAGACGGACCCCCATTTTCCGAACTCTTCCGGAAGGTTCCGCCACGGAGCCCCGTCCGTGTTCGGCGTTATGCTCGAACCAGTGGCGCATTCACGCCTCACTCCAGAATGTCAAATAGCATGCAAAACTGGCTCTGACTCAATTTTGATGCAGGCCGCGCACGCGCGGCGACTATCTTTTCTGACGTAAGTTCAGAAGGATAAACACGATGGCACGTCTTGACATGAAGGCGCTGACTCCGGTGGGCCTCGTCGTCGAAAATGTTTGCACCCGTTACGGTGCGATCGAGATCAGCGCCCGCTCGACCGCCTCTTCGGCCAGCTGCCCGTGCTGCGGGAGTCGG
>NZ_VATA01000103.1 GCF_005870025.1 Poseidonocella sp. HB161398
CCCGCACTGCGCTGCCCCGGCCTTGAGCCGGGGCCTCCTGCGGGTCGCGGATCAGGGCCGCGGAATGCCGAACTCCTCAGGCGATTTCTTCGCGAAGCCCGCGTCATGGACCAGCCAGGACGAGACCGAGCGGTAGCCCTCGAGGAACTCCATCGCCTCGTCGCCCGACACCGCCATGATGATGAAGCCGCGGTCTTCCATCAGCTTGACGAAATCCGGGTTCTGCGCGCCTTCGGCATAGGCGGCCTGCAGCTTGGCGACGATCTCGTCCGGCGTGCCCTTCTTGGCGAAGACGCCGAAGAACGGGCCCCAGGGCAGGTAGTCGGCAAAGCCCGGGATGTCGTCGGTGACCGGCGCCACGCCGGGCAGCAGCGGGTTGGCCTCGGTGTCGACGAGCCCGATCACCTTCATCCGCCCGGCCTTGACCGCCTCGATGCCCGCGCCCAGCACGACCGGCATCACGTCGAGCGCGCCGCCCTGCAGCGCGGTCAGCGCCGGGCCGTCGCCGTCATAGGGCACGCGGGTGAAGTCCACGTCCTCCTGGCTGGTGAGCATCGCCAGCACGATCGAGGTCAGCCCGCCCGGACCGGTGGAGCCGACGCGGACCTCGCCGGGATGCGCCTTCGCATAGGCGACGAATTCCGCCATCGTGTCATAGGGCGCGTCATTGGCGGCGACGAAGATCGGCACGCCACGCGCCAGGACCGAGATCGGGATCATGTCGGTATAGTCGTCGGTGCCGAGCCCCAGCACCTTGTACATCTGCGGGTTCTCGGCCCCCATCAGCAGGGTGTAGCCGTCGGCCTTCTGGCTCTGCACATGGCGCAGCGCGATCGCGCCGACGCCGCCGGTCTTGTTCTGCATGACGATATTGCCGCCCAGGGCCGCGGCCGCATGCGGCGTCACCGAGCGCATCACCGTGTCGGTCGAACCGCCCGCGCCCCATTGGATGATCCCCTGGATCTCCTTCGCGGGATAGCTGTCATCGGCCGCGGCCGCACCGCCTGCCATGGCCGCCAGCACGGCCAGTCCAAGAACTGTCTTTCTCATCGGGGTCCTCCCTAAATGCTTCCCCCCGGGGCACGCGGGCCCCGGCCTCTCAGACGGCCGCAACCGCCTCCTCTGCCGCCGGAACCGGGGGCAGCCCCGTGCCGAGCAGGTAGTCCACCAGGATCTCGGCCTGGGCCTCGAACATGCCCGCGCCGGTCATCGTCGCGCAGCCGAGCGCGCGCGCCGCCGCCACCATCGGCGAGACCTCGGGCTTGGTGATCGCGTCGGCCACGAACTGGCCCTTGTGCATCTTCGACGGATCCGCCGGATAGGGATCCCCCTCGCGCATGCCGCAGGGGGTGACATTGGCCACCAGGTCGGCGCCCGCGGGATCGTCGGACCCGGCGCTGACCCGTCCCGGGAAGCGTTCATCCAGCGCGGCCAGGATGCGGTCGCGGCGGGCTTCGTCGAGATCGGCGATCGACAGATGCGCGGCGCCGCGGTCGAGGATCTCGTAGGCCACGGCGCTCCCCGCCCCGCCCACGCCGATCAGCAGCGCGCGCTTGCCCGCGACATCGAAGCCCAGCTTGGCGATGCCGTCGAGATAGCCGATGCCGTCGACATTGTCGCCGATGAAGCGGCCCGCGGCATCCTTGTGGATCACGTTGACCGAGCCGACGAAGCGCGCCCGCTCGCTGACCGCATCGCAATAGCCCAGCGACGCCATCTTGTGCGGGATCGTCACCACCAGGCCGCGCAGGTTCTGCATGCCCCGGAAGGCCGCCATCGCGGCGGGGACCCCCTCGGGCGCGATATGCAGGGGCGGCACGATGGCGTTCACGCCGCGGCGGTGCAGGATCTCCGTCAGGAAGCGCGGCGAGCGGACCTGGGCGATGGGATCGCCAATGACCGGGAAAAGCAGGGTTTCGCCGTCAAGCTGCAACGTCTTGTCCTTTCGTGATGGAGGCGCGGGCGGCGGCATGCCGGCCGGCGATGGAGCCGAAGACCAGCCCCGGCCCGAGGGTGATCCCCGGCCCCGGATAGGTCCCGCCCATGATCGAGTTGAGGTCGTTGCCAACCGCGTAGAGCCCCTCGATCGCCGAGCCGTCGGCGCGCAGGAGCTGCGCCGAGGTGTCAGAGCGGAAGCCCTTGGCCGTGCCGATATCGGCCGGCTTGATCTTCACCGCGTAGAAGGGCGCGGCCGCGATCGGCCCGAGCGTCGGGTTCGCCCCGGCCTTCGGATCGCCGTTATGCTGCTGGTAAGGGGTGGAGCCGCGGCCGAACTGCGCGTCCTCCCCGGCCTCTGCCGCGGCGTTGATCGCGGCGACCGAGGCGGCCAGGCTGTCGGGATCGGTGCCGGTCTTCGCCGCCAGCTCGGCCAGGCTCGCCGCCTCCGTCAGGTAGCCGTCGGCGAGATAGGGCGTCAGGTCGTCGCCGCCCGGGCGGACCATGCCGAGCCCGTATTTCGCGATCGCTGCGGCATCGGTGACGATCCAGGCCTCGCGGGTGGCCGGGCCGCCCTCCAGCATCGCCTTGCCGAAGGCGTGGTAGCTGCGGGTCTCGTTGACGAAGCGGCGGCCCTCGAGATCGACGCAGACCGTGCCCGGCTTCGAGCGGTCGAGGACGAAATGCGGGAAGACGGCGAGCGTGCCGTCGGCGCGCGTGCGGGTGGAGACCGGCGCCCAGAAGGCCGGCTGGTCGGCGCCCTCGCCATAGACCGCGCCCAGCCCCTCGGCCAGGTCGTGCAGCCGCCCGTCATGGCCCGGCGCGGACGGGCTGTCGGGCGAGAGCTGCGCGGGCAGATGGTCCCGGCGCCGCGCGGCGGAGCGGCCGAAGCCGCCGGTCGCCAGGATGACGCCGCCCGCGACGCGGATCTGGCGGCTCGATCCCCCGGCGGAGATGCGCAGCGACGCCACCCGGCCCTCCGCGGTCTCGAGCGCCGTGACCTCGGCATTGCGCAGCAGGTCGACCCCCAGATCCATCGCCGAGGCGAGCAGCCGGCCGACCAGCGCCGCGCCCATGACCAGCCGCGTGTGGCGGCCATAGACCGCGCGGTCGCGCATGTAGCGGGCCACGATCTTGGCGACATGGGCGAAGGAGGCCGGGGATCTGTAGCGGTTGAGCAGATGGCCGATATCGACCCGGTCGATATTCATGCCGCCCAGCACGGTGAATTCCGGGATTGGCGGGCGGATCGCGTCGCGCAGCCGGCCCATGGCGCGGGTGTCGAAGGGCACCGGCTCGATCGCGCGGCCGCGCAGCGTCGGATGCGGATGGTCCCATTCGTAGTCGGGATGCTTGGGATAGGGGCGGAAGGCCACCTGGGTCTTCGCCTCCAGCGTGGCGATCGCCTCGGGGGCGGCGTCGAGGAAGGCCTCGCGCATCGCCCGGTCGCCGAAATTGCCCACCGCGCTGTCGAGGAAGGCCGAGACCTTCTCGCGGCTGTCCCCGGCATTGACGCTCTGCCCGGTCGCGGTCAGCGGCGCCCAGACCGTGCCGCCCGACAGCGCCGAGGTGCCGCCGACATGCTCCGTGCGCTCTACCACCAGGACGCGCGCGCCCTCCAGCGCGGCGAAGACCGCCGCCGCCAGCCCGGACGCGCCCGAGCCGATGACGGCCACGTCGTAGCCCTTCGCAATCTCGCTGATGCCGATGTCACCCATTCTGCCCTCCTCCGGCGAATCGCCGCCTGCCCTCATCGTGGCAAAAATTGGAAACTGATTCCAGTTTTAATTCTTCTTCCATTTTCGGACGGAATTCCATATACAGGCGGGTACCTGTCAGAGAGGGGCGATCATGAGCAGCGCACTGGAAAAGGGATTGTCGGTGATCGGATACCTGGCCGAGCGGCCGGAAGGCGCCTCGATCACGGATATCGCCAAGGGGCTCGACCTGCCGCCATCGGGCGTGCACCGGCTGCTGAAGGAGCTGGAGACTCTCGGCTACACGCACCAGGCGCGCGAGCATGGCGACTACCGGCTGACGCTGAAGCTCGCGACGGCGGGGCTGAGCTTCCTCGCCCGCACCGGCATCCCCGATCTCAGCCAGCCGATTCTCGACCGGCTCGCCCAGTCGACGAAGGAGCTGATCCGGATGGCGCTCTCGGATGGCGAGAAGCTGGTCTGGGTCGGCGTCTCGCAGGGGGCGACCTCGGGGCTGCGCTATGATCCGGATGCGGAGCACGGCCAGATCGTGCACCTGTCGGCCGCCTCGGGCGGGCAGGCCTGGCTATCGGGAATGGACGATGACGCGGCGATCGCCGCGGTGATGAAGCAGGGGCTGGAGAAATCCGGCGGCGCGGGCGTCTCGGCGCCGAAATCCGTGGCCGAGCTGATGGCGCTGGTGCAGGCGGCACGCAAGAACGGCTATGCGCTGAATGCCAACAGCTTCATGCTGGGCATGGCGGCAATCGCCGTACTGATCCGCCATCCCGAGACCGGCGTGCCGATCGGCACCGTCTCGATCGCCGGACCGGCCGCACGGGCGACGCCCGAGCTGCTGCGCGGCTTCCTGCCGGAGCTGCAGCAGGCCGCGGCCGACCTCGCCGAGGCCAGCCTCGCCGGGCGCAGCTTCTCGCGCTGGTACGACGAGAGCGTTGCGCGGAAGCAGGCATGATCAGGGCGGCGGAGATGGCGTCGCGGCCGGTCGACGGGACGGGCTACGACCTGATCGTCGCCGGTTCCGGCGCGGGCGGGATGGCGGCGGCCGTGACGGCGGCGCATTGCGGGCTGAGCGTCGCGGTGCTCGAGAAGGCCGACATGCTGGGCGGCACCACCGCCTGGTCGGGCGGCTGGCTCTGGGTGCCGGAGAACCCGCTGGCCACCGAGGCGGGGATCGCCGAGGCGCCGGGCGCGCCGATGGACTACCTGCGCGGCATCATGGGCAACCGCGCGGGCGATCCGCGGGTGGCGCAGTTCCTCGCCATCGGGCCCGAGATGATCCGCTTCTTCCGCGACGAGACCGCGGTCGACTGGGTCGACGGCAACAAGGTGCCCGATTTCACCGAAGGCCCCGGCGCCGCGGAGGGCGGCCGCTCCGTCTGCGCGGCGCCCTATGACGGCCGCGCGCTCGGACCCTGGATCGCCCGGCTGCGCCCGCCGCTCGACATCATCTCGCTGGCCGGGATGGGCATCGCCTCGGGCGCGGACATGAAGCATTTCTTCGCCGCCACGCGGCGCCCCGCCTCGGCGCTCTATGCCGCCGGACGGCTGGCCAGGCACGGCCGCGACCTGGTTCGGCACCGCCGCTCGATGCAGCTGGTCAACGGCAACGCCCTGGCCGCGCGGCTCCTGCGCTCGGCGCTCGATCTGGGGGTGGAGCTCTTCACCTCCGCCCCGGTCGCCGGGCTCCTCCACGAGGAGGGCCGCGTCGCGGGCGTCACGCTCCAGGACGGCACCCGGCTCATGGCCGGGGCGGGCGTGGTGCTGGCGACCGGCGGCTTCCCGCACGACCCGGCCACGCAGGCGCGGCTGTTCGGGACCGAAACCGGGCTGGCCCACCATTCCGCCGCCCCGCGGGAGAATACCGGCGACGGCATCCGCCTCGGCCGCGCGGCGGGCGGGCTCCTGCGCGAGGATCTGGCCAATGCCGGGGCCTGGGCGCCGGTCTCGCTGGTGCCCGACGGCAAGGGCGGCTTCAGCCATTTCCCGCATCTGATCGACCGCGCGAAGCCCGGGATCATCGCCGTGCACGGCAAGGGCACGCGCTTTGCCAACGAGGCCGACAGCTACCACGCCTTCATGCGCGCGCTCTTCGACGCGACCCCCGCAGGCGCGGCGCCGGGCTGCTGGCTGATCGCCGACCACCGGGCACAGCGCCGCTGGGGGCTCGGCTGGGCGCGGCCCTTCCCCTTCCCGCTCGCCCCCTACCGGCGCTGCGGCTACCTGGTCTCGGCCCCGACCCTCGCGGAGCTGGCCGCGCGCACCGGGATGGATCCGGCGGTGCTCGAGGACACGGTGGCGCGGTTCAATGCCGGCGCCCGCGCTGGAGAGGACCGCGAGTTCCGCCGCGGCGCCTCGGTCTACAACCGCGTCCAGGGCGATGCGGAGAACCGCCCCAACCCCGCGCTCGGCGCGCTGGAGACCGGTCCGTTCCACGCGGTGAAGATCGTTCCGGGCAGCCTCGGCACCTTCTCCGGGCTCGACTCGGACGAATTCGCCCGCGTGCTCGGCCGCGACGGGCTGCCGGTGCCCGGGCTCTACGCCGCGGGCAACGACCTCAGTTCCATTTTTGCGGGGCACTACCCGTCGGGCGGCATCACGCTCGGCCCCGCCATGACCTTCGGCTACATCGCCGCCCTGACCGCCGCCGGGCGGATGGGGCAGCCGCCGGCCGCTGACGCGACATCTGCCAACGGAGACTACCATGCCGCTCTTTGACCTCGTCACGCTCCGCACGGAGCTTTTCGCCGCCGCCAAGGCCGCCCCCGCGCTGCAGGAGTGGCTGGCCGCCCCCGAGGCGAAGGGCACGCTGCTGGGCGCCTGGGCGCCCGATATCGGCGCGCTGAACGAAGTGGTGCTGCTGCGCCAGTTCGAGAGCGCCGAGGACCTCGTCGCCGAGAAGACCCGCACCCATCTGTCGGACAATCCCTTCGGCTGCATGGAGCATCTGCGCGGCTGGGTCTCGGACAGCTACATCCCGCTCGAGTTCACGCTGCCGGTCGCGCCGGGCGAGTACGGCAAGGTCTACGAGATCCGCAGCTACCAGCCGAAGCTGAACGGCATGGCGCCGACCATCGGGAAATGGCGCGAGGCGGTGCCGGTGCGCACGCAGTACTCGCCGCTCTCGATCGCGATGTACTCGCTCGACGGGCCGACCCGCTTCACCCAGATCTGGCCCTATGAAAGCGCCAACCACCGCGCCGAGATCCGCGGCAGGACCGTGGCCGACGGCATCTGGCCGCCGAAGGGCGGGCCCGACTGGCTGAGCGCCGAGATGACCTCGACCCTGGCCGTGCCGCTGCCCTTCTCGCCGCTGAAGTGAGGGCATGATGGGCTACCGCTATTCGCTGGCCTTCCTGACCACCGCCGAGCTCGCGCCGCCCGAGGCGGTGCGCGCCGCGGCGGAGGCGGGGTACGACCATGTCGGGCTGCGCCTGCTGCCGGCCTCGACCGACGGGCCCTATCCCCTGCTCGACGATGACGCGGTGCTGGCCGAGACCCGCCGCGCCATCGAGGAGACCGGCGTCACCCTGGCCGATATCGAGATCGTCCGGATCGCGCCGGATTTCGACCCGCGCGCGACCCTGCCCTTCCTCGAGCGCGGCGCCGCGCTCGGGGCTAGGAACATCCTGGTGGCCGGCGACGATCCCGAGCGGGCGCGGATGATCGAGAGCTTCGGCGCCTTCTGCGAGCTGGCCCGGGCCCATGGCATGACCGCCGATCTGGAATTCATGCCCTGGACCGACATCCCGAATGTCTCCGCCGCGGCAGAGGTCGTGCAGGCGGTCGCGCATCCGGCGGCGGGCGTGCTCGTCGACGCGCTGCATGTCCAGCGCTCGGACAGCCCCTTCGCGGCGATTGCCGCGCTCGATCCGGCCTGGATCCACTATGCCCAGCTCTGCGACGGGCCGGGCGTCTTCGACCCCGCGCCCGAGGCGCTGATCGCCACGGCGCGCGGCAACCGGCTGATGCCCGGGGACGGCGATGTCGATTTCGCCGGGCTCCTGGCCGCGCTGCCCCGCGACATCGTGCTGAGCGTCGAGATCGCCCAGGCCGACCGTCCCGGCCGCGCCCCGGCCCCCGAGCGCGCCCGCGAAGCGCTGGAAAAGGCCCGCGGAGTCGTGGCAGCCGCGGCCGGGGGGGCCTGACCCGCAGGCGCCCGTCCGGCCCCCCGGTCCCGCGCGATTCTCTCCCGCGCGGGGCCGGGTCCCATTCCACCGGGTTCTATTCCGCCGGGGCGTCGACCGGGGCGCTGACCTCCTCGATCCCGTCGCCGAGCACCAGCGGATAGAGCAGGAAGAACGCCGCCGCGATCAGGTAGCCCCCGGTCGCGCCCGCCAGCGAGGGCAGATGCAGCCCGGCGCCGTGGATGATCCCGACCGAGGACATCGCCGCGCCTGCCAGGGTGAAGTAGCCCGCCGTCTTGAACTGCCGCTCGATCAGCCCGGCGACGATCGCGCCCCAGACCAGCCCGGTCAGGATCGCCCCCTGCGCCAGCGCCAGATGCCCCTCGTAGTGCGCCCCCTGCTGCAGGAGCGCGGCGGTCAGCGCGGGATCGCCGAGCTGCGGCAGCCCCTCGACCCCCATGCCGCCGAGCGCCCCCATCAGCGAGCCCCATTTGGTCACCAGGAAGTCCGAGACATGCGGCAGCATGGCGAAGGCGACCGCCGCCATATGCGCCGGCGGCACCGAATGGGCGGTGTTCGAGATCAGGCTGAGCGCCACGAAGACCAGCACCGGCGCCGCCGCCGCCACCGGCATCAGGTTGCCGAGGAAGGCCAGCAGCCCGGTAAAGGCCGCCAGCGGGATGACCACGCCGACGCCGATGATGTAGCCCGCATGCGCGCCCATGCGCTTGTAGGCCGGATGGCCGATATAGGCGGTGGTCGGGAAGGGCGAGCCGAAGAGCGCGCCGACCATGGTCCCCGCCCCGTCGGTCAGCTGGCAGATGCCCACCGGATAGTGGTCGCCCGCGGCCTCGGCGCTTTCGACATTGTTCATCGTCTCGATGAAATTGTAGATCTGCACCGGGATCAGCACCAGGAACAGCTCGGGATTGGCCCAGAGATGGCCGATCCCCGCGATCAGGTCGCCGAAATACGGGATCGGCGGATAGATCCCCAGCCCCTCGATATTGACCGAGGACTTGCCCAGCACCAGCGCGATCGCCACCCCGACGATCAGCGCCAGGAGGCCCGCGGGCATGTTGAAGGGCAGCTTGAACTGGCCGACCAGCCCCCAGAGGATGATCGCCAGCGAGGCGAAGCCGATCAGCGGCTCCTCGAAGATCTCCGAGAGCGGCACGGCGCCGATATAGACCAGCGCGATGCCGCAGAGCGTGCCGAGCATGCCCGCCCGCGGCGTGACCCGCTTCAGCGCCGGGCCTACCAGCGCGCCGAGCGCCGCGACGATGCCGCCGATGAAGCCCGCGCCGATGCCGACCTGCCAGGCCAGCACCGGATCGTCCGTCGCCCAGTAGATCGGCCCGATCACCCCGAAGAGATAGACGAACATCACCGGCGTCGAGATGCCGTAGGGCAGCGCGGTGACATCCCGCCCGGCCTGCCCCGCGGCGCGCCGGGCCAGCAGGACATAGACCGCGATCCCGGCGATGATGGCGATGGCCGCCCCGGGCAGGATGCGGCCATAGACGATCTCGGGCGGCATGCCGAAGACGAACTGGCAGATCCCCGACAGCACCAGCAGGTTGATGAGGTTGTCGGTGAACAGCGCCCAGAAGGCGCTGTAGTCGCTCTTGACGAATAGCTTGTAGCTATGGCCTGGCTGGCTCATTCTCTTCGTGCTCCCCTGTCGTTTCGCGCAGGCCCCGCCCGGCGCCGCAGACCGGCCCGAAGACCGCATCCGGGGTGAAGGGCGTGGCAGTGAAGCGGTGGCCCGTGGCATCCCGCAGCGCATTGCCGAGCGCGGCGGCCACCGGGTTGAACGGACTCTCGCTCATCGACTTTGCCCCGAGAGGGCCGATGCTGTCATGGGTGTCGGCGAAGACCACCTCGGTGCGCGGCAGGTCGGGCATCGCGGGCATGTGGTAGTCGCGGAAGGCCGGGTTCGCCACGCGCCCTTCCGCGTCGATCACGAGCTTCTCGTAGAGCGCCGCGCCGATCGCCTGGGCGACGCCGCCCTCGACCTGGCCCCGGCACTGCATCGGGTTCAGCACCGTCCCGGCATCGGCGGCATGCAGGCTGCGCAGGATGCGGATCGTGCCGTGGCGGCGATGGACCGCGATCTCGAAGCCCTGGACATTGAACGTGACCGAGCGCGGCGTGCCGTCATGGCGGCCGGTGGCGGCCAGCGGCGCCCCTGCCGCCGCCGCCAGCGCCGCGAGATCCGGCGCCCCGTCGGGCAGCCCCTGTCGCGCCGCCTCGGCGCGGATCAGCCCGGCCAGCGCCCCTGCCGCGCGATGGGTGGCCATGCAGGCCACCACGATGCCGGTGCTGCCATAGGCGCCGGTGTCATGCCCGGTCAGGTCGGTATCCGACTGGCGCAGGCGGATCGCCCGCGGGTCGAGCCCCAGCGCGCTCGCCGCCACCTGGACATGCACGGTCGAGCTGCCATTGCCGAATTCCGCCGTGCCGACCTCCAGCTCGATGCCGCCATCCGCGGCCAGCGCGATGCGGCTCTCGGCGAAATGGCCCCGGGGCGGAATGGTGTCGAGCATCCCCGCCGCCAGCCCGCGCCCGACCAGCCAGTCGGGCCCCGGATCGGGCAGCGGCACCGCCCCGAGCCCGCGCTCCACCAGATCGAGGCACTGGTCCAGCCCGTAGCTGCCGATGACCACGTCCTCATGCGCCTCCTCGTAGGAGACCATCGCGTCGCCCGGGCGGATGGCGTTGATCCGCCGGATCTCGGCCGCGCCGATCCCGGCCATCCGCGCCAGCTCGTCCATCGCGGATTCAACCGCGAAATTGGTCTGGCTCAGCCCGTAGCCGCGGAAGGCCCCGGCCGGCAGCGTGTTGGTATGGACCGCCCGGCCCTCTACCCGCTTGTTCGGGCAGGCATAAAGCGCGATGCTCTCACCGCAGCCATGGAAGAGCACCCCGGCCGCGTGGTTGCCGTAGGCGCCGGTATCCGAGAGCACCGACATCTGCATCGCGGTCAGCCTGCCGGCCGCATCCGCGCCGAGCTTGACCCGCACCTTCATCGGATGGCGCGTGGTGGTGGCGGCGAACTGCTCGGCCCGGGTCATCTCGTATTTCACCGCCCGCCCGGTCTTCAGCACCGCCAGCGCGACGATATCCTCGGCCAGCATCTCCTGCTTGCCGCCGAAACCGCCGCCGACCCGGGTGCAGAAGACCCGCACCTGCTCCGGCGGCAGGCCGTAGAGCGCCGCCAGCGCGTCGCGCGTCAGGAAGGGCGTCTGCGAGGAGGTGCGCAGCACAAGCCGCCCGGCCCCGTCCGTCCAGCCGATCGCGCCATGGGTCTCCAGATGGCCGTGCTGCACGCGCTGCGTCTCGTAGACTGCCTCATGGGTGAAGGCCGCCGCGGCGAAGCCCGCCGCCACGTCGCCGCAGCCGCCCGAGAGTTCCGCCGCGAGATTGCCGCCGGGATGGATCGCGGGGGCGCCCGGGGCCAGCGCCGCCTCGGGGGACAGAACCGGGGCCAGCACCTCGTACGCCACCTCGATCAGGGGCAGCGCGGCATCGGCGGCCGCCTCGCTTTCCGCGACCACCGCCGCGACGCGCTGGCCCGCGAAGCGCAGCACCGGGTCGAGCACGCGGGTATCGGCGGCATCCTCCTCGGGGTTCTGGTGGCGCGCGGTGGAGAAGCGCGCCGCGGGCGCATCCTCATGGGTCAGCACCGCGATCACCCCGGGCAGCGCCAGCGCCCGGCCGGCATCGACCGACACGATCCGCGCCGCGGCATGCGGGCTGCGCAGGATCCGCAGATGCGCCAGCCGCTCGGGCGCGCAGTCCATGGTGAAGCGCGCGGTCCCCGCGATCACCTCGGGCGCCGCCGGAGCCGGCAGGCTCGCCCCCGCCCCGCCGCAGCCCGCCGAGACCCGGCCCGCCAGCGCGTCGCGGATCGCGCCATAGCCGGTGCAGCGGCAGAGATTGCCCTTCAGCGCGCGGTCCTCCTCCTGCCGCTGCCCCTGGTCGAGGCTGGCGACGGTCATCGCGAAGCCCGCCGTGCAGAAGCCGCACTGGAAGCCCTGGGCGTCGAGGAAGGCCTTCTGCACCGGGTGGACGCCCTCGGGCGCGCCGCGGCCCAGCCCCTCGATCGTGGTGATCTCGGCCCCCTCGGCGCGGAAGGCGGGGAAGAGGCAGCTATGCACCGGCACGCCGTCGACATGGACGGTGCAGGCGCCGCAATCACCGGAGTCGCAGCCCTTCTTGACGCCGAAGCAGCCGAGCCCGCGCAGATAGGTGCGCAGGCACTGCCCGGCCGCGGGGGCGGCCTCTTCCGGGCGGCCGTTGACGGTCAGCTTCACGGCGCCACCTCCGCCAGCTCGTCGCGGATCTCGCGGGCCAGATCCAGCGTCACGTGCCGCCGCCAGTCCGGGCGGCCATGGATGTCGTCATACCAGGCGCCGGGCGGGATCGCGGCCTCGATCCGCGCCGCCAGCGCCGCGGGTTCCGGCATCCCGTCAAAGCGCAGGATCACCGGCGCGGGCACCGCCGCCGTCACCGCCAGCCGCAGCCCCTGCGCATCCCGCGTGCCGATCAGGAGCGCGCCCGAGCGCCCCTCGGGCGCCAGCGAGATCCGGCGGAAGGCGGCGGGCTTCTCCAGCGCGGTCCGCGGCAGGTGCAGCCGCCGCAGGATCTCGCCCGGGGCCAGCGCATTGACCCTGGGCGCCCGCGCAAAGGCCTCGGCGGGCAGGTGGCGGGTGCCGCCATCGGCCGTCCAGATCTCGCAGACCCCCTCCAGCCCCGCGGCCAGCGACAGCATCGGCCCGGCCGGCAGCGCCATGCAGAGATTGCCGCCGACGGTGGCTGTGTTCCAGATCTTGAAGGAGGCGAGGAAGGCGCGGCAGCAGGCCTCGAAAAGCGGCGCGGCGCGCCAGGCGGGCGGCGCCTCGACCCCCGCCAGCCGGGCCACCGGGCAGGTCGCGGCGATGCCCAGCCCCTCCGGCCCGGGCTCCAGCGGGTCCCAGCCCAGCCCCTGCAGATCGGTCAGCCGCCGGAGCCCGGGCTGCGGCTCGGAGAAGAGCCAGGTGCCCCCCGCCAGATAGCCGTCGCCCTCCTGCCAGGGCGGTATCTCGCTGCGCAGCCCCGGTTTCGCGATCTCGGTGACGCCGTTCAGATCCATGCCGCCTCGTGTCCTGCCCCGTTGCGCCCGCGGCCGCACGGAGGCGGCCCCTCTCCGTGCAAGCATGAGCCGGGCACCGCGCCGCGCCCGGGATTTCCGGCGGAACGGCGCGCGCCCGGCGGCGGCCGGGCGGCGGTTTGATCAAGGAAAAGGCAGAAATCGGGCCGGTTGGCGTCTGGTTATGCGCGTTGCCGACATAATGACAGGCGCCGGGCGCGCGCGAAACCGCGGCGGCCCGGTCGCCCGCGGCCTGCATTTGGGCCCCGTTCGCCACGGCACTGGCCCGCCCGCCCGGGACGGCGCGCTACCGCCCGGCGGCGGCGGCGTCCCGATCCGGCATGAGATCTGCGCCGCCGGAGGGCGCAGCCGGTCCCTGCCGCGCCCCGGGGACGGCGCGCGGCAGGGAGAGGGCCGCCATCGGCAGCCCGGCGGAAAGGTTCAGTGCAGCAGCGCGCTGGCCAGGCCGATCACGGCGAGGATCTTCAGCGTGTCGCTGTCCGCCAGCACGACGCGGTCATTGACGACCCGGTACTCCTGGCCTTTCGGCGGCGCCTTCAGCTGGCCATGTGCGGGCGGCTGCACCGGCTGGCCGCCGCGGGCGCTGGCGCCGATATGCGGCGCATCCGGATGCCCGCCGGGCCGGCCTTGGGCTCCGCCCTGCTTGCCATGCTGGGCGCCGCCCTGCGGCCCGCCTTGCGGACCCCCCTGGGACCCGTGCTGCGCCCCCTGCGGCCCGCTCTGGGGCCCGCCCTGAGGCCCGTGCTGACCGGATTGCGGCCCGCCGGGCTGGCCCTGCGGCCTGTTCCCCTGCTGTCCGCCCTGGGGCCCGCCCTGCGGGGGCTTCTGGCCGTCATGCTGCCCGCCAGGCCGGCCCTGCTGCGGCTGGCCGCCTTGCTGGCCCTTCTGGCCTTTCTGCGGCGCGGAGCATCCCTGCTGTCCCTGGGTGCAGGTCTGTTTCTGCTGCTGTGCGTGCGCCACCGGGGCGAGGGCGAGGAGGAGGGCCGTCGAGGCGGCGGCCAGGAGGGGGAAGCGGCGGATCATGCGATGTCCTTTGCCTGTCTTGCGATGCTGCGATCGCTCTGGTCTCAACGCAGGGCGGTGGCCGCCCCGTCGCATCTCTTTGCCAGGACGTCGCGG